>JASSUC010000009.1:0-76408 GCA_031963245.1 Mycoavidus cysteinexigens
CGTTCACTTCGCTTTCCTGGTGCTTTTACTTAAGAGACTCTAAACAGGTTCTAAGGTCTTAGCTTGATACAGTTTAATCTCGCTGTTCTGTGTGCTCAAAGCCAACCAGCGCCCATCGGGGGAAGGACAACCCTGCTCAACCGGATGGCCTACCTCTATTGCGGGCGGCTCACCAAAATTGACCTCAGCCAAATTCGCTCTTTGCAAATTTGCGCCTCGTAACTGTGCGCCATGGAAAGCGACGTTGCTTAAATCTGCCTCTTCAAATTGCGTACCGTTAAATATCCCATAGCTTAAATCTGCCTTGGGCACCCGAATGCCTTTGAAATCCTGGCCGGTCAACGCTACTTCCGCTTTAACCAACAGTGTCAATGCATTGGCGGCGATGGCTTGCACCTCTTCTGTTTTGGAGCGTTCGACCCAGTTCAGTAGCTTTTCCTTTAACTCCGGCTCTTGTTGGATCTTTTCCTTTAAAAACCTAACTGTCGCTGGGTCGTCAATAAGACGCAACAGTTCAAAAAGTGCAGGCTTCTCTACGATTGTATCGAGTCTCCCCGCTGCCCATAGGCGCTGCAATTGACTCAATGCAAAGGCTTGTAAGCTAGCGTCCGAGTTGGCTAGAGCCGGTTGATATTTCGGCGCAATCCGGTGCTGCAACAAATGTAATTTCAAAGCGGGTGAGTCCAGCGGCTCGCCATTGCGAGTCACCGTAGTCAATGCTTTAAAAAGAGCTTGCTGAGCCGAATAATCCAGCCGACTTTCTACTTCTTCTTGAATTTCTACGGGTAGTGAGAGTAATGAAGGCGTGGTAGATTTTTGTACTAGAGGATAGGATTGGATCGCAGAATTCGCAATAGAGGCTAACATGAAAATATCCTTATTTAGTTATGGGGGACCAAAAGACAAAATCTTAGTAGGTTCAGGTCCGAAGTGCAATTGTGAGCAGAAAATGTTGGTCACTCAAAAGTAAGATGGAATGGCCGTGCTCGAAATAGCGGTAAACATAGATAGATATTCGCTGTTGAATTGAGAACGTCATAAACCACCCCGTTCTCTGCGCAATTCATCAAGAGAGCCCGCAGGCACCGTTTTAATAAAATAAAGCTCCATGCCCAGTACAGCGAGTACAGCCAGCAACTTACGTGAGCCAAATTCAGGGACATGCCCGCGTTCAAAGCGTGAAAGAGATTCTTGGGTGATACCAGACTGCACAGCCACCACACCTTGCTTGAGGCCAAGGGCCCGGCGGCGGACAGAGACAGCTTCTCCGAGTTCTTAAAGAGTTTTCATTTGACATTTACATCAAAAAATGGGCGATTAATGCGTATTTTTGACAAAAACATCAAAATAAGCAAGCGTTAATACTTTCAAATATCGCTTTTGTTATCAGTCTGGCCCGACGTGCAGCATTTTAGATAGGGCACAAGATTTTTAGACAATATAAATAAAAACAATAAAGCATATTATAATATCTACTATAATTAATTTTTTAATATAAAAGGTACTATGATATCTACATTTTTTATGACTCCACGGAGCATGGCGGAGCATATTGCAAAGCAAGCGCGAGCCAAAAGGCTGGCGTTGAACTTCAGCCAACAGAGCTTGGCAGAACGTTCCGGCGTGAGTTTGGGCGTACTGAAAAAATTTGAGCGCACAGGAAAAATATCCCTTGAGTCCCTCCTTAAGCTTGCGGTTATTTTAGATGCGTTTGAAGAATTCAAAGGGCTTTTTAAAGAAGCAGAGCCGGAGAGTTTTGTCTCGATTGATGCGCTTATGAAAGATAAACCACGGCAAAGAGGGCGACAATGAACTTTAAAAATCAATCTGTTGTGCAAGTTTCTTTTATGCGCGGGAAAGAAATGCTCGCGCTGGGGCAGCTCGCGCTAAAAGATCGAGTCATATTTTTTGAATATCATCCTGATTTTATAAAAACAGGATTAGAGCTCTCCCCTTTTAAGCTTCCTCTTAAAGCCGGCATGACAGCGTGCCGGGATCAAGTTTTTGATGGCTTATTTGGTGTTTTTAATGATAGCTTGCCAGATGGATGGGGGCGCTTGCTGCTTGATCGAAAGCTGATGAAACTCAGCATCCATCCACAGCAACTCTCACCTTTAGATCGACTCGCTTATGTCGGAAAATTAGGTATGGGCGCTCTGGTTTACCAGCCGGAAATAGAAGGATTGGCCCTCACTCATCAAAGAAATTTAGATGCAATTGCAAGCGAAATATGTCAGTTTCAAAGCAACGATCATGATCAGTTTGTCGAGGAGCTACTTGCAATGAGTGGTTCTTCTGCGGGGGCGCGCCCTAAAATCCTGACACAGATAGATGGAGAAGAATGGATCATTAAGTTTCGCTCTTTATTTGATTCCAATGATATTGGACCCATCGAATATGCTTATCACCTAATGGCCAAAGAGGCCGGTCTGAACGTCCCACCAGCCAAACTTTTTGCATCTCGAAAAGGCCCCGGCTATTTCGGTGTACGGCGCTTTGATTGTATCAATGGACAACGTCTACATATGCACACCGTGAGCGGTCTACTTCATAGTGATCACCGTATTCCCAACCTGGATTATGAGAATATTATGCAAGTCACGCTTTGGTTAACTAAAAAAATACACGAATGCGAAAAACAGTTTCGAGCGGCTGTCTTTAATGTGTTCGCTTGCAACCGCGATGATCATGCGAAGAATTTTTCTTTTTTAATGGATAAAAATGGGGTATGGTCTGTGTCGCCTGCTTATGATCTAACTTTTTCGTCTGGCCCCGCTGGAGAACATTGCACAATGATCATGGGTGAAGGCAAAAAACCAACCCTGTCCCATCTGTTAAGACTTGCAGAAATAAACGGTATCAAAAAAGCCAACGCTTTACAAATAATTAATCAAGTGAAAGCCGCTGTTGCAAAGTGGAAAGAATATGCAAAAGAAGCTGGCGTCAGCGCAACTTCTTCTAAAATGATCCAGAAAAGACTATTAGATATAGCTAGCGTATAGCTGTGCCAGGCACAGCTATACGCTATTGATACACATTACGACTCAACGCTTACCAGCTTTCTTAGCCTGGTTTAGAGGGAGTAATACATATCAAACTCAATCGGATGCGTCGTCATTCTGAAACGAGTCAACTCCGCCATTTTTAATTCAATATAGGCATCCAGCATGCTATCGGTAAAGACGCCACCGCGAGTCAAGAATTCACGATCTTGATCGAGGTGATACAGCGCTTCATCCAAACTGGCACAAACGGTTGGGATTTTTTTGTCTTCTTCAGGCGGCAAATCATAGAGATTTTTGTCTGCTGCTTCACCTGGATGAAGCTTGTTTTGCACCCCATCCAAACCTGCCATTAGAAGCGCGGAGAATGCCAAATACGGATTCGCCATTGGATCTGGGAAGCGCGTCTCAATGCGGCGGCCCTTCGGACTTGAAACATGCGGAATACGAATCGAAGCAGAGCGGTTACGCGCTGAGTACGCCAATTTTACCGGCGCCTCAAAACCCGGGACTAAACGCTTGTACGAGTTGGTTGTAGGATTGGTAATCGCATTCAGCGCACGCGCATGTTTGATAATCCCGCCAATGTAATACAGTGCAAACTCTGATAGCCCCGCATAACCATGGCCGGCAAAGAGGTTTTGGCCGTCTTTCCAGATCGATTGGTGAACATGCATGCCTGAACCATTATCGCCGACAATCGGCTTAGGCATAAAGGTAGCTGTTTTGCCATATGTATGGGCAACATTGTGCACTACATATTTTAGGATCTGAGTCCAATCCGCCCGCTGCACCAAAGTGGAGAACTTAGTACCGATTTCATTCTGGCCTTCACCCGCTACTTCGTGGTGATGTACTTCAACTGGCACCCCAAGCTGCTCAAGTAATAGACACATTTCAGAGCGCATATCTTGAAACGTATCAACTGGCGCCACGGGAAAATACCCGCCTTTCACATTTGGGCGGTGGCCGGTGTTGCCATGCTCATATTCTTTACCTGAAGACCACGGTGCTTCTTCCGAATTGACTTTAACAAAGGAGCCCGACATATCCACGCCCCATTGCACCGAATCAAAAATAAAGAACTCGGGTTCTGGTCCAAAATAAGCCGTATCGCCTAAGCCTGTACTCTTAAGATAAGCTTGCGCGCGTTTAGCCAGCGAGCGTGGGTCACGCTCATAGCCTTTACCATCAGAAGGCTCAACCACATCGCACACTAATACTAAAGTGGGCTCTTCATAAAAAGGATCAATATAGGCAGTATTTGGATCCGGCATCAACAACATATCAGATGCTTCGATACCCTTCCAACCAGCAATTGAAGAGCCGTCAAACGCTTGACCACTTTCAAATCTATCCGCCTCAAACACCGATGTCGGTACTGATAGATGCTGTTCCTTGCCCCGTGTGTCGGTAAAACGAAAATCGATAAACTTAACGTTTTCTTCGCTGACAAGTTGCATCACATCGGCTACGGTTTTACTCATACATTACTCCTGCTAAATGGCCCAAATTTAGAATTGACATCTTCCGTCCCCTTACGCTACACCCACTGTCGTTTAACGTAAGAGAGTCTGGAAATCCTTACAACAAGCAAAACCAGTATGGCCTAACTCACCTCAAGAGGGTTTTGTTGCTAATAGTCTGTTGCTCATGGTATAGAGTGCAGCGATCAGATGCTCGCTATTTCGTGTTAAGCGAGCACCAAAATTCGAATGAGCCTTGATCCAGGAGGACTCCATTTAGACCCAATATGCTTGAAATCATTGAAGAGTATGATTATAAACTGTGGCGTAGAAAAAGCAATAATATCCGGCTCGGAAAATACTCAGCCTGCGTTGAGAATTGCCTTAAAATAGTGATTTAATCTTTGTTGACTGAATCTAAATGAGTGCTCTTGAACAGCTTTACACACAGGCCCAACAGCGCCACCTAGAACGCGAATTGCCTTACGCTGGCGCATTCACACCTAACGAGGCCTTTGAAGTACTGCAAAGAGATAGTGCAGCCCGGCTAATTGATGTACGTACACGCGCTGAGCTTGACTGGGTTGGCAGGCCAGCCATCAATTTTAGCCAATATCTTCATCTTGAATGGATGAACTATCCAAGCGGTGCGCCCAATCTGGCGTTTATCAATCAATTACGAGAAATGGTGACGTTGGAAACGCCACTCCTGTTGCTCTGTCGTAGTGCGGGCCGTTCAAAGCTTGCCGCAGCGGCGGCTACTCGAGCTGGGTTTACGCTTGCTTTTGATGTCCTTGAAGGCTTTGAAGGCGATAAGGACCGCGGCGGACACCGTAATACAACTAATGGCTGGCGTTGCCGCAGCTTGCCATGGCTTGGCGCATGAAGTTGACACGCTAATTAACTCAACACAGCAAGTTATGTCATAGTTTCGTCACATCTGTGGTCTTATAGGGTTTAATTAACTCCAAGACCGCCTGCGAATGTAATTCACTATGAGTCGCGTCCGTAATATGGAGTTGAGTATTGGCCAATTCAGTTCTTATATCCGCTTTATTCACGCCCATTTTCTGAAAAAAGTCCTTCTTACCGGGGGTGACAAAATCTAAGCCGCCTTTCGGTGCGATAGTATCTTTCCCGCCCGAAATATGCAGATAGTGCTCTACCTTTTCTCTAAGCTCTTCAGCCGATGGCAAATGGTCCTCCCGGATTGGCGTACCTAGGGTGACCAGTTGCTCGAGCTTGCCTTGCATCAGCTGGACAGCTTCAAAAGCCACATTGCCACCATGGCTATGGGCAATCACGTTGGTGATGATACCGGCTTGTGTATTTTGATTAATTTTTTGCGCAAGCGTTCGCGCTGCGTCAATGCGAGCACGCCGGTGATTTTTCCCGCTCCATTGCAAGGCAGTAACATTTCCGCCAAAATTTTTGCGTACTATATCGGCATATTTTCCACTTGGACTAGTCCACCCTACTTCAGCGGCAGTAGCGTTGAATGTGCCGTGAACTAGAATCGTTTCAATTCTATTTTCTGACTGCTCCGATGATGCTATAAAGTTAGCAGCGCGTTTTAAATAAGGCATTTTGTGCAGTTTATTCAAAAACCCATAAGTCATTTCTTCTTGGGTTTCTTTCGAGACTGCTTGTTTTTTATCTTTGGCGACGCTTTTATCGTGGCCAATTTCCAGATTGATTGCATGAATTTCTTGCGAGCCGTTATTAACGTTTTCCGAAATTTCGCTAGGCAATTTGGGCAGGTTAAAGCTGCCTTTATTGGAGCTTAAGTACCGTCTTACTAACGAATAAAACTCATTAGAGTGCCGCCTACTCTCGTCATGCTGCTCGCTTACACTAGGCCTCGATCTTGCATTTGCTCGACCAAACTGCTGAGCCACCGTAGAATTTTTCCCCACCGGCATATTTTTCATCCTTGTTTAAGTGATTAATGAATCCATTATCCGCTGAGGTGCCAGCATGCTGACGGCATCAAGGACGAGACTACTCTCTGATCCTACTTTTACATAGATTTTGCCTACCTCAATGGGGTGTTCGGCAAAGATTGGAAATTGTCGTTAGGATCTAAAAAATAAGCATCGCCGTGGCGGTCTACAATGTGGGTCTGGCCATTACTATCTGTAATGCTCATATAGTATTCACCATTTTGATCTTGGAAGTTTGTATCCCTTGCATCGTGGAATCTATCTATAGCGAATGTATTCCTGTCTTGAGCGTCTACAATGTGGACATTAGCATTTATAAGCTCTAGTAAATCCGTTGGGTCACCTAGACTTTTTGTATAACTAGTAACGGGTGGTAACCTTCTATAAAACCTTAAAGCTTCATCATTTCGACTATAACAATATGCCAATATGATATGTTTTTTCTTACTTTTTATATAATCCTCAATTTGATTATCTGTCATACCATCCATATCCACAACCCTAATTCGATTAATGAATTCATCAGAATACGTGCGCGCACCATTCTTATCAACAATATTCCTTAAATTATTAATATTATTCTGATCTTCATTCAAAAAATTGCTTTCAATTAAACTAGGATCGCGTTGCACTCTATTGCGTCTCACTAGATCAACCCAATTGTCCCCAGAAACTGCGCCATGGGTACCCGTTAGAATAACGATATCTCTTTTTGTATAACTCTTTCTAGCGTTAAAAGTATCAATAACGGTCATTATGTCATTTGCAGTTACTTTTCTATCAGCGCCAAAAATATGCTTGTGTTTTGTAAGAAAAGGGAATGGGGCTCGTTGCTTATCATCGTGCCAAGTCCCTGGGCTATTTTCGAGTTTTACAGGAACTGAACTGCTTGAAAATCTTTGGGGTCCGCTATGAACTTGACCCTGAGCATGCTCCTGTCGTCGGCTTGCTGGTGCTCTTGTAAATGCATCTGAGTCTATTGAATCTAGAAATTTCTCAAGTTCCTCCATTTTAGAATTATTTTCGTAAAGAAATTTCATCATAGCATTGAGTTCAATCGATTCCGTCTCTGTCAACTGACTACTATCAGACTCTTCAGTAGAGTTTGAAAGAGATTTTTTTCTTATAGAACTGTCTTTTTTATGATTGTTGTCTTTACTTAACATATATCCTGCCGTTGGCATAAATTTTCTCCCCTTGGTTCGATTGAATTAACACCAGTATTTCTAAATGCGATCAAATCTAACCTTAGCTTCAAATATACAAAATTTCTGACAGTGCTAAGCATTGATACGAATGAGTGTGCAATTGCATCATGCCTACTGATATTTGCGCACACGCGTTGGTACTCGCGCAGAGGCCCACGACGTCGCTGAAGTCGGCGTTAATTCCACCTCGCAAAATATTTTGCGAGCGCTTCCAGATGAAAGGCAGATCAAGTTTTAGCTAAAGCAGCTCAGGCAGGTCGAGCAGCTCAGTTAGGTCAGCGAGCTCAGACAGATCAGGTTTAGAACCCCGTGACTCTAGCGACCCATGTTTGGATTCAGCAGGTTCCAGAAGGCGCGCTCTTAAATTTTTCAGTTCCGATAAATCTCTGAAGAACGCGACGTCCTCTGCCAATGGATTAAGCTCCCTCCACCTGCCACGGAGCCGAATGCAGATCAGAAGGCAACATAGCCAAAGCCTCATGAGGCTCCACATCCAAGTTGCCGGATTGCTCTTCCAGCCACTGATTGAGCTTCAGAGTGCTTTCGGCTTCCTGCACCTCCTGCTTGCCTCGGGCTTCCTGCATCTCCTGCCTGGCTTTGTGCACCATATCAGCATGAGCCGAATGAATAGCTGATCGACCAGTCGTCACATGAACCAGGCTTAGTAGTGCATTACAGTTAAAACAGGCGGGGAAATCATCTCCGGCCTGACCAAGACTATTTGTCACCAGCTTTTTCGTGAAAATAACACCGTGCGCCAAGCCAATACCTTTTTTCAGGAAATCATTGAATGCTTGCACCTCCGCATGTAACGCTGGAGCACCAAAGAGACTTGAAAGCTTGTTATCACCCGGGGGCATTCTCATACTATTGATAAAAAATTTATTCAAAGCGATAACACTTTTGTGCAAACCGCCTTCCTTCTTGTCTTCTCCGTAAAGCTGCTTGTCCTTGTAAAGCCTGTTGCCGTCTTCATACACTTTATTAATAGACTCTATAAAGTCAGTAATTAAATAAGTTTGGTCACCTATCTTTTGGATGCCACGAAATGGCATGTCAAATAACTTTGTAAACGCTTTGTCGCTAGGACTAGTCATTGAATAAGTCTGGTCTTCTTTCTTCTGTATGCCACGAAACGGCGTCTCAAATAATTTTGTAAACGCTTTGTCGCTAAGGTCAGTAATTGAATAGGCCTGGTCAGCTATCTTCGTCGCCTTCTTTATGCCACACTCCTTTTTAAACTCTTTAAATTCTTCATCGCTAAGACGAGTAATTGAATAAGTCTGATCATTTATTTTCTGTATGCCATGCAACGGGACGTCAAATAATTTTGTAAACGCTTTGTCGCTAAGACTAGTAATTGAATAGGCCTGGTCAGCTATCTTCTGTATGCCACGAAACGGCGTGTCAAATAACTTTGTGAACTCTTCGTCACTGGTAATTTCGCCAGTAATTTCTTCAGCAATGGAATAGGTCTGATCATCTACTTTCTGTATACCCCAAAATGGCATGTCCTTATCAAATTTTCCGGGCAAATTGAGGAATTTGCTCTCATAATCTCCTGTTTCCATATTGAATATGGCCGCAAACGCGTTGAAGTCCTTTAGATCGCCATTGCGAGGCCAATACTTGTTTTTAGAAATGGCGTCTTGCTGTTGCTTGGGCTTTAATTTTTTAAAATCGTCATCGTTTTTTTTAACTTCATCCAAAAAGCTATTTGTTTCTTCCGTGAAGCGTTGATAAGCTTTCTGAACAGATGGTTTAGCTAAAATCCACTTCAGCACCATCTCTGGATTAGGCACGCGACTACCCATCCACTCTGGATTTGAACTACGCTTATCAGACCACTCTGGATGTAAGTTAAGCCCATTAATCCAATCTGAATTCCAGACTACCTCTTCCCGCTCAGTCGAACCCAACTCAGACCCTTCGGTAATTCCGTACTGCTCGGGGCCAGAACCCTTCTTATTTTTAACGTGTTGTTCGCTCGTCATCGCTTGTTGTTCTTTCGTCATCATCCCCTCTACTAGCACTCAATTAGAGACACTTATGTACGAGTGTCCCGGTATTACTCATACTGATATTGAAAAATACTTAGGTATTCAAATTCCGGTAGATCAAACCTTAGCTAAGACAGATCAGGCAGGTCATCGAGTCCTGGCAAATCAGATATCAAAAGTGACTCTAGCGGCCCCTGCCTGGCCTCAACTGGCTCCGAACGGCCCTCTCTTAATTTTTTTAGTTCCGATAAAATCTCGAATAAAAATTTTGTTGATTTCCATTCTAAGCTTTGAAAATCTATTTCCTCTGTTCCCGAGTTGATTTTCACAGCCTCCAGCCCAAGGCCTGCCAAAACGCTCCTAAATTAAGCGTGAAGGACACGTTTGGCAGAGTGCAATGATTGATAAGCGCACTAAATCTTTGTTTCATGGCCCTTTCCTTTTAGGGAGGCTCTATTATGTTATCCAGCTAATGAGCTGGAGTCGTAGTTCTCGTCATTCGCCGCTGCAAATTTATCAGGATTTTGCTTGTTCTGATGACTTAAACCACTTTGCCCCATCTTAGAAGCGGCAGCCGCGCCCCCTCTGCTGCCGGTTCTCTGCTGCAGATAATTCCCGACCAGCGCAGACGAGTTACCCGGCTTGCTTTCCATCGCGCTGCTACCAGATTCAACACCTGTAGATCGCTTCTTGCCACTAAGTGGAGCATTCTTTGAAACGTTAGAAGTTAAAATGATCTGTCTCCTTATTCTTAAACAAAATTTAGCCCTAAATCGTCAGTCTTTCTAATCATTAGCGTGGCACCTTCAATTGGAACGATTGATTCGTTTTCCCAACCGGAAATGGTGTCTTTAATCTGTTCCTGAGCAACTGATGGCGCCACACCGCTCACCTTGACATGAATACCATTCTCCGCCCCTCCAGCATCCTCGCGCGACTCTGGATCAGGTTTAGGCGGCTCAGGTTTGTACGGAGTGCAATGAATCATCACCTTTTCAAGCTGCTCACGCGTAACGCCACTTTGGGTGCTCCCAAGTGCATCATATAGTTTGTTCCATAGCATATATGATGCCTGCAGATACAGATCTCCTACCGGCTTTTGCCCCAACTGACTTTCCATGACCTTAACTGGCTTGACGAGTTCTTTCTTATCGGTTAGAGCAATCGGCACCGTGACCATATAACCAAGAGTGAGGCGGGGACTGCTGCCCAAGGCCTGCCAAAACGCGCCCAGACTATTAAGATGCTCAACTGGCGGCAACACCCGGCAATAAGCGTTGGGCACTTCTGGCAATGTGCCGTGATTGATTAGAGCATTGAGGACATAATTCATCCGTGTCATTGCCGTGCTTTCGGGTCCCATCACCGCCGGACTAACGCTTTTCTGCGGCTTCTCCCAATAGGTAATCAAGTAATAGCAGCGCGCTTGAACATACGCCGGTGCTAGTTCACCCCTAGCAGGATTATAGTGCCGGTGTTCACTGTTACGCAGCTGCAGATCTTCCTGGATATCGTACAGAAACACACTGATGGTGGGTCCATTGACCTGACCTTGTTCAGGCAAATCAAAACGGATTTCCAATTCGCTCCGCTCCTCTAATGGAATATAGCGGCAAATCGCCTCCTTAATGTGTCTGTTAAGGTCGAGCAAGGTGCTCTCTGATGGGTAATATTCGTTCATAAAAGGTCTCATTTTTTCTCAATCAGGCATGCCACATCTGTCCCATTTTGCTCAGCTCACGCCGCACAGCCTGATCGATATGTGACTGCTCCACACATGCAGCTTTTTCTTCAAAAGAAAGCCATGTAGCCAGTAAAGCAATATTGCGGATATTCCCACCAGTAATCTCAGCCCTGGCGGCAAGCCTTGCCAAATCAACATCGCTAGCCAGCGTAATACGCTCAGGCCAGATCGCGCGCCACATCCGCTCGCGCACCGCCGCATCGGGAAAGGTGAAACGAGTCATAAAGGTCAGCCGGCGCGTGAAAGCATCGTCCAGGTGCGCCCGGTTGTTAGTCGATAAAATCACCAGTCCCGGATAAGCTTCGAGCCTTTGCAATAAGTAAGATACTTCGATATTGGCATGGCGGTCCTGCGCGTCTTTGACCTCACTGCGCTTACCGAACAGTGCATCTGCTTCATCAAAAAATAGCACGCCCGCATCAGCCGCCGCTAAATCAAAAATTTTCGCTAGATGTTTTTCCGTCTCACCGATATATTTATTAACCACGGTCGACAAGTCGACCTTAATCAGATCAACGCCCAGCGCACCGGCCAGCACTTCGGCGGCCATCGTTTTGCCGGTACCCGAATCGCCATAAAACAGCACACTGATGCCAGTGGCATCACCAAGCTTACGTGCAAAGCCACATGCCAGCGCGCTTTCACGGTGGCGGATCGCGGCCAGAACTTCGTGCAATTGCTGCTTGACCTCATCCGTTAGCATCAGGTCGTCAAAACCGCGTTTAGGAGTCAAACGCTGCGCCAGTTTGCCAAAATTGCGTTGAGCACGCAGCCCAAAGACTCGCATTAGGTCAGCCATTTCCAGAGGGGCATTTGGCGCGCGCTGCCGACGGTATAGATCTGCCTCTTCTAGGGCTTGTGTCAGGATCGCCGGCGAGAGTCTAAAACGTTGCGCTAGCGCCTGCAGATCTATCGCCTCAGCCTCGGCTGCGCCCACTCGCTGTGCCAAATGCTGGCGCAGCAGCATCACACTGTGCGCCGCCCGGCAAGCGGGCATCTCGTACAGTATTTGCGGACGTGCACCGAGCCAAATTGACACAGCATGCGTTGTGATCAGCAAGGCAACCGGCGCCGGGTGGACGGCAAGTTGGCGCAAGAAAGGAGTAAATAGCCGAGGCCGCGTCTCAGCTAGGGCAGCCACTTCATCCAACACAAGACACGTGCCCCAGAGCCGGGTTTCGCGCAGAATTCGGCCCAACACTATTGACGCATCATCATCCTCTGCGGGCAAGCCAGCCAGGTCTAGCCGCAAAGCTCGCTGGCCCCCCACAGTTGCCGCGGCGGCCAGGGCTGCGCCCCGACCACTGCCGGGCTCGCCGCGCAAGCTCATGACCGGGCTGATCGGAGCGTCACTATGCCAGCCACGCGCAAGCGCGGTGATCCATTCAGGCGCAAATGCATCCGCTACTGGTCTAAGCCATTCAGTGCAAGGTGCGGGTAAGCCAGCATCACCACCCATCAAAAAACGATATACCGAGGTGCTGATTTTGAGCTCACGGGGTACCTCACCCACCTCTGGTGTATTGACCAGGCCATGAGCAAACAGCGGACTATGCGGCCCCAGGCTCGCCTGCCGCACAAGACGGATCACATTGTCAGGACATAGCAAGCGTAGCCCTGTCTCCAACGTCGGCACAGTGCGAGCCTCACCGTGCTGCAAGAAGGCGAAGATAGCGCCATAGCGGCTGTCCAGGCGAGGCAACAGGCTTAATACCAGCAGATCACGCTCAATCTCCGATAGGCCAAAACGCGTCACCATTTCGGCCAGCCGGCCGATGACAGGGGGGGCAGCTGGTATATTCTGGCTAACCTGCGCCAACCAAGCCGGCTGGCCGGCTGGCTTGCTCAGCCGCGCCTCAACTTCATCTGGCAACAGCATCAACTCCTGCAATGCCAGACGATCATCCGGATTGTTCTCCTGCCATCGTAGCTGCCGTTGCAGCAGCAGATCCATGCGTTCCAGGTGCGGCAATAGACAAGAGAGGTGTTCCTCATCGGATATGAGCGGCTCTGCTCTTTTCAGAGGGAGCGTATAAATGTTCGCGGTCATAGCGCTATCAGCTTCCGGCAACTAGGGTAAATTAGGAGATTGAATTATCGACTTGCTATAGCCAAATAATCTCAATCGGAGTATCAAGCCACGGCAATATGAGCTGATTGAGTGGCCAGGGGACTTCTCTCAGTAAAACATCGCTGACATCGCCCTCCACCTGCAACTGCCAGTGCGACTTTTGCCACGAGAGCTCGCCAGGCCGCTGTAAAAAAAAGCTGCGCAGGTCGTTGGCACTGCACCGCATCAAGCTCGGCAATTGCTGCAGGATGGCTGCCAACCAATCATCAAGCTGCCTGACTGTGTCAGCCTCTGGGTGTGACCAGGGAAAAAGCGCTGCCTCCAAAGGCAAGCCACAGAGCAGTTTTGTCATCGGGGTACGCCATTCCGCCGTCAGGTTGTCTTGCCAGATTAATCCGTCAAGCCAGCACACTGCGTTTATTTGTGCCTGCTGGTCGATAAAGCGTTTGTCCACAACTAAGCCCATTTGACCGAGCAAACTGGGCAGCAGCGGCCATAACAGAACGAGCCCTGCATTGCTGACTGCATAGGGTTCAGCATCTGCCATTGACATTGCTGATATTGACGTAATATCGACTGGAAAGTCTGCTGTCAGCGGTTCTACTTTGTTGCCCATAACGGAAGCTGACTGCTGTTCGGCCGACTTCTCTGGCGTCAACTTCATATCGGCAGCAAAGCTTGCTGTCAGTTGCTCTACTTTGTTGCGCATGACGGAAGCTGACTGCTGTTCGGCCGACTTCTCTGCCAGCGACTTAATATGGGTAGCAAAGCTTGCTGTCAACTGCTCTACTCTGCTGCGCATTGAGGGTGATAATTGCCGTTTGAACCCCGTTTGCGCCAAAATGGTGGCACAGATCGGTTTCAGCCAATGACGTAATTCCGGCGCCGGTGGCCACGGGTCATCCAACAGGCTCAAGAGCCAGGGCAGCAATTCCTGTTCAAGTTCATCCGGTCGGACTAGCATAGCCGCCCACTTTTCATCAACGGCCGGAGGGTTCTCTGCCGTATGATGCCGAAAAAATAGCAGCGCACTAAGAGGCAGATAGCTTGCCCAAGCTGGTTCTCGAGCGGTCAGTAACATCGGCTGCCCAGCCGTCAAGAGTTGACCAATTGCCCGTAATGCGGGGGGACTAAAAGTTTGGAGTAAGCGCTGTAACGGCTCTGAATGCAAGCAATTGCGGGCTAATAACGCCTGCCAACGTTCAGGTTGCGATTCAAACTGCGCTATTAACCAGTCATCCGGGCTCGACTCCTTCTGCCACAATGTTGGCTGTGCTAGATAGCCGCTATGTAGGTAACGCTCGAACAACCCAAGCACGTTGGCCGGCATTGTCCCGTTATGGGCCGCAGCGTCTGCCTTCGCCGCTATCCTGCCTTCTCCGGGGGGGGGCGCTGGGGCTTGAGCAAACGCCATTATAGAATGAGGCTTAAGCCTTGATGCTGAATGCTCCATCGAGGCAACAGACAATTCTACCGGCAGCGATGCTTGAAGCTGCTGTGCCAACTGTTGCATTAGTCGCTGGCTTAACTGCTGCTCAAACTGAGAGAGCACAATATCCCCCACATCCAAAGTGAGGTTCTCGATAATAACTGGGGTAGTTCCATTGCCGGCGTATTGCTCAAATAAATGAGCTAACTGGGCTCGTAGCTGCTGATGAAACAATCGGCTACAGCGCTGCTGGATCTCATCAGCCAGTGTATTTTCCGTGTTAAATACAAAACGTAAGCACTGAATAATGTCATTAGCCGAGTTCATGGATGTGATTGTATGATTTATAGACATTATTCCGATTTTTACATGCTTAAATCAGTCCAACAGTTTTACTACTGAATATGTTCTTTTACTGCATAGAGTTTTGCTCTGACCTCCTCCCATAGGAGTACTTTTTTAGGACGTTCAGAGTGAATATTTTTTGATCAAGTGAATTTTTTTATTTAGTTAAAATTATGTCTATCCTTTTCAGAAATTTATGCTTCATTCAGCTAATTTTCCTTTTCTCCGTCACTTTAAGTCCGGCTGAAATGTCAGATTAATTCTTAACTTTTACAGAAAACGGATCCTACCAAGGAACCTCTACATAAACATTGATGCGGCCAATGGGCTGGTGGTCGTCTTTCATCACGACAAGAAAAAACTCTGAACGGATAACTCGGCCTGTAGGTATATCTTGATTCCTATAAGCTCTTCCGCCACGCGTCACTGTGGCTGTTTTTACCATATCTACGCTAAATGTACGTTGATAATAAGCTGTGTCGCCTTGGACTGACGACGTATGATTTATAAACCGGTATCCTGCTCCATCCGCTAAGCTTACGCGAATCACCATCACGCCTGTTGCCCCCGTAGTATCTGCTCTGTACGGGACTAAAAGATCTGTCTGTCCACTTCCACCTCCATGCCCACCAAAGGTGATAGGGCCCATCATTTCGTCTGTGGCTAGCAAATAGTAGCGGCCCGTCGCAAAAAATATCCGATTCTCTAGAGCTGTTGAAGTTACACCTATCCCGCCTACTCTGACGTGTATGAGTGGCTGAAAAAGTTGGAAAAATGCAGCACCGCGGTCTGCCTTCGGGATACTTGCTAAATTTACCTTTACCCCATTTGAATCAACAGCGATGCCGGTGCCTGGTTTGACGGCTACATTAGTGCCCGAGACCGTAATACCATTGCCAGCACCTACTTTGATACCGACATTATCACGAATCAACCCCGAATTTGTCGGCTGACCCACAAGCAATTTACCGTCGGAGCTGTAGTTTAGCCCCCCCTCCCCCCAAAGCTCCACCTTCAGCCCATTCTCGGACGACAGCCCAGGCTTCGTCGTTGCCAGCTTGACGGCTACACTATTGCCCGAGACCGTAATACCATTGCCAGCACCTACTTTGATACCGACATTATTACGAACCAACCCCGAATTTGTCTGCAGGCCCACAAGCAACTTACCGTCGGCGCTGTAGTTTAGCCCCCCCTCCCCCCAAAGCTCTACCTTCAGCCCATTCTCGGACGACAGCCCAGGCGTCGTCGTTGCCAGCTTGACGGCTACACTATCGCCCGAGACCGTAATGCCATTGCCAGCACCTACTTTGATACCTACATTATTACGAACCAACCCCGAATCTGTCTGCAGACCCACAAGCAACTTACCGTCGACGCCGCGGTTTAGCCCTCCCTCTCCCCAAAGCTCCACCTTCAGCCCATTCTCACCTACCGACAGCTCACGATCGTGTTTCACCGCCAGTTGTCCGGTCGGCAGTAACCTTAATCCCGTATCAGTGTCTTCGGTCTGCTCAGGCGACAACCCAGCAGCTTTCCGACCGCTATCTGCAATATCAATCAAGTCAGCAAAGTCTTTGTCCAACGGAATTTTTTTCTCACCAAACCTTTCCTTGATGTCCTTGATAGCTGGACCTATCGAAGCCTTCGCTTTATTTGCGCTGCCGGGCCGAGGGTTTTCTGGCTTCTCGCCAGTGGCTGAAGAAGTGGTTTTTTTCTTGTCAATCATGGTTCAAACTCCATTTATCATAAAATGATGCAAGTTATTTTTATCCTGTCACTCATAGACTTAATGGGATAACACCTGCTTATGCCATCGCTCAAGGAAAGACGGCAGCAGCGTGTCTCACTGCCTTATTTTTTCTATTTGGATAAAATGTAATAGTTGACCTTCATATACGGAGGCCCAAGCAAGGTGAAGCTCCTCATGAAGCGTTTGGGGGAATATAAAACAGTCCATCACGTACAATCACGTCGGTATTCCATTGATCGCCCCCTGGACCCATTACCTCCGTTCTTTGGCCGTCGTCAGCAATGACTGCAGCATTGATCCCTTCTGCTGCCCCCGGCAACTGGCCAAGCGATAACATACTCAACAGCTTATAGGCCAAGTCGCCAAGCGTAGCGCCGCCGTTTTGCCACACCTGATAAGCGCCAGCAAACTTCTCAAATTCAGCCATCCAGTGCACCTGCGTGAAGATATGTGCCGGCATCTCTTCGCGCACCACTTGCGCGAACCAGGCGGCTTTTACTGCCGGCTCTATGACGACCTCGTCTTCCAGCAACTTGCGGTCGAATACGACACTGGCCACGAATGAAAACCGATCCTCTATCATCTCGTGCATGATATGCCACTGGTATTTGAGCTTATCGGTTGGAACTGGCAATGGTTTGTCTTCAATCGGCATCACGATAAAACTACCCTGCACCGTATCTACCGACACTACCTGTGCGAGAATAGGCTCGTTAGTAGCAGGTTTTAGTTTTTTTGCCGAAATCATTTGTTTTATGCTGATTTGATCACCAACGCGCAGCGTGACAGGAAAAGGGGTGGAAACCAACCGTTTTTGGCCGGTCTCTACACCGTTTTGGCTAGGCGCGTACGTCAGGTCATAGAGCATGTCGTTTAGCCATACGTTGCAGTTTTTCCAGCGCAACTTGTTATTTTTGGATGCATCCAGCACCTGCGGCAATTTACTTGCCAGCTGTGTATGATCGCTGGAATCGAGGATGAATTGATGATCCTTGACTGCAGTAATCATGATCGAACTAATGACCAGGTAGTCTTCATTCTCTTCATCCAGTATGACTAAGTCGACAAGTTGACCAAATTTCAAGTCAGATATATCCTCTGCGACTGTAATGACCAGCTTGCTCGAGCCTAATGACTCCATTTCGGCTTTACTTAACGGTTGTTTGCCATTGTATTTGGCATTTGGTTCAACCGGCAGCAAGGCGCGATGTTCGACGATGTAAAAAGGGAGGTTTTTAATATTCTCTGGATCATCGAACATCTCCGGCCCAATGCCAAGACGGGCGGCGATGCGGCGCTGCAGCGCCGATACCTCGTCCACGCGCAAGCTGGCCCGGCGGTAAGCTAATTCGCTATGTTGGCCCAGAAATTTTTTCTGCACTTGCAGGAATGTCTTTGCATCGCTGGGCTCAAGCCACAAGGTGCGGGCGGAGCGGCCGCTACCAAAATAACTTAGCAGGTAGTCAACGATGTCCAGTTCTTTGTCGGCGTTTATTTGAAAATCATCATTGAATTCTGTAAGTTTGTCAGCGTAGCTTGTATGCACTGCCTGCGCCACACTCTCCTCCGGCAGTGGCCATTGCCCACCCCAGACTAAATTGTCTTCTGCACGCTGAAAAGACAGCAACTCGGGTAGCCGCGCCAATTGATCGCAGCTATTGGCCAACTGCTGCTCGAAAGGCAATAGAAACTGATGCAACTGTTTTTGTTCGGGCGTCCAATCCTCTTCCAATAAACCGTAGCAAGGCGGCAGCCGCTGGCTGGCATAATAGTAGCGTCCTGGCTTGCGCCAACGGCCGAAACCTAAGACTACGTCCGCTTCGTTGATCAGTTCGGGCTCATGAATCTCAATCTCTGCCTCAATATCGGCTGCCGTCACGGTTAATTGTTGACCGCGCTTGAGCAGTTTTACAACCTCGCCACGCGCCAGTGTGGCGTATGGATTTTCGCCCCAAGGCAAGAGGTACTCCCCTTGAGGAACAGATATTTCCCATTTCACTTCAGTCGCATGAAAACTCAGATGCTGAATCGTCTTGACTCCATCGATGGCGATGAAGTCATGCGCTAATCGACTGATATTTAATGTCTGCGCGCTCGCATAATCCAGAGCAGCAGGCAGGGTTGGTATCCAACCATGCCTCAGTCTTGGTCCTTGGTAAATTGTCTCATTGTCGAGGCCTTGTGCTGCGAGTTCGGTAGCTCGATAACGTACGGCTTGCGGTCGGATCAATGCTTCTGTCAGTAGAAATATTTGCGCCAGAATACGGGCCGGTTCGGTGCAATCGTCATCGAGTTCGATCACGATATGCAGGTCAAGCGGCGTGGGTTTCAGCCAGGTTTGAGTCCGTACCTGCTCGCACAGATTACGATGGGCTGTCAAAAATCCATTAAGTGCAAACTCTGCAGCCGCTTTCTCCACCTTGCGGTTCAGCTCCAGGTATAGATGATAGGTGCCGGATACGCTTAAGGACTGTAACGCAGAGTCATCTTTCACCCGTTGGAACAGAAATTCACGCTCCTTTACATCATAAAAATAAGAGGACTGTTCACTTTCAGATTCTCGTCGCAGCTGTACGTTTCTAAAGAAAAAATTTCCCTCACCACCAAGAGTGGCATCAGATGGATCGCTACTGTGCAGGTCGAGAATTGCACGGCGGTAGTCATCCTCGGTGATTGGACCGCAGGTCAAAGCTTGATGGGGGCCAAAGGCGGCCGGGAAAATACCGTCTTGTCCTTCTCGAGATTCCGGCGTCAACAAATCGACCAAAGGCAGGGTATGGCGGTAAGCCACATCGGAGGTGGCGTAGCAGAATGCCTGCAGCAAGGTGATACCAGGATCGTGTTCGGCGGTATCGGTCCAGCGCTTGCCGGCGTAGTTTTCTACCGCCTGCAGCGCTTGAGCCAACAAGGTGTCGAAATGGATGCGTGCGCGTAACTCAGGCAGCACGGGAGGCATAGTCGTCATAGGTCGTCGTTTCTCAGGTCGACAGCTTGCGTCGTATTTTCAGCATCGGACAGCGGCAAAGAAAGAATTAAGACTTCGTCCTCGCCACTCTGAATATTGCCGGGTTTACCGTTTAGCGTGAGTGCTTTGACACTGTCCACAAACGGCAGTTGCTGGATAAATTTCACCATGCCGTAGTAATCCAGATGATCACCAGGGTGAATCGCGCTGGTTTGATCGTACGTCCACGGCATATAGTGGCGCGCCAGTGCCAGTTGCAGTTGCTTATCGCCATAAGCGGCATTCACCCCTGCGGTAAACACCACCTGATAATTAACTGAAATCTTGCGGTATACAGGGTTCAGCAACTCCAGTTCAAGCCACGGCGAAGCACGCTCGCGCAGATACTGCGCCATCTCTGTCAGCCGTGCCGGATTGAAGGCTGGACATAAGGGATCGGCATTATCCATTTGACCGTTCACCGGAATCACCAACATGCGTTGGCGCCGCCCCCATGCTTGCGTTTGCCCTGCCGATAAGAACACAGGCAGGACGTCATAGATCTCCGGATAGCGCACCAATAACAAGGTTTTCATGTCGCGCCAAGTCAGCGCTCTACCGCGATGATCCAACTGCTTGGCTACGCGTTGCGTGAATTCGACCCCCGACTCCGGTGCGCGCCCTCCTTGCGACGGCCATGGCTGATCAATGCTCTCCAGTCCTTCTATCGCCTGCAGCGGCTGCGTGATGCTGCCTGGCGCCAGCGGGCCATCGAACACCAGCGCGTCTGGCGCTTCCTCGTTCACGCGCACAGCCATGCCGCCATTGGTATGCAGCCCGTGTAGCCAGGGATAATTTGAGGTAGCCACTGACGACGGTGCATCTGCCTGATTATGGCGCACTGGCGCCATGAGCGCACGTAACCAAACACGGCCGCTCGGCATCATGGGCGCATCTGTCGCGGCATCTTGCGGCACGGTGGCAAACCATAGGCCGGAGCGAAACAGGCGGTCAGTGTGGTCAGTTACCGAGGCATCAAGCGCTGTCCAAAAATTGTCTCGCCTGAGATACTGCCATGAGATGTCAAGCGGCCGCGGGCTTTGCAGCTGCCAATGTAGGGATAGGTCTTCTTTGGGCGAGACGTTGCGAAAACCCAGATAGAGTTCGGGCCGCTCCGTCTTGGCTTCGCTAACTCGCACAAAGCCATTTGTGGTGTTGGCGTTTGTTGCTACGGCCCCCATCGCAAAAACATCGCCGTTGGCGCTCAGACTAACCGATGTTCCCAGCCATGCATTGGCGGGTTGCCCTGCGTAGTCGACTTTTATCCGCTCTACCCACTTATCTTTTTCTTTCTTAAACAAATAGGCGGCGCTTGTTGCCACAGTATTCTGAGTGGGTGCACCCACGGCAAGCGACAAACCATCGCCGCTGAAGCTAAGGCTACTGCTAAAGTGAGTACTGCCCACCGGCGGATTCGGCTTTAATTCTACATTGCTATACGGCCACTTCCCCTCCTTGTAATCAAACAGGTAGACTCGACCTGGCGCCCCACCATCATACACATCCCGACGGCATCCGATAGCCAAGGTGCCACCGTCCGCTGTCAAACTAACGGACCAGCCAAAATCCACGTAATTCTTGTCGCCGCCTGGACGTGCAATATGGGTTCCCGGAGTTGACCACGCTGCCACATTGTAACGAAATACCAGAACACGGCCTTTATTCTCATACACCATCGAAGGCGCACCTGCCGCAAGCACCGTCCCATCAGCACTGAGGCTGACAGATCGGCCGAGGTTGCCAGCATATCTATCTTCTGTCAATTTTGCCTCTTGGCGCCACTCAGGTTCGGTGTGCCTAAACAAGTATATTGCACCATGGTTTGCTGTGCCATTTTTGGCGCCACTGGCACCGACCGCAAGTACGCTGCCATCGGCAGACAAACTGATTGCTCCGCCAAATTGATCACCATTTTCCTCGCCATGAGTAACCTCTTCTTCCTGCCACTGATCGGTATTACGCCGGAACATGTAGACTGCACCTGTTTTAGCCTCCGCGTCTCCATACTGGGGCGCTCCTACTACTAACACGCGACCATCGGCGCTCAGACTCAGCGCCGCGCCGAATTTACTTCCGGCCTTTTTCTCTTGGGCGCTAATCGTCTGCCACGGGAGCCAATGCTGGCCGTTAAATCGATATAGATAAACTGCTCCGGCAAGCAGCGTATCCTCTACCTTCGCATCGGGCGCACCTACCGCTAGTACACTACCATCTGCGCTCACACAGACCACTCGCCCATAGTCCTTGCCGCTCAAGGCGTCTTGGGGTCTAAAATCTTCCTCACACCACCTATATTCCTCATCCACTATCTGCACATGAGGAGCGTTTACGGCATAACCAAAGGGCGCCAACACATATTGTTTTTTTGGTGTAGCGTCGATACAGCTGTAGCCTACTTGCAACCGCTTCCATTGCGGGGTGTAAGGTGCGTTGATCTGGATGGGGTCTTCATCTGCTTTTTGTGATGCCAGCACGCGCCAGTAATGCGCATGCTGGAAATTTTGCCCAGCTAATTCAAGTCGTAACCAAGACGGCCAGTCCTGCGGATCCTTGCTGTCGGCCATGTTACCTATCAATCCCGGCAGCTGAATTTGGATGGTGTGATCGACCGATGGGCTTGCCATGGATGAAACTTTAGCTCTTGCTGGCTTTGGATTTTTCTCGAACAAAGACGCTAGATCACCATCCAATTTTTCGACACCACCACGCGAACCAATGGCGGCTTGAACTTTAAATACATCATCATTTGTAATGATGGCCGTGCCCTCAGGCGTAGCGGCCTTATACTCTTTATACCAATCAACAAAAGAACCCGGTGGCAAATCCATCCATTCCGGCTGCAAACTTACTGTAATCTTTCCAGGTTTGCCATACCAGTCGGCAGCAACCAAGTTCAAACCAACGCCCAGAATAGGTTCATTACCGAAAGGATAACTGCGCCCGTCAATGCTGGCGCTGCCGTCATCGGTGCTGAAGAAGACATCTGGCAAATTCTTCACGTCAACGGACAATGATGTAACCGTAGGCACCCGTCCCCCATCGCAGCGATACAGTTTCAACAGTGGCGTTAATTCATGAAAACCGTCCAGTCCAGGTGCGGGCGTTACAGGGCCGGCATCGGCTCCAAGCGAAAACATCAACTCGGTAGTAGGATCAGCCTTGGTAGTACTTGCATCCAAGCGCAACCATACTGAATCGCTGCTTATTTCAGCGGAAATGGTGGTAGCGTCGACAGCTTGCTCGAGCGTCACCGTAATTTCTCGAATCCCCCCAGACATTGCCAATACCGCAGAACTGACAACACGCCCAGTCTCTAGCGGCACGTCCTCCGCTCCCGGTTCAAATAAGCGGATACCTTGTTGCGGCCAAGGCACACCGTTATCACGATCGTACGCAATGTGGCAGAATTCAGCGCTACCGCTATCGGCAGAACGGCACCAACGCAAATCGGTCCATTGCGCGTGATTCGCCAGCAGTGACTCTTGCAGGCTATAGCGAGCAGGATTGCCTTGACTATCCTGCCCGGCATCAAGCAGCGTACCTGCCGGCAGATACAATTCTGGCGTTGTCTCGTTCAAGCGGAACGACACGGCCACCTGGTCGGCTACTGCAGGACGCTCTTTTAGCCCCAGTAGTCCGCGGTAGTAAAGCTGGCGATGGGCTGCTGGCAGTTGATTCAGCAAATCTCTAGGTGTCTCTTGCATCCGCAAAAACGCGAGCAGAAATGCCTGATGCGGCGCCATCCGGCCGTTGGCCTGATCTGGATTTTGGTAGAGCCAGGCCAGTTTGCCCGGATCGAGCAATTTGTCTAGATCAAGAGGTTCTTCTAGCCTCTCCTTATTGGCGAACATGATCTCCGCCCACGACGGTGGTAACTGCTGGCCAAACGGGATCAAGCGGCAATATGCTTGAAGCTGCCGCAGGCGCGACAGCAGCGTCCTGTCGTCGAGAGTGAAGGAGTCTTCAGGGGATAGAAAATCGCTCATATTACCCTGCTTGCGCAAATGTCTGGGTGGTGATAAAACGCCCCTTGCCCATGCTGGGAGCAGGCGCATCCGGGGTTGGCGGTGTCGCGGTGCTCATCGCCGGCTGCGTCGGCGTAAAGCGAGCAATAAACTGTTGTCCCTTGAGCAGGATAGCGGTAGCGCCAGTGCAACGCGGCGCTTGCTGGTTGGCCGCCAATGCAGCAATGGTGAGCATGCCCATGCCGGGGGTATAGCCGGGAATCACATATTGCGCTGGCACTTGCACTTTCTTTTCATCGCCTAGCACACAGATACGGCGCTGGTTAATGGTTGCCTTGCCGCTGCCGCGGATCATGGCCGGCCCAGTGGGCGTGACTTGACGGTTGCCGAACATGGGATCAAATTGCAAGCTATCGCCGTCGACGACAATAATCCGGCTCATATGAATCGGCTCCTTTGGCCATCGCCAAGATCCAGCTGTCCAGTTATCTGGCCCGCGCTGTCGGTGCCACGAATACGATAAGTGAGTTGGAGATTCAATTGGCTGGGTTGCGCCTTGTCTTGGGTCAACTGCAACGATTCCACCGTCACGCGGGGCTCATCGCGCAAAATACTGTCGTTAATCTTGGCGGAAATGTCCGCCAGCAAGTCTTCGCTGATATTTTCAAACACCGCCGACTGCAAATCGCAACCGAATTCCCGCCGCATAATTCTCTCGCCCGGTTGGGTACTGAACATGATGCGTAGGCTTTGCCGTATATCTTCCTGATCTACCACCATAGCAACCCCCTGTTCCTCGGTGAAGCGCGGCGGAAAAGCCCAGCCACACCCGTATATCCCCAGCTGCTCGTTCATTGTTTTGTCCTCTGCAAAATAGACTGCGCCTATCGATTAATTGCTCAGGTCGACTTTCGCGCCTTTCACCGTCACACCACTTTGTCCCTGCACATTCACTTGCTGCTTTGCCGCCACCTCGATTTTTTTCTGCGCCGTGATGGTCACCGCCTCGTTAGAGGCAAGCGTAATTCCTTGCTTCAGCGTGAGTTGGTCCTTGCCGGCCTCCAGCACCGCTGAACCGTCTTTGGTGTTGAAAACCAGCTGCTGCTTTTGATCGCCCTTGGCCAATACCAGCCCTTTCTCGAGGTTTTCAACACTCGGTGGGAAAGGCGGCTTGTTCTTCGGGTTGTGGAGCGCTCCCAAGATCACGGGATAACGCGGATCCTCCTCAAGGAATCCCAGCACCACCTCATCCCCCTCTTCCGGGTAGAGGCATAAGCCGCTGTCCTTGCTCGCATAAGGGGCGGCAAAGCGTGCCCAGATCGGCTTGTTGTCCAGGTTGAGGGCAGGCAGGCTAACTTGGAGCCGAGTCGCATTGTCCGGGTCCGCTTTATGTTTGGCGACAATCCCAATATATAAACCCTGTGCTGTGGGCAACAAGTCGGCAGCAACATCGCGCATGAGATCCTGGCCCAAGGCAAGCAGGGTATCCCACCCTTCTGCAGTGAAACGATGACGCACTTCGCTGATTAAGCCCAGGCCGTTTAAAGGCGTACTAAAACCAGCCAACTCCAAGGTCTGTCCAATTTCATAGTCAGCCGAGCCTGACACTGTGAAATTTGCCTGCACCCCGGCTGTGTGCTGGGCCAGTAAACGCCCATGCGCTAGTGCCTGCGCTTCGCCAGAGGCCAAGGCCGTGGTATAGGCAAGCTGCCATTTTTGCTTACTTAAGGGCTTGAATTGCGAGGGATCCAAACCCTCACTTCCTAGTTTCGGTTTCATACCGCTGAGCGCCGCAGACATCTTTTGCTCTGACACACTCCAATTCGACACACTCAAGGCTTCCGGCAATTCTGTACAGCTGCGGCGCCAGTAGGCCTCGTCAACACTGACATGCTTGGCATCTGAGCGGACCCGCAACAAGCTGTGCTGCGCCTTGCCTGCCAAGCTTGGCTTAATGACTTGCACTTCAGTAGGAGACGCTAACAGCCAAACGTTATTGGCGGCCAGCCGACTGCGCACAAAGCGCCAGTCCGAACAGGCAAATTGCAGCATTTGCGGATGTTTGACGTCGAGACCCTCGCATTTTTTGCAGGCGACTTCATGCTCCTTGAAAATTGTCTTCACAATCTCGGCATCCGTCTTATCAGCAAACACCTGGCTGCGATGAGTCGACACCAGGCGCTGTAGCGAATGCCTGAGCGTCAAGGTGAGTTCCAGGCAATTATCCTTGAGGCTACACTCCTGTTGCGTGACAATGCCGCTAAATACCTCCGATTTCGACATCACACGCAGCTTCACCTCCTTGCCGGGCTGGCAAAGTTTCAGATCATCATTCTGTACCGAGATGGATTTCTGGCCGCTAGCCAGATTGGCCTCATTGAAATTCAGTTTTAGTTTTGCGCTTGGAATCTGGTTGATACTGTGGCACGTCTCGCACCAGGTACAGTCAAAGCCTTGCAATTTCTTGCCATTCGCACCAAACAGCAGTTCTACCATTTGGGCAGACGGTTTCGCGGCACTCATTACGACCCCTCGTTTGGCGATTGCGCCACGACGACATCGCCAGCTTCGAAGTCATCAAAATTATCCATCTCATTATCGCTGGCGAGTTGCAGATAATCGACCACTGTACCCGCCACCATTAAGCCCGCGACAGCAGCCAGTGCCGCCAAAGATGTCAAGTCCGGTACTGAAATAGCAGAAACTTTAGGCGGCGAGAGGGCCGCCTTGGCGTCCTTCAGCGCTAAATTGGTCTGGGCGATAAGCTCTAGCGTAGCGGCAGCGCGCCTCGGCGTGCCATCACGACCAAATAGCTCATAGCGCACGGCCATCGATTGCAAGCGGCCTGCGAAGTAGCCATGTTCATGCCATTGCATCTTGCCCCATTTGACTTTCAGATAAGGAGTACCGTGAAATTCAAGTCCGCCATCCTTCGCGCCAGCGGCGCTAATCACCGTGGTGAGTCGACGCAGAGCCATGAGTTCATCATCAACAGAGACCTTCTTATTGCCCGGTAATTTACTGTCAAAAATGAGCTCGAGGCGCAAATTGCCCGGCTTGATTTCTCTGAATTTGGTGCGCGCTTCAGGCGTATTGACAGACTTATCCGAGCCATACGCAACGGCATAACTCAAATCGATCGAGGTTGGGTTATACATCGCTTCAATGCGCCCTTGTGAATCGCTCATCTTGGCATCGCGAAAGGATTCGATGCTGAGTTTCGACAGAGAACTCTCTAATCCGATCATGACCGCCACTCCAATTCCTCGCGTAATTTGCTGATCACGCGTTTCACAATTAATGCCACTAAGCGCTCTTCCGCGATCTGCACTTGCGGTGCAGAAGCAGCCATGTCCGGCACGGTCCTGTCATCAGCAACGCGCGCTTGGATGACTAACTCTCTGATCTCAATCGTCATATCTGTAGGATGCCTTGATACACAAATTCGAAAGTCTCTATGAGCACCTCGTTGCCGTTGGCGTCCAAATCTGCGGTTTTCCACTGCACGGGAATCGCATTGGAAACCGCCCAGCAACTAACCGGAAGGGAGCGCTCGTTGAGCAAGATAATGATGATATCTATACCCTCCATACCGAAACTGGAGAAGATGTCATCGACCGTACTGCTCAATAAGGAGAATCTGGCCACGCCTCGTTGAAAGACGAGTTTATCTTGCGTCACACTTTTAGGAAAATGGTGTGTCGCGACATTTTCCCCGCCTTCCCTATAGCTTGTTACATCCAAACCTCGGCTGAGACCAGAAATACTTTGGAAACGAATATCGAACGGGTAAGGGATTTTCGGTAATCCAGGCAGTGTTTCAACAAAAAAGGTCGCCAAAAAACGATGCGAGAGGAACAAATCACTCATGCCAACATGCTCCTATTGAATTCCGAAGCAGGCGCATGGGCTTCGCTGGTATTAAGCTGCACCTGCAATTGAATGAATTCGGCAGGATATTGTGCAGCGACGAAAATATGCATAATCAGCTTGCCCGCGCGCACCTCTTCTTCTGTCATGCTTTCTCCAATCCCAAGCAATAAACGGAACGCCTCTTTTTCCTGGCTGCCAAACAGTCCACCTTTCTGCCATAGTTTGTGCAACCATGACCTGCTCAGCCCCTTCAGTTTGAGCCAAGTGATTTCATTGTTTGGCTCAAACATGACAAAGCGGCCCAATTCGGCAAGGTGATCTTCGATGTAACTCAGGAGACGGCGCACTTGTACGTAGCGCCAGGGGCTTGCAGGATCGCGCACCAAGGTGCGACAGCCCCACACCCTGACGCCTCTTTCTGGGAAACTACGGATGAGGTTAATCGAGGCGCCATGTGCGTTGAACAGTCGTTCCCCCAAACGATAGGAATACAAAGGCTTAATCACATGCGGCAGGCGTTCGTTAGCAGGCGCTTTCCAGACCCCTCGCTCTCTATCTGTGCGTTGTATCAACGCCGCCACTGCAGCGGAGGGCGGCAGGCAGCGCGAGAAAAAGGGGGTCTCAGCAATCCGGGCATAAGATTCAGCAACACGGGCATATTCACCTGCTGACGTATCGTACCTGATGAGTAAGTGCGGCCAATAAGCCGCCCCCCGAGCAGCGCCTACGCGGTCGCGCTCATTCAGCCATTTCAGGCAGGTTTTCGCTGCCGCAAAACCCGACGGCGGATCGAGTAGCGCGAATAATTTGGGATAGCGTTCACATGCCACCAATGCCGCTTCCCATACACTAAGCAGATCAGCGACCTGGTTATCCGCGAACAGCGCCAGGTCCGGAATCGCCAGCAGGGCAATAGACGGCTCCCGGGAGATGGCGACAAATAGCGCATCTGAACGCAAGTCATCGGCAATAGAGGTGGCCGTGGCGTTCTCTAGGTCCGTATAGCAGCCAACTGAGGCTACGAAACACGGCCCGCCGCTGCTCTCGAAATAATGCCATACGGCGTCATATAAGGCGCAGCGCGCTGTCCAATCGTCCAAAAAAACGCCTGATGGAACCGGCCCGCCCAGCTTTTCTTCATACTGTGCGAGCGATGCGATGGCATAGACTAGCGTTTCGCCGTCGCTTGCGGCAGGCACTTTTTGAGTGTAGCCGACAAAGACAGGAACTGCCGTTTCAGCCGTAGTGCGCTGCCTTTCAATGACAGAGTCTAAAAAATGGACGCCTAGCTGCATGTTTTTCTCTATGTTGTTGGAGATTCGGCCGTTCGGCCTGACCTAGATGTCGTTACGCTACCTTGCGCCCTGCTTGCTCCATTACCCGGAGCAGATTTTCCAATGCGGATTTATTTTGCTAAGCCGCTTTTCACTTGTACAAAGCCGTTTATGGTGTTGGCATTTGCAGCTACGGCCGCCATCGCAAAAACGTTGCCGTTAGCGCTTAGACTGACCGATTCCCCCAGCCATGCATTGGCGGGTCCAGTGTGCTCAATTTTTATCCGCTCTACCCACTTATCTTTTTCTTTCTTAAACAAATAGGCAGCGCTTGTGGCCGCATTATTACTGAGTGCGCCCACAGCAAGCGACAAGCCATCGCCACTGAAGCTAAGGCTACTGCTAAAGTAAGAATGAGTTATAAGCGGATTCGGCTCTAACATTACATTACTGTACGACCACTTCCCATCCTTGTAATCAAACAGGTAGACTCGACCTTGCGCGTTATCCCGACGGCATCCGATCGCCAAGGTGTTGCCGTCCGCTGTCAAACTGACGGACCAACCAAAATCCACATAACTCGGGGAGCTAACTGGACGTGAAATAAGGATTCCTGGGGTTGACCACGCTGCCGCATTGTAATGAAATACCAGAACGCGGCCTTTATTCTCATAAATCATCGAAGGCGCGCCTGCCGCAAGCACCGTCCCATCAGCACTGAGGCTGACAGATCGGCCGAGGTTACCAACATATCTATCTTCTGTTAATTTTGCCTCTTGGCACCACTCAGATTCGGTGTGCCTAAACAAATATATTGCACCATGGTTTGCTGTGCCATTCGTGGCGCCACTGGCGCCGACCGCAAGCACGCTGCCATCGGCAGACAAACTAATTGATCCGCCAAATTTTTCACCATCTTCCTCGCCATAAGTAACCTCTTCCTCCTGCCACTGATTAGCATCACGCCGGAACATGTAGACCGCACCTGTTTTAGCCTCTGCGTCTCCATACTGGGGTGCTCCCACTACTAACACGCGACCATCAGCGCTCAGACTAAGAGCCGCGCCGAATTTACTTCCGGCCTTTTTCTCTTGCGCGCTAATCGTCTGCCACGGGACCCAATGCTGGCCGTTAAATCGATATAGATAAACTGCTCCGGCAAGTGCCATATCTGCTACCGTCGCATCAGACGCACCTACCGCCAGTACACTGCCATCTGCGCTCACACAGACCGCTCGCCCATAGTCCTTGCCGCTCAAGGCGTCTTGAGGCTTGAGCATTTCCTCGCGCAACTTAGGGCCTGTGCCACCCCCGCCACCCGAACCGGCTACGCCTTGCATAAACTCCAGGAGAATGAATTCCGCCGGTCGCACAGCGGCCATGCCGATTTTGATGATCATCCTACCTTGCTGGATATCTGCCTCCGTCATCGTGACTTCTTTACCAATCTGGACAAAGTAAGCGTCCTCTGGAGACTCGCCTATTAAGGCGCCATCTCGCCACAGACGATGCAGGTAGTTGTTAACTGCAGCGCGCACCGCCTCCCAGGTTGGCTGGCTATTCGGTTGAAACACCGCGAAGCGCATCGCTTGTTGGATATCCCGTTGTGCCGCGTTGAACAAGCGTCGCACAGGGATATAAAGCCAATTAGGCGTGGCCGGCGACACCATCGTGCGTGCCCCCATAATGACGGGACCGCGATCACTCACATCACGGATAGCGTTAATTCCAGCGGCTGTAGTGTCCTGTTGCTTGACAGGCGCCAAAGCCTTCACGTTATACAGCGCGACGTTGGCCGGCGCTTTCCAAACACCGCGCTCTCTATCGGTTCTGCAATACGCGCCGGCCACCGCTGGACTGGCTCGCATTGTTATGTACTTGGGAGGACGCTTATCTAAAAAAAATACTTCAACCTGATTACGGCATTGCGCATACATACCTTCATCTTCTGCTTTAACCTCGGCCAATGTTTTGCGCGGACCGGAATCCCTATCCTCCGAGGTAATATCGTAATAGCGAAAGTCGACAAAAATATCCTGGTCAGCGGGCCGTGATGGGTAAAACGTCTCCAATAAAGGAGTATAGACTGCCGTCTGTGTTTCGGTTGTTGGGGGCCTAGCTTGTCCATCCAAACTATCTGCAATCAAAAAATAGCCACGGGGACTTGATAGCAACGGATCAAGTGCCGCATACATCGCCATATCATGAATATAGGTGAGTTCACAAAGGCACAAAATGGAAATTTCCGGATGTCTGGCGATCTTCGCTGACATGGCCTGACGTTCGGTTACATCCCCTAATGAGTGAATAGGCAGCAAATAGCAAGGCCCCCCACCATTCTCAAAATAATGTTTTACAGAAAGCGAACCCAGATACGTGGTATGGAAGAAACTGACGGCTATCACTCCACTTGGAGTTAATAGCTCGTCCTCAGGTGCTGGCTGCTCCTGTTGCTTTCCTTTTTCCTTTTTACTTGTTGCCGAGGTAAGTGCCACGCTCGCCACAGAGGACGACGACGCACCAAACCGTGCACTAAAGTCCAACCAATTCTCGACCCGGATACAATCGGCATTGTCTACACGCTCGCCTTGTTTGTCTCTGAATACCCCAATGAATACCGGAACTGCGGTAGCGCCAACAGGCACTGTCAACGACAGTGTGTTGACTTCTTCGATGGACACTCCAGGTGCTAAATTCATTCTTATTTCTCAATATGGACGAAGCCAGCAGCGACTCACTCGAGCCGTTGCGTGATCAATACAATACTGGGTGGCTGGGTCATCACCTAGCGCCGGTGATTATCCCGGCTCCACATCTTGGGTAAATTCCAGGATAATGAATTCCGCCGGTTTCACTGCGGCAATACCGATCTTAACGATCATTTTGCCTTGCCGGATATCGGTATCCGTCATCGTCACATTTTTACCGATCTGGATGAAATAAGCTTCCTCCTGAGACTCGCCCATCAAAGCGCCGTCTCGCCACAGGCGATAGAGGTAGTTGTCAATGGCGGAGCGTACTGCCTCCCAAGTTGGCTGACTGTTCGGTTGAAATACGGCGAAACGCATGGCTTGCTGAATATCGCGTTGTGCGGCGTTAAACAAACGTCGCACAGAGATGTAAAGCCAAGTAGGGGTGGCCGGCGGCACCATCGTGCGTGCTCCCCAAATCATAGTGCCCCGATCACTAAAATAGCGGATGGCGTTAACCCCTGCCTTCATCATCTCTGCTTGCATCGCGTCAGTGACCGAAGCAGTCAACCCCTTCACATTACGCAGCGCAACATTGGCTGGAGCCTTCCAAACGCCGCGCTCCTGGTCCGTTCTGCAATAGGCACCGGCCACCGCTGGACTGGCACGCAAATGTACGGACGGATACTCTGTTGCAAACCATTCATCCACTTTTTCGCTAATCTGCATGTAGACCGCTTTTTCTTTTTTCTCAATATATGCCAAAGTGGTCTTTCCAACTGGAGCTGGCTTCTGGGGCGATGGATCGTTATAACCGTCCACAAAGATATATTGGTCCAGCGGCCTTGACCGATAAGAGGTTGTCAAAGCGGGATAGTAGACCGCCGTGTGCTCTGCTGTGGTGGCTGGCAGGCTTTCGCCATCCTCGCTGTCGGCAATCAGAAAATAACCACCGTTCTTCGATAACAAAGGCGTCAATGCACCATACATGGCAGCGTCACTATCAGTTGCCTCGCAAAGACATAAAAGCGAAATCTCGGGACATCTGGCAATCTTGGCTTGCATCGCCATATGCTCGGCAGTATCGGTGCGATTTGTGACCGGCAGGATGTAGCAAGGACCGCCGCCATTATCGAAGTAATGTCTGACGGAGAGAGAACCCAGGTGCGGGGTATGCTTGATCTCCTTAACTTTATATTCGGACGGCACCAACGGCTCCGCCTCTGCAAGCTCGGTTTTCTTGCCGGCTTTTTTCTTTGTGGGCAACGCAGTGCCTGATGGTACCTGCTCTAAAACGAACTCCGCCGGCGCTGAATGCCCAAACCGTGTCGTAAAATCCAGCCAACTCTCTATTCGAATACACTCTGTATTAGGTAAACGCTCGCCCTGTTGGTCCATAAACACCCCAATAAATACTGGGATGGAGGTGGCGCCAGATGGAATCGTCAAAGACAACGCATTCACTTCCTCAATATATACCCCAGGGGTCAAATCAGTCATCATTTCCTCATTTAAGATGGGCAAGCTTAGTGCCGGCCAATTAACCTTCGTTCCAAACCAGCGTACGGTATTGGCGTTTTCGTTCGGTACCCACTACGCTGGCTACCATTGGCAAGCACAAAGCAGCGCTTTTGAACCGCCGTCAATGCTCCGCTTTGACTCGCTTGTTGAGATTTAAGAGGTCAACATATCCTGGGTGAACTGCAATATGATGTACTCGGCTGGGCGTACCGCAGCCATCCCGATTTTGACAATCATCCGGCCGTTATCAATATCGTCGTCAGTCATAGTGACGCCTTTCCCTATCTGCACAAAATAAGCTTCTTGCTCGGTATTGCCCATGAGCCCGCCTTGTTTCCAGATCGCGTGCAGGTAATTGGCAATTGCGGACCTGATACGCGTCCATGTCGGCTGGCTATTCGGTTCGAACAAAGAAAAAGCAACGGAACGTTTGATGTCTTTCTGGACGGTGTTAAACAAGCGCCGAACCGGGATGTATTTCCACTCATCATCCTCGGCAAGCAGTGTTCTCGCACCCCAGATCAACGGACCCGTGCCGCGAAACTCGCGGATCATATTGATCGCTTTGGGACCCATGTACTGACTTTGATCGTCATCGCTGACTTTGAACAATGGCCGCACCCCACCGAGCAATGACATATTGGCAGGCGCTTTCCACACTCCTTGGGTGCGGTCTACAGCGCAATAAGTGCCAGCCACCGCCGCACTGGGTGGAATATTGGTTGCCTCCCCTGCCTCTGACTTAGCCCAATCTGCTTGCAACCATGGGTAATAGACGGCCGCATAGGAATTACTATCATAATCAAGGAGATCTTTTTGCGCTAACGCCTCTTGCGGACCATCCAGAATGGCAAATCGTGTCTCGCCAGGTTTGCACAATGCAGTGATAGCACTATTAATATTCTGGCCTGCCGCGACAATCAATGTCACGTCATCCATCCCTTGTACGCTACTTATGAAGAGAGCGCCGTAATCAGGAGGCGGCGGCTCGCCTTCTCCGGTTAATGTCTCTTCCTTTTTTTCCGCGGTAGTTTTAGGTTTTTCCGCTATAGGTGAGACCCAGCAATACCCCCCACCGTTATCGAAATACGTTTTCATCGATACATGCAGTAGATTTGTCGGGGCAAACTCAAAAGGCGTATCCGGATCTGCCTGAGCTGCCTTGGTAAATGACAGCCAGTCGGTAATTCTTGTGGGCTCGGCTAGGTCCTCGACAAAGCACGCGAATACCGGCACAGCAGATGCTCCGCTCGCAATAGAGGAAGACTGACTCTTGATTTCTTTGATGTAAACACCGGGATACGTAACATCTGACATTCTTGCTCCCCAAAAATAATCGATCGTGATCTCACGTTACTGAGATGAATCTGGCGGTACAGAGCCGCAATAACGGACAAAAAATGTCAGTGATATTCAATTTCCAGGGAATCGGCAGACAGACTGACCTGCTCGATGGCCACTTCACTGCTGCTTGAATCGAAATCCGGCGCTGAAATTTCTGTGGGAAATGCATTTCTCACATTCCACGTAACGAGAAGCTCAGTACCCGCTTCATTCGTTAAACTGATTGCAATGTCTTTTTTCTCGAGACGATTGCCCGAGGCGGAACTCAACCATTTCCACAGTTGACTCTGGGCCACAACGATACCCCGCGTTAACGTAAAATCAAGATCGGTTTGCTGGCCCAGCATGCGGAATAGCCCACCCATTCCATCTTTATAAGAGATCTTCTCACGTCCGTACGTTAGCCCTGAAACTTTACTAAACGCCACCACATCATCCCCAACCGTCACCCTAAAGCGATAGGTGGGAATGGGATAACGCTTGATAATTTCATCTTGAGAGACCGCCATATCGATTACTCCTTGTCGTTGGCCGGATAGCTATGCCTATCGGCCATTGTTAGTAAAAATTTAAATTAACTGGAATTGCTTCATTTATTTACACGCCAAGCACACGGTTAAGCTGCCACCCATACTGTATTGTGAAAACCGCAAATCTCAGGCAGAGCCCATTAAGCCAAGTGATATAAAAACCTCTGCTTGCCAGATGGTTATTTGTTTAATTTTAGCTACGCCAGATTATTTAATTCTTTTTGTAAACTGCCCTTAGCCTTGACGAGAAGTTCTTTCAAACCCTTACGCCGTATTAGCATTTGCCTCTTGATTTGATGCTCAGAATACTGAAATATGAACCAATATTTAAGTATCTTCTTTTCATTTACGTCTTTTAGCGCCCGCCACGCAGCCTCTACCTGCCAGCCATCTTGATGATCGATGCTATTTATCATTCGAGGTGGCTCGTCACTATCTGGCCCCCTCAGCCGTTGCAAGCCGGCATACATTTCAGCCCACCACGTACAGTTGCTATTACGCTTGCCAGAATAAATCACCGTCCGCCGCCAATTATTCATACGCTCTTCAAATGTGGAATCTATGACAATGCTGTAATCTAACTCCACGCTCCCCCCCTTTTTTTTTATATGAAAGTTCTAACTACTAACCATCTTCACACTCAGGTTGTTAAACGTACGCGCATAAAAAAACCCCAGTCGATTTCTCGACTGGGGTTTTTTTGACTGCCAAAAGAAATAGCCGCCATACTTGGCAGCTATTTCTGGGCGCGGAACGTTACCGGCATGAATTTTTTGATAGAGTGAGTATACTAACTAATCCTAAAAATTTGCAAAAGTATTTTTAGATTATTTACTCTAAATTAGGGTCATCGAGCCAGCTGCTTTCCTAATGCGAGCAGAACGAATAACGCTCTTCACGCATTAAGACCAGTGGAGAGCGTCGTACATCGATAGGCTGAAATTTTTTGGTGGGCCCCCCGGGAGTCGAACCCGGCACCAACGGATTATGCTTACCCACTACGGTTTTCACCGCCTCTTTCGAGTTTGGGGTCTGGACTGTCTCTTGTCTTTACAACCTGCCCGTACAGTCTCTACACGTTCCCTGTCAAAAAATTCTCTAACAGGGCTTCGCTCGGGATTACCACGGCAATAGCCAGAGGCTTCCCCGACTTTGAGCAGTTCTACTAGGAAGCAATATGTGTCAATTACTCCAAAGCAACCCATCTAGCGGTTTGCCATGACGTCACGTTGACGCTTTAGGCCGACCGCTTGTTAAGTCCGCTGCTCTAACCAAGCATGAGCTAGAGGCCCTTTTTAATTGTCAATGCAACAAAGGCTGCAATTCTACTACGAAATCGCCTGAGTTTTGCTAGATAGCGCATCAAATTCTTCTGGCGTATAGGCAGCAATGGCCAGTGCGTGAATCGCGCCTTGCATGGCATCGTCCAGCGCATCATAAATCAAGCGATGACGCGCTACCCGAGTTTTGCCAGCAAAGCTCGGGGCCACCACGGTTACGCTAAAATGCCCGCCAGATTTGGCGCCTGCATGGCCCACATGCTGCGCACCATCATCGTCTACAGTTAGATAGAGCGGCGCCAGCGCATCACGCAGCCGCGTTTCAATTACTGTAAGCGGATTATCAGACCAAACAGACATAGATTACTCACTCTTTAAATATCGGGTTAACCAAATGCTTTGGATAATGATAAAGATAAACATCAAGGCAGTACCACCGAACAGCTTGAAGTTGACCCAAGCGTCGGTTGAGAACTGATAGGCAATGGCCAAATTTAAGCAGCCTAAGACCACAAAAAAACCAGCCCAAGCCGAGTTCAAGGCGCTCCAGGCGCGCTGCGGTAGTACGATTTTTTTGCCCAGCATCGCTTGCATTAAGTTTTTATTAAAACCAAATCGCGAAATAAGCAGGGTCAACGCAAATACCCAGTACAGGACAGTAGGTTTCCATTTGATAAACATTTCATCGCGCAACAGAAGGGTCGAGCCGCCGAGCACCACAATCACGCCTAGGCTGACCCATAAAGCAGGCTCTACTTTACGATGGCGAAAAGCCACCCAGGCGATTTGCGCAAGGGTGGCAACGATTGTCACCGCCGTTGCTACAAAAATACCCCATACTTTGAAAGCCACAAAAAAAAGGGCGACAGGAAAAAGATCGAATAAGAATTTCATTGATGTGTCTATAAAGTCAATTAATTGCCGGTTTAAGTCTTTAGCTATTTAGGTTTAGGATCGAATTGTAACGCAGCTGAGTTAATACAGTAGCGTTGACCCGTTTGCGTTGGACCATCGGTAAATACATGGCCGAGGTGGGCTGCGCATTTTTGGCAGCGGACTTCAACTCGTGTCATTTGGTGAGAATGGTCTGTCTTCTCTTCAATTTTTTCGTCGGCCAGCGGCCGATCAAAACTTGGCCAGCCACACGCCGCATCAAATTTGGCCGCCGACTCAAAAAGTGGTGTGCCGCAGCACACACATTGATATACGCCAGCTTGCCAGTGATCCCAGTAAGCGCCGCTGAAAGCCGGCTCAGTGGCCGCTTGCTGAGTCACTTTATAAGCTATATCAGAGAGTTGCTGGCGCCATTCTTGCGCGGATTTTTTAAGCGGATCTTTGGGGTCCATAGCGCTATTTTTCCTACTTTAAGTTGGGTAAGCTCACTTTACCCAAGCCAGCGCCGCGCGTTGCGGAAAATCCTAAGCCATGGACTCTCTTCCGCCCAATCGTCAGGATGCCAGCTCATTTGCACTGTCCTAAATACCCGCTCTGGATGGGGCATTAATGCTGTAAAACGGCCATCTGGCGTGGTGACTGAAGTGATGCCGGCAGGTGAGCCATTTGGATTGAACGGGTAACGCTCGGTTGGCGCACCGTCGTGATCAATATAACGGAGTGCGGTTAAGTGATGATTAATTTCATCCAGGTTACCTTGCTGCGAGAAATCAGCATAGCCTTCGCCATGCGCCACGGCAACCGGCAGGCGCGAACCCGCCATGCCCGCAAAAAATAAAGAGGGCGAGGGCTGAACCTCAACCAGCGATAGCCGCGCTTCAAATTGCTCCGATTTATTCCGGGTGAATTTAGGCCAGGCTTGTGCACCAGGAATCATCTCCGCCAGGGCACTCATCATTTGACAGCCATTGCATACGCCCAGCGCAAAGGTATCGCCGCGCGTAAAGAACTCAGCAAACATGGCCGCTAGCGCTGTATTGAATTGGATGGTTTTGGCCCAGCCTTCGCCCGCCCCCAACACATCGCCATAAGAAAAACCACCACAGGCAACTAGCCCCGTGAACTCGCTCAGCGTCGCTCGGCCAGCCAGCAAATCGCTCATATGAACATCATGCGCAGCAAAGCCTGCGCGATCAAACGCATAGGCCATTTCGAGATGCGAATTCACGCCCTGCTCCCGCAAAATCGCCACTCGCGGTCGCACGCCAGTGGCAATAAACGGCGCTGCAATGTCGTCGCTAGGATTAAAACTCAACTGCGTCGACAAACCGGGATCCTCAGTCGCAAGCAATGCATCGTACTCGCTATCTGCACACAGCGGATTATCACGTAAACGCGCGATGCGCCAGCTCGGCTCGCTCCATGCGCGTTGCAACTCGGCCCGTGAGGCACTAAATATTTTTTTGGTATCGCGCCAAATCTCAATCGTGTCTTCAGCATTGGGCTTGCCAATCACATGACTACATGCAGCCAGCCCGTGTTCGCGCAAAAGAGCAAACACCGCATCGCGATCTTGCGCCCGCACTTGGATCACCGCGCCCAGTTCTTCCGTAAAGAGCGCCCGCAGGGTTTGCTCTTCGCGCCGGCCGGTGATTTGCTGCGCCCAATTTTTGGCGTCGCCATAATCGGATTCATGGGCCGCTTCCAACATCAACATATCGATATTCAGCGATACGCCAAGATGGCCCGCAAAGGCCATTTCGCAGACGGTGGTAAAGAAGCCGCCATCCGAACGGTCATGGTAGGCGAGTACTTTGCGTTGCGCATTCAGCTGCTGGATAGCGGCAAAAAAACGCTGCAAATCTTGCGCATCATCCAGGTCCGGCGTGGTATCGCCGACTTGCTGCGTAACTTGCGCTAGGATACTGCCACCCAGCCGGTGACGCGCCCGTCCCAGATCGATGGCGATCAATACGGTGTCACCTTTTTCTTCGGTGCGCCGCAATTGAGGGGTCAGGTGATGGCGTATATCGGTCACCGGTGCAAACGCAGAAATAATCAGCGACACCGGGGAGGTTACTTCTTTATTCATCCCATTGTCTTGCCATTGGGTGCGCATGGATAATGAATCTTTGCCGACCGGAATGCTGATACCCAGCGCTGGACACAGCTCAAGGCCAATGGCGCGCACCGTATCATAAAGCGCCGCATCTTCACCCGGGCTGCCACAGGCAGCCATCCAGTTGGCTGAGAGCTTAACCTCCGTCAAGGCGGCAATCGGTGCGGCGGCAAGATTCGTAATCGCTTCACCTAGCGCAATCCGGCCAGAGGCTGGCGCATTGATCACCGCGAGCGGCGCACGCTCTGCCATGGTCATCGCTTCGCCCCGGTAGCCGGCGTAGTCTAGTGCTGTAATCGCGCAGTCGGCGACTGGCACTTGCCATGGACCGACCATTTGATCACGCACCGATAAACCGCCCACCGTGCGGTCGCCAATCGTAATTAAAAACGATTTACTCGCGACGCTCGGATGTTTAAGCACCGCCACAGCAATCTCCGCTAGCGCCAGTCCGGTTAATTCAAGCGGCGCCAATAGCGGTTGTGTACGGCTCACTTGGCGCTGCATCTGCGGCGCTTTGCCAAACAAGACGTCGAGTGGCAAATCCACTGGCTGGGCTGCCGGCGCAGGCCGATTAACGTCGACCAGTTGTAGGTGCTGCTCGTCGGTGGCGACGCCAACCACTGCAAACGGGCAGCGTTCGCGTAGACACATGGCCTCGAAGGCTTTAAGCGCCGCGGGTGAGATCGCGAGGACATAACGCTCTTGCGCCTCATTACTCCATATTTCACGAGGCGATAGGCCACTTTCTTCTAGCGGCACCGCCTTGAGTTCAAAACGCGCGCCTTTTTTTGCCCCTTCCACTAACTCGGGCAAGGCATTGGATAAACCGCCTGCGCCCACATCATGAATACTCAGAATGGGATTATCTGCGCCCAACTGCCAGCACGCGTTAATCACTTCTTGCGCACGGCGTTGCATCTCGGGGTTACCACGCTGGACTGAATCAAAATCAAGCTTCGCGGTATTCGCGCCGGTGGCCATTGAACTCGCGGCACCGCCCCCCATGCCGATGCGCATTCCGGGTCCGCCAATTTGCACCAACAAGGTTTCTGCTGGAAAATCAATTTTATGCGTCAACTCATCCGCAATACTGCCGATTCCGCCCGCAATCATAATCGGCTTATGGTAGCCACGCATGCGTTGCGCAACCTTTTGCTCGTACACGCGGAAATAACCGCCCAAGTTGGGTCGGCCAAATTCATTATTGAAGGCCGCCGCGCCAAGCGGGCCGTCGATCATAATTTGTAATGGTGAAGCAATTTGTGATGGGCGACCATAAGGCATAGGCTTATCGGTAGCATTGCTGGTGCTAGGTGACGCCCCATCACGGGTGTTTTCCCAAGCCGCGACAGCGCCGGGCAAATGGAGATTAGAGACGGAAAAACCCGCCAGCCCAGCTTTAGGTCGAGCTCCACGGCCGGTTGCCCCTTCATCTCGAATCTCACCGCCAGCACCGGTTGCCGCGCCCTGAAATGGCGAAATTGCGGTTGGATGATTGTGCGTTTCAACCTTCATCAAGGTATGCACCAACCCTTCACTGTGTTGATAGCACTGCGACTCGCCTTGGGCAAACCAACGTTGTGCCGGGGCGCCTGCCATCACGGCCGCATTATCCGAATACGCGACAATCGTGCCTTGCGGGTGTAAGGCATGCGTATTTTTGATCATCTCAAATAGAGAATGATCCTGCGGCTCACCATCAATCGTCCAGCGGGCATTAAAAATTTTATGCCGGCAATGTTCACTATTCGCTTGCGCGAACATCATTAATTCAACATCGGTTGGATTGCGACCCAGTTGCCCAAAAGCGGCCATCAGATAATCCATTTCATCCGCCGTTAGGGCCAGGCCCAGGGCTAGATTAGCTTCTTCAAGAGCTTGCCGGCCTTGGCCAAGATCAATGCTCTGTAAGGGTTGTGCGGGTAATTCATCGAACAAGTGCTGCGCGTCAGCGCGGCTGGTCACCACCGTCTGGGTCATCCGATCATGCAAAACCTCCGCAATCGCCGCGCGCGTTTTTTCTGATAAGGTCTGATTGCCGCCAAACCATAAGCTACCGGCTTTAAGCAGCACTCGATATTCGACGCCACGCTCAATCCGGTGCACAGTGTGTAAACCGCAATGACGTGCAATTTCAGTGGCTTTACTGGCCCATGGTGAAATGGTGCCAAAACGCGGGATGACTAAGAAATCCTCACCTTTTTGAGGATCTTCGTCGCGCCCTAGTTCACCATAATGTAGCAGCGCCTCGATCCGTGCTGACTCATCAGCGGTGAGCGGCACCGTGCTATGCACCAAATGCAAATAGCGCGCGCACACCGTCACAATATTAGGATCCACCGCCTGCAGCAGGGTTAGCAACTGCGTGCAACGGAAATTGGAAAGCGCTAAAGCGCCGGGGAAATATGAGAAATGGGTCATGTAGCAGATGCGTAGAATGGCGTGTGCTGCACGCCGCAAGGCAGACAATCGCTTATTATACCTGCAATCTGCTGCCAGCTTGGAGGCAAAAAAAAGCACGGATGAGTAGTTTGCTTTTCCCAGCTCATGAAGATCAGCAATCAGTATGAAATAATGAGACTTTAGCGCAGCCTGACTTGGCACATCACTATGCTATGTGATATAGAAGATTGAGCTAAAACTCTTCATTTTTTGACTGGCATTTATCCAATTACAATGTCCCTAACCTCACTTGCCGCTTGGGCTGCACTTAAAGCGCATTACACGACTATTTGCCACCAGCAAATGCGCGATTGGTTTGCTGTGGCAAACGATCTTGCCCCAACTCGGGCGCAACGTTTTACGCTTGAGAGCAGTGGCATCACGCTTGATTTCTCAAAAAATCGGATCACCGATGAAACCCTCAAACTACTCGTGCAACTGGCCCATGAGGCAGGGGTGCCAGCCGCGCGGGACGCGATGTTTGCCGGTGATATCGTCAATCCGACTGAAGCCCGCGCGGCTTTACATACCTCCCTACGCGCCAGCGATCCGCATGCGCCTTATGCGGCAGAGATTCAACAAGAGTGGCATCGCATGGTCGCTTTCGCCGAGCAAGTCCGTCGCCAGCAATGGCTTGGGCACACCGGCAAACCGATTCAATCTATTGTCAATATTGGCATTGGTGGTTCAGACCTGGGGCCTAAAATGCTCTGCCATGCACTGCAGTCGTTAGGCGAGCCTAAACTATCGATGCATTTTGTCTCAAACGTTGATGGGGCAGATTTACAACAGGTGCTGGCCCAAATCGATCCGGCGACAACTCTTGCGATCATTGTCTCAAAGACCTTTACCACGCTTGAGACCATGACCAACGCGCACTCATTGCGCAGTTGGTTGCTCAGCCACGGGGTGCCTAAAGCTAAGCTTGGACAGCATTTGGTCGGGGTTTCTGCCGACCCCGCTAGAGCCATTCAATTGGGTATTGCGCCTGAGTGTGTTTTTAAAATCTGGGACTGGGTAGGAGGCCGCTACTCACTCTGGTCAGCCGTGGGCTTGTCGGCTCTGCTGTACATTGGACCGACGCATTTTTCTGAATTGCTGGCAGGCGCGGCACAGATGGATCAGCATTTTCGTGAAGCACCGCTAAGACGCAATTTGCCTACTATTTTGGCTTTGCTTGGTATTTGGTATCGAAATTTTTTTGGCGCGTCGAGCTATTTAGTTGCGCCCTATGCCAGTGCCTTACGTTACTTACCCGCTTATTTGCAACAGCTAGAGATGGAAAGTAATGGCAAGTCCGTGTGTTTGGATGGGGTCCCTGCCGATTATGAAACGGCTCCAGTACTATGGGGCGACACCGGGACCAACGGCCAACATGCATTTTTCCAGATGTTGCATCAGGGCTCTACGATGGTACCCGTTGATTTCATCGTCTCACTCACCGCTGAACATACCCTTGCCGGTCACCATACTCAGCTACTCGCCAATTGCTTGGCGCAAAGCCAGGCGCTGATGCTTGGCCGCACGCAAACAGTACTACCCTGCGCTGGGTCAGATACAGCAGCACTGATGCCTCACTTGACGTTTGCGGGTAATCGACCCAGCAATACGATGATGATTGACGCCCTCACGCCGCGTACGTTGGGCGCATTAATTGCTCTGTATGAGCATAAAACACTGGTACAAGCCACGATTTGGCAGATTAACCCCTTTGATCAGTGGGGCGTGGAGCTTGGCAAGCAGTTAAGCGCAGTGATTGAACATGATTTAATCGCGCAAAAAGTGAATCCGGCACACGATTCATCAACGCGTGCATTAATCGCCCGCGCGCTACGCTTGGACCGCTTATAATCTTAACCTATGGATATTATTGTGATTGGTGCTGGCATTGCCGGCATGACAACGGCTTATTGTTTGCATGCTGCCGGCCACCGTGTTTGCGTCATTGAACAACACACTACAGTGGCGCAAAAAGCGAGTTTTGGCCATGGCGGCGTGATCTTACCGACACCGCTTGATACCTGGTTTGGCCCAGCGCTTTCGTTTAGCTCATGGCCCGCATGGTTAGGTGGAGACTCTACACGCAGGCGGGTGACTAAAAGTGTGTTGGGCTGCAGTTGGGTCCGCCGGTTTTTTAAGCAACCTAGCATTGAGCAGCGTTTAGCGCACTACACTCGGCTCAAGCCGCTGATTGATCTAGCCGCTATCACGCTGGCAGAAATTGAAACACGCCATGCGTTTGAATTTGAACAAAGAGCCGGTGTTTTGCATTTATTCCGCCAGGCCTCTGAACTTAAAAGAGTAGCCCCGGCGCTATCATTTTTAACCCAACACGACCATTCGTACCAGGTGCTCAAGGCGGAAGAATGCTACCGTGCAGAGCCCACTATCCCGGCCCAGCAGCCACTCGCTGGGGGTATCTTATTACCCGATGATCGCAGTGCCAATTGCCCGCTTTTTGCCAAGCAGCTTAAGCCAGTCCTTGAGGAGGCTGGGGTACGCTTTTTGCTTGGCCGCACCGTGGTAAGCATTGACCCTACGCGGGCGCAGGTTAAACTCGAAGCACCGCATCGCCGTTTTGAAGGTGACGCAAGCACCTTCCCTTTGCATGAGCTTGAAACCCTGACAGCGGATGCGATTGTCGTGGCGGCCGGAGCCGGCAGCTTGCCCTTGCTCGCCGACGCTGGCGTGCATTTGCCGCTACAACTGATGCAACTACACGCCATCACCGCACCGATTGCCCATGAAGAGCGCGCCCCTCATCTGACGATGGTTGATACGGTACGGCACATTACCATGGTACGGTTCAATAACCGCTTGCGGATTGCCGGCGCGATGAGCAAAAATCATCGTCATCCAACGCCATCGAGGTCTGATCCAAAACTGCGCCGACAAGCACTCGCTAAGGTGGCGCATGCCGTGCATGATTGGCTGCCGGGAGTGATTAAATTGTCTGCTGGCAGCTATTGGGATGGCAAACGGCTGCAATCGCCCGATGGCTTCCCCCTGGTGGGGGCCACCGCTCATCCACGGCTTTGGGTGAATCTCGCCCATGGGCCAGTGGGCTGGGCAGTGGCTTGTGGCACGGCTAAAGCGCTCGCGGATAAACTGACGGGGCGCGCCTGTGAACTTGGCGCCGAGACGATGATGGCGCTCTCCCCTACACGCTTTTAAACTTATTTTACTTCGACACGCTGTTAGAACTTATTTTACTTCGAAAAAAAACCTTCCCACATGGGGGAAGGCAGACATATCAAGATAGTACTGCGGGTTAGAGGCTTCACGCCTCTCGCCGTGACCGCCGCTCTATTCGCTAGCGGGCGCTTTTTCTACTGCATATATTTTGACTTTTGAGCGCGTGCGCAGTGACGCAAGGTACGCGTTGAGTTCAAGCTGCCCGGTCAGTTGGGCCAGTTGCTGCTGCAAAGCGGCCAGCCTTTGAGGCTCAATCGCCGGCGGCGTAGTCAGCGACTCGACACGATAGATGGCATAAATACCACCGTCTAGTATGGTGCTCACATAGTGCGGCAATTGCTGAGCATCCGCCTTGAAGATAGCGCTCACGGCCTTAGGCGTTAAGCCTTGTATGCCGGCACGTGAGAGCTTAAGCACCGGTGAAAAGCCCTCGATTGACTTCGATTGCCGCAAACTGGCCAGTTTCTCGGCGCCAGCTTGGCGAGCTAATTCTGCGGCTTGCAGCAGCACAACTTTTTGCTGTACGCTCTGCTTAACCGCCTCAAACGGCAGCACGGATGCAGGTTTATGCTCGGTCACATGAGCCGCGATTAAGGTATTGTCGCCAACATCAATCGCTGCCGTATTATGTTTGCCCTTGAGCACTTCGTTATCAAAGACTGCGGCCAGAAATTTTGGATGAGCTAAGGCAGGAACCGCTGACAGCGCTGGCGTAGTGTGCTTGGTCAGAGTGGCCTGTTGCACCACTAAATTAAACTTCTCGGCAGCCGGCGTCAGGCTATCCGTTTGTTCATAAACGATATTTGAAAATTGCTCAACAGCCGCCGCAAAGCGTTGCGCAGCCTGCTGCTTTTTCAGATCATTGAACAGAGTCTCTTTGACTTTATCAAATGGTTGCGTCAGTGCCGGCTTAATGTCCGTGACCTGGATAATGTGGTAGCCAAAATCCGATTGCACTAGACCGCTGATTTCATTTAACTTAAGCTTAAACGCCGCCGCTTCAAATGGTTTGACCATCATGCCTGGGCCAAAATACCCAAGGTCCCCGCCTCTGGTTGCAGAACCCGGATCTTGTGATTCTTTACGCGCAATCTCAGCAAATTGAGCCGGCTGCTGGCGTAACTGTGCCAGCAGTGCTTCAGCTTTTGCTTTAGCTTGTTCACGCGCCGTGGCATGTGCTTGGGCAGTAGCGCTAGCTGCGGTTTTTACCTCCGCTTTGGCGTCGTTCGCTTTAGCTTCTTCTTTAGGCACGGTGATCAAGATATGGCTGGCACGAACCTGTTTCGGCGTTTGATACGCTGCCAGGTTATCTTGATAGGCCTGTTTAAGCTCGTCTTCACTCGGTGTAATCGTTGTCGCCATTAGATCGGCGCTTAAGATTGCGTAATTGACTGTAGCGGTTTCCGGGGTGGCAAATTCTTGTTGATGCTCAGCATAGTACTGCGTTAACTGTTCCGCAGTCGGATTCACTTTCACACTATAGTCAAGTGGATGAAAAACCAATTCTCGCACTTCGCGCTGCTGCATCGACAAATTAGCCACTTGTTGGGCCGAGCTCTTAGGCATTAAAGCACTCGCTTCGATGCTATCGCTGATTTGAGCGATCGCCAAACCTTGACGCACGCGGGCATCAAATTGCTCAGGCGTCATCCCCTGGGCCGCCAGCAGTTCACGGTATTTGTCGGTATCGATCGAGCCATCCGCTTTGCGTAGTGGTTCAAGTGCCGGGATGCCTAAAATCGTTTGACGCACCGCATCATCAGAGGCACTCAGGTGCTGACGCCGTGCTTCATGCGCCAGTAAACGTTGCTGAATCAGATTGTCTAGCAGAATTTGACGCAATACAGGCGTATCGACTGCCGCCATATCAACCGCACCACCAAACATCTCGCGCATCCGCTCGAGCTGCTCATTGAGCAGCGTATCGTATTCTTGCCGCGTGATTTTGGAGCCACCGACATCGGCTACATTCGCGCTCGTGTCAAAAAACCCACGGAACCCCTGCACACCGACCAGGCCAAGGCCCGGCACAATAAGCAAAGCCAATAGAAGCAGCATGAGACGTTTGTGATTGCGAATGAAATCGAACATAGAAGTCAAAGAGTAGAGAAGCAAGGATCAAAAATGGGATAATTTTGCCCGGCAAGAACTTCAGGGCGAGTCATTCTGAATGCGAGTGCCGATGGAATTGGTGGGTGCTGAGAGGCTCGAACTCCCGACCTAAGCCTTGTAAGGGCTCCGCTCTACCAACTGAGCTAAGCACCCAATACCATCGGTGACTAAGACTATAGCAAGACGTACCGCAACTCAGTTTCTGAGTCTGTCTTGCTAAAAACCAAGAGTTTACCGCATTCTGTTTACGCTGACCAGTACCACAAGGCAGGAAAATCATAAGAAGTTTGCGTTATTTTCAAACTTAATGCTGCACCACCCCTTGCACTACTGCCGTAGGCAACGGCACTTCCTTTAGAGGTTCAGTTTTTGCTTCCTCTTCCGGCCGTGCCGTTGGCACACGTTCAAGCGCCAGTTCAAGCACTTGATCAAACCAGCGTACCGGCGCAATTTCAATGTGGCTTTTTACATTGTCTGGAATTTCAGCCAAATCTTTCACATTGTCTTCTGGAATCAGCACCAGTTTAATGCCGCCACGGTGCGCCGCGAGCAGTTTTTCTTTGAGCCCGCCAATCGGTAAAACTTCACCGCGCAGCGTAATCTCACCTGTCATCGCCACGTTTGCACGCACCGCAATGCCCGTGAGCACTGAGACCAGTGCGGTTGCCATAGCAACCCCCGCCGATGGCCCATCCTTAGGTGTCGCGCCCTCAGGCACGTGAATATGAATATCCTTTTTTTCAAAAAATTCATCCGCTATGCCCAGGCGCTGGGCCCGCGAGCGCACCACTGAACGAGCGGCCTCAACCGACTCTTTCATCACATCGCCGAGTGAACCGGTACGCAACACCAGGCCTTTACCAGGCATCACCGCCGCCTCAATGGTCAGCAGATCACCACCGACCTCGGTCCAGGCTAAGCCCGTGACTTGGCCAATTTGGTTTTCTTTCGCCGCTAGGCCAAAATCATATTTGCGCACGCCCAGGAAAGTACTGAGGTTACTGCTATCGACCGCGATTGTGCCGGCGGTTTTTTCAAGCTCTTTTTGTAGCAGCAAGATCTTGACTACCTTACGGCAAATTTTTGAAATCTCGCGCTCGAGCGAACGTACGCCCGCCTCTCGCGTGTAATAACGGATAATGTCGCGCACGCCTTCTTCAGCCAACTCAAACTCGCCGTTCTGTAGACCATTATTGCGGGTTTGCTTAGGTACCAGATAGCGTCGTGCAATGTTGATTTTCTCGTCCTCCGTATAACCGGATAGGCGAATGACTTCCATCCGGTCGAGCAACGGCGGCGGAATGTTCAGCGAGTTAGAGGTGGCCACAAACATCACATCAGACAGATCAAAATCAACTTCAACGTAATGATCGGCAAAGGTGTGATTCTGCTCAGGGTCTAGCACCTCGAGCAACGCCGATGAAGGATCGCCGCGAAAATCCGTCCCCATCTTGTCAACTTCATCTAGCAAGAATAAGGGGTTACGCACGCCTACCTTGGCTAAGCTTTGTAAAATTTTGCCCGGCATCGAGCCAATATAGGTGCGCCGGTGACCGCGAATTTCTGCTTCATCACGCACGCCACCCAAAGCCATACGAACAAATTTGCGATTGGTCGCACGCGCGATCGATTGGCCGAGCGAAGTCTTACCGACTCCTGGCGGTCCCACCAAACATAGAATCGGCGCTTTCACTTTATCGACACGCTGTTGCACTGCAAGATACTCAAGAATCCGCTCTTTGACTTTCTCAAGTCCATAGTGGTCTTCATCAAGCACTTTTTCAGCATGAGGCAAATTATTATCGACTTTACTTTTTTTACGCCACGGTAAGTTAATCAGCGTATCGATATAGTTACGCACAACCGTGGCTTCCGCCGACATCGGCGACATCAACTTCAGTTTTTTGAGTTCACCCAGCGCTTTCTTTTTAGCTTCTTTGGGCATGCGCGCAGCCGTAATGCGCTTATCGATTTCTTCAAGATCGGCGCCGTCTTCGCCCTCGCCTAATTCCTTTTGAATCGCTTTGACCTGTTCATTCAGATAGTATTCGCGCTGGCTTTTTTCCATCTGGCGCTTGACGCGCCCACGAATGCGCTTTTCTACCTGCAAGATGTCGATTTCTGCTTCCAACTGCGCCAGCAAATGCTCAAGCCGCTCAAACACTGAAAACATTTCAAGGGTGCGTTGTTTTTGCTCGAGCTTAAGCGGTAGATGGGCGGCAATCGTATCCACTAGGCGGCCGGCTTCCTCAATGTCAGCCAGCGACGTGAGGATTTCAGGCGGCACCTTTTTGTTCAGTTTCACATACTGCTCAAACTGCGAGATCAATGCGCGCCGCAAAGCCTCGGTCTGCGTGCTCTCGGCCTGATCCGGCTCAAGCGGTTGCAGGGTGCAAAAAAACTGGGCATCGTGCTCTTCAATTGACAGCACCTTCGCCCGTTGCAGCCCTTCGACCAGCACTTTGACGGTGCCATCGGGCAGTTTAAGCATTTGCAGAATATGCGCGACACAACCAATTTCATACATATCATGCGCTGTCGGCTCATCTTTACCAGCCGTTTTTTGCGCCACCAGCATGATTTGCTTGCCGCGTTCCATCGCAGCATCTAGCGCTTTAATTGATTTGGGACGCCCAACAAATAACGGAATCACCATATGCGGAAACACGACCACATCTCGCAATGGTAGCAACGGTAACAGGATGGGCTCCGATGAAAGGAGTTGGATTCCTGGCATTTTATTTTCCTATAGGTAAAATCAATTGGGCCATTTTTACAAATAGAGCTTGATGACTGTCTTAGCCGGCGCTTTGGTTGGCAACCAAGGATTGCGGCTCCTCATAAATCAACAGCGGCTTACCCTCACCTGCAATCATATTTTCATCAATAATGACTTTGCTCACACCTTTGGTCATCGGTAATTCATACATTGTATCGAGTAACGCCTGTTCTAAAATCGAACGCAGTCCACGCGCGCCTGTTTTGCGGCGAATCGCTTTACGCGCAATCGCTTGTAACGCAGCGGGCCGGATCTCGAGGACGACATTCTCCATCGCAAACAGTTTATGATATTGCTTAATCACCGCGTTTTTCGGCTCGACGAGAATTTTGACGAGCGCCGCTTCATCAAGTTTGCTCAGGGTCGCCACAACCGGTAAACGGCCAATTAACTCTGGAATCAAGCCAAATTTAATCAAATCTTCCGGCTCAACTTCAAGCAGTACTTCGCCAGCATCACGTTCTTGGCTACTTTTGAGGGTAGCGCCAAAGCCAATCCCAGTTTTTTCGGTACGGTCGATAATCACTTTTTCAAGCCCATCGAACGCACCACCGCAGATAAATAAAATATTCGTCGTATCAACCTGAATAAAATCCTGATTGGGATGCTTACGTCCGCCTTGTGGCGGCACCGACGCCATGGTTCCTTCAATCAGTTTTAGCAAAGCTTGCTGCACACCCTCGCCGGAAACATCGCGGGTAATCGATGGATTGGCCGATTTACGGCTAATTTTGTCAATCTCATCAATATAGACAATACCTTTTTGGGCTTTTTCGACTTCGTAATTACAGTTTTGCAATAATTTCTGGATGATATTTTCCACATCCTCGCCAACATAACCCGCTTCTGTCAGCGTCGTTGCATCGGCCATTACAAACGGCACATCCAATAAGCGCGCCAGCGTTTGGGCCAACAAAGTTTTGCCTGAGCCAGTCGGACCGACCAGCAAAATATTGCTCTTGGCAAGCTCAACTTCGTCTTTTTTATCAATATGTTTTAGTCTTTTATAATGATTGTAGACGGCCACCGCGAGAATTTTTTTCGCGCGCACTTGTCCAATCACATATTGATCAAGTTTGTCACTGATTTCTTTCGGGCTTGGCAAGTCCGATTTAGACAAGCCAGCTTCGCTAATCGCCTCAGCCAACTCATCACGAATGATATCGTTGCATAAATCAATGCATTCATCACAAATAAAGACTGATGGGCCAGCAATCAGTTTTTTGACTTCAGGCTGGCTTTTACCGCAAAATGAGCAGCACAGAACTTTATCGTTGCTAGAAATTTTTTTGTCCGCCATCGACGAATCCCTCCGGACAGTAAGAAAAAATGCTTAGGCTAGTTTGCCAGCATTCTAATTATCCACGTTATCTACCTATTCAATACATAAATAGGTAGATAGGGGCTAAATACGTTTATACAAGACCTGATCGACTAAACCATATGTTCTAGCGTCGTCGGCTGACATGAAATTGTCACGATCAGTATCACGCGCAATCCGTTCGACCGGCTGCCCAGTATGAGTGCTAAGCAATTGGTTCAGCCGCTCTTTCAGATAGAGAATTTCGCGCGCCTGAATTTCAATATCGGATGCTTGACCGCGGGCACCGCCTAGTGGTTGATGAATCATAATACGGGCATTGGGTAATGCAAAACGCTTACCCTTAGCGCCTGCCGCCAGCAAAAAGGCACCCATACTAGCCGCCAGCCCCATGCATAAGGTTGAAACTTCCGGCTTGATAAATTGCAATGTATCGTAGATCGCCATACCCGCTGAGACCGAGCCGCCAGGACTATTAATATACAGACTAACATCCTTATCTGGATTCTCGCTTTCAAGAAAGAGTAACTGCGCCACGACAAGATTGGCGGTCTGATCATTGACCTCGCCAATCAGAAAAACCACGCGCTCTTTCAGTAAACGCGAGAAAATATCATAAGCACGCTCACCGCGGCCACTGGTTTCAACGACCATCGGCACCAGACCCAGTGCTTGCGTATTAAGCCCATCAGAAGGGGGGGTGAACCGCTGCGCAGCTAAATCAACGTAAGACATCATACGCTTATCCTTATTAAATTTTTAAAAGCCACAGCGGATCAGCTAACGTATAGTCCGATCCGCATGCCGCGGTTTTACACCATGAACTTATCTGAATTTATGTTACTGCGCCGTTGCTGCTTGCGCTAATTCTTCAAAGCTCACCTCCTTATCGGTTATCTTGGCCTGACCGAGCACAAAGTCAACGATATTGCCTTCAGCCAGATCATTTTCTATGTCAGCCAAATGCTTACGATCTGCATAATACCAGCGCACGGCTGCTTGCGGGTCAGCATAACTTTGCGCGCGCTCTTCAACCTCAGCGCGAACCTGCTCAGGGTTTACCTGCAAACTGTGTGCGCGCACCAATTCGTTGATCACTAAGCTCAATTTTACGCGGCGTTCAGCTTGTTCTTTAAAGAGTTCAGCAGGCAGCGAAGGCCGTTGTGCCTTGGTCAGACCCCGTCGTTCGAGATCTGCGTGCATCCTTTCAAGCAGATGTTGTTGCGCTTCTGCGACCAGTACGCTTGGCACGTCAAGCTCTGTGGAGGCAAGCAGCGCCTCCATCACTTGCTCAACTAGGAGTGATTGCGTGCGCTTTTTGGCTTCGCGCTCGAGACTCGCCTGAATCGCTTCGCGTAGCTTTGCCACGTCGCCGTCTTCGATCCCCATTGATTTGGCAAACTCTGCATCGATTTCCGGGGCATGCGGCCATTCGACTTTTTTGAGGGTCAGTGCAATCTGAGCTGTTTTGCCTGCCATTTTACTGTCTTGATAGTCGCTCGGGAAGCTCACCTCAAATTCTCGGCTATGACCTACTTCAAGGCCAAGCACTGCATTTTCAAACTGCTCCAGAATCATCCGCTGAGGGCTTTTGGAACTCTCTTGATCTAGTTTTTTTTCACTCAAAACCAGTTCAGCATTTTCTGCAACACTGCCATTAAATGGCTGGCCATCTATCGTGCCAGTCCAATCCACTTGCACTCGATCCCCAGCCTGCGCCGCCAACCCACCATTGCCATCGCCATGGGCGCCAGCCTCACCACGCACATGATAATGGACGCGCTGCTTGCGCAGCATGTCAAGGGTGGCATCAATTTGCTCAGCGCCAATCAGGGTCGTCGTACGCGTAATTTCTGCAGCGGACAAATCACCAATTGTCACCTCTGGAAATACCTCGAAGGTGGCGTCCACTACATAGGTATCTGCATCCGCTAAATCACTCTTTATGTCTAAGCTTGGCAAGCCAGCGATTCTGAAATTTTGGGCTTGACTAATGGTCAATAATTCCTGGCCTGCTTTGTCATACAGGACTTCAGTCCGCAGTCGTTCCTGATGCTGTTGTGCAACCATTTTGAGCGGTGCTTTACCAGGCCTAAAACCAGGGTGTTTGAAATTTTTTGCGATCTTACGGATACGTACATCGACCTCTTGATGGATACCGTCCTTCTGTAAAGGCAGGCGAACACTCCGTTCAAGTTTACCAAGGTTTTCTATATTAATGTTTTGGGTCATAAAATCAAATTGTCCTAATAAAACACTCAGCCAAGTGCGTGAGTACGAGTATGCTCAAGGTTCTGCTAATCAAGGTTCTGCTAATAATACCTATGCCAGCGCTCTCCTGACGCAGCCATACACATCTGAGTCTGCGTCCCAAGAGGTTGGAAGTTTTATACTAAAAATAACGGGATAAGTAGCCTAATATGCAAAGTGTGACTGAACGTCGCCATTCTATCAAATATTCCCCCTGACCTAAAATACTTCATACATCTCAAAGATACTTCATACGTCTCAAAGAGACCTTCACCCTGGAATCTCAGTTAAGCAATGGTTTTATCATGCACCTTCGCATTTGCGATCCATTTATCCCGCTCGCTTTGATCAAATTTTCACTCATCGCCATGTGATCCGCTTGCAGCAACGGCAGTCGCGATCAGGATCGCATACCCCCAACGCCACAGCAGTGGCACACACTGACTTGCATTTAGCCTTCGTGGTATTAGGTCAAGAGGGCGAACGCATCGCCCGAGCAAACCCTCTCACAACTTAAACAATTTAGGCTAAGATAACGCCTGTTTATAGATTAGCTACAATTTTCCCGGTTGGAAGAGGTACATGCACAATGAATTCACTCATCAAGATTATTAAAGACGCGTCCTTTGAAGAAGAAGTACTCAAGGCCGATCGGCCCGTATTATTGGATTTTTGGGCCGATTGGTGCGGCCCATGCAAACAAATTGCACCGATCCTAGATGAACTTGCGCAAACTTACAGCGATCGCTTGTATATTGCCAAAATCAATGTTGATGAAAACCAAGCAACCCCGGCTAAATTCGGCGTGCGTGGCATCCCGACCTTGATTCTCTTTAAAAATGGCGCGGTTGCTGCGCAAAAGGTCGGCGCTTTATCGAAACATCAACTCACCTCGTTTCTCGATAGCCACCTTTAACCCTAGCACCCAGTCAAAACTGTGCCGGCTACAAAAGTTTCTGAAAAAACTCGATTAGCCGTGCGCACTGTGCTAGAATGCAAAAAAATTCATATCATTTAATTTCCTGAGCGTTCGCTCTCCCATTCCTTTAGTCCTTAGCGACAACCTTTTTCCCTAGCGGGATTCCGTATGCACTTATCTGAGCTCAAATCTTTACACGTATCCGCCCTCATTGAAATGGCCAATGGCCTAGAAATCGAAAACGCAAACCGCCTGCGCAAACAGGAGCTAATGTTTGCGATCTTAAAAAAACGCGCCAAGACGGGCGAAACCATCTTTGGTGATGGCACACTAGAGGTCTTGCCTGACGGTTTCGGTTTTTTACGCTCGCCAGAAACGTCCTATCTAGCAAGCCCGGATGATATTTATATCAGCCCATCGCAAATTCGGCGCTTTAATCTACACACGGGCGATACGATTGAAGGCGAAGTCCGCACCCCCAAAGACGGTGAGCGCTACTTCGCCCTAGTGAAAGTAGATAAGGTCAATTGCGAGCCCCCTGAGGCCTCAAAGCATAAAATTATGTTTGAGAACCTGACCCCGCTACACCCGAATAAACCGCTCATACTCGAGCGCGAAATGCGTGGCGAAGAAAACATTACGGGCCGGATCATTGATATGATCGCGCCGATTGGTAAAGGCCAACGCGGTTTACTCGTGGCCTCGCCCAAATCAGGCAAAACCGTAATTCAACAACATATCGCCCATGCGATTAAAGCCAATCACCCCGATATCAAGCTATTCGTCTTACTAATTGACGAACGCCCCGAGGAAGTCACTGAAATGCAGCGCTCAGTCGCCGGCGAAGTGATTGCTTCAACCTTCGACGAGCCCGCTTCACGCCATGTGCAAGTTGCTGAAATGGTGCTTGAAAAAGCCAAACGTTTAGTCGAAATGAAGCAAGACGTGGTGATTTTGCTTGATTCAATTACCCGCCTAGCGCGCGCCTATAACACCGTGGTGCCCACCTCGGGCAAGGTTTTAACCGGTGGCGTCGATGCGAATGCACTACAGCGTCCAAAACGCATCTTTGGGGCGGCCCGTAATGTCGAAGAAGGTGGCTCACTGACCATCATCGGTACTGCCTTGATCGAAACCGGCAGCCGCATGGACGATGTGATTTACGAAGAATTTAAGGGTACCGGCAATATGGAAGTACACCTTGAGCGGCGCATGGCTGAAAAACGCATCTACCCCGCGATCAATCTCAATAAATCAGGCACCCGCCGCGAAGAATTACTGATTAAACCGGAAATCCTGCAAAAGATCTGGGTCCTGCGCAAATTCATTCATGACATGGATGAAGTCGAAGCGTTAGAATTTTTAATGGATAAGTTCAAACAAACCAAGAACAACGCTGAATTTTTCGATATGATGCGCCGCGGCGGATAGTTTTAATCAGCCGATATCAGGCACGGCACACATGGCTTCTTAAAAGCAAGTGTTTAATCTAATCTATTAGCCAGCAATTTTCTGGCATAATAATGCGTTTTCTGCTTTGAAAATAGCTTTAGCGCAGCAAAGAAGTCCGCGTCGACTCGATTAGACGCGGACAAAAGTGACTGCATCCACGCAAGGAATGAAATATGAAAGAAAATATACATCCACAATACCGCGAAGTGGTTTTTATGGATATGTCGTCTAGCGACAAAATTGTGACGCGCTCGACAGTCAATACACGCGAAACGATCCAACATGAAGGCAAAGAATATCCACTTGCAAAAATGGAAATTTCATCAGCCTCCCACCCTTTCTATACCGGCCAAAACAAAATTGTTGATACCGAAGGAACGGTTGAGAAATTCAAGCGCAAATACGCGAATTACACTAAAGCGACGCAAAGCCCAGAGACTCAAGGCTCAGGGCCAGCGTAAGGTTCAAGTCAGCATTGGCGTCGGTGTAGTAAGCGAGCGTAAGATGCCATCGCTTCGCGCCGAGGCAACCCGGGCAGCCTATTAGCTGCCCTTTTTTATTATGTGCTTGCGTCACGCCAAGCTCATCATCAAGTTACACTAACCGCCACGCATGAAGTCCGCTGTTGTTCGTCTGACCACTTCCGCTACTCGCACATTGCCACGCTGGTTATTGCGCGCCATTTGCATGGTGTATGCGGTGACCGGTCTGTTTGGGCGCGACCCATGGAAAAACGAAGATGCGGCCGGCTTCGGTATCATGTGGACACTGGCCAATGGCAGTTGGCAAGATTGGCTGCTGCCCAATCTTGCGGGTAAAGCCATCACCAGCAGCGGCCCCCTCTCTTATTGGCTCGGCGCGATCAGCCTACGCCTCTTTGGACCTTGGCTTAATCCAATTGGCGCGACGCATATTGTCACCGCCGGTTTATTGTGCATAAGCTGCGCCTTTGTTTGGTATAGCAGCTACCTATTAGGTCGCCGCGCTGAAGTGCAGCCTTTCAAATATGCGTTCGGCGGCGAACCCTCTTCACGTGATTATGGCCGCACGCTTGCCGATGGTGCACTATTGATTCTGCTGGGCTGCTTTGGCATGGCCGAACGCAGCCATGAAACCACGCCTGAAATTACCCAACTCGCCTGTATTACGATCATGCTCTACGGCCTGATCCGCAGCATTGATAAACCCAAGCAAGGCGCACTCTGGTGGGGACTTGCCCTTGGCCTGCTACTGCTTGCCGCTAACCCTGCTTTACTGGTTGCGCTCCTGCTCAGTACTGCCGTCTTAATGCTGGTGACACGTGAACTGCGTAGCACCGCCTTACTCACGATTGGCTTGCCGGTGCTGGCGCTCACCGCAATTGCTTGGCCGCTGACCGCGTACCTTGCTTTAGCCGGCGAAGCTAGAGTTTATTTACATGCCTGGATCTTTGGCAATATCCACACCTTCTCTGGTTCGCCAGCCAGCGCGCTTTTTTACGCGCTAAAAAACTTACCCCTCTATACCTGGCCGGCATGGCCGCTGGCGGCGTGGTCCTGGTATAGCTGGGCAGGCCTGCGACGCGCGCCCCATGTGACGATTGCGCTGTCCGTCATCAGCGCACTACTGATCTTGATTGCCCTACAAACGCATGAGACTAACCGGCTTTTTTTACTATTATTGCCGGCACTTTCTATCCTAGCAGCATTCGCTTTACCCACACTTAAGCGCGGCACGATCAACGCGATCGATTGGTTCGCGCTACTCAGTTTTACCATTCTGGGCTCATTCGTCTGGATTGTCTGGATTGCGCAGCAAACGGGCTTCCCGGCTCAAATCGCTCACAATCTAGCCCGGCTCGCGCCTGGGTTCCAGGCTGAATTCAGGCTACCCGCATTTATTATTGCCATACTTGTCACCGGCTGCTGGATTGCCCTGGTTCATTGGCGACTGGCACGTCACCCTAAAGTGCTATGGCGCAGTGTGATTCTATCCAGCGCAGGCACAACCCTAATGTGGGTATTATTGATGACTTTATGGTTACCGTTGGTCAATTACAGCCGAACCTATCGTGACGTTGCCGCGCAAATTGCCCATCATTTACCCACCGATTATCAATGTATTAGCCCAGTACGGCTAGGCGACGCACAAATCGCTTCTTTTGCTTATTTTGGCGCAATGCGTTTTGCCTTTGATCACCAAGATTGTGATGTATTGCTGCGTCAAGACACGTGGGATTACGGCGCCCCTGCCTCACTTTCGCCTTTTGTTTGGACGCTCGTCTGGGAAGGCCGCCGGCCGGCCGACCGTGATGAACGTTTTCGGCTTTATGTGCGTAGCGAACGTGTACGCAAGCGGTAACCTGGCAACTCATTCGGTTTAGTACAACGCTACTCACCGTCCGCTATTGACGATAAAGCGTTGCTGGGCGGAGCACCAACAAGCATAACAATAAAGGAATCAGCGCCAGCACCGCCGCGGCCAAAAAACTAGCCGATGGCCCTAGGTGGTCCCACAGCCATCCCGCTGCGACACTGCCGATTACCATGCAGACACCACTGGTTAGATTAGAAATACCAAATGCAGTGCCACGTAGCGCCTTTGGCGCTGCCTCAGCCAACATCACAGCTAACAGGCCATGGATAAAACCCATGTGCAGCCCCCATAAGATCACACCCAGCAATAAAAGCGCGATCGAATGACCTAAACCAAACAGCAGATTCGCCATAATCATCAGCACCAGGCCAAACGCAAACAAAAAACGGCGATCCATTTGGTCTGAAAGCTTACCGATGGGATAAGCGGACAGCGAGTAAGCTAAATACATGACCACCACAACACCAGGAATCCACCTCGGTTCAAGGCCAATGTGTTGAGCATGTAATAAGATAAATGCGGCCCTCAACTGCACCATTGAGAAAAGCGCCACAATCACCACAATTAACCAGTAATGCACTGAAAATTCACGCAAAGCCCGCCAATGCAAAGGGAAGGTTTTTAAAGAAGACTTGCTAGGCGCGCGCCCAGTTTCATGAATCCCAAAAATCAGCAAAACAACTGCAATCCATGCTGGAATAACCGGAAACCAAAGAATCAGCCGAATATTGTCCGCCGACCAAAACATCAGCCCCATCGCCAGTAATGCCCCAATCACCGCACCAAAAGTACTGGCTGATTGGCGCAAACCAAAAGCGGCGCCACGAGTCGCAGGCAAGCACACATCAGCGATCAATGCATCTCTCGGCGCGCTGCGCACACCTCTGCCAAAGCTCTCAAACATACGCGCGCTCACCAACATGGCGGGCCCAGTAGCTAACGGGAAAAATGGCTTACTCAAAGCGGCCAAGCTATAACCCACTAAAATAAACCATTTACGCCGCCCTAGATAATCACTGAGTGCGCCAGACAGGACTTTAATCATAAAGCTCATTGCATCGGCAATGCCTTCAACCAAGCCCAGCGTCATCACACTCATGCCCATTGTGCCAACCAGTAAGGCCGGCAATAAAACATGGCCTAACTCGAAAGAGACCGACATGAAAAAGCTCACCGCCCCTAACACCCAAACGGTACGTGGAAGACCACCTTTGATCATCACCATTTCCTAGATCACCATACTTTTATTGACTTACCCTACAGTAATAATAGGGTATAGATTATTCTTTATGATTGGGGTGGTTAATAAGAGAAGCATCACCATGGTCCCCCCGACAGGAATCGAACCTGTATCTAGCGCTTAGGAGGCACTCGTTCTATCCATTGAACTACAGGGAGGAATTTAAAAGCAGCAAATTGGAGCGGGCGATGGGGATCGAACCCACGTCTTCAGCTTGGGAAGCTGAGGTAATAGCCATTATACGACGCCCGCTTTGCCTTATGCGGTATGGATTCTAGCAGATTTTTAACCTCTGCGCTTGCTCCGCAATTCGGGCCTTGCTCCGCAATTCGCCTTCTCCCACCGTCTTGGCGCCGCTTTTGTGCTTGCTCCACAATTCGGGCCTTGCTCCGCAATTACCTCTCGCCTACCGTGTTGGCGCCACTTTTTTCCCACGGCGTAAATAGTGTCTTTTAGTGGTGCGCACGTCAATATGACCCAATAAATCAGCTGCCGCCTGATCTCCTCTTTCGTCCGACATATCATCTGCGGCTTTCGCCCGTAAATCATAGAGCCAGAAAGCCTCGATTTGATCTTGAAGCTCTGGATGCGCTTTCGCTGCTTTTTTTCGGGCACTATCAAAATAATATTTCAACGAGCCTTTTGTCATTGGCTTACCCTGTAGCGTAACCAGCAAATTGGTACTGACTATTTTGTGAGTTGTTTTTCGGCTACGAATGCGCGCGAATACGTCAAATAGTGCGGCACTAATCACTATACGCAGTGCAGTTTTAGTTTTAGACTGGCGTAAAATCAATTCGCCATTTTGAATATGGTGCTCGGTTAACTTCATCACGTCGCCAGGACGCTGCCCCGTCAAATACATTAAATCCATTGCTTCTTGCAGCGGAGGTAGTCCGTGACGCTTAACCAGCGTAAAGAGTTCATCATCAATGTAAACATCCCGTTTGCCAAGCGAATAGCCTCGTATACCCATTGTCGGATTTGGCAAATTCGTATATCCCCATTCGCGGGCTTTGTTCCAAATGTGCGACAACAACCGTTTGCAACGATTCGCTGTGGTTGGATACGCTTCATTACGACGCAAAAATTCAGCAATATGATGAGGCTCAATTTTCTCAAGGGGCGCAGGCGGGTCGCTAAAAAATCTCTCCAACAATTTTGTGTCTGATAAATTTGTTGCCTGTGTGCTGCGTGCCTTTGTTGCAATCACTTCAATTTTGTACCGATTCATCACCTCTGGAAAAAATATTTCGTTGGACAGATCAATCACATTAATTTCGAGTTCGGCATATTGCCTAAGTGCAAGAATATAGTCAGAGCCTAACGGTATTTCTTTACGAGGTTTTTTACACGTGTCATAGTAATAATAAACGCGTCCGCTGCGATGCATACGTGCACGCATACGCGGCGGTAAATTAAAATTTTTCGTAGGCTTCCGACCCATCGATTTATCTCTATACCAAGGCAGGACGCGGCGACCAACCACGTCCCGTTACCGGCTGCACTATTTGCGGATTTACGATAACCGCACGCGCTACGACAGCACGTCCGTTCGCGTTAACGTAAAAAGGTACACGCATTTTGCGCAGGGTCTCTTTTTGCTTTTCTTTAAAACACGCGCCCGTTAACTCAACTAGCTCCTCAGGCTTCAAAAATGTATCACTCATGATTAAAAATTACTTAGGATTGTAGTAAATTTGGATTAATTTTTATTTAAAAAATATTAGTTTGACTAAATTTAATCTACACTTTTATTTTTTGGATAAATACTCAAACGAGGGACCCATCTTTTATGAACCTCAAAGACGCCTAGGCTTAAGCCATCCTCTTTAAACACTTCAATATCAATTTCACTATTTCCGATAATTGCCCACTCAATACGCTCCGCTGCGGCTTGGGCCAAACCTTCAACCTCACCCTCATCCAGCATCGATTTAAAACAAAATCCATCTTCAAATTGTTCATTGAAGTCCAGAACCGCATATCTATATTGATTCATACTTGATTTACTATTCATAGTTTCATTTCCTATTTGAGTTAAGGTTTCTATTGGTTAAACATCATTATCATGAATACTTTCTGTTTCTTGGGTAATCAAAAAGCTAGGATTTACTTCATGGGTGACTTTAAAAATCCCGAGACTGGTTTCCTCTTCTTTGAATATCTCGATATAAATTGTGGCATTTGGTTTCCAGTCATTGAACCTCCAGTGATACACTCGTTCGAAATACCCTTTTGCAGCTAAGAACGATAAAGATCGTATTTCTTCGTTTAAACATGAATAAAAATAGAATGTGTTTTGAAATATCATGTTTTTATCAAATACCGCATATCTATACTGCTTTACAGTTCCTGTATTCGTCATGTTTGCTTTCTCCATTTAAATTAAACCTGCCATTGGCTGAACATCATCAGCGCAATAATGATCATGAGCGCCCCACCAATACGCGTAGCGAGCTGTGCGAATGGCATCAGATGCATACGATTAGCTGAGGTCAAAATCGCCATATCTCCGACACTGCCCATACCGCTGTGGCAAACGTTGATAATTGCGCTTTCAATCGGGTTTAATCCCGCCCAGCGCCCCACAATGAGGCCGGTTAGCGCCAGGGTTAGCACTGTCACAAAAATGGTGATTAAATAAACTGGCGTTAAAGCCGTGAGCAGGTCTTGCCATGGCGCCAGGGTTAATCCCAAGCCAAAGAGAATCGGATACGCCGCTGCTTTGGCAAAGAAGTGCTGCATTAAATAAGCGCCATCTTCTAATTTGGGCGAAATAGCGCAGGTCAATTTAACCAGTATGGCTAGGCCCAGCATCACAATCGGCGCAGGCCAGCCGGTGAATTGATTCACCAATATTCCCACCATATAAAGGCTCAAGGCCACCATACCCGCCGTTGCTAAAGACTCCATCGTGGTAGGCGTCAAATGCGCTTGTCTGCGTATTAAACGGTTCGCTGATAAGCATTGGCCTGCACTATATTTTGGAAAGTGCTCACCAAACCGGTGTAGCACCGTGGCACAGACAATCGCGCAGAGATTGCCCAGCACGATAGGCGGCGTCACCTGGGCAAAGAGTTCGGGTTGCGAGACATTCAGAATCGCCGCATAACCCAGCGTTAGCGGAATCGCCCCCTCCCCTAGCCCGCCTGCCATGATCGGTACTACTATATAAAAGAACGTGCGATGCGCATCCAATCCTAGCGCCATGCCCGTCAGTGTGCCAATAATTGCCGCCGCCACAGAACCGGCAGCCAGCGGAATAAAAAGCTTAACGAACCCTTTGATCAAGACCTGCCGATCCATGCTCAGGATGCCCCCAACAATCACACCGACGGTAAAGAGGTATAGGATGTTCGTCGTATGCCAGAAGTCCTCAATGGAGCGCACTAAAGCAACAGGTATGAGCTGGTAATGCACCAGGCATGACGGCAGTAAAATAGTGACGATGACAGGTCCGCCGATTTGTTTCAGACCAGGTAGGCGCCGACCCAATTCAGCACAGCTAAATCCCAGTACGGCCAAGACAGCCAACATGACCGAAATTTCCCCAGGCATCGTGCCCAATGTCAGAAAGGCGGTCATACACCCCATAATCAGGCCAACTATCGGCAATGGAACAATACCGATACGCAAGCTAATCTTCTTCTGCCAGCCCGCACAATTTTGTAGCGCTTTAAGCCAGCTTTGACAGCGCTTGGCATAATCAGTCAAGTTTTGCATCGTTGATCTCCAAATGGTCAGGGAATAGAGATGACAGCTTTAGAATGGAATATCGTCGTCCATGTCGATAAACTCACTATGGGGCGCAACGTATGGCTCATTGCTTGAAGACGGAGGATTTGATCTTTTGAATGGACGGTGCTTAAGGGTCTTAACGAGTTCTGGCAATCGTTGTGGCTGCGTTTTACCATCCAGTATTTCGGAAGCCATTAATCGGCTTTCAGGATTAAAAAACCCAACGGGCACAACCGTAGTTCTGATTTGGCCATCTTGCGTTCCATACGCCTCAGTGTCCAACAGCACGCCAATTTTTTTATTCATTAAGCCTTTAAATACTTAAGTAGGCTTATCGACGTTGTACCATGTCTTATTAATAAAGTCGGACGTCGGTTGAATGTGGTCAATACCCAAACACACCATCAGCGCATTGAGTTGCCGGTGACCATAGAGTTCTTTACCCTCCTTACTCAGCGTCCAAAGTGAAAAATGCGCTTTCTGTTTGGCTTCTGTCTCAAACGTCAATGCAATGCCCTGCGTGCTTTTTTGGGAACTCTTGACCGCCTCAGCACACGTGAATACACCCATATATTCTCCAGGCTGGGTGATGCGTGCACTGTTCTGGTCAGCAAGTTGAGCAGCGATGGTATCTAAGCTATACATAGCGTTCCTTATTGAATTCAGTCGTAAAATTTGGGGGTGGGTGTAGAGATTGCGGGCGCGTTGAGTTCTCTTAAAATGAAGATCACACTCAGCGTCAATACGGTATATAAAATGACCGACCAAACCGGATAGCGTTTGATAAAGCGATTTAGGCGAATCATCCCTCGATTCAGCACAGCAGCTAGGCTGCATAACCCTGCTCTCATCAGGTATTTGACCTGGTCAAAAAAGGTATGAATGGCGCTCACGCTGCCTCCTTTGGGGCCATGCTCTCACCCATTTGCGCTCTCTTTTCTAAACACAGTCGCATCTGTTCGACTTCTGTTTCAAATTGAAGCAAAGCAGGCAGTAACTGGGTTTGGATATAGGCGTCATCACGCTCAATGCGCTGATAAAAAAGGCGCAAGCGCTCATTCAAACGCGGATCGTATGAAACAAAGGTCCACCATGAACGCCCTGTCACCCACATACAGCCCTGAATTTGCGGCATATGCTCGTCAGGCATACCATTAAGCCAAGTGTGAATATGCACAGCCTCATCCATCGGGCATTTGCTTTCGTAGCCGCCCTCCTGTCCGATCAAACCATCCGGTGAACACCCAATAAATGGATAGTCCGGATGCGCGACGAACGCCGACGGCTCAACCAGATAACCTGTTTCAAGCTCATAAGCCTCACGGGCAAACGATTCTGCTTCGACTCCCCATTTAAGCGCCTGGCCGTTGATCTCATGCCGCGGCCCCCCGGCCAAACGCTCGAATACTATTTCTCTCATATATTTATCGCGGGCGGCCGTCGGTTTACCATCGCGCTTGACGGCTATCACGTCTCTAAAGCGGGAGGCCGTTAACTTGCCTGCACGGGCAAACCGCCATGCGTCACTACGCTGTTCAATCAATTCACTCACGGCGGCCCCCTTCTGGGAAGGTCAAAGGTGCATTCCCCTTAGCCATTTCTTTGAGCCGTTCTAATTCTTGGGTACCAATTGCTTTGCGGTCTTCAAGCGTCAGCGTTTCACCACCCTCCAGTGCCAACTTACCCGACCAGCAAGCGGCCAATGCTTCGTAGCCGCCTGTGCGAGCGACTTCTTCCAGTTTTTCAATTAGGTGAACGTGCTGTTCAGTGCGTTGGGGGAGTAAAGCCGTGTTGGAAACAATCTCTGCTGGAGAGACATAGCGCGACGCGCTCCCCCTTTCAACGGGACTATCCATCACCTCTTCCGCAATCGGCATTCCTCTTAGTACGTCAGGAAACACATCCCGTAGCGCAAAAGCACGTGCTCGCATCTGCATCATTCGGTTGGGATACTGTGACCATGGCCCTTGCTTGTTGCTCAGTCCCGCCCGTTCTGCATCCGCTTTCGAAAAAGTCCGCATTTGCTCATCTTCGCCCACCCGCTTAACACGGCACACAGCCATTCCATTGTCGAGTGATTCATTGACGTATTCACACAGTGGAGAGGCTCGCACGAGTGCAATGACGGCATCGCCCCATAGCGACGGCCTACCGTTAATAACGGCAATGTTCTGCATCGCCTGCATCGGCTTTAAGCCAAGCTCCATGCCCCATTGAATCGCCACCAGAATATTACCGGGCTTGCCGATAAATTCCTTTGGCACAATCGAGGAGCTCGCCATCAACTCGGCAAATTTCATCACTTCATCTAGCGATCTCGGGGTGAGATCGAAGGTCTGTTTTTCAACTAATGCGCTCATGTGTCTCTCCAGTATTTAAGATACGCTTAGGGTGTAGGGCATTGGGTATCGCTCAGATTGAAAAGCATCCTCTCCATATTTCTGCTTGAGAACCGCTAGCTCACCTTCAACTTGGCTGTATTCAGCGATACATTGAGTATTGAGTTTGTTCATAGAAAACTCCAATTGGTTAAGACGAAAAATGTTGCAACGATGCAGAGGGTCATAGAGATAACGGTTATACCCACCTTGATGAAAACTGCAATGCGATCCGCCCGTATCGCGGCGCGTAGCAAGTCGTTGTCGGAGTGATTCATGCGGTAGCCTCTTGTAAAGAGTCATCAGCTTGCAAACGAGATTGAACGAATTTGATCAGTAATTGGTATTCAAAGGCTGTACGCGAATGGCCATACCTTTGAACTATTGTTTGAAGAAAAGCTTCTGGGGTGCCGCAAAAAGATTCATAAGCCAACTCAATCCCGCCGCTTTTCGTGCGATAGGCGGTTAAAGTAGAGCCATAACGATCTATACTGGAAAAATCAATAAAATCCTTATCGCTAGACACTTTCGCATTGCCTGATAAGTGAGTGCGACCTGATACCCGTGCAGCGCCCATGACTTGCGCGTTGCCTGATATTTGCGCAAAACCGGATACCTGTGCATAGCTCAATACTTGCGCCTCGCCTGATATTTGTGCCGCGTCCAATACTTGTGCGTCACCTGATACACAGGCGTTGCCTGATATTTTCGCTATGCCTGCTACCTGTGCCGCGCCCAATACTTGTGCCTTGCCTGATATATAGGCGTTGCCTGATATTTTTGCTCTGCCTGATACCTGTGCATAGCTCGCTACTTGCGTCTCGCCTAATACACAAGCGTTGCCCAAGATTTGCGCGTTGCCTGATACCTGTGCATAGCTCGCGACTTGCGCCTCGCCTAATACACAGGCGTTGCCCAAGATTTGCGCGTTGCCTAATATCCGTGCATTGCCCAATACCTGCGCGTTGTCTGATACCCATGCATTGCCCAAGACTTTCGCGTCGCCTAATACCCGTGCATCGTCCAAGACTTGTGCCTCGCCTGCCACCCGGGCTTGGCCTAATATCTGCGCGTTGCCCCATACTTGCGCGTTGCCTGATACCTGTGCACCGCCTAATACTTGAGCGTTGTCATAAACTCGTGCCTTATCTGAGACTCGCCCGTGACCATACACTCGCGCATTACCAGATACTTGTGCATCGCCATGTATCAAAGCATCGCCGTACACTTGTGCATCGCCACACACCCGCGCACGGTCACAAACCCGTGCATTGCCGAGTTGGCTCAGGTTTTCTTCTTTTTCGATATAGCCACCCAACTCCCCAACCTTCACGTTGCTAAAATCAATCAACGCGCGGATGCGAAAAAATTTGCGATGCAGTAATTCAACAACATCATCGCTGACCAGTTCATATTTCATACACACCCTCCTTTAGACATTCATCAGGCTGCAAGCGCGATTGCGCAAATTGGATCAATAGTTGGTATTCAGAAGTTTTACGAGAATCGCCATACCTTTCAAATACTGTTTGAAGGAAAGTTTCTGGCGTGCCGTGAAAATACTCATGCGTCAGTTCAATGCGGCTCTGAGCTCGATAGACGGTCAAACCAAAATATTCACGAGCAATATTAGCTAACCAGAGCACGTCTTTATCACCTGATATCCATGCATGGCCTGACACTCTCATATTCTCTGATAGCCACGTATTCCCAAAAATCTGTGCATGATCGGAGACTCGTGCATCGCCTGAAACAAATGCCTCACCAAACACCCAAGCATCCCCTTGCACCCATGCGTGACCTTTCACCCGTGCGCTACCTGATATTCGTGCTCGACCCGATATATGGGCTTGACCGGATATCTGCGCATGGCCAGACACTTGCGCATCGCCGTACACAGATGCGTCCCCAGATACGCGTGCATCACCCCACACCTTGGCATCTCCATAGACTTTCGCTTGCGCACTCACCCACCCATGATCACGCTGGCTTAAATTGGCTTCTTTCTCGATATAGCCCCCGAGTTCGCCCGCCTTGACATCGTCAAAATCCATTAAAGCGCGAATACGGAAGAGCTTATGACTCGGCTGTTCTATAAAATCATCACTGACTAATTCATATTTCATAGGACCGCCTCTTTTAGAGAGTTATCCGCCTGCAAGTGGGATTGGGCGACTTCTATAAGGCGTCTATATTCTTCAGCAATAATCGAATTACCGTGCCTTTTAGAGATTATTTTTAGGAAAGCTTCGATCGTTCCACAAAAACCAAGATGGGTTACTTCAAGCTCATGCCAAGTTCGATAAACAGTTAAGGTGCTATGCCCACCACCGATATCGGAGAACCAGACCAAATCTTTATTACTGGTCACTCGTGCTTTACCGGAGACGTGCGCACGACCAAATAGGCGCGTATCGCCGGACACCCATGCGCAGTCAGACACTCGGGCGTTATCAAACACCTGTGCGCTACCAAATACTCGAGCATGGCCAAACACTTTTGCATTGCCTGATACCTTTGCACATCCAGATACCTGGGCACTACCGAACACTTTTACATTGCCTGATACCTTCGCGTATTCAGATACCAGAACCCTGCCTGATATCTGTGCATCGCCTGATACCTGTGCGTAGTCAGATACCAGGACATTGCCGAACACTTTTGCACTGTCTAATACGCAAGCGTCATCAAACACCCAGGCGTTGCCTGATACCTGTGCATTGCCACCCACCCACGCATTGCCGAATACTTTTGCACCATTACCTATCCATGCGTTACCGATTTGACTCAGATTGGCTTCTGCCTCGATATGCCCTCCAAGTTCGTCTGCCTCGATATAGCCAAAATCGATCAAGGCACGGATTCGGAATGTTTTACGGATCCTGTCAAAGGTTAGATAATCTTTGGTGAGTTCAAATCTCTTTGGGGCTATAAATGTTCCTGACATGGCTTTCTCCTCTCTGAAACTCGGGATAGATTCAGTTTTCTGCATGGTGTTAACTCCTATAGAGAGCCAATTGCCGAGCGAAGTTAGTCGCTTCTTGTAGCGCTTTGCCTGTCTGCGCTTGCAAAAGGCGCTCATAGGTTTCAGCAAACAAATCGGTGGATCGAGCCTGGGCAGCATCATGTAGCGCTTGCTTTTTAACCGAATCTGGCAAGGCCACCATCGCTTCTAATAGGCGGTCAAATGTCAATTTGCGCCCAGCTTCCTCATATGCTGTGTCGTAAGCATCGTCTGCATCTTCTGAGCGAGCCTGCAATCGGTCGTAGCTGGCTTCGACTTCTCGCATCAGTTCATTCAAGCCCATGGCATACTCCTTGTGCTGTATTCGCAATCGTTCGAAACTTTTCTGGCACAAACATTGGAAAGAAAAGGTTGTGCTAAAATTTGGAGATAGGAGGTACTAACTATGGGTGCAGTTGCATTCGATACATTGCAATTTGTCGAAACGCTGAAAGATGCTGGTGTGCCAGAAGCACAGGCTAAAGCCTTTTCTATCGCCGTAAAAAACTCACACGAGACAGCAGAATTAGCAACCAAAGCCGATCTGCGGGAATATGAGTCTGCTATAAGAAATGACTTAGATAAGCTCGAGACAGGCTTGCGCCATGAAATAGGCAATGTGCGCCATGAAATCAGCGATCTGCGTAAAGATATGGTTGCCGTAAATGCTTCATTGCGCAACGATATGGAAAAGATGTTCGTTGTTTTAAAGACTGAAATCTCGATGCTAAAATGGGGCTTAGGTGCCATTATTGGCGGAGTACTTGCGCTTGTTGCTAGAGCATTCTTTTGATTGCTTTCTGAGTAAGCCTCTTCCCTAATACTCTCCTGAATATCTAATGCTTTAACTCCAAATATGTCTACACCTGCTGCTCTTGGCCTTGTAATGATGACCATAGGCATGTGGTTTATAGGCCAATATTTGAGCAAAAAAGACTTTATTAAATTTTGCCTGTCTGTTCTTGCCGTATTGGTCGGTAATTGTCTGTTCAACTTTTTTCCAAGTTGAATGAAGGCGAATTTCTCTTCCATAGCACTCTGGCATACAGCAATCACATTGATGGTTTCATCATTCATGCTGTCGCCCCTTGAGCAAACTGTTTCTGAATCCACGTCAACCCTTTTCCCGTGATCAAAGTGCGCGCATAGATATGGTTTTCGCCCCTGGGGTCTTCATACTGCCGCTCAATCACGCGAAAGCGCCCAGCTTCAATCTGTTTTTGATACAGTAGATTGTTCTGCATCAATAAACGGCGCTCACGCAGCCAGGCAAAAAGCCTTTTAGGTCCAGTGCCAATGACTTTGGCTACTTCTTGCACAGTTTGAGCATTGATAGCTTTTCCAACGTGGTCATAAAAATCCGCTTTAGGTTTTAATTCTTCCACCTGACTTCTCAATACCCCGACTTCTTCGGTATAGGTCAGTAGTATCGTGCGCAGCTGTTTTGGATCATTAAGCAAGCTATGCAAATCTATTTCAGGAGAGCGTGTACGGCGCTCGCATTCAATGAAATACTCCCTAGCTTGTTTGCCTTTTTCATTGCGCTCGACCATCGATAATTCTTTCGCCATATCGAGAGTTAAGGCATATTCTTTAGCGGGGCGACCGCCGGCTGGGTTTCCCCCGAAACTGAGGAAAACTGCAAAGTCTTGATTTTCTAAAAAGCCATATTGCGAGATGCGGTCCTTGACCCACGTAGAAAAATCTTTTCCTACTCCTAAAAAAGCATGTAAGTCACGCGCATTGACAGTCGGTACGAAATGCCCTTGAAATTTTGTAGGTGTAATAGCTATCAACCTTTCCACTCAATATTCCTTTTTCAGTTTTCCATCGATTTGTTCAGAATTTCGGTCAGTTTCAGGCCCTTTTGTGTTGCCGATATGCAAGGGCATCGATACTTCCTCAAAATATCACTTAAGAAATATTCACACACAAATGAATAATACTTAAGTGTTTAAATAATGTCAACTATAGTGTTATTTTTTCTTATGACTTTCGTGGATCGAATGGAAGAATTGTGAGTATTTTTATCGATGTCCCTATTTGGGGCCTAGCCGGAGGCCCCGTGTCCCAAGGCTTTATATATTTGAATTCATTTTTAATAGAGCCGTAAGCGCTGACGCAAGTGCTAGAGAAATCAAATCACTACGGCCACTGTATGCCCCCGTAGCTTCGATACAATACCGCCCATTACAGTCAGCCCAGACCGAGATCCACGAAGTGGCTTCTGGTCGTTCATCTTTTTGCTCGTTTTCTGCATACTGCCGGAAGGGAATGACATTGCTCATAGTGCTCCAGTATTGAAATTTATAAGAGGCATTGCATACGACATATCATTGATGGCGTGCTTATACTGGCATTACTTCATGAGTGATGATTCATTTTTCTATATCTCCTTGATTTGAATTATTTATTTAGCATTGCTATCAAAGGTGGCCTCTAAGAGTTTTTGAGGCTTTATAAACTAAAGGCACACCTCACAAAAAAAGCAATGGCATTGCTGAGACAGAGCACAAACGTAAGGTTTTGTTGTATCAGAAATGCTCCCATCTCCAAGTAACAGATTTAGGTGCTAGTATGTTCGGCGTAAGCACTCTCGACAATACTGGTAATACCTTTTTGTCGTTAGTGATTTGGCTAAAATTAGCGCCATGTATCTTTAAGTGAGTGGGCTTTTATGAAAACAGTGAATCAACGGAAGGATATTAAGCAGAAGTGGTGGGATTCTTTCCACGAAGTGGTGAAACATAAATCAATTAGCGCCGCGGCTAATAATATGAACACTGTTCCGCCAGTGGTGTCTGAGCAAATCCAGCTTCTGGAAGAAGGGCTCGGCACTATTTTGTTTGAGCGTCGCGGACCAAGGGGTATGAAGCCGACCGAGGCGGCTGAGATCGTGCTTCAATATTATTGGGAGTCTCATGCACTGAGAGATCGTATGGAAACCAGCTTGCAGGAATTGGAGGATATGAAACATGGCAGTATCAGTATTGCTACGTTCGCTACGTATATTGACGCACTTATGGAAGAAGTCATTAACGATTTTTGCGATGAGCATCCTACTTGCGGTATTGGGCTTCAAGAAATTGATAGCACTCCTCAAATAATTACTACAGTACTCGAAGATAAGGCTCATATAGGGATCATACATAGCCATTATCCCAAAAATTCAAATATTCGTTGCCATGCACATGCGCCTTTACCCCTAAAGATACTTGTAAACAATGCCCATCCGCTTGCTAAAAGAAGAAAAGGAACTTTGTCAGACATAGCTGTTTATCCGATTGTGCAACCTCCACCCCATTACAACATAGGAAAAATAATTCAATCGTTAGAGCGTTCAGAAAAAATTCAACTGCTTCCAGCGTTTACCAGTGATTCCATTTCCGCAAGAAAAAAAGCTGCAATTGCTGGCCGTGGTGGAGTGCTCATATCATCTTTTGCAGCGCGCCATGAAATTCAAGCGAATCAACTCGTACCATTTGAAATCGATCATCCAGCCTTTATTTCTATGGAAGCTTGTTTAATTGTCAGGCGAGGCAGACCTCTTTCTCCAGCAGCGAACCGACTGCTGAATTTAATCGCAAAAAAATTCTCGATTCTTCAAGAGAATCAATCTAATCTTAGACCAAAAGAAGGTTGCGATTTTTTATGTGCCTAGAGCGTTTTTCAGTGTGTAACTTGAAAATCACACACTGAAAAATATTTTAGGAGAAACAGCATGAATGATAAGAAGCGATTTGTCATCAATCGTCGCGAAGCAATCAAAAAAATAGCGCTTTCTGCTGCTATTATTTCTAGTCCATTCGTTTGGACGCCTTCCCGCTCGGCCTCAAGAGAAATCGTGGTCCGAGATTCAGGGGGGGCCTTCTCTGAAGTATATACAGAGGTGCTTTACAAGCCCTTTATGAAAGCAACTGGCATTAAAGTCGTTAGTGTTACGTCTCCACCAGAGCCGACTACACAAATTAGAATGATGGTTGAATCCAAGCGACCGTTATGGGATATTGCGGCGATTAGCCATAGAGCTGTTCAGTCTCTAACAACAGGTGGAATTTTTTTAGAACCGCATGGACTTGAGGACGATCACATTATTTCGTCGATTCCAAAGGAGTTTATCTCGCCCTACGGTATTGGGTCGAATGTATATTCAACGGTGCTGGCATATCGAACTGACAAATTCAAGGGACGCCAAGCTCCAGAATCATGGAAAGACCTATGGGATGTAGAAAATTTTCCTGGCCGTCGCACCCTGCGTAAGCATCCTTTTGATACTATTGAAGCTGCCTTGATGGCTAGTGGTGTCTCTGCTGAAAAAGTTTACCCTTGTGATCTCGATACGGCATTTGCCAGTCTAGACAGAATAAAATCTCACATTGCCGTTTGGTGGATGTATGGGCCACAGTCAGAGCAATTATTAAAAAACGACGAAATTGATTTAGCTCTGATTTGGACTGGTCGGGTACAAGAAGCTATTAAAGCAGGCGTACCGGTTTCGATTGCGTGGGATCAACATATCTATAAATGTGAAAATTGGGCTATCCTAAAAGGAACCCCTAACCTCGATATATGCCGCCAGTTTATCAAATTTGTCTCGCATCCAAAGCGACAGGCGCTTTTTGCATCGCTCGGGGTTGGACCCGTTCAGCCCGATGCCTTTAAATACATTAACCCCAAGCAAAAGGCACTGCTTCCAACTTATCCAGGCAATCTTAACAAAGGTTTGTGTACCGATGCGACATACTGGATCAAAGATCAACAGGTGGCTATCGAACGCTTTAATGAGTGGCAGCTAGGTTGACTTAAAGTTTAAGTGCTTCTGTTTTTAGTTTGGCTAAATACAGAATTCAGGCATCAACAGAATTTTCCGATCATGACTTTGTTATAAATATGAAGATCAGGTGTAACTTGCAGGCGTCCCCGGGTCGGGATTAAGCGTGCGATTTATATTTCATAAACTCTGCCTTTGTAATAAATGCAGGGCTGCTATTGATTACAGATAATTACCTTCAGTTTTACTTTCCCTGTCCGCGTTTTCGGGTATCCCCAGATGAGTCGTGAACTTCACTTAATACGCTATCTTCTTCGACCCTTGTACCGATGTCCAGCTTAGGCAGTACGAGAGCAGCGCAGCCCTCACGAGTTACGATGTACTCTCGGACCAGGGCTTGAGCTCTTGCCACTGCCGCTGCTGCCTGGCGCAGCGCTGCATCAACCTGCCATAACTCTGCCAGCGATTGGCCTTCTGTAAAAGCATTCTGAGCCGCTCTTTTTCCTACTCCAACTGCACAAGGCTGGCCCGTTCCATCCGAAAGCCAGAGCGCGTCTACCCCGAGCACTGCTGCAATTTTGGCAGTATGCCGACTGGACTGCCTCGAACCCGCTTCCAAATTTCCAATCGCTGATTGGGTAATTCCAACCAATTTCGCAAGTATCGCCTGCGGCATTTTTTTCTGATGACGAGCCCACGTGAGCCGTTTAGCTAGAGTTTCCATAGCACAAATGTAGTATAAAATTAAAATACTTTGGTGTTGACATATAAAATCACCCAAGTGATAATTAGCTATGGATATCAAACAAACTGTACTTAAATTGCTGGCTACTGGGCTCACTCAAAATAAGTTGGCTCAGCTTGTTCCATGCTCTCAATCAATGATCTCCGCCCTGTCGCTCGGGCGGCGCGGGCATCGCTTCTCTTACAAAATCGGGTCAAGATTGATCTCATTACATGAAGAACGCTGCAGCCATGTGCCTATCAAAGAGCACTCTAAATCGCTTTTATCAAGCAATGCATCCAATGAAACCAGCTCTACCCACAATATTTCAGAAGCCAACTGAATGTTCTCCGAATGGGCTTGCAATTTTTGCAACGCATAAAGGAACGAGACCAAGCTTTTTATCTCTAGGCAAAACCAAACTGTTATTTGCGAGGACTATATGCTTGCCTGCAGTAACGCATTTGCTTAGAGGCAAGCAAATAATACCCTTATCAAAGAGCCTATTTCGAATGCTTCCAAAATTTCTTTGGATCATCAGAAAACCAAAACTCTTCGAGCAGTTTGGATGTATGCCGAAAAAACTGCTCTTGAATGGCTTCTAAAGTTTTACCGTGAACGGGGAGCAATACTTCTGCCGAGATTCTTTCTAGAATTCCAGAGTTCATGCGTTCAAAAGCTGCCTTGGCAAGAACCACCTTTCTATTATTTTGTGGCTCCAAAACTAATGAACCAGGCTTAATTTCATTTTCAGTCATATGTACATTTATCTTGAGTTGAAGAAGTGGTGAATCGAAAACGCGAAAAATTCATTGACGATATCCGGGTATGGCTTGATGAAACGCTTAAAAGCGACCTAAAAGTTATGGCTGCGCGCCAAGGGGCGGAATCGTTATCGCCGTTCATTCGCAAAATCCTTCGTGATTATGCATATGGGCATTGTGGCGAAAAACGAGATTTATTGGCAGGGAAGGTGCGGGATGAATAGGGCCGCGATTTTTAAAGAGATGATATGACCAAACCAACCCGTCCGATTATGCGTTACCACGGTGGCAAGTTTCGGTTGTCAGACTGGATCATCAGCCATTTTCCACCTCACCGGGTTTACGTTGAACCCTTTGGGGGTGCGGCTTCTGTATTGATGCAAAAATCACGTAGCCAAGCAGAAGTTTACAACGATCTGGATGGTGACATTGTCAATGTCATGCGTGTATTGCAGGACAGCGTATTGCGCACCCAACTCACTGAATTGCTCATCCTTACACCCTATGCTCGAACTGAATTTGAATTGGCTTGGGAACCATGTGATAGCCAGGTTGAGCGTGCTCGCCGTACTTTGATCCGAGCCGAAATGGGGTTTGGCTCAGCTGGCGCTACTAAAGGAAAAACAGGCTTTCGTATCGACACTACCCGTAAAAGCACTGTGATGGATATATGGGCCCGCATTCCAGAATACATTCAAAGCTTTAGCCAGCGTTTGCAAGGGGTTTTGATTGAAAATAGACCCGCGCTGCAAATACTCAAATCACACGATAAACCCGATACTTTATTTTACGTCGATCCTCCTTATCTGCCCGCCACACGTCAGATAGGAAGCGCCTGTTATCGGCATGAGATGACAAGCGATGACCACGTTGAATTACTGACAGCGCTGCAAGAGCTCAAGGGCAGCATCATTGTGTCGGGTTACGCGCATGAGTTATATGAATCAATGCTCACAGGTTGGCATCGATTCACTAAAAACACCCATGCTGCCTCCTGCCGAGGCAGTGTTGCGCGAACAGAAGTGTTGTGGCTCTCTCCCAATATCTCTTCACTCGAATTATTTCAGGAGCAGGCGGCATGAAAGATTCTTCTATTTTCCACCACTCAGGCCGAAATGGCTTCTATTACAAATGAGGTTTGATATGCCGTCAAAAAAATTAATGACTTGTGATGAAATTCTTGAATCAATATTTAAAGAAAAGGATTCCGAAAAATCCGCTAGTCTTGTCATGCAAGCGTACCAAAATGCAATTGATAAAGATGCTTTTATTCTTGAGCTTACCGAGAAGACAATCCAATTGTTTTTGAAATGCCTGAAACAGCTAACGGAATAGCTCAAATATGAAGCGTCCTTCTTTTCAGTTTTATCCCGCCGATTGGCGCAAAGATTCAGCCTTACAAAGCTGTTCCGTAGCTGCTCGCGGCTTATGGATTGAGATGCTATGCATCATGCATGAGTGCGAACCTTACGGGCATCTCGCTATTAACGGCAAGGCGATGAG
>JASSUC010000001.1:0-149279 GCA_031963245.1 Mycoavidus cysteinexigens
GTTCGTTCACTTCGCTTTCCTGGTGCTTTTACTTAAGAGACTCTAAACAGGTTCTTAGAGGTATTGTCTACACTAGATTCGCACAAGAGCCGGGAGGCACGACTGACGCGCGTCGCGCTCTATAACATTTTTGTAAAGAACTGGTCTGCGCGCTCACAAGAACGTTTAGGGCGGATTCAATTAAAACCCGCGGAACAGGAAGCGTTTGAGCGTTTAGATGAAGAGGGGTTTGTGGCCCACGAAATAGAGTTTAGTCAACGCTTTGCGGTAGCGTTGCATCTAGCTCGAGCGGTCACCGTCACGTATTCAGCGGCAAGTGATGCCAAGCGTGGGGATTGGCGCGAAGAATTTTTAGGCAACGCTGAAAAGACGCGATTGCTGCGCTTTAATGCTCCATTAATCCGCCAAGATAATCAGTATCGCTTTATCCATAAATCGTTACAGGATTATTTTGTGGCGCGGGCGCTATGGCAGGAAATGAGAACCTTTGCTGGGAGCGGGCAGGGGTTATCTAAGGAACTTAGTGCCGCGAACAATCTACGTCTGTTATGGAGCGAGTTGGAAGATTTTTTTGCGTTACAGTCAGCGGCGTTGTTCAACCAACTTAACGTAGTGGAAGATCCAGCGGTACTGAGCTTTGTCGTCGAGCAAGTACGGCAGGAGCCGACTTTAATCAAGTCCCTCTTAGCTTGGGTCAAGGCGTCAAAGACCCGAGATGGCATTGACAGAGCTGCGGCCAATGCCTTGACTATTTTAGTCAGGGCAGGTTGGCAATTGAATGGCTTAGATTTGAGCCAAATTAAAGTGCCGGGAGCGGATTTAAGTTATGGGGTTTTTGACCAAACCCAATTTAAAGGGGCGGATTTAAGGGAAGTTAAATTCCGCGGCGCATGGTTGCGTGGGGCAAACTTAGAGACGGCGCAGTTGAGAGACATTAACTTTGGTGAGTTGCCTAGTTTAGAGTTGCATAGCAAGGTGTGTGATTGTGGTTATTCCCCTGATGGGCACTGGTTGGCTGTGAGTACGAGTGAGGGCGAGATAAACTTGTATCGAACTGAAACCTTAGAGTTGGTGCATACGCTTGCAGGGGAGGGTGATGCGGTGAGGGTGAATAGCGTGAGTTTTTCACCCAATAGCGAATTCCTAGCGTCAGGAGGAGAGGATACAAAGGTGACGCTATGGCAAGTAGAAAGCGGAGATGCAGTGCATGTGTTTGAAGGCCATAGCGATGCGGTGAATAGTGTGAGTTTTTCCCCGAATGGTGAATTCCTGGTGTCGGGGAGTCGGGATAAAACGGCGAAATTGTGGCGCGCAGAAAGCGGCGAAGAATTGCATACGTTTGCCGGGCATAGTGACCGGGTGAGGAGCGTGAGTTTCTCGCCAAATGGTGAGATCGTAGCGTCGGGGAGTAAGGATGGAACGGTGAAACTATGGAGCACAGCAAGCGGAGAAGCGTTACGTACACTTGAATGCCATGGCAGTGCAGTCAATAGTGTGAATTTTTCGCCGAATGGCGAATTGCTGGCGGCCGGCAATTATAGGGTAGCGAAGCTGTGGGAAGTAGCAAGTGGCAAAGAATTACATGCGCTTGAAGGGCATAATGGTTGGGTGAGCAGTGTAAATTTTTCGCCCAATGGCAAGTTTCTGGCCTCGGGCAGTTCAGATAGTATGGTCAAGCTATGGGACGTAGAAAGCGGCGAGGAATTGTCTACCCTTGAAGGGCATAGCGGTAGAGTAAAAGGCTTGAGCTTCTCACCAGACAGCAAGTTTTTGGTGTCGGGGAGTGGGGATGGAACGGTGAAGTTATGGCGAGTCGAAGACGGGGAAGAGCGGCCTCTCGGAGGGCATAGTCATGGCGTGAGGAGTGTGAAATTTTCCCCCAACGGTGAGTATCTGGCATCGGGCAGCGCGGATAACACGGTAAAACTATGGAGTGTAAAAAGCGGTGAAGAATTACGTACGTTTAAAGGCCATACCCTCAGTGTGCTTAAAGTCAATTTCTCACTAGATGGCAAATTTTTGGCCTCAGGGAGTTGGGATAAGACGGTGAAGCTGTGGAATGCAGACAGTGCAGAAGAGTTGCATACGTTTGCAGGACATAGTGAGAGGGTCAGTAGCGTGAGTTTTTCGCCAGATGGCAAACTCCTGGCCTCAGGGAGTTGGGATAACACAGTGAGGCTATGGAGCGTCGATAGCAAAGCAGAGCTATATACCCTTAAGGCCCATGATAGTTGGGTGAGTAGTGTGAATTTTTCACCAGACGGTAAGCTCTTAGCGTCGGCGAGTCAAGATGGGACCGTGAAGCTATGGAACATAGAAGACGGAGAAATGTTGAGTGTGCTTGAAGGGCATCGGTATGGGGTCAGTAGCGTGACTTTTTCGTCAGATGGCAAGCTACTGGCGTCAGGCGGAGCTGATAAGGTCGTGAATCTATGGCAAGTAGACAGCGGAGAAATGTTGCACACGCTTGCCGGACATAATCATTGGGTGATGAGCGTGAATTTTTCACCAGATAACACGCTTTTAATGTCGAGTGGCAAAGATGAGGCGGTCAGACTGTGGTCAGTAGAGACAGGAGAATGCAAGGCGACACTACCCTGTTTTTTTGACTGGGTTGATTCAATCGTTTGGCCTGAGGCCGCGGAAAATAGCATCAAATTGGCGGGTGGCAAAGGCCGTGCAGCGCATATTTGGCAAATAGAACCGACCGCCAATGATTGGCGGGTCGGATTATATTGGGCTTCCTCTCAAAACCAACTCACCTTAACCCATACCTCGATTCAAGATGCACAAGGCTTAAGTCCAATGAACGCTCGCTTATTCGCACAAAGGCAAATAAGTAGTAAGCCCTGAATAAATAGTTTTGCGTAACGCGTGGATCTAAGAATGCAAACCAACCGCAAAGGTAGGATGGCATAACGCGGAGAAAGGACAGGCGTCAAAGCGAGCCTGCCAGCTTTTGCGTGTGTGGTTGGCATTGGAGAATTGGAGGCGGGAGTCGGAATCGAACCGGCGTTGACGGCTTTGCAGGCCGCTGCATGACCACTCTGCCATCCCGCCAGGGATCAAGCTTGACTGGGCGATAATGTTCTACGTTGCCAGTCGTCCCTCTATAAGTAAGCCGATAGATTGGAGCGGGAAACGAGACTCGAACTCGCGACCTCCACCTTGGCAAGGTGGCGCTCTACCAACTGAGCTATTCCCGCATAAATTGCATTGCGCGTTTTGCGTCTTACTCAATGCAAAGACGAGATTATGAATAAGTGCTTATTTGGTGTCAAGCGATTGCTACAATATACTTGCACTTAGATGTAAAAAAGGCTGGATCGCTAGGGTAAAATTGGGTGGCAAGGCCAATTAGGGGCTGGATTTAGAGGAAAAGGGTTTACGTGAATAAAGCTTGGATTAAAGAATCGGAACCCGCTGAGCCAAATGAAATAGAGCTTGAGCAGGTGCAAATACCCGCTGGGGCGAAGAATTACATGACCCCAGCAGGCTATCGTAAATTAAAAGCAGAGTTATTGAGTTTGCTTGATCATGAGCGGCCTGAGGTGGTTCGCACCGTATCATGGGCGGCTGCCAATGGAGACCGTTCGGAGAATGCAGATTATATTTACGGCAAGCGGCGCTTACGTGCAATCGACAAACAAATTCGATTTTTGACCAAGCGGCTAGATAATGCGGAGGTCGTAGACAGCAGTTACCAAGAAAATCTAGATCAGGTGTTTTTTGGCGCAACGGTTACCTATGCGACAGATGAGGGCGTTGAACATTCTGTCACCATTGTCGGGGTGGATGAAATTAATCTAGAGCAAGGTCATGTGAGTTGGGTCTCACCGATTGCGCGGGCTTTGCTTAAAGCAAAATTGGGTGACACGGTGCCGCTGCATACGCCAACCGGCATGATGCAAATCGAGGTGCTTAAGATCCAATACCCTGAACGAGTCGATGCGGGTTAAGTGAGACTTCTAGCAGCCATATGGCTAGAAATAATTCAGCAAAGTTTCATCTGCGTGCGCCAAGCACGGTTCTTTGGGATAGTCATACCATTAATCATCTGACAAGACTGGTAAGCATTAATAATCTGGCCGCTCGCGCTCAATCTGCATACCGCCATTGCGACGGCTAGCTTGGTTTTCGCCAGATTTTTCACGGGCGATACGCATAACATCCGGATTGATGCGCGTGCGGCGCATCATATTCGCTAGATGGACTCGATTAGCCACCTGAATCACCAGACGTAGCACGGCAGATTCTTGGGCAAAATCTTCGTCCATCGCAATATGCGCAATATTGGCATCGGCGGCTGTAATATCCGCTGCAATGCGCGCAAAAACGCCTTTTGTTTTACGCACGAGGATCTTGATCATGACATCGAACAAACGTCCTGGTTGGGGCGCCCAGGCGATATCAATCCAGCGCTCTGGGTCGCGCTTGTGAATGCGGTGAGCTACGCGGCATTCTGTGGTGTGAACTGCCATCCCCAGGCCGAGTCCAATGTAGCCCATGATGGCGTCCCCTGGAATTGGGCGACAGCAGGACGATAATTGGACAGACATGCCCTCCGCGCCGCTAATCATAATCGGGGCTGAACTATAGGTGCTGTTGGCCGGGGCGGTGTCTGACCCTAGAGGCTTAGTCTGTGTATCTTTATGAGCTTCATCTTCATGACCTCCTAGCAAGACCTCAATCCGTTTTGCCATGACGGCGGCAATGCAACGGCCTAGTCCAACGTCAGCGAAGATTTCTTGGCTGCTGTGATTCGTCCATTGCTCTAGTTTGCTCCAAACCTGCGGCGTCATGCTTTCTAATGAGAGGCCATAGCCTTTGAGCGCTTGTTCTATGAGCCGTTTACCTAATTGTATGGATTCATTGAAGCGCATCGTTTTGAGGTAGTGCCGAATGGCCGAGCGCGCTTTGCCAGTGCGCACGAAGCTAAGCCACGCTGGATTCGGCTTGGAAGAGGGGGCCGCGATAACCTCGACAATATCGCCGCTTTGCAACTCAGTGCGCACCGGCAGCATTTCATTGTTGATTTTTACTGCGGCGCATTGATTGCCCAGTTCGCTGTGGATGGCGTAAGCGAAATCAAGTGCCGTGGCGCCACGTGGCAGCGTTATGATGCTTGATTTCGGCGTAAACACATAGACTGCATCTGGAAAGAGGTCGATCTTAACGTGTTCCAGGAACTCACTCGCATCGCCCGCTTCCAATTGAATATCCAGCAATGATTTGAGCCATTGATGAGCGCGTTGTTGGACATCGTTCAGATCTGCGCTGCCATTTTTATAGAGCCAGTGCGCCGCGACGCCGGCCTCGGCGATATCGTGCATTTTTTCGGTACGGATCTGAAATTCAACGGGGGTGCCAAACGGGCCTACCAGTGTGGTATGCAATGACTGATAGCCGTTGATTTTGGGAATCGCGATGTAATCTTTAAATTTACCGGGTACGGGTTTGTAAAGGGAGTGCAAGACTCCCATACATAAATAACATTCAATGGGTTTTCCGACAACGATGCGAAAACCATATACGTCAAGAACTTGCGAAAACGACAATTGTTTGTCGCGCATCTTACGGTAGATGCTATAGATGGTTTTTTCGCGGCCCGTGACTTCGCAATCAATCTGCTCATCTGCAAACGCGTACTGGACTGCCTCCAGGATTTTGCCAACCACTTCACGGCGATTACCGCGTGCGGCTTTTACGGCTTTTTCAATCGTTGCGTAGCGATGCGGATGAAAATTCGCAAAACTAGTTTCCTGCAATTCTCGATAGGTATTATTTAAACCTAGTCGGTGTGCAATCGGTGCATAAATATCGTTCGTTTCACGCGCGACGCGGCGGCGTTTCTCCGCCGGCACAGCGCTGAGGGTGCGCATATTGTGCAAACGATCGGCTAATTTGACGAGGATCACACGCACATCACGCGCCATGGCCAGCATCATTTTGCGGAAATTTTCCGCTTGCGCATCTTCGCGACTGCGAAACTCCATGCGGTCGAGTTTGGATAAACCATCGACCAATTCAGCGACCTTCGGCCCAAAATGTTCCGCCAACGCGTCTTTGGTGACCCCTTGGTCTTCCATCACATCATGGAGTAAGGCGGCCATGATGGATTGCGCATCGAGTCGCCAGCTGGCGCAAATTTCGGCAACCGCAATCGGATGCGTGATGTAGGGTTCGCCACTTTGCCGATACTGGCCAAGATGAGCTTGATCGCTGAAATGGAAAGCAGCTTTGATTTGCTCGATTTCTGATTGTTCGAGGTAATCGGATAAAGCTGTGGTTAATTGTGCGATTGAAACGACTTCATGCTTACGCGGCTGTTCAGGCGTGGCAGTGGGACCAAATAAATGCTTAAACGACTGCTCAAGCACTTCATCGATATATTTGCGCGCTACCGGCGTATCTAATTTGGAGGCAGAGGATGGACTTTCGTTCATATTTGCCTCCATAGATGAATCGTACTCGCTTGAGATGAGTGCGGCTGGATGTGCTTACAGCGGCACTTTTTTTAACATCTCATTAATCTCTACAACGCCGTCGGCAATCTCACGCAAAGCGGCAACAGGCGGCTTATTACGGTTACCTACTTTAGTGGCGTGCCCTAAGATGAGTTGGCGCGCCCGGTAAGTCGCCGCCAGCGTAAGATCAAAACGATTGGTACCGGGTTGCAGGCAGTCTTCGATAGTAATGCGGGCCATGATGAGTTCTTCCTTTATAAGAATAAGTGTATTTTACCCCAGCAGGGTTTAAAGAGGTTTTTAAAGGTTATTTGTTGTTTAATTGGCGTTAGGCGTATGAATGCCTAACTCAGTAAAAAGATGAGCATGGCGCGCGCACTGCGTCGCAAAGCGTAGCCGTGTCGTGGTAACAATCGATTGCAATTGGGCGAGTGCCTGTGCAAACACATCGTTGATGACGACGTAATCAGCTTCGGCGGCATGGGCTATTTCGCTGCCGGCGGCGAGCAACCTCCTGACAATCACATTGGGTGCATCCTGCCCGCGTTTTTTTAGCCGTTCTTCGAGGGCCTCAAGCGAAGGCGGTAAAACGAAAGTGCTCACCGCATGAGCAAACTGCCGGCGTATTTGCCGCGCGCCTTGCCAATCAATTTCAAGCAGTACATCGTGGCCAGCTTCGACCTGTTTTTCAATCCACAGGCGTGAAGTTCCATAATAATGTCCATGCACCTCGGCGCTCTCGATAAATTCACCACTGGCGCGGCGCACGAAAAAATCTTCCTGCGTCACAAAATGATAAGCCTGTCCATCTACCTCACCAGGCCGAGGCGCGCGTGTCGTATAAGAGACCGATAAACTGATGCCTGCATCTTGCTCAAGTAAGGCATTGACCAGCGTTGATTTGCCAGCGCCTGAAGGGGCTATGACCATAAACAAATGGCCAGGATACTGATTGTCCGCTGAGTGGCCGCGTGGAGTGGCAGAGGGAGGCATGGAAGGTGAGGTTGCCTGGCTCATGATAAAACGGGCTCCAGTTTAAAAATGCTCTCCCGCATGATTGGGGCAGCGAGAGAAGGGTTATAACTTGAAAATAGGTACTGAATAATAAGCCAGCAGCTTACTCCAAATTTTGTATCTGTTCGCGCATTTGCTCGATTAAAAGCTTCAGCGACATGGCGGTATCGGCCAGTTCCTTAGCGGCAGCTTTTGAGCCAAGTGTGTTGGCTTCCCGGTTGAGCTCTTGCATCATGAAATCAAGCCGCTTGCCCACTCGGCCACCTTGCTGGGTTATGCGTCTGGTCTCGTTTAAATGAGCCGATAGGCGCGACAACTCTTCATTGATATCAATGCGAATGCCGTAAATGGTCATTTCCTGCCGTATGCGCTCGGCAGTTTCTTCTGGCGAGACAAGCACTGGCGCATTGCCGGCGGTGGCTAATCCAAGCGCTTCTTGTAGACGCTCGACAATCTTCTGTTGGTGTTTGGCCATTAATTCTGGCACCCAAGGCGTAATTTGACTGACAATGCTTTCCATCTCAGCCACTTTGTCAAGCAGCATGGCTGCAAGTTGTGCGCCTTCGCGCGCGCGCATGCTGATTAATTCATGGAGGGCTTGCTGCGCGCATTTGATCACGGTTTCGCTCAAACTATCTGCCATCTGAGCACTACCGCTCCGTCTACTCAGTACGCCAGGCCAATGCAAAATCTCGTTAGTTGTCAGCCTTCCCGCCGCTGGAAAGTGGCGCAATATCTCAGGTTCAAGTAAAGCGAGCTGTTCTAGCGCATCATGATTAAGCGTATTGATTGTAGGAAGTATTTCACTGCGCTGCAGGTTGATGCGAATCTCGACTTTGCCGCGGCCTAATTTTTGTGTCAGCATTTCGCGCAAGATGGGTTCACTGGCGCGGACGTCATCGGGGATGCGGAAATTGAGATCCAGAAAACGCGAGTTAACGGTGCGCAACTCAACCGATACACTCGTTGGTGGATCACCACTATCCGCTACAATCGGGACTTCATGGGTGGCGTTGGCATAGCCGGTCATGCTATAAATCATCATTGTGCTCGCTAGATATTGCAACGCCATCTACATAACGGCGAGAAAATTCATTTTAACTAGGTCAAGGGTAGAGTGCCGTATTCTAAAGGATATACGCTTCCTTTATTCTTGGGATCAACGCGCTTAGGCCGCGTAGCAGTATATAATGTTGGCGCTCTATGAATGGATTATCACTACGGCCGGATGGCCGCTCCCCTGGTCAAATGCGTGAAGTACGCATCACCCGCGATTACACAAAACATGCCGAAGGTTCGGTATTGGTTGAATTTGGTCATACTAAAGTGATTTGTACGGCGAGCGTCGCTGAGCGAGTGCCAGAATTTTTGCGCGGACAAGATCAAGGTTGGCTCACCGCTGAATATGGCATGTTGCCGCGCGCGACCCATACACGTAGCGAGCGCGAGGCAGCACGCGGCAAGCAGACCGGCCGCACCCAGGAAATTCAGCGTTTAATTGGCCGTGCGTTACGTGCAGCATTTGACCTTAAAAAGCTGGGTGCGCGTACGCTGCATATCGATTGCGATGTGATTCAGGCGGATGGGGGCACCCGCACGGCAAGTATTACCGGTGCTTTTGTAGCTGCGCACGATGCGATCACCCAGCTACTGACAAGCCGGCGGATTGCGCTGTCGCCCATCACGGATTGGGTGGCTGCGGTGTCAGTTGGGATTGTCAATGGCGTTCCTGTACTCGATCTGAACTATGATGAAGATGCGCAATGTGGCACCGATATGAACGTCGTGATGAACGGCCAAGGTCATTTCGTCGAAGTCCAAGGCACCGCCGAGGGAGTGGCTTTCTCGCGCGTAGAAATGGATCAGTTGCTTGATCTGGCGCAAACCGGTATCGCAAGTCTCATCACAAAACAAAGAGAAGCGTTGGGACTCGATGTTGCGTAAAACTGCCCAGGTGGTGTTAGCGTCAAACAATGCCAATAAGCTGCGTGAATTTACCGCGCTGTTGGCGCAAGCGGGACTTAAATTAGTGCCGCAAAATGAGCTTGGTGTAACAGAAGCGGAAGAACCTTACCTAACCTTTGTTGAAAATGCGCTGGCTAAAGCACGCCATGCTGCGCGCGCAAGCGGCCTGGCTGCGCTGGCGGATGATTCCGGTTTATGTGTGCCTGCACTGCAGGGTGCGCCTGGCGTGCATTCAGCTCGCTTTGCACAACGCACGGGTGGCGCTAAATCGGATGCGGCCAATAACGCATTGTTACTCAGTGAGCTTGAGTCGTATCGCGACCGGCGTGCGCATTACACGTGTGTCTTGGTCTATGTTGCACATGAGCATGACCCTGAGCCCATCATCGTTGAAGCACGCTGGTACGGTGAAATTGCAACCGCCGCGCGCGGTGCACATGGTTTTGGTTATGATCCACTTTTTTATCTGCCAGAACTCGGACAAACCGCAGCTGAATTAGCGCCGGCGATTAAAAACACCATCAGTCATCGTGCCCTTGCCAGTGCGTGCTTATTGCTGCGCCTCAAAAATGAAGGCATTGAGACCGTGCTATGAGCTTAGATTTAAGCTTAGTCAAGCCAGTTGCTATCAACTTAGCCAAGCCAACCCAACGTGGCGTAGTTGCCCCGCTGTTCGCGCCGGGGCGGATTCAACTGGCGGCCTTGCCACCGCTGTCGCTCTATATCCATTTTCCATGGTGCGTTAAAAAATGTCCCTACTGTGATTTTAATTCGCATGAATGGAAGGGGACGGGTGAGTTTCCAGAAGAGGCCTATCTTGATGCGCTCTGTGTTGATCTTGAGCATGCGTTGCCACTGATCTGGGGGCGGCCGGTTCATTCGATATTTATTGGCGGCGGGACGCCTAGCCTCTTGTCAGCAGCAGGCCTTGACCGCTTGTTAGCAGATGTGCGCGCACGCTTGCCGCTGGTGCCAGATGCAGAAATTACATTAGAAGCGAATCCTGGTACCTTTGAGGCTGAGAAATTTAGCCAATTTCGCACCAGTGGCGTTAACCGTTTATCGATTGGGATCCAAAGTTTCAATGGCGCCCACCTGACTGCGCTTGGCCGCATTCATGATGCGCAGCAAGCACGGCGGGCTACCGAAATTGCGCAACGTGTGTTTGGTAACTTTAACCTTGATTTAATGTTTGCGCTGCCAGACCAGACCCTAGAGGAATGCCGTGCAGATCTCGAGACAGCGCTCTCTTATAGCCCGCTCCATCTTTCTCTGTATCAGCTAACGCTTGAACCCAACACCCGTTTTGCCAAATACCCGCCCAGCTTACCTAATGATGATCTCTGTGCAGATATGCAGGAATGGATTCAGATGAGGATGCATGAGGCTGGCTATCTTCAGTACGAAGTCTCTGCTTATGCGCAGCCAGGCCAATCCTGTCGGCACAATCTGAATTATTGGCGTTTCGGTGATTATCTGGGCATTGGCGCCGGCGCGCATAGCAAATTATCTTTTCCAGAGCGAATCATCCGGCAAGTAAGGTATAAGCATCCAGCGACCTATCTCACGCAATGCAAGCAGGCGCTTCCCATACAGGAAGAACATGAGGTGCGTACTCATGACCTGCCGTTTGAATTTATGTTGAACGCATTGCGCTTGCCAGAAGGGTTTCCAGTTTATCGTTTTATTGAGCGTACGGGCTTGCCGCTCAGCACTATCGAGGCGCCATTGCGTGAGGCCGAAGCACGCGGGCTGCTGCAGCGTGACCATGAAACGATTGCGCCAACGCCACTTGGCCGGCGTTTTTTAAATGATTTACAGAGTTTGTTTTTGTGAGCCCATGCGTTACAATAGCGTCCTCTTTGGAGATGTGGCCGAGTGGTTGAAGGCAGCTGACTTGAAATCAGCCGTACGGGCGACCGTACCGTGGGTTCGAATCCTACCATCTCCGCCAAAAATTCCCTTATATTTCAATAGCTTAGAAGACTAGGCTGTTTTTCCTGGGGCAAATCTGGGGCAAATTCTCTCCAAGGCTTGACTCAAACCGGGCCATTTCTAGGTCGTTTTGTGCGTCATCTAGCCAACGCAGTAACGTACGATTTTTCCGCTTCGTGAGCAGGCCCCTACACTAGTGCAGGTTCCCCATTAGCACCCTTTTGCTTAAGCAAGACTTGATTCACTCGGCCTAAACCCACAGCACCCTGAATAGACATATTTGCTACCTTCAGTTTTTTTTGAGATGGGCCCCAGTAGGCGCCTACTTTGAGACTATCCACTTTCTGTTGCCTCACCACATTGCCCGCTTTCCACATCAAAACCCTGCCCTCGGGCGAGAAATCTACCCATGTTATCTCTCTGCCATCTCTTTCCTTAAACGTACGCAGCAGTTGCCCGCTTGCCACGCTCGATAGCTTTACCGTTCCGTCTCGACCATTCGATACTAAAAGCTTGCTATCCGGCGAAAATTTCATGCTACTATCCGGCGAGAATTTCCAGCGACACACTTTGCTACTATGACCTTCAAGCTTTTTCCATAATTTGCCGCTTTCCACACTAAATAACGCGCCCTTCCAATTTCCACCCCAGGCTTCAAAAATTGCTAGAAATTCATTATTTGGCGAAAAATTAACCAGATAACCGTAAGCATTGAAAGTATGCAAATTTTCTCCACTTTCGACTTTCCATAGCTTAATCTTCGTATCCCGATTACCCGCAGCCAGGAACTCACCGTTTGGCGAAAATCTCACGCTTATTATTCTAGAGCGATCACCATGATTAGGAGAATTAGGAGGATCTTGATGAAGCGTATAAAATGCTTTTCCGCTTTCCACTCTCCATAGTTTCACCGTCCCATCCTTACTCCCCGAAGCCAGGAGTTCGCCGTTTGGCGAAAATCTCACACTATTTACGTTATCGGTATGTCCTATAAGGATGTGCTGTTCTTTTCCACTGTCTACTTCCCATAGCCTCACAGTATGATCCTTACTACCCGATGCTAAAATTTTCCCGTTTGGCGAAAAAGCCAAACTCCTGACATGCCCACCGTGCCCTTCCAAGATATGCCACACCTCTTTGCTGCCTACTTTCCACAGCCCTGGGTCACTCCACCACCTTAGCGCTGCCAAAATTTTACTATCCGGCGAGAAAAGCACACTATCGGAATATTCACCGCTGCCGCCTTCAAACGTACACACTAGCTCTGAATTTTCTGTGCGATACAGACTAATTTGGTGATCCTGCATTTCAACAGCCAGCCAGCATCCATCCGGTGAGTAAAAACAGTTTTTTGTCGACTTACCATCAATATTTATAACCGGCAGCTCCCCAAAGTTAACGCCTGCCAAATTCGCTCGTTGTAAATTTGCCCCGCGCAATCGTGCACGACGAAAATTCACATGGCTCAAATCAGCTCCTTCAAATTGGGCATAATCAAATTGACCACCGCTTAAATCCGCCCGTGGCACTCGAATTCCTTTGAAATCGTGCCCACTCATATCTACGTCAGCTTTGACCAGCAGCATCAATGCATTCGCCGCTATCGTCTGCACCTCCTCTGTTTTTGACCGTTCGACCCAACTCAATAGCTTGCGCTCCAACTCAGCATCTTCTTCGATCCGTTCTTGCAAAAATCTGAATAATGCTGGGCTACCAAGCAATTTCAACAGATCAAAAAAGGCTAGTTTCTCTACAACTTGAGCCAGTTGATGAGAATGCCATAATATTTTTAGTTGATTTAATGCAAAGGCTTGTAAGCTCTTATCTGATATAGCCACATCGTATTGATAGTCTGCTGGAACCTTTTTATGCAACAAATGCCATTTCAAAGCAGGTGAATTTATTGGCTCTCCATTGCGCGTCACAATCGTTGATGCTTTAAAAAACTTCTGCCAGTCTGCCACCTCCAACTGCTTTTCTATGATTTCTCGAATCTCGGGTGGAAGCCAGACAGGTAAGGAAGCTAGTGAAGGACTCAGATATTTTTGTGTTGCTGGATAGTGCGTAATGGCAGAGTTTGAGACAGGGGTTAGCATAGCAAAGAAAGTAAGCCCGCGCTGGGCTTACATACATACTGAAGATGTCTAGCGCGGGCAGAGGTAGGTGAGAAGTGGCATCAATAAAGTTCAGGCGAGGTACGCACGGGTAACCTAATGATGAGCGTTTCACCTGCTGAAAAAGTTAATTTCACGCGCACATTGTCGCCAGGGGCAATGAGACGTTTAGGGGTCTCAAGAAAGACATGGTAGCTATTCGGCTCGAGGGAAATTTGGCCCTGTCCAGGGACAGTCAGCGTATCAACCTCGACCAGTTTTGTGCTGCCGTCATCGTTTTTAACGCTTTGTTTGAATGACGCTTTTTCGTAATCTGGGCTAATCACAGAGGCCACTGTAAAGACTTTTTTACTTGGATTTTGAAGTGTGAAATAGCCAGCCGCAGGCTGCGCATTAGGTAGCCAGCGCGCCCAAGCTGTGTGTGGCGCTACTCTAACCACCTTCATTTTTTTTGCCCCTTCTGCTACCGCGTTGGTAGCAAAAAAAGGCGCGGCGAAAAGACTGGCGCACACTAATGCGAGACCAGCAAGTACACGATTTTTTTGGGTTTTTGTCTCTGTTGAATCAGCGAAGTTCTTTGTATGCATCATATTTCCTTAGTTAAAAAATGGTCTAATGTTAATTATCACTGCCAAAACTAAGATACAAACATCACCACACGCGGTGCTTACCTTATGCGTTCGCTTACTATAAAGTGGCAAAAAATATTAAGCAATAAATTTTTAGTTTTCAATTAGCCAAGACGCAACGTGCTGGGCTCAGGAATTGCGAGATAAGATAGGGTGCAGTATTATCAACTGAACAAAAATAAATATGCTAATGTATCCTTCCTACTTTACCGACCAGGCTTATGGTTTTTAAAACTATACATACCAACCTTCAAAGGAAGGCGCGATGAAAGAAATTAATCAGCGCAGACTACGCTATTTTCATGAGGTATACACCTGCGGAAAAATTCGTGGCGCAGCTGCCAATTTGAATACGGACACGTCGGTTGTCACGCGTCAAATTAGGCTCTTGGAGGAGGAGGTCGGGGCTAAGCTCTTTGAGCGCCGCCCGCGTGGGGTGGCGCCCACTGAGGCCGCTGAATTGCTGCAAAAATATTATCAAGTTTGCTATACACTACGGCAGAATTTAGAGATCGGCTTACAAGAATTACGCGGCATGAAGCGGGGCATGATTAATATTATTGTGCTCAAAGCGTATAGTGAGATTCTGGTAGAAGATGTCCTGCACGATTTCTGTAAGAAGCGTTCTGGTTTAAATATTTGTATTAAAGAAGCCAGTACCGCGGATCAAATTGTGGCTGCAGTCGTGGCGGACGAAGCGCATATGGGAATCATGAGTCATTATTCTCTCAATGATCCAAGGATTAAATATAGTTTGCGGGTGCCGCTCCCTATTTGCTTGGTGGTGAGTTGCAATCACCCGCTGGCTAGCCAGAAAAAGGTTACTTTTTTGGAGGCGGCGCGCTATCCTCTTGCCTTGCCATCCGCGGCCTCTAACCTATGGTCGGTGATTCGAGAGGCTGAGCGCTCTGAGAATGTCCAGTTGGCTCCGGTTTTTGTCAGTGATTCTATTTCTAGTCGGAAAAAATTCTCTAGTATCGGCGAGGGTGGAACATTTATGTCAGCGCTTGCTGCGCGTCAGGAAATTAAGGCTGGCCAACTGGTTGCGCTTGAAGTGGATCATCCCAGTTTTAAATCCTTCCAGTTCTGCCTGGCCGTCAAGCAGAGTAAACCGTTTCCGCCAGCAGTAAATCAACTGCTGAGGGTGCTTGAAGCAAAGTTATTGGTTTGTGCACATGCGGCCAAAGATTTGAGCGTTCATTAATCTTAAGCATTCATTAATCGATAGCTATACGAAATGTGGAGTAACCTTTGATAACTCGTCGCACAGCCCTTAAAAAGATTGTCGCTGCTACCACTGCAATCAGTGCCCCTTTTATCTTTACGCCCTCGCGGGCGGCTGCACAGCGCATCGTCTTACGCGATCCTGGCGGTATTTACACCAAAATATATAACGAAATTTTATATCAACCGTTTACGCAAGAGACCGGTATCGCCGTGGTGAGCATCCAGTCAGATGCAGAGCCCACTGCGCAGATTCGAACGATGGTCGAGTCCCAGAGTTACCTATGGGATATGGTGGCGATCAGTCATCGGGCCGTGCACTTCATGACAACTGGCAAGGTCTATCTGGAAAAGCATGGACTTGAAGATGATCCTATCGTTTCATCGCTGCCGCCCCATTTTAGATCTGCCTACGGGGTTGGAACGAATGCCTATGCGACTGTGCTGGCCTACAGGACGGACGCTTTCAAAGGGCGTCAAGTGCCGAAATCATGGCAGGATTTTTGGGATGTGGAGAATTTTCCAGGCCGCCGTAGTCTACGTAAACTTCCTTTTGATACCATTGAAATCGCCCTGATGGCAGATGGTGTGCCGGCAAGCAGCGTGTATTCATGTGATCTGGATCGGGCATTGCGCAGTCTCGACAAAATTAAATCTCAAGTCCCTGTCTGGTGGGCAGGCGGTGGGACTCACGCCGAGCACCTGTTGAAAACTCGTGAGATCGATTTAGTTCCAGTTTTTAGTATTTGGGCGCAGTCTGCAATTGATGCCGGTGCGCCGGTTGCCATTTCATGGGAACAGCATCTTTATGGATGCCACAATTGGGCGATTTTAAAAGGTACGCCTAACGCCGACGCGTGCCGAAAATTTATTCGATTTGCCTGCCAACCAGAGCGGCAGGCGCTGCTTGCGCCGTACGGAATTGGGCCGACTCATCCTGGCGCTTTCGAGTCAAACCGGATTGATCCGAACTATGCCAAGCGTCTTCCGACGCACCCAAATAATCTGAAGAAAGGTTTATTCATCGATGCTTCGTATTGGCTTAAGCAAGATGCCATCATCCAACAATTTAACCATTGGTTGTTGAGTTGATCACCATTCAACGATTAATTGAGCAGCCAATGATTAAAGCGTTCGATGATTGAACTTTGCTTGCTCGCCCAGTACGCAGCATTGCTGAACACCCCTTTTTTTAAATTGTTTGGATAGGTGGAAAGAAGTTTTGCATGCTTTAAATCAACATACCCTGGCTTTAAAACCTCAGACTGGGTCGGTGCAGTCCCGTAAGGCGCGAGCAGCGCTTGCCGTTGCGGGGCCGAGGCAAATTTGATGAATTCACGGCAGGCGTCGGCGTTAGGCGTACCTTTCAAAATCGCCCAGCTATCGCATGCATAGATATGTTGTTCCCATGAAAAGTCGACGGGTGCGCCATCATGGATCGCATACAGTACGCGGTTGCTAAAAGCCGGGATTAAATCGACTTCGCCGGACTTCAGGAGTTGTTCAGTTTCGGGCGCATTGTGCCACCAGACTGAGATGTGTGGCTTGATTTTGTCGAGACTGCGAAAGGCGCGGTCGAGGTCGCACGGGTAGACTTGGTTGGGGGGGACGCCATCTGCCAACAATGCTTGTTCGATGGTTTCAAACGGAGCTTTACGCAGTCCACGGCGGCCGGGGAAGTTTTTCACATCCCAAAAATCCTGCCATGTTTTTGGGGGCTGGCGCCCTTTGAAGGCATCGGTGCGATACGCTAGCACGGCCGTATATACATTGTACCCAACGCCGTAAGGCGAGATAAATTGCGGCATGATGGTGGCCACGGTGGGGTCGTTTTCAAGCCGATGGGGTTCTAGATAATCCTGGCCCAAAAACTGGATCGCCCGATGACTCAGGCAGGCCATATGCCAGTTGTAATTCTTGGCGTTGACCATGCTCTTAATTTCTGCTGTTGGCTCTGCATTTGAGGGCACGCCGATGACTTCAATGCCGGATGCTTTTGCAAAAGGTTTGAATAGCATTTCGGTGTAAATTTGATGGCTATGGCCGCCCGTGGTGCGAATGATAATTCTGGGTTGTTTGGGTTGCGCCAAGCCCTTAGAAGGCGTGATCACGAAGGGTGCGCACAGCGCGACGGTACCCAAGCCGGTGATCTTCTTGAGCACGCTCCTGCGGTTAGGGTTATGAGCTTGGTTTTTATCATTCATCGGAGAGTCCTGGTCGTGTCAGCGGCTTACCATTAAGCTGTGGTCAACGGGCTAGCATTAAGCGGCGGCTCAAAAATCAAAAAAGCTGCGGCTCAAAAAATCAAAATTAGTCTAGCAGCCAGTGGTTATAGCGCTCAATCACTGAGCTTTGGTTATTCATCCAATACACACCATTGCTGGCCAGGCCTTTGTTGAAATTGTCTGGATAGGTCGCCAGGAGTTTTGCGTGCTTTGCATCAATGTAGCCCGGTTTTAAAACCTCAGGTTGCGTCGGGCCAATCCCATAGGGCGCGAGCAGCGCTTGTTGTTGCGGGTGCGAGGCAAATTTGATGAATTCACGGCAGGCGTCAGCATTGGGCGTGCCTTTCAGAATGGTCCAATTATCGTAGCCATAGATATGTTGATCCCAAGAATAGGCAACGGGTGCGCCCGCATCGATGGCAGCCAGCACGCGGTCGGTAAAAGCCGGGATTAAATCGACTTCGCCAGACTTCAGGAGTTGTTCGGTTTCCGGGGCATTTTGGTACCAGACGGAGATGTGCGGCTTGATTCTGTCCAGGCTGCGAAAGGCGCGGTCGAGGTCACACGGGTAGATGGCGCCTGGCAATACGCCATCTGCCATTAATGCTTCCTCGATGGTATCGAAGGGGGATTTACGCAAGCCGCGGCGGCCAGCAAAGTTTTTCACATCCCAGAAATCCCGCCATGTTTTCGGCGCTTGGCGTCCTTTGAAGGCATCCGTACGATACGCCAGCACGATCGTAAAGACGTTCGTCCCAACGCTATAAGGCGTCATAAATTGCGGCATAATCGTTGCAATGATTGGGTCTTGCTCCAGTCTATGCGGTTCGAGGTAACGCTGACCCAAAAACTGGATCGCCCGATGACTGAGGCACGCCATATGCCAATTGTAAGTGTTGGTTTCGACCATCGCTTTAACTTCTGCAGTGGGCTCCGCATTGGATGGAATGCCAATCACTTCAATCCCAGATGCTTGATAAAAGGGTTTGAATAATATTTCTGTGTAGGCCTGCTGAATATAACCGCCTGAAGTGCGGATGAAGATTTTTTGTTTTCTTTCTTTAGCAAGCCCTCTGGAGGGGGTGATAATAAATGGCGCGCAGATTGCTGCGGTACTCAAAGCCGCCATTTTTTTGATGCTGTTGCGGCGGCTAAAGTTGTGAGGTTGCTTTTGATCACTCATGTGAGGCTCCTGACATCGTGGTTAGGGGGGCGCTAATTTTGGGTTCAAAGGTAAAAATAGATAAGTGCGCGGAGAGTAAGTTGAGTAATTCCTCCGTGGCTGGCAAAAGCGGTTTGCCGCGTCTGGTGACTAAAGACAGATCGGTAGACTTAAAAACCGGATGGTCTATTTCCAACGCAATCAATTCGCCCGCTTCGATTTCTTTGCGCGCTGAGAAAATTGACATAAAGATTACCCCTGAGCCGGCGCAGGCAAATTCTTTGCGAGCGGTGGTTGAATTACTCACAAACACTGGCGTAGGAAACTCGATTTTTTCTGCGCGTGCGACCGATTGAACCATTTGCGGCAAAACACCTGAAGCGGGCAACGACAGCGGATAGCGGATGGCTTCTGCAAAGGTGATTTTGTGCTGATGGGCGAGCGGATAATTTTTACTCACTAACATGTATAAGGGTAAAGGCACGCGTGCATAATAGTGAAGGTCAGCGTAGTTTGGACAAACATGAACCACCCCTATATGCGAAATGTCCTCGAGAATTTGATTCACGATTTGAATCGATTCGAAGATTTCTTCGATATGCAGATTAATATTCGGATACTGTTGGCGAAAGTCATTGAATACGCTCATCAGCGCACTGACAAAAGCCGCGGGCATGGCAAGACGGATCGTGCCTCGCCGCATATCGCGTAGCTCTTGTAATCCCATTTCAAAATCGACTTGCGCATCACGATTGTGGCGGTAATATTCGAGTAATAACTCAGCTGCGTCTGTTGGCACAACCCCGCGGGGGCGTCGCTCAAACAGCTTGAAGCCGATTTCGTCTTCCAGCAATTTGATCTGGCGCGTAATCACCGATGCGCTTGTATTCAAACTGTCGGCGGCGCTACGAATTTTTCCACGAATGCAGACCTCGTAGAAGTAACGTAGCCGCTGTTGATTAATTTCTATCACCGCAGGCCCCTTTAAGATGCTACGATTAAGTGGCTTTGAAACATGTCCCCAGCCCACGAAATATTAGCGCATATCTAATTTGTTTTATTGCCGTTCAGTCAATTATAAGTTTATTCTACCTTAGTCGGCGTTTAGCAATTTTTTTGCCATTGAGGCACCTTTATACAGCTACATTTAAGCGTCTTAAGCGTCTTAAGCGTCTTAAGCGTCTTAAGCGTCGCCATCATATTGTATGTTGTTCAAGCTTGAAGGTTGCCGCCGCATCCTGCCCGAGTGTCCGCACGAGGTAAGGTAAAACGACTTTTAAGTTTTCTGCTAATGCGTAAGGTGGGTTCAGGATAAACATCCCACTGCCGTATAAACCATAGCCGTCTAGCGAGGGTTGGCAGGTTTGCAGCGAGGCGTGCAGCCAGTTTTTTTCCGCTATTTTTTTTAGCTGTTCGGCAAAGCGCCGCGATTCAGGGCGTTGCACCTGAGGGTACCAAATCGCATAGGTTCCTGTCGCAAAGCGGCATACACTTTGTTGTAGTGTATCCAGTACGCGCTGATAGTCTTGTTTATCTTCATAAGATGGGTCAAGGAGCACCAACGCCCGTCGCGGAGGGGGAGGCAACAACGCCTTGAGTCCCGTAAAGCCATCGCCCGCAGACAATAGAGCGCGCGGCTTTTTGTCCGTTTCCAACTGGCTAAAATTATCGCGTAGCACTTTAATTTCGGTTGGATGGAGCTCAAACAGCCGCAGCCTGTCTTGGCTTCGCGTTAGCTGCCAGGCAAGCCAGGGTGAGCCTGGATAAAAGCGTAAATCTCCAGTTGGATTAAGGGCGCGAATTTGAGCGACATACTCGGCTAGCAAAGTGGGCAAGTCGCGTTGTGCCCAGAGTCGGGCAATGCCGCTTTCGTATTCAGCGTTTTTTGTTGCATATGCGCTAAATAGCTCATAGACCCCTGCGCCAGCGTGTGTGTCGAGATACCAGAAGGCTTTATCTTTCTGGGCGAGATGACGCAAGATATGCACGATAATGCTATGTTTGAGCACATCGGCGTGATTGCCCGCATGAAAGGCGTGGCGGTAGCTTAGCATGTGTGGTGTTTCCTCAGTTACAATCGTAAATATGCGAATTCTACTCAGTAATGACGATGGTTACCTGGCTCCTGGCCTAGCCGCGCTCTATGAAGCTTTAAAACCATTGGCCGAAGTCACGGTGTTCGCGCCTGAGCGTAATTGTAGCGGCGCGTCTAATTCATTGACTTTATCGCGGCCGTTGTCGGTGATGACCGCGCCTAATGGCTTCCGCTACCTGAATGGTACGCCAACGGATTGCGTTCATATTGCGCTCACGGGGGTACTTGATTACAAACCGGACCTAGTTGTCTCGGGTATCAATAATGGGCAAAATATGGGCGAAGACACATTGTATTCAGGCACGGTGGCAGCGGCCACGGAAGGGTTTATGTTCGGCGTTCCCTCATTGGCTTTTTCTCTGGCCGATAAAGGCTGGGAGCATCTAGGGGCAGCGGCTCGCGTAGCCGGCGATATCGTGGCGCACTATCTTGAAAATCCGTTATCGGCGCCACTTTTGTTGAATATTAATATCCCTAACCGCTCTTATCCTGAATTAGGACCGTGGTGTGTGACGCGGCTTGGTAAGCGGCACCCGTCGCAACCCGTGATTCAGCAGATGAGTCCAGGTGGCGAGCCAATTTATTGGATTGGGCCTGCGGGGGATGTTTGCGACGCCAGTGAAGGCACGGATTTTCATGCCGTGGCGCATGGTCGTGTATCAATTACTCCGCTGCAACTGGATCTCACTCACACGCCACTGCTGCCATTAGTGCAAGGTTGGGTATCGATGGTGGAGTCAGAGTTATGACGCAAGCTAAGCGTTTTCCGCTTGGCTTGGCTGAAGCACGCGCCAGCCAGACTAGTCAGGGTTATCTCGGCGTCGGCGCCGCGCCTACGGCAAAGAGCTGGGTCAGTACGCTTGCGCGGATGGAGGCGAAGGCTTCTCAACCCAGCTTGTCTAAGCGGGTCTCCGTGTTACATCCAGCCTTGGCCTCAGAACGGGTGCGTGAGCGTATGGTGGAGCGCTTACGGGCAGGTGGGGTGAGCCATGCGAGGGTGCTCGCGGCGATGAACGCCGTGCCACGGCATCTGTTTGTCGATCCGGGTTTAGCAGCACAAGCTTATCAAGAACTCGCATTGCCGATTGGCCATCAGCAAACGATTTCTAAGCCCGCGGTGGTAGCGCGGATGATTGAACTAGCCGCTGCCGACAGGGTACTGGAAAAAGTGCTTGAAATTGGCACCGGCTGCGGCTATCAGGCTGCCGTGCTGAGCCATGTCGCGCGCGAAGTCTATTCGATTGAGCGGGTGCGGCCGTTGTTTGAGCGCGCTAAAAAAAACCTGCGCCCGCTACGCGTAGCGAATCTTCGGCTACATTATGGTGATGGTTGCTTGGGCTTGCCAGCGGTGGCGCCGTTTGATGCGATTATTATTGCCGCGGCTGGCATCGGTGTTCCCGATAGGTTGCTTGAGCAGCTTGCGGTTGGCGGGCGTTTGATTGCACCCGTGGTGGTCTCCACCGAACCAGAAACAAGCAATGAAACACAAGTTTTGACGCTGATTGAACGTGTCTCAGCCACCGAATGGCGCGAGTCAAGACTCGATCGCGTTTTTTTTGTCCCCTTGAAATCCGGAGTGATTTAAAATTGATGGTTACGTTGCAAAGATTGGGTATATCCCGCGGCCCAGCGATTTTTCAGGGCATCCTTTGCGCCTTGTCGCTGCTGGCCTTTGGTGCATGTTCGACGCGACTGATCAATGCGCCTATCAGCGACCGTTTTGAGGCAAGTGCATTGGCTAGTCAGTTAGCCTTGGCGCCATCGTCGCCGCCCCCCGGCTACTACCGCGTGAAGCTAGGCGACACGCTCTATCGAATTGCCCTTGAACATGGTCAGCATTATCAGGATGTGGTGGCGTGGAATAATCTGCAAAGCTCGTCTCAAATCGCGGTTGACCAACTGTTGCGCGTCGTGCCGCCAGGTACGGAACCCGCGCCGAATACACCAGGTGTCTCGACGGCGCCGGTGGCAGATGGCGCGGTTGAGGTGCGTTCGCTGGATGGCGGCGCCAACCTTTACGACGCTCCGCCGGTCGCAAGTATTGGGCCAGGCGCGCAGACAGCGGTTCCGGCCGCGAGTGCAATTACGTTTGCATGGCCGGTGCGGGGCCCAATCCTGGGTACATTTGATGAGTTAAAAAATAAAGGCTTGGATATTGGTGGTATTGTAGGAGCGCCAATCTCAGCTGCGGCTGAAGGCCGGGTTGTGTATGCAGGCAATGGCTTGAGAGGTTACGGCAATTTGATCATCATCAAGCATGATGTTACATTTTTAACGGCTTATGCACATAATAGAGCGCTTTTCGTTAAGGAAGGCGAGGCCGTAGCCAAGGGGCAAAAAATTGCCGAGATGGGAAATAGCGATGCAAATCGCGTGATGTTGCATTTTGAAGTGCGTCAGCAGGGCAAGCCGGTAGATCCAATGAAGTATTTATCCACTCCCCAATAAGTTAGCTCTTTCAAATCAATATGCCGAACTCAAAGCGCCCGAAGTCGTACCCGATAGCTGATTCACTATTGAGTCAGCTAGATGAGGTATTAAACTCGGAAGAGACCGCTGAGTTGCGCTTTGAGCGAGACAGTGAGGCGGCTGAAGGGGCGTTTGACGAAGAGGCAATCGACGGAAATGAAAACCAATGTGAGCCAGATGCGTTGGCCGTTGATGAACCAGACCCAAGTGATTTTAAAGCGCTGTTACAGTCTGAATTAACCGTCGACACGATTCAGCATTACTTAAATCGAATTAGCGCTAAGCCTTTGCTGACGGTGGTCGAAGAACAGCACTATGCAACCTGTGCGCAGCAGGGAGACTTTGAGGCCCGGCAAATCATGATTGAGCGTAATTTGCGTCTGGTCGTCAGTATTGCTAAAGGTTACTTAAACCGCGGCGTTCCGCTACTTGATTTAATCGAAGAAGGCAACCTCGGGCTGATGCACGCAATCAGCAAATTCGAGCCGCAGCGAGGGTTTCGTTTTTCTACTTATGCGACGTGGTGGATTAGGCAAAGTGTTGAGCGCGCGATTATGAATCAAGCGCGCACTGTGCGTTTGCCGGTCCATGTCATTCGCGAGTTAAATCAACTCTTGCGTGCTAAGCGTCATTTAGAAAAAAGCGCGGCGAATGCCGACGGCCCCTCTGATCAACGTGACGTGAGTGTGGATGATATTGCTCATCTGACGGGCAAGACGGTCGATGAGGTGTCTGATATTCTCGCCTTAGGCGAACGCACGGCTTCGCTCGATGCGCCGCTAGAATTAGATCCGGGCAGTAGTTTGCTTGATTTTCTATCTGACGAGCAGAGCCAATTGCCTGAGGCTAAGATCCAACAACGCGAGCTTGAGCAATTGATGCGTGCTTGGTTAGCGCGTCTGCCGGACAAGCATCGGCATGTGATTGAGCGCCGTTTTGGCTTAGGTAATGTTGAACCTGCGACCCTTGAGGAAGTGGCTGACGAAATGGACTTGACGCGTGAGCGAGTGCGGCAGATTCAGCACGAAGCAATGGTGCGCTTAAAGCGTTATTTCATCTCTAATGGCGTACGTAAGGACGCAGTGCTGTGACCCCTATTTTAGTTTTTGATATTGAAACGATTCCTGATATTGCGGGCGTGCGCCAGTTGGAAGGCTGGCCCGCAACGCTGTCTGACGAAGAAGTGGCGCAACGTGCGTTTGCTGCTCGCCGCGAAAAAACCGGCTCCGATTTTTTGCCGCACTATTTGCATCGGGTGGTTGCGATTGCGTGTGTCTTCAGAGACAAGGAAGGCTTTCGCGTAAAATCGCTCGGTACTGAAAAAGACTCGGAAGCGACGTTGATCCAATTATTTTTTCGCATCATCGAAAAATATAGCCCGCAGATGGTGTCCTGGAATGGTGGCGGGTTTGATTTGCCGGCACTGCACTATCGTGCGTTGGTGAATGGCGTCGCGGCGCCAAAGTACTGGGATCTGGGCGAAGATGATCGCGATTTTAAATGGAATAATTACATTAGCCGTTACCATACTCGCCATACGGATTTGATGGATTTACTCGCGCTCTATCAGCCACGTGCCAACGCACCGCTTGATGCACTGGCTAAGCTCTGTGGCTTTCCTGGCAAACTGGGGATGGATGGGAGCCAGGTTTGGCAGGCTTTTAGCGCAGGGCGAATAGATGAGATTCGTCGTTATTGCGAAACGGATGTGGTCAATACGTATTTAATGTACTGCCGCTTCCAGCAAATGCGGGGGGGCTTTACGCCGCAAGAATATGAGCAGGAAGTGAGGTTGGTTAAAGAGGCGTTAGCCGCTGAAGTTGGCGCGCATTGGCCTGAATATCTGGCCGCTTTTGCGATAAAGTAGCGAAGGCGCCGCCTAGCCAGCCTAGCGTATTGGCTGATCGGCGAGCCGCGCTGAATGACAATAACCTGTAAAGCTGCGCATCACCCTTGAATTTGTGCAATGTATCTCCATATTAAGTATAATCAGCACTCGTTAGCAAGGAGTGCTAATAAATCTTCCCTTTTGGGCTCGGGGATATTTTTCCCTTTGAGCCTTAAAAATTTAGTTGTTCTCTAGTATTTCTAGTATTTATTGAGAGGAGTCTGTATGAAAAAGCTGCGTCCTTTGCACGATCGTGTGATTATCAAGCGTTTGGACCAAGAGACCAAAAGCGCCTCAGGTTTGGTTATTCCTGAGACTGCTGCTGAAAAGCCTGATCAAGGTGAAGTCATGGCGATTGGGCCAGGTAAAAAAGATGACAAAGGTGCTTCGATTGCGCTCGACGTTAAAGTGGGCGATCGCGTGCTATTCGGCAAATATTCCGGCCAGTCGGTCAAGATCGACGGTAATGAGTTGCTAGTGATGCGCGAAGAAGACATCATGGCTGTGCTAGTTAGCTAAGCGTAGTTTTCAGTTCATCAAGTTAAAGAATTCAAGGAGTTAAAGATGGCAGCTAAAGAAGTTGTATTCGGTGATTTGGCCCGTGCCAAACTGGTTGAAGGCGTTAATATTCTAGCCAATGCAGTTAAGGTTACATTGGGTCCAAAGGGACGCAATGTGGTGCTCGAGCGTAGCTTCGGTGGCCCAACCGTCACTAAAGATGGTGTCTCGGTTGCAAAAGAAATTGAACTCAAAGACAAGCTGCAAAATATGGGCGCGCAGATGGTTAAAGAAGTAGCGTCAAGAACCAGCGACAATGCTGGTGATGGCACTACAACAGCAACCGTGCTGGCGCAATCAATTGTGCGTGAAGGCATGAAATCTGTTGCCTCGGGCATGAACCCAATGGATTTGAAGCGCGGCATCGACAAAGCGGTAGCCGCTGCGGTTGAAGAGTTGCGTAACATCAGCAAGCCATGCACGACCACTAAAGAAATCGCTCAAGTTGGCTCAATCTCGGCTAACAGCGATGAATTGGTCGGCAAGCTGATTGCTGAAGCGATGGATAAAGTAGGCAAAGAAGGTGTGATTACCGTTGAAGATGGTAAATCTCTAGAGAACGAACTTGATGTGGTCGAAGGTATGCAGTTTGACCGCGGTTACTTGTCTGGCTACTTTATTAATAATCAAGATCGGCAAGTGGCTGCTCTTGATAACCCATATGTGCTGCTGCACGACAAAAAAATCTCCAATATTCGCGATTTGTTGCCTTTGCTTGATCAGGTTGCAAAGTCAGGTCGTCCATTGTTGATCATCGCTGAAGATATTGAGGGTGAGGCATTGGCTACCCTGATTCTGAACAATATGCGTGGTTTCTTGAAGTCCGCTGCAGTGAAGGCGCCAGGCTTTGGCGACCGTCGCAAAGCCATGCTTGAAGATATTGCGATCTTGACCGGCGGTCAAGTGATTGCTGAAGAAACTGGGCATACGCTTGAGAAAGCGACACTGGCCGAGTTGGGGCAAGCTAAGCGCATTGAAGTTGCCAAAGAAAACACCACGATTATTGATGGCGCAGGCGATGCGAAAAGTATCGAAGCTCGCGTTAAGCAAATCCGTGTGCAGATGGATGAAGCTACTTCTGACTATGATCGCGAAAAACTCCAAGAGCGTGTCGCTAAGTTGGCAGGCGGAGTAGCCGTGATCAAAGTAGGTGCGGCGACTGAAATTGAGATGAAAGAAAAGAAAGCGCGGGTTGAAGATGCCTTGCATGCTACTCGCGCAGCGGTTGAAGAAGGGATCGTGCCAGGCGGTGGGGTTGCCCTGATCCGCGCCCGCCACGCAGTGGCTAACGTGAAAGGCGATAACGCCGATCAGCAAGCTGGTATCAAAATCGTACTGCGTGCGATGGAAGAGCCACTGCGTCAGATCGTTACCAACGGTGGTGAAGAAGCCAGCGTAGTAGTTGCAAAAGTGGCCGATGGCAAAGGCAACTTTGGTTATAACGCGGCTACGGGTGAGTACGGAGATCTGGTGCAAGCCGGTGTGGTTGACCCAACCAAGGTGACCCGCACTGCATTGCAAAATGCAGCGTCAATTGCCGGTTTGTTGCTCACCACGGACTGCACCGTCACTGAGTCGCCGAAAGAAGAAGCGGCTGCAGGTGGCATGCCTGGTGGTATGGGCGGCATGGGTGGTATGGGCGGTATGGGCATGGATATGTAATCGTCCAGGTTCGCCTGTGTTTGGGTGGTGTGCTTTCGGGCACACTGCGCGAATGTCTGAACAAGAAGCCCGCAGCGATGCGGGTTTTTTGTGCCTTTTTTGACAAGATTTATCTCAAAATATGAGCAAATTGCGTTGCAGCCGGGGTACCATCACCTTTTAGAGGCGTTCTGGCAACGCTTGAATCATAGTTTGTGAGACGTAGCGATAATCATAGTATGGAATATAAAAATTGGATGTGCCTGATTTGCGGCTGGATTTATGATGAAGAAGCTGGCCTACCAGAAGAGGGGATCGCACCGGGTACGCGTTGGGAAGACGTCCCAGTTAACTGGACCTGCCCGGAATGTGGCGCCCGTAAAGAGGATTTTGAAATGGTGGAAATTTGAGCAATTGTGAGCAAAACAAAGCCTTGGGACATGCGGGCTGATTTGACGACATGGCTATTTGCTAACGGAATGCACGGGTTAGAATTCAATATGTCCAAATCCTCTGATCGTATTAATCTGACGAACCAGTTTTTGATCGCTATGCCGAGCATGGCCGATGCGGTTTTTGCTGGCGCGGTGCTTTATATTTGCGAGCATAGTGAACGCGGTGCGCTTGGTTTAGTGATCAACCGGCCGACGGATATCATGTTGCAAGCACTGTTTCACCGCATCGATCTCAAGCTCGAAATCGAGCCTTTGCTGCATTTGCCGGTTTATTTCGGTGGTCCGGTTCAAGCGGAGCGTGGTTTTGTCTTACATGAGCCTACTGCTACGCACTATACTTCATCCCTGTTAGTGCCTGGCGGCTTAGCCATGACCACCTCGAAAGATGTGTTAGAGGAGATTGCGTTTGGTCAAGGACCAAAGAAATTTTTGCTAACGCTAGGCCACGCTGGCTGGGGCGCTGGCCAGCTCGAAGACGAAATTTTGCGCAATGGTTGGCTGACTGTAGAAGCGGATCCAAACATTGTGTTTGACGTGCCAGCCGAGCAGCGCTTTACGGCAGCGTTATCGCTCTTAGGCGTGTCGCCTGCAACCTTGTCTGGCGAAGTGGGCCATGCATAAAGCGAGTGTCGGCCAAGTCCGTGGCGCAACTGCGTTAAGGTTATTACTGAGCACGCCGCAAGGCCGCAGGCTGCTATGAGCCACATGGCCACGCTTCTGGCGTTTGACTATGGCGAGAAAAGAATCGGCGTTGCGGTAGGCAATCTGCTGTTGCGACAAGCACAAGCCTTAACGGTGATCATGAATTTTAACCGTGAGCATCGCTTTAAGGCGATTGGCGCACTGCTTAAAGAATGGCAACCACAACAATTGGTGGTGGGTTTGCCGATGTATCCAGATGGCGCAGCGCACCAAATGACCCAGTGGGCTAAGCGCTTTGGCCAACAGCTGCATGGCCGTTTCGGCTTGCCCGTAAGTTGGGTCGACGAACGTTATTCGTCGGTCGCGGCGGCAACTGCGCTGGGAGGTGATTTAACACAGCTTGATGCCGAAGCTGCCCGGATTATTTTGCAACAATTTTTTGATGAATATGCACTTGCCTAATGCTGAGTCGTTGTACCGTGTTTTACGTGACCAAATTCACACCACCTATGGCGATAGTTTGTATCAGCCAGACGGGGTTGCGCTGGTGGGCATTTGGAGTGGTGGCGCTTGGCTTGCCGAGCGGCTTGCACATGACTTGAAGCTGGCTGAATTTGGCGTTGTGAGCGTTGTTTTGCATCGCGATGATTACGCAGAAAAAGGCTTGCACGGACAAGCGCGTCCAACCTCATTGCCCTTTCAAGTCGAGGGCCGCCGGATTGTGTTGCTAGATGACGTGCTCTATACTGGTCGCACGATTCGAGCTGCGCTAAACGAGTTGTATGATTTTGGCCGGCCTGCTGCCGTTGACCTAGCCGTATTGGTTGATCGAGGTGGGCGCGAGTTGCCAATCGCTGCCCGTTTTGTGGGTGCAGTTGCCGATCTGCCAGCTGATCGTACCATGGTATTGGGACGTCATGAGAGTGGCCTATTTGAGTTTCATAGTGAAACACGTACCGATTAAAGATAGGGTTGTGTGCGTGCGTCCTAAACTATACAAACACACATGCATTAAAGCTGTGCAGCTTTGCCTAGCTTTCTTCGCTGGAGAGTAGATGTCAAACATTTGGCCACCTGCGCCAACCTTGCGCCCTGGTTTTAAAGGTAATCCGCAACTCACAAAAAATGGTGAACTTAAGCATCTATTGACGATCGATGGTTTGCCAAGGGATATCATTACGCACATCCTCGACACCGCTCAGCAATTCGTTGGAGTGGCTGAGCGTGAGGTCAAAAAAGTGCCGCTATTGCGTGGCAAATCAGTATTCAATCTGTTTTTTGAGAACTCGACCCGCACTCGTACGACTTTTGAAATTGCCGCAAAGCGCTTATCGGCTGATGTGCTGAATTTGAATATCAATGCATCATCAACCAGCAAAGGTGAATCGTTACTGGATACCGCGGCTAATTTATCCGCCATGCAGGCCGATATGTTTGTCGTGCGCCATGCGCAAAGCGGTGCTCCTTATTTGCTCGCACAACATTGCCCACCTCATTTGCATGTGATTAATGCGGGTGATGGTTGGCATGCGCATCCGACGCAAGGCCTGCTAGACATGTACACAATCCGCCATTACAAGCGAGATTTTACGCAACTCAAAGTGGCGGTTGTGGGTGATATTCTACATTCACGCGTCGCGCGCTCTGATATTCATGCGCTGACTACGCTGGGCGTGCCAGAAGTGCGTGTGATTGGTCCACGCACATTGCTGCCCAACGGGCTTGAGCAATTCGGCGTGCGTGTTTTTCATAATATCTGCGAGGGCTTAAAAGGGGTGGACGTTGTCATTATGCTGCGTTTGCAAAATGAAAGAATGAATAGCACCCTCTTACCCTCTGCGCAAGAATATTTCAAAAGTTGGGGACTGACCCCTGAGCGCCTTGCATTGGCGGCTCCTGATGCGATTGTGATGCACCCAGGCCCGATGAATCGTGGAGTTGAAATTGGTTCAGCGGTCGCCGATGGCGCGCAATCCGTGATCTTGCATCAAGTCACCTTTGGCATTGCGGTGCGGATGGCGGTCATGGGGATTATTGCTGGGAATAATGGTTAGTGCTGCGCTGTTGAGTTGAGCCAGTCTCTTTGTCAAATATCAATTGATCAAAAAATAAACAATGAATCTTCATATCAAGCGTGGCCGATTAATTGACCCTGCGACAGGGCTGGACACCGAGGCCGATTTATTCATTGCAGCAGGCAAAATTGCCAGTATTGGTAAGGCGCCCACCGCTTTTGAGGTGACTCAAACAATCGATGCTAGCGGTTTGATCGTGCTGCCGGGCTTGATTGATTTATTGGCGCGGTTGCGTGAGCCTGGCTACGAATATAAAGCAACGCTTGAATCCGAAATGGCTGCGGCCCTTGCTGGTGGGGTCACGAGCTTAGTGTGTCCACCGGACACGGACCCACCGCTGGATGAGCCAGGTTTAGTTGAAATGTTGAAGTTCCGCGCCAGCACTCTCAACCAAGCGCGTGTGTATCCGTTGGGTGCGCTGACGGTTGGACTCAAAGGGCAGGCCATCACTGAAATGGCTGAATTGGCTGATGCGGGGTGTATCGGCTTTTCTCAGGCGGATGCGCCGATGTTGAATCCCCAGGTGTTATTGCACGCTTTGCAATATGCTACGACTTATGGCTATACGGTTTGGCTGCGGGCGCAGGATCCGTATTTGGCGCAAGGTGGCGTCGCCGCAAGTGGGGCTTTGGCGTCGCGGCTGGGCTTGCGAGGCGTGCCGGAAGCATCGGAAACCATCGCTTTGCATACCATCATTGAATTGATGCGCATCACCGGTGCGCGGGTCCATTTATCACATCTCTCTTCGGCCGCAGGGCTTGAGCTGGTGCGCGCGGCAAAACAGGAAGGCTTGCCGTTAAGCTGTGATGTCACCATCAATCATGTGCATCTGATCGATCTGGATATTGGCTATTTCGATGCGCAATACCGTTTTGATCCGCCGCTGCGCTCGCAGCGTGACCGGGATGCCATCAGCACGGCGTTAATGGATGGCACCATCGACGCCATTTGTTCTGCTCATACGCCAGTTGATGACGATGAAAAACTCTTGCCATTTGGCGAAGCTTCAGCCGGCGCCACGGGGCTTGAATTGCTGCTATCACTGACCGTGAAATGGGCGCAAGAAAAGCAAATACCATTCACCCAAGCATTAGCAAAAATCACCTGCGCGCCAGCGGATGTACTGAATTTGAACAGCGGTCGTTTGGCGTTAGGCGCGCCGGCTGACCTGGTGTTATTTGACCCTGATGCGCATTGGCTGGTGGCGCCAAACCGACTCAAGAGTCAGGGCCACAATACACCATTCTTAGGGTATGAGCTGCCAGCGCGTGTGCGTTCTACGATCATCTCCGGCCAGCTTGTCTATCAAGAAAGTAAAACATAAAGCGCTGCTACTTTGTTTGTCAGGCAAGCAAAACATAAAGCGCTGCTACTTTGTTTGTCAGGCAAGTAAAACATAAAGCGCTGCTACTTTGTTTGTCAGGCAAGTAAAACATAAAGTGCTGCTACTTTGTTTATCAGGCAAGCAAAACATAAAATTGTCCTACTTAGATGCTGTCGTGGTTGCATTTAATTGGATTAGCAATAAAGGAAATAGATGATGATGCAAGTCAGCCTACGCATCGTGCTGCTCATACTCCATCTGGTTCGTGGTATGGCGCTGGCGGCTTTTGTTTTTCCGCGTGCAGCACGGGCTCGCCAACAGCAACTCGTGCGTGATTGGTCGCGGGGTTTACTTAAGGCGTGCGGTGTTACGCTGATCGTACACCAGTCGGGCGCAGCGCTTGAGCGCGGTGTGATGTTGGTTGGCAATCATGTGTCGTGGCTAGATATTTATGTGATTAATGCTTGGCAGCCAGTCCCCTTTGTGGCTAAAGCAGAAGTTGAGAAATGGCCAATCGTGGGTTGGTTGGCAAAAACCATCGGTACGATTTTTATTCGGCGTGACAAGCGTAGCGATGCCCGACGGATTGTGCAGCAGTTAGCAGATGTATTAAAAAGCGGTGAAACGATTTGTATTTTTCCAGAAGGGACGACTTCTGATGGTACAAGCCTATTACCATTTCACGCTAATTTGCTGCAAGCGCCAGTATCAGCGAGGGCTGCAGTGCAGCCAATCTGTTTGCTGTATGAAGATACGCAAGGCCAGCAGTCGCTGGCGCCCGCCTATATCGGCGAGATCTCGTTACTCGCTTCGCTCATATCGATTTTGCGCGCCGCGCCGCTCACCGCTCATTTATATGTGACGGCCCCGCTTGAGGCGGGTGACCAGCGGCGGGAACTGGCTATGCATGCACAGGCGGCAGTCCAGGGTGCGCTGCAACTTTTGCAGCGCCAGCAGGTGGTGCTATCTGACACGGCGGTGGTGGCTGCTGAAGTCAGTGGCTAGGGGTTGATTTTATTAGCCAGGCAATGAGCCGCTCGTGATTGAACAGGCAACCTGGGTGAGTGTCCGTTTGCTTGGCTCAGCGTTGAGCGTGATGGCTGAGAGTTGCTTGCCCCAGACGCAACCGCTATCCAGGGCGCACAAATTATCGCGCAGCAAGAGACCGAGCGCTGCCCAGTGTCCGAATACAACCGTCAGCTCGGCGGTGCGCCGTCCTGGCACATCAAACCATGGCAGATAGCCTGGCAGCGCAGCGTCGGGGCCGCCTTTAGCATTGAATTCTAGTCCCCCCTCTGGGTTACAGAAACGAATCCGCGTCAGCGTATGCGCAATCATGCCCAACCGTTCATCGCGGCTCAAGCCATGATGCCAACGAGCTGGCGTAGGCTGACTCAGCTGTGCCATGCAGGTTTGCCAATTGGGGCCGCGCAACGCCTGTTCCACCTCATGCGCCAACTCGAGGGTGAGCGCCAGGTCCCACTGCGGCAGCACGCCAGCGTGCACCATCAGCATCCCGTTTTGGTAATGCGCCAGCGGCCGGTGGCGTAGCCAATCGATTAAATCGGCGCTATCAGGAGCCGCCAGAATTTCACTGATGGTATCGCCTTTGCGCATGCGTTGTGCGCCGGCTGCCACCGCCAATAAATGCAATTCATGGTTACCCAGCACCATCACCGCTCGCTGACCAAATTCGATGACATCGCGCAGGCAAGCGAGTGAACTAGGCCCTCGGTTAATCAAATCGCCGGCAAACCAAAGCGGTGTGTCAGGCGTGGGCGCTGCTTTGGCAAGCAAATGATGAAAAGCGTCATGGCAGCCTTGTAGGTCGCCGAAGGCAAGAGGAGGAGGGGAGGACGATTGATTGACGCTCATTTGGATGGTGAGGATAGCTGAAGTCTGTGATTCAAAGGACCTGCTTGAATTGTTCGCGATCATCTAAAAAACGATGAATAAGCTTATTTCAGCAGCGTTTGTAAAATATTAAAGAAGTTAATCTTTCTTCAAAGTTATAATTATTATATAGACTAAGAAAAATTGCGCTAATGTGCTGAAGAGACAATGGGCGGTGCTTGTCATATAAGAGTTGCCGCAGCATCAATGAGTGGTTTATTTGGGCCGCAGCACCTACATGATGAGGTGCTAGCGTTAGCAGGTCGCATTTGAATTCAATCAAGGGTTTTTGATGATTTTAGTAACTGGTGGCGCTGGTTTTATTGGCGCCAATTTTGTGCTCGACTGGCTAGCGGGTCACAACGAAGCAGTGGTAAACGTTGACAAACTAACCTATGCTGGTAATCTGCAGACTTTAGATTCGTTGCAAGCGGATTCCCGTCATCTGTTTGTCAGGGCTGATATTGCCGATGCTGCTGCGCTTAAAAGTCTCTTTGACGAATATCAGCCACGCGCGGTACTGCATTTTGCGGCGGAAAGTCATGTTGACCGCTCACTGCATGGACCGGCTGATTTTGTGCACACGAATATCGTCGGCACTTTTACGTTGCTTGAGGCCGCTCGTGCTTATTGGGCTCAGTTAGACGGCGTGGCGCAAGCTAACTTCCGCTTCCTGCATGTTTCCACCGATGAGGTTTATGGTTCGCTTGAGCCCCATGATCCAGCATTTTGTGAAACTACACCGTATGCGCCTAATAGTCCGTACTCGGCCACCAAGGCGGGCTCCGATCATCTGGTGCGAGCGTATCATCATAGCTATGGTTTGCCGGTATTGACCACCCATTGCTCAAACAATTACGGCCCTTATCAGTTTCCAGAAAAGCTGATTCCATTGCTTATCGCCAATGCACTTGCAGATAAACCGCTACCAGTTTATGGTGATGGCGGGAATGTGCGTGACTGGCTTTATGTGGGCGACCATTGTGCGGCGCTACGTGAAGTTTTAGCGCGTGGCGGCCCTGGTCAAACCTACAATATTGGTGGTCGGAATGAGAAAACCAATCTTGAGGTTGTGCATATGCTGTGTGCGTTGTTGGATCAGATGAAGCCAAAGTCGTCTGGCTCATATGCCGAGCAGATTACCTTTGTGCAAGATCGCCCAGGCCATGACCGCCGCTATGCAATAGATGCGACGAAGATCGAGCGTGAATTGGGCTGGCGGCCCGCGCACAGATTTGAAACTGGGCTCGAGAAAACGCTGCGCTGGTATCTTGAGCATCCAGATTGGGTGAATAACGTTATCTCAGGCGATTACCTTAAATGGCTTGAAACGCATTATGCGCAATGCGCATCAGGAGACGCCTAAGATGCGTAAAGCGATTCTTTTAGCCGGAGGCTCGGGTACCCGGCTTTATCCGATTACACATGCAGTCTCCAAACAACTGCTGCCAATCTACGATAAACCAATGGTCTATTATCCGCTGTCTACTTTGATGATGGCGGGTATACGTGACATTCTGGTGATTTCGACGCCGGCCGACACGCCACGCTTTCAGTCCCTACTGGGCGATGGCGGCCAGTGGGGACTCAATCTCCAATATGCAGTGCAACCTTCCCCAGAGGGATTAGCGCAAGCATTTATGATTGGCCGGCAATTTATTGGCAATCATCCATCGACTTTAATTCTCGGCGACAATATATTTTATGGGCATAGTTTAACTGGGCAACTTGAACGCGCCAGCACCTGTGATCAGGGGGCGACAGTATTTGCTTATCATGTGCACGATCCTGAGCGTTACGGCGTGGTTGAGTTTGATGAGGATTTTCATGCCTTGTCGATTGAAGAAAAACCGGTTAAGCCACGGTCCAATTATGCGGTGACTGGGCTTTACTTCTACGACCGGCAAGTCTGTGATATTGCTGCCGAGATTAAACCTTCAGCACGCGGTGAGTTTGAGATTACGGATATTAATCTGCATTATTTGCAACACAAGCAGCTCAAGGTTGAAATGATGGGCCGTGGCTATGCATGGTTTGATACGGGTACCCATGACTCATTGATTGATGCCGCCAGCTTTATTGCAACCTTGCAAAAGCGGCAAGGCCTGATGGTCGCGTGCCCGGAAGAGATTGCCTACTATCGTGGCTGGATTGACGCCGAGCAACTTAATCGGCTGGCCGCGCCGCTTGAAAAAAACGGCTATGGAAAATATTTAAAACGCATTTTGTCGGACCCGTTGATATGGCCATCAACGTAATCACCACTGCATTGCCTGAAGTTAAAATCATCGAGCCTAAGGTTTCTAATGATGCGCGGGGCTCTTTTTTTGAGAGTTTCAATGCGCGGGAATTTGCCGCGCAAGTGGCAGTAGGGTTCGAGTTTGTGCAAGATAATCATTCACGCTCGACTAAAAATGTGCTGCGCGGTTTGCATTATCAAATTCAGCACCCGCAGGGCAAACTGGTGCGGGTGGTGGCCGGAGCGGTCTTTGATGTGGCCGTGGATCTGCGCCGGCACTCGCCTCGCTTTGGGCAATGGGTCGGCGTCCATTTATCGGCTGACAATCGGCGCCAGTTGTGGGTACCACCGGGTTTTGCTCATGGTTTTTTAACGCTCTCGGCAGAGGCTGAATTTTTCTATAAGACAACTGATTATTGGTATCCAGAGCATGAGCGTACCCTATTCTGGCATGACCCAGCGTTGGGCATTGCATGGCCGCTTGATGGGGCGCCGGTGTTGGGCGCTAGGGATGCCGTTGGAGTGTGCTTAGCGGCGGCGGAAGTATTTGCTTAACATTTGAGTTTAAACGCTTGCTGAGCGGGTTTTAACTATGATGCTTTCTCGAACGATTTTAATCACTGGCGCTCAAGGCCAACTTGGCTTTGAGCTAGCGCGTAGTTTACAAGGTCTTGGCCGGATTGTTGCGCTTGATCGGCAAGCACTGGATTTGGCAGATTTTGATCAAATTCGTCGTGTGGTGCGCGAATTGCGGCCGGCTTTAATTGTCAACCCGGCCGCGTATACAGCGGTTGATCAAGCTGAAATTGAAGAGTCTGTAGTGCTGCGCATTAATGCTTTAGCGCCGGGCGTGCTGGCTGAAGAGGCGAAGCGGCTCAATGCCGTTTTAGTCCACTATTCAACCGACTACGTATTTTCTGGAGACAAGGACGGCGCTTATACCGAAGAGGATAGCACGCAGCCGCAAAATGCCTATGGTCGCAGTAAGCTGGCTGGCGAACGGGCGCTGGCTGAAGTCGGCGCGGCGCATTTCGTGCTGCGCACAAGTTGGATCTACGGCAAACGGGGCAAGAATTTTCTGTTAACGATGTTGCAACTGGCGGTGCAGCAGCCTGAGTTGCGGATTGTGGCGAACCAATATGGCGCTCCGACCTGGTCGATGACGATTGCCGCTCTCAGTGCGCAAATCTTGGCGCAAGGCCTCGCGCTAGGCCATCAAGACAGGAGTTGGTGGCAAGAAAAATCAGGCATCTATCATTTAAGCGCCGCCGGCTCGGCTTCTTGGTATGAATTTGCGCAAGCGATCTTTGCGCTTGCGCCACCTGCTAGGCAACCGAAGTTGACGCCGATTTTGGCAGCAGACTACCCATTACCCGCAAAGCGCCCAGCCAATTCTCGTCTATCTAACGATAAATTGGCGCGGACTTTTAACTTATTTGCGCCTCATTGGCATGACGCGTTACGCTTATGCCTACGCCCTGAATAGGGCGTAAAGCAAGCTATAAAGTCGCGAGCGGACGTACTGGCAAGGTTACTTGGAGGAATGTGCCATCTGATAAGGTGAGTTTAACCTGCACGGTGTCGCCTGGTTTAATCGCCGGTTCTGCGCGCACTTTTTCAAGCATCAGATGATAACCGCCGGGGGCAAGCTTGACCTCGCTGTGGGCTGGCAGGGTCAATTTTTTGAGGTGAACCATCCTGCTGTGTGTACCATCCGAGATGGACTGATGTAGCATCACATGGCCATAATCAGGGCTGGAGGCGGCGACGACATCGATAGCTTGAGTGCTGTTGTTGCGCAATATCATATAACCGGCGGCTGGCCGTCCGTCAGGTAGCCAGCGCACCCAGCCGGCTTCGGCCACCACTTCTGTCGAGGCCGCGGCGATGGCGCTTGAAGAAGATGCGCTAAAGCATAGACTGGCTAAAAGAAAAGTAATCCATTTCATGAGTTGATACTCCCCGTTATGATGATGGTTGTAGCAGAATACGCAAATCGTGCGCAATATTATCCGCCGAATCGGCGGCGGTCGCCATCAATTGCGCCAGACCTTTTTGATCGAAGATATAAATCGCTGAGCTGTGCATCACCTCATAGCGGTTGTCAGTATCGGGCTTTTCAGATTGATACGCGACGCGGTAGCGCTTAGCTAATGCCTCGACTTGACTAAGGGTGCCGGTCAGACCTGTGACATGTTCCGCATCAAATGCCCGGACATAGCGGTGCATTGAGGTAGGCGTATCACGCGCTGGGTCGATCGAGATAAACAGAATGCGGACAGCGCGTGCATCGTCGCCTAGTTTCGAGAGCGCCAGCATGAGGCGCGCCATGGTTTCAGGGCAAACATCCGGGCAATGCGTATAGCCAAAGTAGACGAGGGTGATGTGGCCTCGGTAAGTTTGCGCGCTAACCTTTTGTCCCTGATCATCAGTCAAAGTAAACTCAAGATCAGGCAGGTGGTGACGCACTTGGGTTAACTGCCAATTTTCATCGCGCTGTCGGCTACAGCCAAGAAGGAGCACTGATAAGACGCCGGCCAAGAGCGCACAGTACAGTATCGCTCGCTGCTGGGACATGACTCGCTGCATGATAAAAGCCTTCTAACTCGATTTTGTTGAACAGCGGACAGTCGCGCTGGTACGCGCGCACGTATGTGTTAGGGACACTATTTTAACAGACCCCCTAAAATTTTTCCGTTCATCGGAGTTAGATGTGCGGGGTCTAGGCAAGCAAGATCTCAGTATTGGGTGGACTGATTCGCCTGCAGCAAGGGCAAGAGGGTGGAGATACTTAAAATATAACGTCAGCATCTGTGCTCAATGACCTCAGAATCAAGATCGTGCGCTCGTTTGAAAGCACAAAGAGAGGGGCTAGCTAAATTTGCCATTTACTTTTGCTTGCAGCGGCTCAAGTGAATGCGTGTTTAAGCCGCTTCAGCTTATGTCTGTGCCAGGAAATTAAGCCGCGTGTTCAGCACTGCGCGTGTCATAGCAATTGACGGCGCTCATACCATTGCCAACTTGCTTCATCAGTAGGTCACGATAAAGCCCCGCTTGTGTGCGCAAAGCATCGGGGGTGCCATCATCAATCACCTTGCCGTCGCTCATCACAATAATACGGTGAAAGTTTTGTAGCGTGGACAGTCGATGGGCGATGGCAATCACCGTGCGGCCACGCATCAGTCGGTCGAGCGCTTGTTGAATCGCTTCTTCTGAAGCGCTATCGGGGGCGGAAGTGGCTTCATCGAGGAGCAGGATGGGTGAATTTTTCAAAATCGCGCGGGCAATCGCAATACGTTGCCGCTGGCCGCCTGAGAGTTTTGTGCCGCGGTCGCCTACTAGGGTGTCAAATCCTTGCGGCATCGCTTCGATAAACTCAGTGCAGCGTGCTTCATGAGCGGCGGCCAGGACTTCGTCGCGGCTAGCATGGGCTCGGCCATAAGCGATATTTTCAAAAATCGTCCGATGTAAGAGTGAAATATCTTGCGGCACGAATTGAAATAGATCTCGCCGTAAATCGCCGGTCACGGTGACAAACGCGTGGGTGCTCACCTAGCCGCCTATGCGCCAGAGTAGGTTATCGGCAGCGATTAAGCCGGCTAACAGCAAAAATGCGCCCCATAGTTGGGTGAAGTGGCTGCGCCCTTGACTCAGTACATCGATTAGATGCTTGATCCCATATTGAGAAGCCAGCGAGCAACCCACGGCGGCGAGCACGCTCATCAGCACCGCGCCATGGGCGACGGGGTGACGGCGAATATATTGATAAAGAAAAGCCAGCGGCCGCTGCGCATAGCCAGCGAGTTTAGCGTTATACGCATCGCTCTGAGTCGTAGACCCGCGCATCTTCATTTCATTAGGCGTACAAAAGAGTGGGCTTCTTCAAGCTCGACGTTTATCATATGGCCTCGGCTTGGCTGCGTGAAATAAGCCACTTGCTTGTTGGGTGAAAGATGGTGGGGCATCCATCTTGCGGATTCTTGTTGTACCAGAATCGACAAGCGGCAAGGCAAGTGACCTGTTGATCAAAATCACTACAGATAATTTAAAGCAGCGTTGTAAAACAAAGGCCGACAAAGTGTTTCAGTATTGTAACAAGATAAATACTTTGAAATTCACCGCTGGAATTTATTTTAAGCAACAGATCATCCGTGATGAAGTGGTTGGCTATTGGATAGCCATGCTTCAACTTTTGTCCTGAATTTTTATTAGGAGAATCATGTCATGCGAATCGCTCAAATTGCGCCTTTACACGAGGCTGTGCCGCCAAAATTGTATGGCGGTACAGAACGGGTGGTGTCTTATTTGACAGAAGCTTTAGTTGAGTTGGGCCACGATGTGACCTTGTTCGCCAGTGGCGACTCAATCACCGCAGCGCAACTCGAAGCAGTCTGGCCGCAAGCCCTGCGCTTAGATCCAAAGATTCGCGATACGCTAGCCCCCCATATGTTGATGCTCGAACAGGTGCGTCAACGCGCCGACGAATTCGATATCCTGCATGGCCATCTCGATTACTCTCCGTTCTCACTTTTTAGCCGCCAGTCCACGCCGTTTCTAACGACCTTGCATGGTCGTCTTGATTTACCTGAGTTACAGCCGGTTTTCAATCTGTTTACGCAAGCTCAGGTGGTGTCCATTTCCGATAGCCAACGTTCGCCACTGCCCCAGGCAAATTGGTTGGCAACCATTTATCATGGCTTGCCGGAAAAAAGGCTGATGCCTCGTTCTGATATCCAGCCTGGCTATTTGGCTTTTTTGGGTCGTATTTCGCCTGAAAAGCGAGTTGATACGGCGATTTCGATTGCTGCTAAATGTGGCTTGCCCATCAAAATTGCAGCCAAAATTGACCGCGTCGATCAGGCCTATTACGACGAGCAGATCAAGCCGCTGATGTCGCAGCCGCACGTCGAATATATCGGTGAAATCTCTGAAGCGGAAAAAGCCGCTTTCTTGTCCGGTGCCCATGCGCTGCTGTTTCCGATTGACTGGCCTGAGCCATTTGGTTTAGTCATGATTGAGGCGATGGCCTGTGGTACGCCGGTGATTGCTTTCAAGCGTGGCTCAGCCCCCGAAGTGGTCGACCACGGCGTGTCGGGCTTTTTAGTGAGTGATGAAATGGAGGCGGTGGCTGCGGTGAATCGCTTGCATACAGTGTCGCGCGATACGGTGCGCCAGCAATTTGAAGCACGCTTTACCGCGCAACGGATGGCGAAAGATTATATTGTTGCTTACGAACGTCTTTTGCATCAACAACGCCGCACGGTGCTACGTGAAGTCGCAGTAGGTTAAAAAAATGGCCGCACGAAGTTTGTGAGGCCATTTTTTTTATTCAGATCTAAGCGTGAGATAAATTAAAAGGGTGGTATACTTATTTCCCATTGAGAATGATTCGCATTAACGCTGCCAGTGCTTTTTGGTACCGTCCGTTATGTATCTCTAATACTTGCACAGGGCTCTTTTTATGGTTGCATCAACATTTTTTCAGTTGGCTATCGCTAGCATTTTGATCAGTGCAGCCGGTTCTGTAGCTGCTGTCAAGTATGCGCTTGGCAAGTCGCAGATTTACGCAAGGTCGTCATAGCGATAAAGAAGCAGGTGTTGGCTCCTGGTTTAAGCCATTCACGGTTGAATACGAATGTGTATTTTCTGGAATGGGTAAAAAAAAGAGGGTATTAAAAACCCCATCATGCAAGCTGTTCCACTCAATATTAACTCCTCTAATCAAGGAATGTTTAAATGAAAATCAGTCTCATAATTACTCTCTTCACGCTGACTTTTGCGTTGTCCAATGGTGTCCACGCGCGCACAGAACCAAAGGAAGAATTACCGACCTTCAAACTTGAGATGGCTGACGGGAAATTGATGCCTTCTCGCATCGAGGTGCCGGCTAATCAGGCGATCAAACTTGAAATTGAAAATACCGGCAAAAGTGCGGTTGAATTTGAAAGTATTCAATTGCGTAAAGAGAAGGTGCTCAGCCCTGGTGCCAAATCTTTTGTGGTGATTAAAAAGATGGCTCCGGGCGAATACAAATTTTTCGATGATTTTCATCAAGCGACAGCACAAGGGGTTATTGTCGCGAGATAAATTTGAGTTTAAGTAGAAACAGGGATAGGGATAGCCGTAGGCGGTAATCAGGTAGCTTTGGAGAGCTCGATGGGGCAGGTGCTGTTTGTAGTATGGCGTGAAAGTGTTGAAGCATTGCTTGTGATTGGCATTTTATATGCGTGGTTGCGCAATGGTGACAAGACGGCGCGACAGGGCCTGCCCTATCTGTGGCTAGGGGTTGGCATAGGTATGCTAGTGGCGGTTGCGTTTGGCGCGGCATTAGTGAACTTTAGTGAAACCCTCTCCGGTGAAACCCAGGATTATTTCCAGGCCGCAATGGTCTGGATTGCGGCTGTACTGATTGTACAGATGGTATTGTGGATGAGATATCACGGCGGCACCTTAAAACAAGGTATCGAAGCATCCTTACAAAAAAGTACTCAAAATGCGCATTGGTGGGGGGTGACGCTGCTTGCTGCACTGGCGGTTGCGCGCGAAGGAAGTGAAACGGTCATCTTTCTCTATGGACTTGGTTTTGGGCAAGCAGGCTATATTTTGCCTATGCATCTGGCTGCTGTATTGATAGGCTTTGGCCTAGCCCTCCTAACGTTTTATCTATTGCAGCTGGGCGGCAAATTGTTTTCCTGGCGCGCTTTTTTCCGTGTGACTGAAATGATGTTGCTCTTTCTCGCTGCGGGCTTGGTCCAAGCAGGCGTTGATAAACTCATTGATAAAGACATACTGCCTGCCCTGATCGACCCACTGTGGAATACTTCAGCGCTGCTCGATGATTCTAATGCTGTGGGTACATTGTTGGCGGCATTGACCGGTTATCGTGCGTATCCATCGTTAATGAATGTGTTGGCGTATCTTATTTATTGGGCTGTGGTGGCTTGGTTAATGAGACGTACACAGCAGCGCCTGATGGTTAAAAATCAGCCAGCATGAATCGATCATGGCGCATTCTAGCCCATGATACGTTGCTCTAATATATGCGCTAGCTTGGTCTGCAATCCCTCTATATAATAAGCCGTTCAAAATTCTTTCCATAATGATTAATCCAAGAGGTCGCTCCATGCATATCAATCGGTTCTTTTTCAATTTGATTGGTCTTGTTGCGCTACTTGCCCTGGCCGCTTGTGGCAAAAAACAGGCTCCTCCGTCACCGCCGGTAACAGAAGTGGGGATTGTCACACTCGAGCCGCAAACTGTGCCAGTGACAATTGATGTACCTGGACGCACCTCTGCTTGGCAGATTGCTGAGGTGCGCGCACGTGTCAATGGCATTGTGCTTAAACGTGAATTTAATGAGGGCAGTGAAGTAAAAGCGGGGCAGCGCCTCTACAAAATTGACTCGGCTCCTTATAAAGCTCAGTTTGAGAGTAGCCAAGCCGCCCTGGCAAAAGCGCATGCTAGTTTGAATGCTGTCGCGGCTAAGGCTGAACGTTACAAACCGCTGATTGCAGCGCATGCGATTAGCCAGCAAGAATATGACAATGCGCTGGCTGAGCATGGCCAAGCGCTGGCAGACGTTGGTGTCGCTAAAGCCGCGCTTGAAGTGGCGCGCATTAACTTTGGCTATACCGAAGTGAGCTCGCCGATTGCAGGTTGGATTGGCAAATCCCATGTCACTCCAGGCGCTTATGTGCAAGCCAGCCAGGCAACGTTGTTATCCACGGTGCAGCAAATCGATCCAATTTATGTTGATGTGACGCAATCGAGCAGTGACGTTTTGCGTTTGCGCCGTGAAATGGCAGGCGGCCAATTGCAGATGACCGGCCGTAACGAGGTCAAGGTCGACCTCGTGCTAGAAGATGGCTCAGCCTATCCGTTCCAAGGAAAGTTGCAGTTTTCCGATATCGCGGTCGAACCAGGTACGGGCACGATCACCTTACGCGCGCTCTTTCCAAATCCGAAAAAAGCCTTGCTGCCGGGTATGTTTGTTCGTGCGCGCATCCAAGAAGGCGTGAACCATCGTGCGCTGGTGGTGCCGCAGGTTGGCGTGACTCATGATGCCAGAGGTCAACCGACTGCGCTGATTGTCGATCAAGATAATAAAGTGGCTTTGCGCGTACTGACCACGATGCGAGCGGCTGATGATAATTGGTTGGTAGCGAGCGGTTTGCAAGCCGGCGACAGAGTGATTGTGCAAGGATTGCAAAAAGTGCAGCCTGGGATGACCGTTAAACCGGTAGCGACACAGGTATCGCCGACGGTTGAAGCTGCTGGGCCCCAGCCTGCGGCCAGCGACGCCGCGGACGCCAACGCCAATGCCAACGCAGAATAACCGTATTAAAAATAAGGGAAGCCATTTCCATGGTTAAGTTTTTTATCGATCGACCGATTTTTGCCTGGGTGCTGGCCATTATTTTGATGCTGGCCGGAGCATTATCGATTCGCACCTTGCCTGTTGAACAGTATCCATCGGTAGCGCCGCCCGCGGTGCAAATCACTGCAGCCTATCCAGGCGCATCGGCCCAAACCGTTGAAAACACAGTCACCCAGGTGATTGAGCAGCAAATGAATGGGATCGACCATTTGCTGTATATGTCCTCCACCAGCGAAAACTCGGGTGGCGCAAATATTACGCTGACTTTCGCGCCGGGCACCAACCCGGATGTGGCGCAAGTGCAGGTGCAAAACAAACTACAACTGGCCTTACCCCTATTGCCGCAAACCGTGCAGCAACAAGGTATCAAAGTCACTAAGTCGTCCGGTAGTTTCTTGATGGTATTAGCCTTCGTGTCTACCGACGGTAGCATGAATAAGTTTGACTTGGCCAATTACGTTGCGGCCAATGTGCAAGATCCAATTAGCCGGGTTGATGGGGTCGGCACCACGACGCTGTTTGGTACCCAGTATGCAATGCGAGTGTGGTTGCATCCAGATAAATTGGCTAGCTACCGCCTAACGCCAGTCGATGTCACCAACGCACTCGCTGAGCAAAATGTCCAAGTGCCAGGAGGGCAGTTAGGTGGCTTACCGGCCGTGGATAAGCAACAACTCAATGCGGTGATCACCGAAGCAACTTTATTAAGGACGACGGAACAATTTGGCAATGTCTTATTAAAGGTGCTGCCAGACGGTTCACAAGTGCGTTTGCGCGATGTCGCACGGATTGAACTCGGCGGTGAAAGCTATAACGTAGATACCCGCTATAACGGCCAGCCTACTGCTGGCTTTGCGCTTAAACTGGCGACGGGCGCGAATGCCTTGCAAACCGCGCGGCTGGTACGTGAACAGATTGAAGAATTATCGAAATACTTCCCGCCCGGTTTAGTGGTGAAATATCCATACGACACCACGCCCTTTGTACGTATCTCGATCGAAGAAGTGGTCAAGACACTCTTTGAAGGGATTGTGCTGGTGTTTCTGGTGATGTACTTATTCCTGCAAAATTGGCGCGCGACGCTGATCCCAACCATTGCCGTGCCGATTGTGTTGTTGGGGACGTTTGGCGTGATGGCAGCGTTCGGCTTTTCGATTAATACCTTGTCTATGTTTGGCCTTGTATTGGCGATTGGGTTATTAGTCGATGATGCGATTGTGGTGGTTGAAAACGTCGAGCGGGTGATGGCGGAAGAAGGGCTTTCACCCCGTGAGGCAACCCGTAAAGCAATGGGGCAGATCACCGGGGCGCTGGTTGGCGTGGCGCTTGTTTTATCCGCGGTATTTGTACCGATGGCGTTTTCCAGCGGTTCAGTGGGAGCAATCTATCGTCAGTTCTCGCTGACCATTGTGTCGGCGATGGTGCTCTCAGTATTAGTGGCACTGATTCTGACGCCAGCTTTATGCGCGAGTTTGCTCAAACCGATTCCTAAGGGACACCACGAAGAGAAAAAAGGTTTTTTCGGCTGGTTTAACCGGACTTTCGAGCGTGGTCGCGATAAATACCAATCAGGCGTGCGTGGTGTCATCGCTCGCTCTGGGCGTTGGTTTGGCATTTATGCGGTGATTATCGTGGTGGTGGGTTTGCTATTTATGCGCATGCCTACGGCTTTCTTGCCGGATGAAGACCAAGGGATTTTATTTGTGCTGGTGCAAACCCCGCCAGGCTCAACCCAACAGCGGACCCAAGCAGTCCTGAGCGAAGTTAGCCGATACCTGTTGCAAGATGAAAGCCAGTTGGTTGAATCGGCCTTTGAGGTGAATGGCTTTAGTTTTGCTGGCAGTGGCCAAAATTCGGGCATGGTTTTTGTTAGATTAAAAGACTGGAAACATCGCACGAAAGCGGATCAATCGGTACAAGCACTGATGCAGCGCTCTTTTATGCGTTTTTCGCAGATTAAAGATGCCATGGTGTTTCCGATTAATCCACCGCCGATTATCGAGCTTGGCACAGCCTCTGGCTTTGATATGCAACTGCAAGATCGTGCCGGTCTTGGCCATGATGCCTTGATGCAAGCGCGCAATCAGTTGCTGGGGATGGCGGCGCAAAGCCCAAGCTTGATGCAGGTGCGCCCGAACGGTCTGAATGACACGCCGGAATTTCATGTGGATATTAATCGTGAGAAGGCGAGTGCACTGGGGATTCCGTTGTCTTTGATTGATCGGAGTTTCTCGATTGCTTGGGGCGGAGCTTACGTTAACAGTTTCCTAGATCGGGATAACCGCATCAAAAAGGTTCTGGTCCAAGGGGACGCCCCTTTTCGCATGACCCCGGAAGACATTCAGCGTTGGTATATCCGCAATGCGCAAGGCGAGATGGTGCCGTTCTCGTCATTTGTCAGTTCGCATTGGGGTTATGGCTCGCCTAAGCTTGAGCGTTATAACGGTGTCGCCTCGGTAGCCATCCAGGGCTTAGCAACTCCTGGCAAAAGCACGGGGGATGCCATTCAAGAAATGCAAAGCCTGGCAGCAAAGTTGCCGCATGGCATTGGCTATGAATGGACCGGTATGTCGCTCCAGGAGATTTTATCCGGCTCGCAAGCGCCATTACTGTATGCCATTTCAATCTTGGTGGTGTTTTTAAGCTTAGCTGCGCTGTATGAAAGCTGGTCGATTCCATTCTCGGTGATCTTGGTGGTGCCACTTGGGATCATTGGTGCTTTATTGGCGGCAACAGGTCGTGGCCTATCTAATGATGTGTATTTCCAGGTGGGCTTATTGACTACCGTCGGCTTGTCTGCAAAAAATGCAATTTTGATTGTTGAGTTCGCCAAAGAACTGGAGGCACAGGGCAGAACTGCAATGGAAGCAGCCATCGAAGCCGCGCGTTTGCGTTTGCGGCCAATCTTGATGACTTCATTGGCTTTTGTGCTGGGTGTGCTGCCTTTGGCAATTAGCCGTGGCGCCGGTTCTGCTGGGCAACATGCGATTGGCACGGGGGTTATCGGCGGGATGTTGAGCGCCACCTTTATCGCCATTTTCATCATCCCAATGTTCTTTGTGGTGGTGCGTGGCAAATTCTGTCAATCTAAATCAAAGCAGAAGGTGCAAGCTGGCGACCCGCTGGTGAACGCTTCGAGTCATGAGAGCAATTCGGATGCAGATACTCACCCGAAAATTTGAACCTCAGGAACATGCAAATGCGTGAATTTTCTCTTTTAGCTGCATTGTCAATCGCAGCAGTTTCAGCTGCCTGTACGCTGGCGCCTCGTTATGAGCGCCCAGCAGCGCCGGTTGCTGCCACCTATCCTTCGGGGGATGCGTATACCTTGCTGACCGAGTCAAGCTCAGCGCCGGTTGATTTGGGCTGGCGTCAGTTCTTTGCAGACCCGCGTTTGCAAAAGTTGATTGAGCTGGCGCTACGCAATAACCGTGATTTGCGCGTAGCGGCATTAAATGTGCAACAAGCACGCGCACAATATCGAATTCAGCGCGCCGGCTTGGTGCCGGATTTGCGTGCGCAAGGGGTGGGCAATCGTGGTCGCACCCCCGCTGAGCTCTCGATGCTTAACCGTGCAGTGGTGGCTAGCCAGTATGAGGTGGGCGCGGCTGCGGCGTGGGAAATTGACCTTTTTGGCAAGCTACGGAGCTTAAAAGATCAAGCCCTGGCGCAATATTTAGCGACGGCTCAGGCCCGCAAGGCAGTTGAGATTTCGTTAGTGGCGCAGTTAGCGAATCAATATTTAACCACCCGTGCCTATGACGAGCAACTCAAAGTCACCCAGGCAACCCTTAGCGCCGCTCAGGAATCTTACCGGCTTGCCAAGGTGCAGTTTGACGCAGGCGTTGGCTCTGAGCTTGATTTGCAGGAGGCTGAGAGTACCGTTGAGCAAGCCCAGGCCAATCACCAAAATCAACTGCGTCTACGGGCCCAGTCTGAAAACGCGCTCACGCTCTTAGTCGGTGAATCGCTGCCAGCCGATTTACCGCAGCCATTGCCGCTTGATCACCAGGCGATACTGGCTGATATTCCAGAGGGCTTACCATCGGATTTACTGGTGCGTCGTCCGGACATTGCCGCCGCTGAAGAAATATTGCGGGCGGCTAACGCCAATATTGGTGCGGCTCGGGCTGCGTTCTTTCCGAGTATTTCGCTTACCGGACAGTTTGGCACTGCGAGCCTGGACCTGGGTGGGTTGTTTAAACCAGGCACGGCTGCTTGGGGTTTTGTGCCAAAGGTTTCACTGCCTATTTTTAGCGGTGGTGCGAATCTTGCCAATCTTGATGCGGCGCAAGCAGGCAAGCGGATCGCTGTTGCGCAATATGAAAAAGCGATTCAAACCGCCTTTCGCGAAGTAGCGGATGGGCTTGCCGCGCGCGGTACCTACGATGAACAAATTGGATCACTGAAGCGCTACACCGCAGCGCAACAACGTCGGCTTGATCTGTCCACCTTGCGTTATCGCAATGGCATTGATAGCTATCTGCGGGTGTTGAGTGCGCAGACGAGCTTATATGCAGCCGAGCAAGCGCTGATTTCAAGCCGCTTGGCGCGGCTGGTTAATCTGGTCAATCTATATCAATATTTAGGCGGAGGCTGGCTTGAGCGTACTGGCGACGCGCCGCGGCCAGCGGATGTAGCGATTGCATCATAAAGAAATATAGGTAGGGTCCAATCGCGCCAGGACTTTCTAGGCGCGGTTGGACCTTTTGCTATCCCTAATGCGCTTAGGTAGACGCTCGTCTATCATATCTAAGCTTAACGGATCATTGGTACGGTCAATAAGCTTTTCAAACAGCACGGGGCCATAGGCGAGCATGTCGCATCGATATGCTCGAACCTTGTATCCTTCTTTATGTGATGTAGCTAATCATCACATAAAGAAAGATACAAGGCTATAAGGGGGACGGATTATCCAGCAAATTCGCCGGATATTTGCACAAATATTTTCGACGCTGTTTCTCGCTTTAATCTGGTAAATTTTGCACGCTGTTTTACACCAAGAATCAAATAGCTGGGCCTACGTGTTTGTTAAATTCCTGAGTAATTTTATCCGGATCATGAAAGCGATCAATATTTTTTGAATCAAGCCACACTTTGAGATCAATAAAGGTTTTGAAGTCGGTAAGCTGGTTCTCAGGATCTTCAAAAATTTCATCTGGAGCGCCGATACGCCATCCATTTTCGCGTAACATGGAGATAATCTTTGGTAGAAACAGTGCATTCAGGTCATTAGCGTGAAATAGGAAGACATGGGTTGAGAAAAGACTCTTTTCTTCATTGGTTTTTTTATCGAGATAGTTGTCAATTGCCTGTTGAATGTGATGGATATAAAAATATTCCAATCTTTCAATTTCTATTTCTTTTCCTTCCTTTATGGATTGTAAGAAAAGATTATCAATAAACCAATCAAAGCTGTCTATCGAAACATATGCGTGCCGGAACCCAAATTTCTTCAAGGCTAACGCGCATTCGGCTGCTTTTTCAAGACTTCTTCCTTCCATAAAATCAAGGCCAACATCAAGAAATAGATAGCGGAACCGGTGGAAAAAGGAAGTATCTGTTTTTCGCATTGATTGATATCATCCAGGTATTTTTCAATGGACATCGCGCTTAAGTGCGGGTGGGAATATGAATGGTTGGCGATCAGATGTCCATGCTGGATAATCTGCCGGATACACATCGTCTGAGATGGGGTAGATCTTTTAATATCACTTCCGATCGCAAAGAAAACCGTCTGGACATTGGCTTCGGCAAGGGCATTGATATATTTTCTCGTTCGTGTTTCAACATCCATGAACGGCGTCGGAGTTATCGGTAACGTGTCAAAGGTCAATACAGCCATAGGCTGTTTATTCAACAGGCTGGGATTCTGCATAAAATTTAATGAATCAGTAAATTTTCCGGAAATTATCGTACTTTAATTCACTGCCCTGGTAGATATGATGTTTCACATTAAGAAATCTAAACCTGAAATCATCAGGGGCTTCCAGATGCAATAATTTGGCATGATCCAGAATCTTTTTGGAAATACCTTTCGCTTCCAGTTTTGACCTGATGTCATCGTCCTCGCCTCCCCATCCTTTCTTGATAAAGTCCGCTGTGTAATAACCAACTTTCTTGAGATTTTCCCTGGTACAGCAGATAGAGCCATAATTAAATCCGCTTATATATTTTTCACATTTTTTTCTATGTCCATAGTGATGCATGAGTTTTTCATTATTTGTGCAATGTGATGCATAGTAGTCGTAGGTTGTAAATAAAATGGAGCCAACCGTAAATGTATTATCATCACATTCATTGACTAATGAGTGGATGGCGCTCTCAAGTAAAATTGATTCCGGTGAGATGACAATACAATATTTCCCGGTTGCCTGCTTGAGTCCAAAATTAATGACAATGCTCGGATTGCGCCATGGATGCTCTTCATTATTATGAAAGAGTTTATAGTTTATATTATAATTAAAAATGTATTTGTATCGATTGATATCTACCGGTTCGTCGAATACTATGATTATTTCTTTTGCTTTTTCAAACTGCTTATAATTTTTTTCGAGAGAAATTTTGAATTCATTTTCCTTTTTATAAAAAGGAATAACGATGCTGACGTCGAGTTTCTCCATATTTCCCCCCGTATTCTGATTGATTAGAATGAGGTCAATATAGTACACTATCTGGAAAATAGGAAGTAAAAGTAACGGAGGAGCGCATTGTCTCAAAAAATGAACTTGTCCGAAGGGCGGATCGACATCGGTATTATATTACCTATCGATAAACTGAGATCGATTGAAATATCTGTTCCAGGCAGGCGGCAGTATCGTTCCAATATTGACTGTCTGGGTGAAAATAATGAACGTTGTGTGGTGAGTATTTCAGCTCATGACAATGGCGTTCGGATAGCCACTGAAAACAGCGCCCGCCTCTCGTCTGTTATGCCTCTCATAGTACTGGAAAGAGCCAAGGCGGGTGGGGCATATGAGGCGATACATGATCCCGTAGTGGTCAAGGGCGTGACTGTCGGACGCACGTTTCATTGGCGTAAGTCAATGGATTTGTTGCTGCCTGGAGATATCAGGGTATTTGCGCATGAAGGGCATCTAACTTTGGTCAATCGAGTTGCCATTGAAGACTATGTGTGCTGTGTGTCGGTCGCTGAAATGTCGCCGCAATGCCCTGCCAGCTTTTTGCAGGCTCAGACGATCGCGGCCCGATCCTGGGCGCTGGTCAATCTTCGGAAGAAGCATTTTGCAGAGGGTTTTGATATCTGCAACGATGATTGTTGTCAACGTTACCAAGGCGTTTCCAATATTACCGAAAAGGCATGGCGTAGCGCAATGTCCACGCGCGGATATGTCCTGATGCAGAATGGTTCTATTTGTGATGCACGTTATTCAAAAAGTTGTGGCGGGCGGACCGAGTCGGCTGCAAGCGTCTGGCGTAGCTTGGATAAGCCTTATCTTATAGGTCGGCAAGATAGCAAAGAGGAAGATAGCAGCGCAGTGTTGGACAGCGATGAAGCGTATTTACGTTGGCGGAACCGGCCTTCACAGGCATTTTGCAGTCCGGCGTATTGCTCAGAAGAAAAACTAGCGGGCTATCTCGGGATTGTCGATGAAGTAGCCTGTTACTTTCGTTGGGAACTCAAAATCTCGCAGGCGGAATTATCACAGCGGCTGGGTCGGGTGCTTACCCCACCGCCTGCATCGGTAGTTACGCTTCTTGGTTTACAAAGAGGTTACTCTGGCCGCCTTCTGAAAATAGCGGTCGAATATCTGGATTTTGAAGGCGTCAAGCATACTGCAATTATTGACGGGGAGTTTCAGATTCGCAGAGTCCTAAGCGATACCTTTCTGTTCAGTTCTGCATTCAGCATCGAATCCAAAATGTACGGCGTGGGCGCAGCACCCGAAGAATTCGTGCTGAAAGGTTCTGGCTGGGGACATGGCGTCGGACTATGCCAGATCGGGGCATTGGGGATGGCGTTGGCAGGGCGCTCTGCGGAGGATATTCTTTATCATTATTTTCAGCCTGCAGTTGTGGCGTATATCGGATGACGAGATCGCCACCGCAGTGTAATATGTTCGCCAATCGCCTATTCAGATAGCGAATAACAAATCATTATTTATGCAGGCTATAAGAAACTTTTCGATTATCGCCCATATTGATCACGGCAAATCCACGCTGGCCGACCGTATTATTCAATTGTGCGGAGGGCTTTCCGCCCGCGAAATAGAGGCGCAGGTGCTGGATTCGATGGCGCTTGAGAGCGCGCGCGACATTACGATTAAAGCGCAAACCGCCACCCTCGCTTATCGTGCGCGCGATAGCAAAACCTATAATCTAAATTTGATTGACACGCCCGGGCATGTGGATTTTTCGTATGAGGTGAGCCGTTCATTATGGAGAGTGTTTCAAACTGGGGGCTGGTGTAATCGACTGGTTTTTTGATTATCGACCTGGCTTTTCTGACGACTGCTCGGCAATGTCAAAGCGCGCCACAACCTGAAATCCATCTGTATGCAGATCGAGCGGTAGGTTATGAGCGCTTGACGCAAGTGATGTCCGCTGCGCAGTTAAGTAGTCTGGTAAAAATTGGTTTGATGACGCAACCGGAATAAAAATCTTTACTTAGCGGGAAGGAGGCGATATTCATGGCGCAATACCTAAAGCGATATTTTAGGCCTTTGTTTATCATAGCAACCCTTTCTTGCCTTGGGGCTATATTAACCATCGGTCTACTTGCCTACATAAACCGATTGGCTACAGAAGGACTGCCACAAGCCCATTGGACCTGCCTTGCCACTGGATTGGGCTGGGTCGTAGCACTATGCCTGGCCAATGGCATTGCACAAATTATCCTGGCCAAGCTTGGCAGCGAGTTTGTCGCGCAATTACGTGAAGATTTAGCAAAGCAATTTATCGGAGTCGAATATCACAAACTTGCAAAGCATAAATCATCCGTTTTCGGCGTATTGATTGAAGATATTAATCGAATTAGTTCACTTGTCTTAATTGCGCCGCATTTGGCTTACAACGTTGTCCTGATTATCGTTTGCGCAATTTATCTCCTCACCCTCTCGATTCAGCTTTTTCTCATCCTACTGGTGGGGCTGGGGTTTCCATTCGCGGTTTCCCTTTTTGGGGTTAGATCGGGCAGCGCGCAGTTTGATGCAATGCGACGTAGCGAAGAAGGTCTGTTCGAGCATTTTTGTGCAATTGCTGACGGTAAGAAGGAAATGCTTTTAAGTCCGGCGCGCGCCGAACATTTTGTTAAGACACTTTTACAGCCGGCGATTCAGCAGGCGCAACGGTCGATGCAGCGAGTTCATTTACGCTGGAGCATTAAGGAAGCTTGGATTTCCACGGCTTCATATGCCACTGTGTTTAGCGTTGTTTATCTGGGACATGTGCTGTTTACGCTGCAGTCCGATGTCATCGTGCGTTTTGTAATCGGCGTATCTTTCATGATAAGACCGTTGATGTTTATCATCCACGCAGGCCAATCGGTAGGCGCTGGACTGAGTAGTCTGCGTCATATTAAGCGGGTTGGTCTGGAGTTGCGATCCGAGCTTACCGTTTCACCATCCAGCCCCGACCTCACCCATCCGAATTGGCAATTTATCCACGCAAAAAACTTATCCTATCGTTACCCGGAAAGCGAAATAAACCAAGAAATTGGCCCAATTAATCTGAGTATCCGCCGCGGCGAGATGGTATTTATTGTGGGCGGTAACGGGAGCGGAAAATCCACCCTATTGCATTTGCTATGCGGGCTATTGCCTCCTAGCGCAGGACAACTCTATCTTGACAAGGAACCTATTTCATATGGATCACGCGCCCACCGGGAGCGTTTTTCCAGTGTATTTGGCGATTTTTTCCTTTTTAACCATGTACTTGACTCGGAAGGCCAAGTTGTACCGGATATTTGGACCCACACCCGCTTGCGTGACCTGGAATTGGACAAGCAATTGCGGGTAGAAGATGGGAAACTTTCGCAAATTAATTTATCCACAGGACAACGCAAACGTTTAGCACTTCTACAGTGCTATGCGGAAGATCGGGAAATATGTCTTTTCGACGAATGGGCGGCCGATCAAGATCCACGTTTTCGGGAACATTTTTATCTTACCTTACTACCGCAGCTTAAGCAGGAAGGCAAAACCCTCGTTGTTATCAGCCATGATGATCGTTATTTCTATCTAGCGGATCGCCTGATCAAACTGGAAAAAGGCAATGTTGTATTTAATGGTGTACCTAATCCCCAGCCGGAAAATGCGTGTAAACCAGTATCGAAAGTTTGCCAGCCAACAGCGTCTGAATTTTTTTAGGGCGTGTTGACGTTTGTCACTAATCCCTTGAAAAATAGGAGCAAACCCGTATTGTTGAGGCTTCCACACCGACACAACACGAGTTGCAATGCCCCGATTACTTCTTAGGCCCAGTGAGAGCGAAGCTGAAATTTGACGATATTTGAGACTGTGTGACGAGAACGTGACGAATGATTATTCACTCACTCCTTGCACCGCCTACATTGCAGTAAGAAAATAACGGCCACAAACTGTATGGCCAACGCCTAGGTAAAGCATACAGACATCTTTCTCAAGAATCCTGATTGACGAGAGATTTAGTTTGAACACCTTACTCCATAAGCATTGCAGCGTGTATCAGTTCCAAATGTCGTCAAATTTCAGCTTCGCTCTCACTGGGCCTTGATATAGTCTGATCCAGCTGTTCCAAGCCTCAGAGGCAAGAAACTCATCATGCCGTAATAGGCCATACGCACCTCATTGGCCATATAGTAAGTGGATACCTCGACTTGTTGTTCTTGATGAGCCTGCTCAATCACTCGCTTGAGTAGCGCCAGGATGTTGTAAGCTAATATTGCTGTAGCAAAGTCCAACAAAGCAGCGCGTAGATGACCCAAAGTGCGAATTCGCTTTTGAGATCGGCTTCCAGGCGCTGGAACATTCTTTCAATACGCCAGCGTCGGTGGTAAAAATCAGCAATTTTTTGCGCGCCCACCTCAGCAGGTAGATTGCTCCAAATACGAAGGCGGGTTTCGCCCAAGCTAGTAGGATGATCTAAACGTACGTCAATCCGACGCCAAGTCTGAACTTCATCGCGCAGGCTAATTGTTTGCTCATAAACCTCACCTGTGTCGCAGCGACCCACATAATGCAACTCACTCTCTTAAACCAGTCTCGGGTGATATTGGGCCGTTTCACGCACGATGAAACAGGCGTTTTGGATCTGCCAACCCATTAGCACTTTCTTAAGGCAGAAGTGCCGATCTGCTATCCATACATCACCAGGCTGAGCCCTGGCTAACAAAGGTTCAAGAATCGTGCTCTCTGGTGTGTAGGCATCTTCGCAGGTACGATATCAGTCACCAGGCTTTGATCTGGGTCGTAAACCACTAAAGTATGACCTGGTAACGCCGCTCCTGTCTTTGTCTTTAGCGCTGTTAAACGCTTTTCGGTCGAAGGTAAGTGGTTACCATCCACCACTCAACCTGGCAGGGTAACTGGAAAATTCAGCGGCGCAAGCACGGGCGCCAAACGCCTTGCAATAGCTTCGGCTTAGTCCGATTTATCTCGTCATATAGTGAGCTTAGCGACACATTCAATTTATCTTTATATGTCTGCGAAGCGTTATGGAGTGAATGACAAACTGACAAACGCCCAGCGTCACCATTGACATCATTTTTACTACCGTCGAAAATAATAATTCCCGCGAGTACTGTCTTTCTCGGTGTTTTTCAAATAAAGCATCTATCCACTCCGTATCAAATATTGGCCCCATCAATAACCGCGTCATTACGCTTATTGGCATCTTCTCCGCCGCTTGCTCGAACAGTTTTCTTAACATATTCTCTCCGATTCGTTGATACTCCTCATTTAGAATAGCTCAAACACCCTGAAAGGGCTGGCCTTAAGAACAGAATAGTTGTGATTATTTAGAGAGGCTGTCGATATCAGCTGCGCCACTTACTAACAAGGCTTAAGCCGTAGACTAATGCGCTTAATGCAGTGATCCAGAAACTGGTTGGCCAATCCGTGTAGTAGGCGAGAGTAATGCCTGCCCATGATTGGAGCAGGGCAAAAAGTGCCGAGACCACGATACCCATGCCTAGTCGGGTAGTCAAATTTTGTGCGGCCGCGGCTGGTCCCACCATTAAGGTGAAGACAAGTAGCACGCCAACGATTTGTGTACACGCTACTACGGCTAGCGCAACTAGGGCCAAGAACAGCACGGATACAAGCCGTAAAGAGAGACCTTTGGCTTGGGCGAGTTCAGGCTGCAAAGTGGCAAAGATTAACGGTCGCATAATCAGGGTGAGTGCCGCTAAGCAGAAAAAGCTAAGGGTTGCCAGCAGGCCTAGCATCGAAGTGCTGACGCCCAGGACATTGCCAAATAAAAGCGCACTCACTTGGGTTGCATAGGCCGTAAAAAAATGCAAAAAGAGCAAACCAAAGCCAAGCGATAACGATAAAATCATGCCGATTGCAACATCTCGACCGCTGAGCTTTTCACCGAGGGCGCCCATTGCCATACCGGCGGCTAACGTAAAACCCAGTAAGCCCCAGAGTGGCGCAATGCCAAATAATGCTGCGCCCGTAGCGCCGGTGAAGCCGACATGCGAGAGCGCATGTCCAGCAAAGCTTTGCTGTCGCAGCACAAGAAAAAAGCCAACCATGCCTGCGACTATCGCAACCATCCCAGAGGCGGCGAAGGCATTAATCATAAAATCATATTCAAACATGGTCATGGTGGTGGCGGTGCTCGTCTTTTTCAATTTCGCTGGTGCCGGACATCACAAAGATGCGGCCATGCATACGTAATACTTCAATGGCTGAACCATATAGCCGGGACAGCACAGGACGGGTAATGACTTCATCAATCTCACCTAAAGCCGCACTGCCGCGGCCAAGGTATAGCACGCGGTCAAGTACATGCAATAGGGGATTGAGTTCATGGGCGCTAAATAATACCGTGATATCAAGTTGCTGCTGGATACGGCGGATTAATTCAACGATACTGTGTTGATGCGAGGGGTCAAGGCTGATTAAAGGTTCGTCAAGCAATAACAAACGTGGTTGGCCAAGCAAGCATTGTGCCAGCAAAAGCCGCTGTCGTTCGCCGCCAGACATATCGGAGAGGGCTCGTTTTGCTAAAGCTTGAGCGTCGACAAGTTCTAACGCGTGCTCAACTGAACGCCGCGCCGCGCGATCCATCCACGGCAAGCCCCAGCGATGGCCGTTGGCTGCGCAGGCAATGAAATCAAAGCCAGATAGGTGCGGATAAGCGCTGACACTGCGCGCTTGCGGCATATAGCCAATCACCGGATTGCCGCGCATGACGTTGGCGCCGAGTACCCGCAGGGTGCCTGTCCGTGGTGTAATCAGGCCCAGCAGGGCGCGCAATAGCGTCGTTTTACCTGCGCCATTTGGACCCAGCAAGCCGATAAATTCACCTTGTTGAATGGACAGGGTAATGTCACGCAAAACGGTGTGCTTGCCAAGTTCAAGCGTGACGTGTGCCAGTTCAATCGCGTTTTTACCGTGGTTGGCGCCCTGATCGGCCATCCTATTGGGTTTCATTTTGGCGGTCCTGCGAGTGCTTGTTCGAGCGCGTTTAATTGTGACAGTATCCATGCTTGATACGAGATATCAGCAGGTTTGGTTTCACTGACATTCACCACGGCAATCTGCGCCGCACGAGCGAGTTTGAGCATATGCCGGGTCATTTCATCCGAGGTCTGCGCATTGTAGATCAAGACGTTTACTCGCCGTTGCCGGAGATCTGTTTCAAAGGCGGCGATATCGGCAGCGCTTGGCTCAGTGTCGTTCATGATGGCCTGTTGAAAGCGCGCATTGCTGACTTTGAGTTCAAGGGCTTCCATGAGATAACCCAGGATAGGCTCTGTTGCTGTAACTGGTGTGCCGCGATATTTTTCTCGTAACGCGGCAATTTTTGTCTCAATCGGCTTTAATGAAGCAAGAAATGCTGTAAGACGTGCGTTGTAATCATCTTGGTGAGTTTTATCGGCGCGGATTAAAAAGGCCGTCACCGCGGCACCCAGCGCGGGCATCGTTTCTGGTAAATACCAAAGATGGGGGTTATCCCCGGCTTTCTTGCCGACCAGTGAAGCCACCACAATCTGCTCGCGCTGCGGCGCTTTTGATGCAGCTAACAGCTTGGGTAGCCATGGATCATAATCAGCGCCGTTATATACCACCAGGCGAGCGTTAGCCAGCTGGCGCGCAGTGGATGGACTGGCCTCGAAGAGATGTGGATCTTGATTGGGCTGAGTGATGAGACTGGTGACAGTGACATGTTCACCGCCTAGTTGGGCCAGGACATCGCCATAAAAATTCTCCGCAGCAACCAGCAGCAGGCGTGGTGGCGCGTCGGCGGAGACCGCAGCGGGTTGTGACGTGCTCTGTGCTAGTGCAAATGCACTAACGGCAAATAAGCTTATCGACAATAAAACACGGGCAATACAAGCGGACATGCGCTGAATCGAAATAGACATGAGGCAACCGGAAAAGAAAAAGCTTGAGCAGGCCAGATGATATACCAGATAACGCCTCGCTACTGGAATGACTGCTTTAACTCTATCTTTTGGTCGATTGCGCGAGCGTATTCAGTTGCGTACAGTGAAGCCATAAATGCGTAGGTAAAAGGGTGGCGCTAGGGTATTTTGGGGCGCGCAGAGTTGCTGTTGTGCTGAAGGGAACATTTTGATGCGGTATCGTTATGTGAGCTGCCCGGTCAATGCGGGTTTTATGCTGCTTGAGCTTTTGCTGGTGCTGAGCGTGTTAGCAGCGATGGCCGTGGCAGCAACGCCATCGGTTAGGGACTGGCTGGTGCGTGATCAGGTAGAGATGCAAGCGCAGGCATTGCTGGCGACCTTGACTTACGCGCGCAGTGAAGCAATCCGGCGTGCCATGCGCATTACCGTCTGCCGTGATGACGGTCAGGGGCGCTGCTCCACCAATCATAAACAGCGGGCGGCAACGGAACTCAACAACTGGGCCCGCGGCTATTTAGTGCTAGCTGAATTGCCAGCTCATCTTGAACAGCGTAGAGGTATGCAGGTTTTGCGAATACAAGCACCGATTGAGGCGATTACGATTCAAGGCGCGTCTGCGCCCCTCTCATTCACGCCGCCTGCTGGGCAGGTGATAGGTGGCTTTCGCAGTTTTGAAATCGCTGCTCGCACGGCCGCCGCTGGCTCTTGCCACGTTAGAGTGTGCCGCTGTGTGCGGGTTGCGGCAGGTGGCCGCAGCCGCATCATGAATGGCTCATGTGTCGCTGCAAATTACGCCAGCTAAAGCATTGGGTGCGCTTTATGCTGGGCGATTCTTTGCTTGAGGTGATGCTCGCCTTATGGCTAATTGGGCTGGCGGCGCTTGGCACAATGCGTATTCAGCTATGGGCCGTGCGTTCCCAGCAGTCGATACTTTGGCGGACTTATGCCCTGAACTTAGCCGATGCTGCGGCTGAAGCGCTGCGCGCTGGTTATCCGGCCACTCGGGTGGCCACGGAGTGGCAAACACGTGCCGCTCAATTACTGCCGTCTGGTGGGATGCGCATTATTGACCAAGCGCTTGAGACGCGATTGATTGTGGTGCAGTGGCAAAGACCCACCCAATGGTTGCGTCACTTTGATCCGGAGCGGAGTGCTGCTGATGAGTGTCCATCTAATGCAACAGAGGTGATCACGCAATGTGTCGTGCTAACCGTTGCTAAATAAATATGAACGGGCTTAATCAAGGGCGCCGGGCAAATCTCGCAGAACCTCGCGGTATCTATGGACACACTCTATTAGAGTTGATTATCGCTGTGGCTCTAGGGAGTTTGCTTACATTGGCGGCCTTGATACTCTATCGTGGGCAGCGCGAGCTATTTGAGCATATTACACAACGCGCGCGCCGTATTGATGCGGGCTTGGCCGCTTTGCAGCTAATCAGCGCGCATCTGCGCCTAGCGGGTTTTGCCACACCAGGCAATACCATTTCGGGCGCAGCTGTTTTAGGATGTGGTTTGGGGCATTCGCGCAATACGCTAGGTTCAACGGTCTGTGAGCCAACGGCAGCAGGTCGCTCAGATAGCATTGAAGTGCGCTATATGGCTGATAAGATCAGCACTTGGGCCAGTGCGGAGGGGTACGCTACGGATTGTTTGGGGCAAGCCATCGCGATTGAGGGTGAACACAGAGCAGGTATGCCAGCGCTTGCCGTCAATCGATTTTTTGTGCGCGTTAGTCGATCGACCGGCGAGCCAGAATTATATTGTGAGGGAAGTGGCCGCTATGGGGTTGCCCAGCCGGTGGCTGAAGGCATCGAGCGCTTACGCGTACGCTATTGGCTGATCGGCGCGAGCCGGCTGGTGGCGGCGAGTGAAGTGCCACCAGCCGGGTGGCCGCAGGTGGTCGCGGTTGAGTTGTGCGTAGTTGTACGCGGGGGGCAACGGAGTTTGGCAACCTCGTATATTGATTGTGATGGGGCGCGTAGGGTGGCCTCTGATGGCCTGCCGCGTGAGGCTTTGACGGCTTGGGTTGCCTTGCGTAATCAGCGCGGCCTAGCATGGTAGTGGCCCGTCACGATCGGCCTTCTCGCCAGCAGGGTACAGTCTTGTTGTTAGTGCTTACTTTAGTGGCTATTTTGCAATTACTTGCCATCTCGACTCTGCATAGAGTGATATTGGATACGCGCACTGCGGTGAATCGAGAAGACAATGTGCGAGCGCGGCACGCAGCGGATGCAGGCTTGATCTTATGCCTGCGCAGGCTGGTCAGCGGACATGCGCCAGTACGCAACTGGTTAGGTGAGGGTGAGCCAGCTTATTGGCGTACGCCTGCTGCATTTAATGATTTACAGCCAGCGGCGTTTAGCCTCGCCATCTCATGGCCAGATACGGCCAAACCGCCGCAATGTTTGATTGAGACCAAGCCACCGCAGTTGTCCTCATTGCCATCACCCTCATCATTGGGGCCGACGCCAGCTAAACACGCTATTTATTTGATAACCGTTCGTGGTTTTGGGGCAACGCTTGAAGCACAGGCATGGATGCAATCCATCATCGTAATTGATAGGGGAACCCTACACCATAGATGGCGTTCGATAGTGGCGCGGCCTGATTATTTTCATATGCCATGACGCAGCCCATATTTGGGCCGCAGCGTGGGTTGCTATGCTTTAGCCCGGGTAGGAATCCAGTGATAAAAAAGAAACACTGCCAACCTTATGATGTGTCTGGCATGAGTCTGCTTGAATTGATGGTGGCGCTGGCGATTATTGCGCTAGTCAATTTTTATGTGATTCCTAGCTATCAAAATTATATCCAGCGCGGACATCGTTTGGCGGCCTGTACCGCTCTCTATCGGGCAGCACAGATGATTGAATATAGAGTTGCAGATTCTAATAGAAGCGCCAGCAGTAAAGCGATAGCATTGCCTGTTGGCTTTGAGCAAGCGCCGCCAGACGCAACGGCGGTATACCGTTTACGCGTGCGCGCCCAAAACGAGGTGAACGGGGGCTATACAATAGAAGCTGAGCCGGTCAGGCCGGGGCCGATGAGTGACGATGTTTGCGGCAAATATTTGCTTGATGCGAATGGACGGCGCTCGAATGAGGTAGCGGGCAAAGGCCCCCAAACAAGCGCTGACATTGTGACGTATTGTTGGCAGGGGCGCTAACAGAGTTGCCTAAAGCGGTGACTGATGCGCAGGCTGTGGGGTCGTGTATGTCACGATCTTTTCCGCAGATTAAATCAAGCGACGCAGTTTATTTGTGTTGTGCAAATTAAGGGCGCGTTTGCCTAATATTTAGAGTCAACGCCGATGGGGGACAATGCGACGCCAAAGACGAATCCCCTTCCAGGCAGCCACTCCGAAGGCGGTCCATTTTGCGAGTGGTTTAACCGTACGGAATGCGCCTAGCCAGCTTGGGCGAACCAGGAGCAATAGCGATAAAGCTGAACTCAGCATGGGGTAATCGCGCCAGCGCAAAGGATTCTTACCTAGCGCACTAGCGGCGGCTGGCTGGGGCAATAAGCCCTTGAGCCAACCAAAATATCTGAATTTATTATCTAATTCCGCTCTTGCTTGAGTCACCTCAGCGCGTTCAAGATCGGCGCGAATGAGCAGCAACTCTTTACGCATTACGCGCTCAAGATGTTTTCCCGAATGCTTCATGATCTTTCCTAAATTCTGCAAGGGTGGCCTCGAAAGGCACCGCTGCTTTGCGCAATTTGGTACGGATAGCGCACAGGCAAAATAAGGCGGCGACCGAGTATACAGAAGCCAGCGCTGCCAGCGTTTGCCATCGATGTGTGTCCCACAGTACCGTTACAATTAAGGCCGTCAACGTAGTGAGTGCGATCGTACCAAATAATAAGGTGATGAAACTGAGAAAGAGCAGGGAAAATAACCGTGCTTTTTCTTCAGCCAACTCAATTCCTGCTAACTCAAGACGTGTTTGAGCGAGCGCTAAAATCGAACTGAGGAGACGGTTGAGTGCGCCGGGTTGTGGTTGTTTATCTTGCATATCGGCCGCCACTATACTTATTTGCGATTAATCAACAGGCCAATTAGAATACCAATACCAGCCGCGATCCCAGTTGCTTGCCACGGATGGTTGTGTACATAATCATCTGTGGCGCGAGCAGCCATTCGGCCTTTTTCGACGACGACAACCTGTATATCGGCTGCTTTTTCTTTCGCCTGTGCAAGTTGTGCAAGGGCTTTTTCGCGCAGTTCAGTAGCTTGTTGGCCGGTAGCGGTGGACGCTTGCTTTAGGAGGTCCTCAGCATCGAGCAAAATAGTTTTGATATCGGTCATGAGTTTTTCCTTATCAACTTTTAACATGGTATAAGTTCCTTTTTGATTAAAATTTGATACAAGTTACAGTCCTTATCTTAGCGAAGTTGAATGCTAATAGCGAGTGTTTTTAAATAAAAATTCCTTAGTTTGATAGATCAAACCTTTTTAGTTTATGCTAATACTCCCCAAAAAACTCTCCGCTTTTCTCTGGCATTTCATTCGACCCTACCGTTGGCAATTCGTCGGTAGTCAATTGTGCGCGTTAGCCTGGACCGGCGATGCGATTCTTTGGCCTTATTTGGTCAAGTTGCTGGTTGATGCGATGGAAAACTATCAACCCGCGCTCATGTCGTTTAACAAAACCTTTCTGCCATTATTTATTATGCTAGTGGGTGGCTGGCTGTTGATTGAAGGGATGTACCGTTTGCAAGGGTTTTGTTTTGCCTGGCTTTTCCCTCGCTTTGAGGCCAAGGTACGCATGACGGTTTTCGATTACTTGCTGCAGCACTCTCATCGTTTTTTCGCGAATAACTTAGCGGGCAGCCTGTCTAATAAGATTACGGATATTACGCAAAGTCCAGTCCGTATCTTTGAAATGGTGATGGCTCTGTTTATCCCCACCATCGTCTCTACGTTAGTGGTATTGGCGGTGTTCGCCACTTTCAAACCATTTTTTATGATTACTTTTGCGGTCTGGATTGTGATCCACATTGGCATTTGTATGTATTTTTCGGAGGGTTGCAATCAGCGCTCGGAAGAGCATGCGCAAGCACGGAGTACCTTACAAGGCAGAATTGTTGATGTGATTAGCAATGTGGTGAGTGTGCGTATCTTCGCGCGGCAACGGTTTGAATATCAAAATCTGTTGCCTTACCAACAGCATGAGCAATCTAAACAAACCAAATCGTTGTTTTATATTGAAAGAATGAAGCTCGCACTGGGTGTTGCCGCCTTTGTATGTATTGGCATTGTGCAGATGGGCGGGATCATCTATTCTTGGCGTGAAGGGCATTTGTCGATTGGCGAGACGTTGCTTATTCTAAACGCTACATTTAGCATCATGGGTATGGCTTGGATGGCAGGTGCGCAATTGCCTAATTTATTCAAGGAAGTTGGCGTCTGTCGTCAAGCCTTGACTTTTATCCAGGCTGAGCCGGAGGTGCAAGATGCGCCAGCTGCGGTCCCTTTAAAGGTCACGCGCGGGGAAATTGTCTTTGAACGTGCAACTTTTAGCTATCACTCTAAGCGTAATCTGTTCCAAGATAAATCAATCGTGGTGCCGGCAGGACAAAAGGTAGGTTTGGTGGGTTTATCAGGCAGCGGTAAAACCTCATTTGTCCAACTTATTCTGCGTTACTACGATCTGGACGCAGGCCGTATTTTAATTGATGGGCAGGATATACGTCAGGTGACACAAGCCTCTTTATACGAACAAATTAGCTTTATCCCGCAAGAGCCAGTGATGTTCCATCGTGATGTGCTGGAAAATATCCGTTATGGCAAGCCACAAGCCAGCGATAAAGAAGTGTATGAAGCGGCTCGGTTGGCCCATTGCGATGAATTTATTCAGCAACTTTCGGACGGCTATCAAACGTTGGTGGGAGAACGAGGCACTAAATTATCGGGTGGGCAACGTCAACGGATTGCGATTGCCCGTGCTTTATTAAAAGGCGCGCCGATTTTAATTTTGGACGAAGCCACTTCTGCGTTGGATTCAATTACAGAAAAATATGTCCAAGATGGCCTAGCGCAATTAATGCCTGGGCGTACTACGATTGTGATTGCCCATCGTTTATCGACATTGGTTGAAATGGATCGAATTTTAGTTTTTCAAAATGGCATGATTGTGGAAGATGGTTCGCATGAAAGCTTACTGGCGAATGAAGGCTGCTACACTGAATTATGGCGTATGCAACGGGGTGGTTTTGTATCTACGGAAAACGGCGATGAAGGCACAACTTGAAACGGCAACCTTAGGGGGCGGCTGCTTTTGGTGTTTAGAGGCAGTCTTTCGTGAAGTGGGCGGCGTACACTCAGTGGCAGCAGGTTATGCCGGCGGCCTTGTACCTAACCCCACTTACGCGCAAATTTGTACCGGCAACACAGGCCATGCGGAAGTGGTGCAAGTGCAATTTGATCCAGCACAAATATCGTATACAGAGTTACTTGAAATCTTTTTTGCGATTCATGACCCGACGCAATTGAACCGGCAAGGCCATGATCTGGGAACTCAGTATCGGTCAGTGATTTTTACCCATTCGCAGGCGCAGCATGAGAGTGCCTATGCGGTGATCAATCGATTCATTGAAGAACACTTTTATCCTCAGCCAATTGTGACTGAAGTGGTCCCAGCTAGCGCCAATTATTGGCCTGCTGAAGCGGATCATCAGCAGTATTTTGCAAAATATCCGCAACAAAGCTATTGTGCATTGGTGGTGGCGCCTAAGCTGGCGCAATTCCGTAAAAAATTTGCGAACCGTTTGATCTCGCCGCATTAGCTATACATGTAGCGGCGCGACCATGGCAGTGAGTGTACGCTGTGACCTGCTTTGCCGCATACAATTTGATAAATGGCAACATCATCATGTTCAAAAGCGTAGACGCTGCCCGCCAGATAAACACGCCAAATGCGGAATTTCTCTTCATTGACCCAGGCTTTAATTTGGGGCGCTTGCTGTTCAAATCTCTCGCTCCAAAAAGTGAGTGTGCGCGCGTAATGGCGCCGTAGATTCTCGATATCAAATGTTTCAAGCCCGCCTTGCTGCATGGCGGCAAGCACAAGACTTAAATGGGGCAATTCGCCATTTGGAAACACGTAGTGATCAATAAATTTATCGCCTCCCAATGAATTTTCTCCAGGCTTAAGCGCCGTTGAGGTGATGCCATGGTTCATCATGATGCCGCCCTCTTTTAATAGCGCGCTGATTTTAGAGAAATACGAGGGTAGGTTTTTACGACCTACATGCTCAAACATACCAACGCTGGTAATACGGTCAAACTGCCCATTCAATCCTGTGGTAATGTCGCGGTAATCCTGTAAGCGTAGGTCAATTTGGTGGGTAAGGCCGGCTTTTCTGATGCGTTCAGTGGCCAACTCAAACTGTTTTTGGGAGAGGGTGACACCGACACATTTTGCGCCAAATTTTTGCGCCGCACGCATCACTAATGCGCCCCAGCCACAACCAATATCCAGCAAAGTGTGGCCCGGCTTGAGTTGAATTTTGGTGAGGATATGATCGATCTTTTTGAGCTGGGCGGTGTCCAGGTCTTCGTCGCCGTTCTCGAAATAAGCGCATGAATACACCATGTTTTGGTCAAGCCACAACTGGTAGAATTGATTGGAAAGATCGTAGTGATACTGGATCGATTTTTTATCTGCGGTGCGGGTATGCGCAAATAAGTGCGCGAAACGACGGTATATGTGGCTGAGTTTGGCGCTTGGTTTGGTGGTGTTTTCTACCAGTGAATAAGCGATCTCAATCAGCTCCGCCAGTTTGCCTGCGAAGTCGATTTTGCCCTTTATATAAGCCTCGCCAAGCGAGCTTATATTTGGCTTAATTAAAGAAGGTAAAGCGGCAGCGCTATTGATATAAAAGATGATTTGGGGCGTTGCAAAGCGCCCAAAATCATAGTGTTGTCCATTCCATAAGACTAGGCGTGCGCTGATATTGGCTCGCTCTTGGATCTCGGCAGCCCACTGCGCTAGCTTTTTTTCCCACAACATACGTGCTCCTTTTCAAATTAAGGACATCGAGTAGTCTATAGTTTATGCGCACCGTGACATCCTCCCTGACCCAAGGTCGGAGATTCCTGTGGCGCAGAACCCGGCATCGGGTCGAATGGGTTTTAAGCACGCACGACCAAGCCAAAACGCGTGATCAAAAAAACTGTCATTGAATTATAAAGAGCTATTTCAGGGACAATAAATTAGCCATTCAGCTTAGTATTCATTATAGGGGTGTCGTGACAGAATGTTTAGCATTCTCAACCTGTTGGCGATGCGTCAATAATGCCCCTCCTTCAAACTAATCCACCCGCCCATGCTGATGAAGCATGGAAACATGTTTTGAGCGTTTATTTCAAAAAATTTATGCTCTTCTTTTACCCTGACCTTGCCAAAAAAATCGATTGGACTGCGGGTTATGAGACGCTCGATCAAGAGTTGTTCAAAATTACCTCGGAGTCCATCGTCGGCACACGACGGGTTGATAAGCTGGTGAAGATCCGATCTTTAGATGGGCAAAATTGTCTGGTCTTACTGCACGTTGAGGTTCAAGGCACAAAAGACCTGCACTTTGAACAACGGTTATTTCAATATTTCTATAGGCTGCATGACCTGCACTGCCTGCCCACCCTAACGTTAGCTATTTTGTCGGATAAACACGCTCGCTGGCGGCCGTGTAATTACACTGAAGAAGTTTGGGGTTATCCCGTTTGCAACTTTCAATTTTTGACAAACAAATTGCTTGATTATCGCGGCCAGGAAGCACGGTTACTTGAAACAGTCAATCCATTTGGCACTATCGTAGCGGTTCATCTAGCTGGACTGGAAACCCGTTCTAGGCCAGAGGCGCGTTATGCTGTAAAGCTTGCTTTGACCCGCAAGCTTTACGACAAGGGTTTAGATCGAGAAGCGATGAGTAATTTATATATTTTTATCAATGGGGTCTTGACTTTACCAGAGAATTTAGAAATTCGTTATAATTCATCTATCAAGGAATTAGAGCAGGAGCGCAATATGCCATACGTAACTAGCATTGAACGTCAAGGCAGACAGGAAGGTCTGCAAGAAGGTATTCAACGGGGTCACCGAACCTTTGTTCAGAATTTGAGAGCGATGAAAATGGACAGTGCTTTCATTGAAAAAGCCACTGGGCTGAGTGAGGAAGAAATCGCCGCGCTTCTTAAGCAAACGCATTAAGGTGGCGGTCAGGGCGCCAGCCGCACCACGTGCCAGTCATCATCAGTGTTACGTTGATATTGAATGCGATCATGCAAGCGCGAAGGTCGGCCTTGCCAGAATTCGATTCTATGAGGCCGTAGCCGATAGCCACCCCAGTAGGGCGGGCGCGGCGCATTATCTTTAAACCGCTCGGTGAATTGCATCATGCGTGCTTCAAGCGTCGCCCGGTTTGGGATCACCGCACTTTGTTCAGACGCCCAAGCGCCAATTTTTGAGGCCAATGGGCGAACTGCAAAATAGGCATCGCTTTGTGCTGAATCCGTTTTTTCGACAATGCCGTCAATGCGCACTTGACGCTCTAATGCGATCCAATGAAAAAGCAAGCTCGCATAAGGGTTTTCGGCCAGTTCCTGGCCTTTACGACTGTCGTAGTTGGTGAAAAAAACAAAACCGCACGGGTCAAAATCCTTTAACAGCACGATGCGTGCTGAGGGGCGGAGATCGGCGCCGGTTGTAGCCAACGTCATTGCATTGGGTTCTGGCACTTGAGCTGCGAGTGCCTGCTTAAACCAGTGCTCAAATTGGCGGATCGGGTCGGCCTCGAGTTCAGCTTCACTCAATGAGAGGCTAGCATAGTCTGTACGAAGATGGGCAAGGTCAGATTCAGTCATGCTAAATTTTAAAAGGTCATGGACACCAAACGGCTTATTTACCCCAGCTGTCTTTGAGGCTGACAATCCGATTAAACACTGGTTGTTGTGGGTTTGAATCGACATAGTCCACAACAAAATAACCGTGCCGCTCAAACTGCACACGCTCTTCAGGCTGCATGGTTTGCACCCCGGGTTCAAGATAAGCGCGTACCAGTTGTTTTGCATTTGGATTGAGCGCACGCAAAAAATCTCGTCCATTTGCATCAGGCTGTGCCTCGATAAAGAGCCGGTCATACAGTCGCACATCAGCCGCATAGGCATGTGCTGCACTGACCCAGTGAATATTACCTTTAACCTTGTAATTATTCGAGCCTTCAGTGCCTGATTTGCTATCTGGGAAATAATTGCAATGCACCGCAATGATCTTGCCCTCTGCATCTTTTTCTGCGCTCGTGCACTCCACCACGAAACCATAGCGCAGCCGTACACGGTTACCTGGAAAGAGCCGGAAATAGCCTTTGGCGGGTTGTTCGCTGAAATCTTCGCGCTCGATCCATAGTTCCTGGCTAAATGGGAAGGAGCGTGTGCCACGTTCTGGATGATGCGGATGAATTGGCGCGCTGCATAGCTCGGATTGACCCGCTGGATAGTTATCAATAATCAATTTAAGCGGATCAAGCACGGCGATCGCGCGCGGCGCCTGCGGTTCTAGATCATCGCGTAGCGCCTGTTCAAGTACGCTCATCTCGATCCATGAGTCTGCTTTTGCAACGCCAATGCGTTCGCAAAACAAGCGAATGCTCGTCGGCGTAAAACCGCGCCGGCGCAAGCCAGCAAGGGTAGGTAAACGCGGATCGTCCCAGCCCTCTACATGGTGCTCCTGAACGAGTTGCAAAAGCTTGCGTTTGCTGGTTACAACATAATTTAAGTTAAGCCGCGCAAATTCAATTTGTTGCGGTAACGGCTGTTTGAATACACCGGCCTTAGCGAGTCGCGACAAGATCCAATCATAGAGCGGCCGATGATCTTCAAATTCAAGTGTACAGAGAGAGTGTGTAATATTTTCAAGCGCGTCCGAAATACAATGCGTGTAGTCGTACATCGGGTAGATGCACCATGTATCGCCGGTACGGTAATGATGTGCATAGCGAATCCGATACAACACAGGATCGCGTAGATTGAGATTGGGCGAAGCCATCTCGATTTTTGCGCGCAGCACGTGCTCGCCTTCGTTAAATTCCCCGGCGCGCATGCGCCGGAAAAGATCGAGGTTTTCAGCCGTGGAGCGTTCACGATAAGGAGATGCCGTGCCAGGTGCGGTGAGCGTGCCGCGCATTGCGCGGATTGCTTCTGAGGATTGGCTATCTACGTAAGCATCGCCATGCTCAATCAGAATTTCTGCAAAATGGTATAGTGTGTCGTAATAGTCACTAGCGTAATACACGTGCTCAACATTATCTTTTTGCCAAGAGAAGCCGAGCCAGCGTACGGCATCAATGATAGATTGGGCGTATTCAACGCTTTCCTTCTCTGGATTTGTATCATCAAAGCGCAAATGACAAACCCCATCATAATCGCGCGCAACGCCGAAATTTAAGCAAATGCTTTTGGCGTGGCCGATATGGAGATAACCGTTAGGTTCAGGCGGAAAGCGCGTGGTCACGCGGCCTTGTTGTTTGCTTGAACGCTGATCATGGTCGATGATGGCGCGGATAAAATTGGTCGGGCTGTGGCTGGTGGTACTCATGTTTTAGAGTGTCTATGCTTAAGAAGCGCAAATCAAAGACAAGCATTCTAACTCATTGAGGTGGCTGGGTTTTTGCTATACTCGCTGTATGATAAAAAACCACACTAACCGGGTATTATCCCTCGCGCGAAATGTACTCGAGACTGAAGCTACAGCGATTTTATCGCTGGCCAGTCAACTTGACCAGAATTTCATCGCGGCAGTCGAACTGCTGCTGGCTTGCGCCGGCCGGGTTGTGGTGTCAGGCATTGGCAAATCCGGCCATATCGCGCGTAAGCTCGCGGCGACTCTCGCGAGTACCGGCACGCCCGCTTTCTTTGTGCATCCCGCCGAGGCAAGTCACGGGGATCTTGGCATGATCATGGTGGGGGATGTGGTGATCGTCCTCTCTAACTCCGGCGAAACCGAAGAGTTGGTTGATATTTTACCGTCAATCAAACGCACGGGTGCGCGCTTGCTTGCCATGACCGGCAACCCAGCGTCCAGCCTAGCTAAACTCGCTGATGTCCACTTGAATGCGCGGGTTGAGAAAGAAGCGTGTCCGCTCAATCTTGCACCAACCGCGAGCACCACGGCTGCGTTGGCGCTGAGTGATGCTCTTGCCATGGCGGTGTTAGATGCCCGTGGTTTTGGGCCGGAGGATTTTGCCCGGTCTCATCCAGGGGGTACGCTGGGACGCCGGCTGCTGACTTATGTGCGTGATGTGATGCGCGCCGATGTGCAATTACCGTGTGTCGAGTTAAGCGCGACCGTGCATGATGCGCTCTTTGAGATTACCGAAAAGCGCTTGGGCATGACTGCCGTAGTCGATCATGCTGGGTCTGTCAGAGGGATCTTCACCGATGGTGATTTAAGGCGCTTGCTGGCAAAACGCAACGATGTATCGACGCTGAACATCGCTGAGGTAATGACCGCCCAGCCCTACACTATTAGCCCAGATCGGCTGGCGATTGAGGCGGTCGAGTTAATGGAGCGCTACTGCATTAATCAAATGCTGGTGGTGGACGAGGCGAATAAATTGATTGGTGCGCTCAACCTGCACGATCTTTTTAGTGCCAAGGTGATTTGATGGAGAGAGCATCTGTTAGTGCCGCAGTGAATGAACGCGCAGCGCGGGTCCGGCTGATGATTTTTGATGTAGATGGCGTGTTGACCGATGGTCGTCTGTATTTTAGTGCCGCGGGAGAATCCAGCAAATCGTTCGATACTCTCGATGGGCAAGGGATCAAGCTGCTGGCAGCAGGTGGCGTGCAGATTGCCTTGATTACCGGGCGAGCTTCTCAGATGGTGACAGCGCGTGCACAAGAGCTTGGCATTGAATGGGTGTATCAGGGGGTACACGATAAGGCGGTCGCTTTTGCCGAGTTGTTGTCGCGCGCGCGTTGCACGGCTGAACAATGCGGTTATATGGGCGACGATTGGCCCGATCTGCCGGTCATGATGAAGGTGGCATTTGCCGCCGCGCCGGCAAATGCGCATGCGGAGGTATTGGCTCGGGCCCATTGGGTCGCGCATGCTCGTGGAGGGTATGGTGCTGCCCGTGAAGTGTGTGATCTGATACTGCGAGCACAGCACAGCTATGACACGCTACTCTCGGCGGCGTGTGGTCGGGCCTGATGATGGCGCGCACACGGATACAATGGTTGCCGCTGTTGCTGATCGCGCTTTTAGCTGGCGCCAGCTATTGGCTGCTGCAACTGCACCTGCCTCCGTCTAGATCTTCTGCGCCGCAGGTCAAGATGCATCGTCCCGATTACTTTGCGGAGCATTTCTCGATTACGTTGCTTGACCAAACTGGCGTTACCCAATATCGAATTAACGCGGCAAAGATGGTGCATTACGAGGATAATGATAAGACGGATGTAGTGCTGCCTGCGTTGCGCGCGTTTGTAGCCGGCCAGCCGGATGTGACCAGTTTTGCAAAGCGTGGCAAAATCAATGGCGATGGCTCCATTCTCGATCTGTATGGCGATGCTCATGTGCGGCGCGCACAAGGCGATCAGGATCCTGCACTGGAAGCAGATTCACAACATTTCCGCTTTTTGATCAACGATGATATCGTGCAAACTGAACAATCCGTTAAATTGAAGCGAGGAGCGTCAATAGTGACCGCGAGTGGCATGTCTTATAACAACCTCACCCGGGTGGTCAAGTTGGTGGGGCAGGTGCGTGGCGTGATTGCTGCGGATACGTTTATATCTAATAGCGCCAGCCCTAAGCGCTAGGGTCAATTTATGAGCCGTGTGTTCCCCTATTGTGCTGCGCAACGCTTCATGCCTGAAGCCATATTTGCGCTCTGTCTAGTCTTGTCTTCGGTAGTATTTAGCCAATCTGCCTATGCTGTGCGCCCAGATAGTGAGCAACCCGTTTATGTTCAAGCAGATCGTTGGACTTATGATGATTTAAAACAAGTGAATGTCCTGACCGGGCGCGTGATCATCACTAAAGGGAAACTGACGATCAAAGGCGATCGAGTCATCGTAAAACAAGATGCGCAAGGCTATCAATTTATGACCAGTTATGCCGAAGGTCGAGAAAACCTGGCTTATTTTCGGCAGGAACTGAATGGTGCTCAAGGCTATATTGAGGGCTATGGCAAACAAATCGATTACAATAGTCAAAGCGAGGTCACGACTTTAACGCGCCGTGCCATGGTGCGGCGGCGACTGCTCCCTAGTGAACAAGTGCTAGATGAGGTGAGTGGCAGTGTCATCAGTTATGACGGACAGAAAGAACGTTATTGGGGCAGCGCGGGCCACGCGACGGCTCGTGTGCGGGCAATGTTGTCGCCGCACTACGCCGCGGGTCATAAGACCTTGTCGCCCGCGGACGCCAATCTATCATTAGGTACTTCAAGCCCCATCGAAAGGAAGATCTCGCAGTGAACGTCAGCGCTTTTTCTAGCCGCTACCCAGTCGGTAGAGACAGTATTCTCGCCGCCCGCAATTTGCAAAAACGTTATGGTAAACGCACCGTCGTCAAGGATGTCTCGCTGGAAGTAAAAAGCGGCGAAGTGGTGGGGCTGCTAGGCCCCAATGGTGCGGGCAAAACCACCTCTTTTTATATGATTGTTGGGTTGGTGCCGCTTGATCGCGGTGAAATTACCCTGAATGGCAAGCTGATTAGCTTATTGCCGATTCATCAGCGAGCGCGGCTTGGACTGTCTTACTTACCACAAGAAGCGTCGGTTTTTCGTAAGTTATCGGTCGAGCAAAACATTCGTGCGGTGCTTGAGTTGCAGCTTGGTGAGGATGGCAAGCGGTTGCCCGATGATATTATCAGCGAGCGCACCCAGGCTTTGATGGAGGAGTTGCAGATTACTCACTTAAGCGATAATCCAGCCCTATCGCTTTCTGGCGGTGAGCGGCGCCGCGTGGAAATTGCGCGGGCGTTAGCGACCAATCCGGGCTTTATTTTGTTGGACGAACCTTTTGCGGGCGTTGATCCAATTGCTGTCTTGGAAATTCAGAAAATTGTGCGTTTCCTAAAACAGCGCGAGATTGGTGTCTTGATTACCGACCATAATGTGCGTGAAACCCTGGGTATTTGTGACCATGCTTATATCATTAGCGATGGCAGTGTATTAGCGGCGGGTCTACCTGAAGAGATTATCGAAAACGAATCCGTGCGGCGCGTCTATTTGGGCGAACATTTTCGTATGTAAAAAAATAGATCTCTGTAACGTTTTTAGATAAAATTTCTCACAATTGGATGAAATTTTAATGCAGTTCTTGGTTTTATCCAAAATTGCTGATACGCTGGAGTTAAGTAAGCCAACAGTATTGAATTGCATTAAATTTTCAACACGGAGGTTTTATGGATCTGCAAATCAGTGGACACCACCTTGACGTTACGCCGGCATTACGTGAATACGTGATCAATAAATTGGAAAAAGTGACGCGTCATTTTGATCATGTGATTGATGGCGCAGTGGTGTTAGCGCTCGATAATCATAAAGAAAAAAATAAACGCCAAAAAGCAGAAATTAAACTGCGGCTAAAGGGTAAAGATATTTTTGCTGAAACCACAGAGGTCGATCTTTATACGGCAATTGATTTGCTGATCGATAAACTTGACCGTCAAGTGATTCGCTACAAAGGAAAGATACAAAATCATCATCATGAAGCTATTAAACACCAGATAGAATGAACCGCCTTAGCAAACTATTACCACTTGAAAATGTTGTTTTGAATTTGGCTGTAACCAGCAAAAAGCGGGTATTTGAGCAAGCCGGTTTAATTTTTGAAAATCATCATGGGATCGCGCGTAGCGTGGTTACCGATAATTTATTTGCCCGCGAGCAGCTAGGCTCAACCGGCTTGGGCCAGGGGGTAGCTATTCCACATGGGCGTATTGAAGGGCTTAAGCACCCACTAGCCGCTTTTATTCGACTCGCTGAGCCGATTCCATTTGAAGCACCGGATGAGTTGCCGGTAGCACTCTTGATTTTTTTACTGGTGCCTGAACAAGCGACTCAGCACCATCTGGATATTCTGTCTGAGATTGCGCAGTTGCTCTCTGATCAAAAAGCTCGCGCCAGCTTGACTCATGAGCAAGATAGAGTAGCTATTCGTCATTTTCTGACTAAATGGACACCTGATAGTAATCCGACCACTCTATGAACTCGTCAGAAGGCATTAATGCACAAAGTATTTTTGATGATAACGCAGCATCGCTTAAACTGAGTTGGCTCGCCGGCCATGAAGGCTGGGAACGTGGTTTCTCAAGCGAAACCGTAGCTCATGCAACGTCAAGCGCGGATTTAGTGGGCCACCTTAACTTGATTCATCCAAATAGGATTCAAGTACTAGGCGAAGCGGAGATGTTGTATTACACGCGTCAATCCGATGAAGAGCGTCAGCGCCAAATGGCTGAATTAATTGCCTTGGTGCCGCCGTTTCTGGTCGTGGCGGGGGGCATTGACGCCTCGGATGACTTGGTGCTGCGCTGCACACGCTCATCTACGCCGCTGTTTACCACACCGATATCTGCGGCGGCGGTGATTGATAGCCTGCGACTTTATATGTCACGTATTCTGGCGCCCTCTATCACGATGCATGGCGTGTTTCTCGATATCCTGGGCATGGGGGTACTACTCACCGGTGACTCAGGCTTAGGCAAAAGCGAACTTGGGCTAGAGTTAATTAGCCGCGGCCATGGTTTGGTTGCAGATGATGCGGTGGATTTCACGCGTTTGGGTTTAGACTTTATCGAAGGGCGCTGTCCTCCGCTGTTGCAAAATTTGCTTGAAGTGCGAGGCTTGGGTCTGCTCGACATCAAGACCATTTTTGGTGAAACCGCGGTGCGCCGTAAAATGAAGCTAAAGCTTGCGGTCCGGCTGGTGCGCCGGCCCGATGGAGAGTTTCAGCGACTGCCGCTGGAAAAGCAGTCGATAGATGTTTTAGGGTTGCCGATTAACCAAGTGACTTTGCAAGTCGCGGCAGGCCGGAACTTGGCAGTACTGGTTGAAGCTGCTGTGCGTAATACGATTTTGCAGTTGCGCGGGATTAATACATTGCAGGATTTTATGGAGCAGCAACGGGCGGCGATGAATGAAAACCGGTAGGCGGCTTTCTGTTATGCGGATTATTCTGATTACGGGCATTTCCGGTTCTGGCAAGTCGGTGGCGCTCAATGCGCTGGAAGACGCGGGATATTATTGTGTGGATAATTTACCGCCTCGTTTTCTATTGGAGTTAAGCGATTTTTTAGCGCGCGATGGCTATACGCGACTCGCGGTGGCGATCGATGCGCGTTCTGGCAGTTCTTTGGCCGAGTTGCCAGCTATCGTCGATGTCTTGCAGGGTCGCCACGAAGTCCATGTGCTATTTTTAAATGCTAGCACACAAGCGCTGATTCAGCGTTTTTCGGAAACTCGGCGGCGTCATCCACTCTCGTTAAATTCAAGTGACCATACTGCTGGTGGACAAACTTCGTTGGCGGATGCCATAGAGTCTGAACGCGAGTTGGTTTCTGGTCTGGCTTCGTTTGGTCATCAGCTTGACACCAGTAATCTGCGGGCGCATACCCTGCGCGCTTGGGTCAGGCAATTTATCGAGCATGAGCATGTGGGCATGACGCTCATGTTTGAATCCTTTGGCTTTAAACGGGGTTTGCCGCTTGATGCCGACTTTGTGTTTGACGCGCGCGCGTTACCCAACCCCTATTATGACCAGCACCTCCGTCTACTGACGGGCCTAGACCGGCCGGTAGCCGATTTTTTGGACGCGCTGCCGGAGGTCCAAATGTTTATTGATGACATTGAGCGTTTTCTACTGACCTGGCTACCGCGCTTTCGTGCGGATCATCGCAGTTATCTAACCGTGGCGGTGGGCTGTACCGGCGGCCAGCATCGCTCAGTCCATATTGCGCAAGTCTTGGGTCAGCGTTTGCGGGGTGAAGCGGAGGTCTTGGTGCGACATCGAGAAATAGACGCGCTCGCCGGCTAGCGGTCGCGGTTAAGGTATGCGCAAAGTGTCTGTATATGGACGGTTAAGTGCCAAGCAAGCTACAATAGCCCGGTTTTTAGTTTGCGCTTGGGGCCCTATGAAAAAAACTCTTACCATGGCTGCGTTGGTGCTGCTTTCCTCCGCCACAGCTAGCGCCGTTGCGACCGAAATAACCGGCAATGCAACGGCTGGCCAAAACAAAGTGGCAATGTGTATTGGTTGTCACGGGATTGCCGGCTATCGCACGGCTTTTCCTGAAGTCTATCGAGTGCCAATACTCGGTGGGCAGAATGCGAAATACATTGAAATGGCGCTTCACGGTTACAAGAATGGCGACCGTAAATATTCAACTATGTATGCGATTGCGGCTTCACTGAGTGACCAGGATATCGCTGACATTGCTGAATATTATGCGGCGCAAAAGCAAGTGAGCCCAAACCATCCAAAGAAATAATTTGGGTGCCTTTTAAAGTACATGGGATAAGAACGATGAAAAAGTTTTTGTTGGCGCTGGCGGCAATCGGTGCAATGCACCTGAGCGTACGCGCGGATGCTGCCGATATTGCCAATGGTAAGTTGTTAGTAGAACGTAACAATTGCGCCGCTTGTCATGGCCTAAGCATGAATCATCCGATCACTCCTGAATACCCTAAGCTTGCCGGTCAGCATGCTGACTATGCCTATTTTGCGATGCGCTCATATCAAGTCGGCAGCAATAATCCGCTTTTTGGGCGCAACAATCCAATTATGATTGCGCAAATGCAGGGCCTATCTCAGCGGGATTTGCACGATATTGCGGCCTATTTGCAATCGTTGCCTAGCGCTTTGATCTTGCAGAAATGACTGAGCAAATCGCTCTCAATGTCCATCACTGGTCTTGGTTTGCTTAATTAATTGCGTCAGCAACTCTGTAATCTGCTCGCGTTTATCGCCTTGCGCCTGATTTAACGCTTGCATTGGACCGTGCATGAATTTATTCGTCAGGGCTTGAGCGAGCGCGGCAAGTACGGTAGCGGGGTCGCTGCCGCGCGCCAGCATTTTTTGCGCGCGTTCGAGTTCAATGCGCTTGAAGGTATCGGCTTGGTTTTGTAGCGCGCGAATCACGGGTACGACACTACGCGCTTCTAACCATTGCATAAAATGCTGCACCCGGCTTTCAATAATCGCTTCTGCTTGGGTGACGGCAGCTTGTCGTAAGACATGCCCTTCGCGCACGATGGCGCCGAGGTCGTCAACGGTATATAAAAAGACATCCTGTAGTTTCATCACTTCAGGTTCAATATCGCGTGGTACCGCCAGGTCAACCATAAAGATCGGCCGCCGCCGCCGCGCCCGCAACGCACTCTCGACTGCGCCGAGGCCAATAATCGGCAGAGTGCTGGCCGTGCAAGAAACAATGATGTCAAATTCATGCAATCGGGCAGGCAGTTCTGACAGAGTGATCGCCTGGCCGTTTAAGCGGTTGGCCAATTTTTTGCCGCGCTCGAGGGTGCGATTCGCGATCACCAGCGCACGCGGCTGATGAGCGGCGAAGTGGGTGGCGCAGAGCTCGATCATTTCACCTGCGCCGATGAACAGTACACGTTGGTTGGCGATATCTTCAAAAATGCGCTGCGCAAGCCGCACTGCAGCCGCCGCCATGGAGATGGAGTGAGCACCAATTTCGGTCTGGCCGCGAACTTCTTTAGCCACGGCGAAGGTGCGCTGGAATAACTGATTTAAGTAAGTGCCAAGTACTCCGGCCTCAGAGGCGGTGCGCACCGCCTCTTTTAATTGCCCAAGAATCTGCGTTTCGCCCAAGACCATCGAATCAAGCCCTGAGGCAACTCTAAATGCATGGCGGACTGCCTCGGATTGCGGCAAGGTGTAAATATGAGAAGCGAGTTTGTCGGCCGGAAATTGATGATATTCTGCCAGCCAAGAAATGGCGTGCTCACGTGCTGTCTGACCGTTTGTGACGCAGTAAATTTCGGTGCGATTACACGTCGAGAGGAGCGTCGCTTCCAGTAGTGAGGGCGAGACGCTATGCTTAATTTGCGCATGCTCACGCTTAAGCCATGCGGATTTCAGCAACTGTAGTGCCGGCTTGATCTGCTCGACCGAAAAAGCCAGCCGCTCGCGCAAGGCGATAGGTGCCGTGTGATGATTAACCCCAATGGCCAGCAGTTGCATTAGAAAGTATTTTAAAAAGAATAACGCAATTATAACTTTTTCTAACTTTTGCTTGATGTTTATGTTCTTCGTCTGCAGTATTCTTTTTATTGATTCATCGAGCGCGTGTCAAACAGGAGCTAATTTTAATGAATTTAACCAAGCATGCCACCACCCCTGTGGTTGAGCGGATTGCGCAATTGCGCGCCGTGATGCAGCGGGAAGGTCTTGATGCCTATCTGGTGCCATCGGCTGATCCGCATCTTTCGGAATATCCGCCAATGCACTGGCAAAGCCGCGCATGGTTATCCGGCTTTACAGGCTCGGCGGGTACTTTAGTCGTGACGGCAGACTTCGCTGGTTTATGGGTGGATAGCCGTTACTGGAGTCAAGCCGATACGCAACTCACAGGCAGTGGCATCAGACTAATGAAAATCGTCCCAGGTCAAGCCCACGCACATTTTGCTTGGCTCGCCATGCAGGTGCCAGCGGGTGGCGTGGTGGCTGTCGATGGCTTGGTACTCAGCGTCTTGGCCGCGTCGACGTTGCAGAGCGCACTGAGTGCTCGCAAGATTACATTACGCACAGACCTTGATCTATTCGCTGAGATTTGGCGAGATCGTCCAGCCTTACCGGCAGCAGAGGTGTTTGAGCATCCGGCGCCATATATCGCCATGACGCGCGCGGCTAAATTGGCCTGCGTACGGACCCAAAGCCGTGCGCAGGGAGCAGATTGGCATTGGCTATCAACCCTTGATGACATCGCCTGGATTTTTAATCTGCGGGGGGCTGATGTGAGCTATAACCCAGTGTTTGTAGCCTATGCCCTGATCGGTCCAAGCTCTGCAACCTTATTTATTGCCCCCGGCAAAGTGCCGGCGGCACTCGAGCGTGTCCTGCTCGCCGATGGCGTGACCCTGGCCTCGTATGAGCAGGCTGCCGCAGCATTGGCGTGCCTGCCAGCGGATGCAAAGTTACTGGCCGATCCGCGCCGGAGCAATTATCAGATGCTCAAATATGTTCCGGCTCAGGTGAACTTGATCGAAACGATTAATCCATCCACCTTACTTAAATCTCGTAAAAGTGAAATTGAGGTGGCGCATATTCGTGCGACGATGGAGCAAGATGGTGCTGCTTTGTGTGAATTTTTTGCCTGGTTTGAGCAAGCGCTCGGTCATGAGGAAATCACCGAGTTAACCATTGACGAGCAACTGAGTGCTGCGCGTGCGCGCCGGCCGGGTTTTGTGACGCTTAGTTTTAGTACGATTGCAGGTTTTAACGCGAATGGAGCGATGCCGCATTATTGCGCGTCAACGGCGGCGCATGCCACCATCGCGGGGCAGGGGCTATTGTTGATCGATTCAGGCGGACAGTATTGGGGAGGAACCACCGATATTACGCGCGTGGTGCCTGTGGGCATCCCGAGCGCGGCGCAAAAGCACGATTTTACGCTCGTCTTAAAAGGCATGATCGCGCTGTCTGCCGCACGTTTTCCCCGTTTCATTCGCGCGCCCATGTTAGATGCGCTGGCGCGCGCGCCGATTTGGGCGGCAGGGGTGGACTATGGACACGGTACCGGCCATGGTGTGGGGTATTTTTTAAATGTGCATGAAGGTCCGCACGCTATTTCCCATTATGCGGCCGCTGAGCCTGCTACCGCCATGGAAGCCGGCATGATCACCTCAATTGAGCCGGGAATTTATCGTCCAGAGCAATGGGGCATACGGATTGAAAACCTGGTGTTAACACGCTCTGCGCCCTCTACTGAATTTGGCGAATTTCTCGAATTTGAAACCCTGACGTTGTGTCCGATTGACACCCGCTGCATTGAGCCAAGCTTATTAAATGCTAGCGACATAACCTGGCTTAATGATTACCATAGCATGGTGCATGCACGGCTTGCGCCCCATGTTAGCGGGGCTGCGCGAGCATGGCTAAAGGCGCGCACTTGCCCGCTTGAGTTAAACGGCAGTTCTTAAAGTGGCTACGCGCTAGGTTGATTTTACTCGTTGTCATGAGCCGGGGTCGGCGCGTTTTGTGGCGGTACGGATTGCGTCTCTAGCGCATTGTAAGGGGCGGGTGTTTGCGCTGCAATCAGTAGCGCAGGCTCATTTTCTGATGTCGCGGCTGGGGCTTGGGCTAGCTTAGACTGCCTCAGTGGAATCGGCGAGCGTAGATCGTGGATAGCGTTAGGCTCGATCGTCTGCGTAGTATTGTGGAGCACCTCTAGGGTCTGGAATTGCCAGCCATTATAAATGGCTACCGCTGCGGCTCGATTGGTGGCGCCTAGCATTTTAAAGATGCTAGTTAAATGAATTTTGACGGTGCCTTCGCTGATATTGAGAGCCCGCGCAATCACTTTATTGGTATTACCCATAATTAACAGACGCATAATTTGATGCTGGCGCGGCGAAAGCTTTACTGGCGTATTGCGCGGTAGAGGTTTAGGCGCAGTTGGCAACTCGCTGCAACTGGCAGGTACTCGGAAGGCGCTGGATAAAGTAGGGTTCAACGCGCATACGGGGACGTAATGTCCGCCTAGCAGAACCAGTTCAAAGACGCGTAAAATCAGGTGTGGATTCAGACTACGTGGAATAATCCCGAGCACCCCCACATGCAGTAGTGCATTGACCGTGGCGCGCGTGGTGTCGTCGGTTAAAATTGCCACGGGTAGCGCTGGATGCTCGCGTAATAAACATAATAAATCAGCCACTCGCATCCAACGCAGTTGCCAATCAATCACAAATAAATCATGTAAATCGCGTTTTAATCGATGACTTGCCTGTCGCCAGTCTTTTGCTTCAGAAAAGTTAGCGCGGCGGTCAATTTGACGCAGCAGTGCTTTGAGGCCCTCGCGCCGTTCGGGTTGGTCGTTTAAAACAAAGAATTTCATTGGAATGCCCCCTCCAATTTAATATTGCTAACGGTGATTGTGCTGTAAAAGCCCGGTTTTCAAGTGTCAAGATGGTTGCAATAGATAGACTGCAACCTAGGGCGTATCTTGACAAATTTTCTGGATGTTTGCCTCCTATCCAAAAGGCATAATTTTGTATCGCGGCCAGCCGTGGGCGCCACCTAAAATTTAATGAAAATGTGGCTGTGCGAGTTCAATATCTGCAGGCATTTCTGCATGAACGATTTCACCAAGCGGGTTGGCAAAAAGCGGGCCATTACAATCTTCGCAGTACTCGGGTTCAAAGCGGCCCGCATGGCGGCGGATATCAAGGATATGCGCGGTTTTTAAGAGCGCGACAATATCTTCAAGTGGGCTATTCGCCGTTTCATCTTGTTCGGCCGCCAGCGCCGCAATATCTTCATGACCGTAAAGCGGCCAGACAATGCCATACAGCACAGTATTATCGCCTCGCTGGGTAAAGCCAATGCGGTACTCATCAATGCGGTGTTCGCCAAAGCCGGCGATAACGGCGCGCAGCCCGTTGACATTGGGCGCGAGGGTATCGTTCAGATAGCGTATCGCAGTGCGCAAAGTGTGCGGCCGAATTTGCTCGTCTGCATTGCGGCAGGCTGAATGGTAAGCATCAGGCAAGAGGCATTCCAATTCACAGCCAGGTAATACCTGAGTGAAATTCGCCCCCCCTTGGACCGCCCACTGCTTAAGACAATCATGACGCTCGATGCGGATGCCGTTTTCTTCTTCTTGCCAGCGAAAGAGGGCATGAGTCTTGGGGGCAACGGCAACCGCTAATAGAAAGCGGGGGTCCGCCAGGACTGCAGAAGTTTCCGGCAACTCTCGGAGGTTAGGTTGCAGTTGAACTGGGCGCTGGTCAATTGCGGCTTGAGCCAACTGTTGGGTCAGTCGATAGGTTTCAATATGCTGCTGTGGCAACTGATCGATACTGTATAAATAAGGGGCCATTGCTAGCCGGGCGCCACTGGCTAGTACATGGGCTTGCAAATGAGTATGGAGCGCATTGACTGCATCGGGTTTGAGCGGGCCAGAGGGTATCGTGTAACGCGTCCAGGCTAGCACGGGCGCCGCGATGAGCACGGCGTCCCAGTTGTGACCTTGATGAGAGAGCGTGAACGATTCGCTGTGGGCATCGGCAATATCGGCTAAAACACCGTACGCACCTGGATGATTCTGCTGTAGATGATCAAGCACGGTATCGAGGATAACTTGATTCCCATTACGCAGAATTTTTGCCAAGAGGATATCGGTTTGAGCTTCCCAAAAAAGGTCTTCAGTGCGGCTGCCTGACGCATAAGATGCAAGGCATAAGCCGACGAGTTTTTCGGCATCCGGAGAAAGGCGTTTGGTCATTGGCGAGCGTATGGAAGATTTTTAAACACAAGATTAAGTATTTTATGCGCTTTGATGAGAAATTATAAGAATGTAAAAACCCCAGCCTAGCCGTATTGTGCACCAGACTGGGATTCACTACTTATTTCATCCCTCTCATTCCTGACTTTTATCTGCCGTTTTTGCGGTCTCAACTTGTTGTATCGGGGCTGCGACTGTTGACGGCAAGCGCTTGCGTTCGCGCCCGACATGCTGGGACTTAGTGATTGAGGCGCTTGCTTCATCGGCGCTACGCAGTTTGTTGCTATCTGTATTGACTAGGACCAGGCCTGTGGACTCAAGCATTTTCGAGGTTGACACCACCTCAGGTGCGGGTCTAGCTGCAGCAGGGCGGCTGATAGCTTGCACCGGATCCGCATCCTTAAAAGCCGGTTGACTAGAAGCCACGGCGATTTCAGGTAATGGGGCGACGGCAGGCTTACTCGATTGATTGCTTGACTGCGTACTCTCTAACTGTGGTTGCACAGATTGCTGCGGTTGAGTCTGCGAGGAGGGCGCATAGTCTGTCGCTTGCTCCACAGACACGGCACTGGCAACTTCAGTAGAGCCTGCATCTGAGGTGCGAACCTGGGTGTCATCGCGTTCACGGCGCCCACCGCGGCGCCCACGCCGGCGGCGACGGCGTTCTTCGCCTTCCGGGGCCACCGTAGTGTGTGGCACGAACGCCGGCGTGTGACTTGGCTGTGCCGTTGAGGATTCGGCAAATTCATGAGTACTATTTGCTTGGGAATGGTCTGTTGGCGCATCAAGTAGCGGCGAGCCGACAACCTGATTAGCGGTAGCAGCGGTTTGTGCTCGTTTAGGATCCTGGCGTCCGGTCCGTTCTTGACGTCTGCCGCGTTCTTGACGTTGACCGTCTTCTTGACGTTCGCCACGTTCTTGACGTTGACCGTCTTCTTGACGCTCACCGCGCTCTTGACGTTCACCACGTTCTTGACGTTCGCCGTGTTCTTGACGTTCGCCGTGTTCTTGACGTTCGCCGTGTTCTTGACGTTCGCCACGCTCTTGACGTTCACCGCGCTCTTGACGTTCACCACGTTCCTGACGTTCTCCGTGTTCTTGACGTTCACCACGCTCTTGACGTTGGCCGCGTTCTTGACGCTCACCACGTTCTTGACGTCCACCGCGCTCTTGGCGTTCGCCGCGCTCTTGGCGTTCGCCGCGCTCTTGGCGTTCGCCGCGCTCTTGGCGTTCACTCTGCTCCTGGGCTGTAGCTGTAGCTTCGGGAGTTTCCGCTTGCGCAGTACGTGAACTGCCACGCGGCGTACGGCCACTGCTATGCTCGCCGGTACGGTTAGAGCCGCTACCGCGGCGCGAGCGGCCACTATGACTACGTTCGTGCCGGCTATCTTGATTCGCAGCGCTCTCAGCGGCAGCATTTGCGGTGCGTGCTTGTGGTGATGTGGGTTTGTCGGCGGCAGCTGGCAAGTCTGCTGAAGTAAAACTAAACCAGCGCTTAAACCAATTGAATAAACCTGTGTCTTTTATCTCTAGTGCGCGTGCTCCGGCTGTACGGCCGGGTTTGCTGCGAGGCGCCGGCCGCTCAGGCGAAATCCCCTTAACGGCTGCCTCCTGTTTGGGGCGGGTCTCTTCAGTGCGCTTGCTGTAGCCCATTTCCAGCTCCATCTCACGAGCTGCTTTTTCGGCCATCCGGTGGCTGACATGCACCTCATCCATCTGAGGGTCGTCGTGACGCAATCTTTCCAGCTTATAGTGCGGAGTTTCGAGATATTTGTTAGGGATTAAAATGATCCCAACTTTAAAGCGGCTTTCAATTTTGTTGATTTCCTGCCGCTTTTCATTGAGCAAGAAGGCCGCGACTTCGACTGGCACCTGGCAATGAATGGCCGCGGTGTTTTCTTTCATCGCTTCTTCTTGGATGATACGCAATATCTGCAATGCTGAAGATTCAGCATTACGAATATGGCCAGTACCATTACAGCGCGGACAGGTGACGTGGCTGCCTTCAGACAAGGCCGGGCGTAATCGCTGGCGGGAGAGTTCCATTAGCCCAAAGCGCGAGATCTTGCTCATCTGCACGCGCGCCCGGTCATGTTTGAGCGCGTCTTTTAGGCGCTGTTCGACTTCACGCTGATTTTTGGTTGACTCCATATCGATAAAATCGATAACGATCAACCCGCCTAGGTCTCGTAGTCTGAGTTGACGTGCAACCTCATCCGCGGCTTCCAGGTTGGTGCGCAGCGCCGTTTCTTCAATGTCAGCACCTTTCGTTGAGCGGGCGGAATTGACGTCAATTGAAACCAATGCTTCAGTATGGTCGATGACGACTGCGCCGCCAGAAGGTAAAGAAACGGTACGTGCATAAGCCGTCTCAATTTGGTGCTCGATCTGAAAGCGGGAAAAAAGCGGGACATCGTCGTGGTAACGCTTGACCTTATGCAGATTGTCGGGCATTACGATGCCCATGAAGGCGCGTGCCTGTTCTTCAATCTCTGCCGTATCAATCAAGATTTCGCCAATATCTGGCTGGAAGTAGTCGCGGATTGCCCGGATCACTAAGCTGGATTCAAGGTAAATCAGGAGTGGGCCTTGCATGCCGTTGGCCGCTTCCTCAATGGCGCGCCACAATTGCATCAGATAATTGAGATCCCATTGCAATTCTTCAATATTACGACCAATGCCTGCTGTGCGGGCGATCATACTCATGCCATCTGGCAGTTGCAGTTGCGCCATGATGTCGCGCAATTCTTGGCGTTCATCGCCTTCAATGCGACGTGAGACGCCACCGCCACGTGGGTTATTTGGCATGAGCACCAAATAACGGCCGGCAAGCGAAATAAAGGTTGTCAGGGCAGCGCCTTTATTGCCGCGCTCTTCTTTCTCGACCTGAACGATCAGTTCTTGCCCCTCACGCAGTACATCTTGGATCCGCGCCGAGCGCATATCGATCCCTTCTTTCATGTATTGGCGCGCGACTTCTTTAAAGGGTAAAAAGCCGTGACGTTCTTCGCCGTAGTTGACAAAGCAAGCCTCGAGCGAAGGTTCAATCCGAGTGACCACTCCTTTGTAAATATTGCCTTTGCGTTGTTCTTGGCCAATCGTTTCAATATCAATATCGATGAGCTTTTGTCCAACGACGATGGCCACACGGAGTTCTTCTCGTTGCGTGGCGTTAAAAAGTATGCGTTTCATGGAACGGCTCCGGAGCAGCTGGGCCAATTTTTGCGCTAAGTGGCAAAGCATGGCACGCTGCACTTTTAGTGTCTAAAAACACGCTAGGGCCGAAGATTTGATAAAGAATTGCCTTCCTGGCGGCTCTTATTTTGAGCGGCGCAAAGGCGTATGCGAATTCGCTGGCGCTGAGTTTTTATCTGTTCCGCGCCAAGCGTCGTATCGATTTTCGCAATTGACTAGCTAAGCTAAAGGCTAATCAATAAAAATTCTTTTCAACCAAATCTTCGTTGCCTTTCGGTACTTTTTCTTAGCTGAACTTGCCTATAAGGGTGTTCTTGCTAAAATAAAATCCGTGCGTGCAACATATTGCCCGGCTTAAATAAGCGACAGCCTCCGGTTATCCAAGTAAAATGGCGGGCTGTTGAATGCTCATGCCGGGTGCAATCTACGGGTAGAGGGCACATTCACTCTCTACGCGGACTTGCTGAAGGCAAATTATATGCAGAATGAATAACTTAGGCAAAATATCTGTGCAGCGCCCATTATCCGACTCGGTCAAACTGCTCACAATTGACGATGCTTCTGCTGGACAACGCATCGACAATTTTCTGCTGCGCATCTGCAAGGGCGTACCCAAAAGCCATATTTACCGCATTGTGCGCAGCGGTGAAGTGCGAGTCAATAAAGGCCGGGTAGATACCGCGTATCGATTGGCAATAGGGGATATTATACGCTTACCACCGATGCGTATCGCGCACAAAGATAATCAGGGGACTCAGCGCTTAGGCAGCACTGCGCCTGTGGCGAACTTTCCAGTGCTGTATGAGGACGATTGTCTGCTGGTCATTAACAAGCCAGCCGGAGTGGCGGTACATGGTGGCAGTGGCATTGCCTTCGGGGTCATCGAACAATTACGGCAGACCTACTCCAAACTCAAATTTCTCGAATTGGTGCATCGACTTGATCGCGAAACATCAGGTATTTTGTTATTGGCTAAAAAACGTTCGGCATTGACTGCATTGCACGCTCAATTACGCGACAATAAAGTTGATAAACGTTATTTAGCCTGTGTCCACGCCGATTGGCAGGCGCCGCGGCAAATTGTAAAAGAACGGTTGCATAAATATCTGACGCCTGAAGGTGAGCGGCGGGTGTGCATCCACGAACAAGGTCAATTGGCTCATACGGTATTTAATTTGATTCAGCGTTTTGCCGGGTATGCATTGCTAGAAGCCGAGTTAAAAACCGGGCGTACGCATCAGATCCGTGTGCACCTGGCTCATTTGGCCGCGCCGATTGTGGGAGATGACAAATATGGTGACTTTGCATTGAATCGCCAGCTCGCCCGCGCGAGAGCTAAGCCCGGGCTTAAACGGATGTTTTTGCATGCGTATAAGGTTAGTTTTGTACACCCCGTTAGCGGCGCCGTGCTTACGCTTGAAGCGCCTTTGCCGGAAGAGTGCGAGCGTTTTCTTGAGCAATTGAGCCCGCTGTAGAAAAAACCCATCTTTTAGGTAACAGCATGGGTTTAGGTACTATTTTTCAAAATTTCTGCGAGCTTGTGTGCTATCGTAGCTTCTCTTTAACTGCAACCGCTCATTTTCACCATGTCTGACGATAATTCGATGACCAACTCTAGTTCTGGCAAGGCAGGAGCTGACCTGGCAGCGCCAGTGGCGCTACCCTGGGAACGCGAGTTACTCGAAAAAACCGTGCTGGCTGCCGTGCATGAACAACGGGCAGCACGGCGCTGGAAGATATTTTTCCGTTTAGCATTTTTAATCATTTTTGTCGTCATGTCATGGCGCACCGTTTCTGTTTCTAGCGGCAAAGCTGGCGGGGCAGGCAAGCATACGGCGCTGGTTACGCTTGAAGGCGAAATTGCGGCGGATAAGCAAAGCAATGCAGCCAACCTAAATGCTGCGCTCGAGCGGGCATTTTCCGCTGAGCAAGCAGCGGGCGTGGTGTTGCAAATGAATAGCCCAGGGGGTAGCCCAGTCCAAGCCGGCATGGTCAATGACGAAATCCGTCGGCTACGGGCTCGCTATCCGCATAAGCCACTCTATGTTGTGGTGGATGATATCTGCGCATCGGGCGCGTATTACATTGCCGTTGCGGCTGACAAAATCTTCGTTGATAAGGCAAGTATTGTCGGCTCAATCGGGGTGCGCATGGATAGTTTTGGCTTTACCGACTTAATGAATAAGCTCGGCGTTGAGCGCCGTTTGTTAACCGCTGGCCGTAACAAAGCGCTGAATGATCCTTTTTTACCAGAGGACAGCACGCAAAAGAAATACATGCAAAGCTTGCTGAATGAGGTTCATCAGCAGTTTATTGATGTGGTCCGCCAGGGCCGCGGTAAGCGCTTAAAGGAAATACCAGAAATTTTCTCGGGTCTAGTGTGGACCGGTCAACGCAGCATTGAGCTTGGGCTAGTAGATGGTTTGGGCGATACGCGCTCGGTTGCCCGTGACGTCTTAAAAGCGAAAAAGCTGGTTGATTACACGGTGAAAGAAGGGGTGTTCGACCGGTTTGCCCGCAAATTTGGGCTGTCAGCGGGGGCCTCGGCCGTGCGCGCGTTGACGATGCAAGAGCAGTTGTCGTTGCATTGATCGTTAGGCACTGGAGCGACCCAGCCCCATGGCCTAGCATAGGATGCAGTGAGCGCAGCAAAGCCGCGTTAAGGCTCAGTTTTGCACCAGGTGGGTTATTTGCGCGCAGTTGATTTGTTTTCAGCTGCCAGCATCAAAAAAATAGCCGGTCGTTTACACACATCAATCAACTCTGTTTGCCACTGGCTCACGGCGCGGCTCACGATACATTCACCGGGTAAGGTCAAATCCACTGCAACGCATAATTGTGTTGATGCTGCACAATGCGTCAGCAGCGCATCCAATAAAGCCTGATTACGATAAGGCGTTTCAATAAAAATTTGGGTTTGCTGGGTTTCGCACGAGTGCTTCTCAAGGGTCTGCAAAGCGCGCACGCGCTCATTGGCATTGACTGGCAAATATCCATGAAAAGCAAAGCTTTGCCCATTCAAGCCAGAGGCCATTAAGGCAAGCAAAATCGAGCTAGGCCCAACTAATGGCACAACGCGTACACCACATTGATGAGCATAACGCACCAGTAACGCACCAGGGTCAGCCACGGCTGGGCACCCGGCGTCAGAGACTAAGCCGCCATCTGCGCCGGCGATAATCGGCGCTAGCAATGCATGGACTTGGGCGGCGGGGGTATGCACGTTCAATTCACGAATTTCAATATTTTGAATCGCGTGTTCGGTACCGATTCTTTTCAAAAATGCGCGGGTTGCCTTTGCATTTTCACCGATGTAATAGGTTAGCTGAGCGGCTTGTGCGCAAACTCCTTGTGGCAGTACCGCCGCGAGCGAGTCGGCATTCCCTGTGCCAAGTGTATTGGGGACTAAATAAAGTATACCTGTCATTGCATCTCAAAGAGGTTAAGACCTGCGACGCGCAGCATGCGGGTTAATTCAATCAACGGTAAGCCGATCAAGGCGGTCGGGTCATTGCTCTCAACCGATTCAAGCAGGGCAATGCCAAGTCCTTCCGCTTTTGCGCTACCGGCAACATCATAGGGCTGTTCTAAGCGCAAATAAGCGTCCAGTTCATCATCAGGCAAGTTGCGAACTCGCACCCGCGTGATAATGTCGGCGCTTTGCATGATCTCTCGCGGTGCATCATAAACGCACAAGGCGCTATGAAATTCAACCATGCGGCCACGCATAGATTGTAGTTGGATCAACGCCTTGTCATGAGTGCCGGCCTTGCCAAGCTGTTGGCCCTCACAAAGAGCTACTTGGTCGGCACCGATGATCAGCGCGTTTGGCGCATGGCTTGCCACCGTGCGCGCTTTTGCTTCAGCCAGCCGTAAGGCAGTTGCGGCTGGCGTTTCGTTGGGCAGAGGCGTTTCGTCCAGATTGGGTAGAATAATTTCAAATGGGAGCCGTAATCGGTCAAGCAGGGCGCGGCGGTAGGGCGAGCTTGAAGCGAGAATTAAGCGCGTGTGATGAGTTGGCGAAGAAGACATTGTTCGTTGGTTAATATAAAAAGAAATATTCAGAGTTTGACTTGAAAATTAAAGAGTTTGACTTGAAAATTAAAAATCGATAAGCTGGTGAGCTTTTCATAGTTTCATTAGCTTTTCTTAAGCGGTAGTGTCCGCCATGAGGCTGCTGATTGTTGGTGAGTCGCATCCATGAGTCAATCTCCAAGCAGTTCGGCTGTGCTTGACAACCCGCGTGAATTTGATGTGTTTGCGTTTGTACGCAATCAACAGCAGGCATGCGGTGAAGTCTTAGTGCAGGATCTGCCACGAATCTTAAACGAAGTTACGCCAGATACGCTAGCCCATCATTCGGCGTTGCGCTGGACGGTGACCGGCGAAATACGCCAGGAGCTGGCTGCCGGCGGCAAAACAGTTGCGGTACCTTATTTAAGGCTGGCCTTGCAAGGCCAGCTATGGCTGGCATGCCAGCGCTGCCTTGAGCCCTATGAGGAGCAGCTAGCCATTGATATCTGGTATCGCATTGTAGAAAGTAATGCGCAGGCTGATGCAGTGTCGGCGAATGATGAGCAGGTTGAGGTGATCGTTGGGTCGCGTCGCTTTGATTTGATCGATCTGATTGATGAAGAACTGTTGCTCTCTTTACCGCTCGTACCCAAGCATGCGGTGTGTCCATTCCTACATGAATCTCTCGCAGAACATGGGGGGCAAACATCTAATTGAAGCTAACCCGTTTAGCTTATGTTAAAATCCGGAAAATTTTCAAAGTTACGGAGTGAATCATGGCAGTTCAGCAAAACAAAAAATCGCCGTCAAAACGCGGCATGCATCGTTCGCACGATTTCTTGAGCGGCGTGGCGCTGGCGATTGAGCCTACGTCAGGTGAGGTTCATCGGCGCCACCATGTAAGCCCAAACGGCTATTATCGTGGTAAGCAAGTGGTTAAGTCTAATAACGATTAAGAACGGTTCATTGCATAAAGTTGCCGGCGGTTCTATTGCGTGCTTGCTGGTCTGCAGTGAAGTTAGATTTTCAGCCTTACAAGTGTTTTCGGTTCAGCGCAAGAGCGGCATTCGTGTGCCGCTCTTTTGTATTAAAAGCCGTCAAATAGTATGACGATTAAAATCACCATTGATTGTATGGGCGGTGACTATGGCCCGTCCGTGACTGTTCCTGCCGCGATCAGCTTTCTGCGTGCGCATGACGATCTTGAGTTGCTGCTGGTCGGTTTGGAAGATTCGATTCGTGCTCAGCTCAAAAAATGTAAGGCGCTGAATGAGCCTAGGTTATCCGTATATGCCGCGACTGAAGTCGTGGCTATGGATGATTCGATCGAAGTCGCGTTGCGTAAGAAAAAAAACTCATCGATGCGAGTGGCGCTCAATCTCATTAAAGAGGGTCACGCGCAAGCCTGTGTCTCAGCCGGCAATACCGGGGCTTTAATGGCGGTTTCGCGCTATATGCTTAAAACGCTTGCCGGCATTGAGCGCCCGGCAATTGCCGCGGTCATGCCGAATCAGTATGGCTATACGACGATGCTGGACTTAGGGGCGAATGTCGATTGCGAGCCCCATCATTTGTTGAGCTTTGCTGAAATGGGCCACGCTCTAGTCGCAGCCGTTGAAGGCAAAGAACGGCCTACGATTGGCTTACTGAATATTGGCGAAGAAACGATTAAAGGCAATGGGGCGATTAAGCGCGCGGGCGAATTATTGCGCGCCAGCACCCTCAATTTTTATGGTAACGTAGAAGGTAATGATATCTATAAGGGCACCACAGATGTGATTGTCTGCGATGGTTTTGCCGGTAATGTCGCGCTGAAAACCTCCGAAGGGCTGGCGCAGATGCTCAATAGCATCATTAAAGAAGAGTTTTCGCGCTCATGGTTAAGTAAATTGATGGCGTGCTTGGCTTGGCCTGTGCTCTCACGTCTTAAGCGCCGAGTTGACCATCGGCGCTATAATGGGGCGGCGCTGCTTGGTCTGCGTGGTTTAGTCATCAAAAGTCATGGTTCAGCGGACGCCTATGCTTTTAAATGGGCGATTAAACGCGGTTATGATGCGATTAAAAATAATTTGCAAGAGCGTCTTGAGCGCGCCATCGAGGAAAACAATCTTGGCCGCGACGAGCGCATCGCGTCAACGGATCATCAGGCCAATCAGGCAAGCGATCGATTGACTGATGGCCCGAATCTATCTTCTGCCTTAGGCTATGAAGCGAGCCAAACTGTAGTTCATAATGGAGACAGAATGCAGCTAGGAACAATTGCATCCAAATTATAATGACACATACCAATCTTTATTCCCGCATTATTGGCACGGGCAGTTGTTTGCCGCCAATGCGTGTCAGTAACGAAGAGTTAGCTAGCCAACTAGCGACGCGTGGTATTGAAACCAGCGATGAATGGATCTTCACGCGCACTGGCATCCGTGCTCGGCATTTTGTGAGTGCTGAGCAAAATACCAGTGATCTGGCGTTGACCGCCTCGCAACAGGCGCTGGAAGCTGCTGGGGTTGATCCACAAACAGTCGATTTAATTCTGGTTGCGACTTCAACGCCGGATTGTATTTTTCCAAGCACGGCTTGTTTGTTGCAAAACAAGCTTGGTATTCTCAATAATTGTGCCGCATTTGATGTGAATGCAGTGTGTTCTGGCTTTGCATATGCATTAACCGTAGCCGATCAGTTTATCCGCAGCGGCACATATCGTACGATATTGGTGGTCGGGGCAGAAACTTTTTCGCGCTTACTGGATTTTAATGACCGTTCAACGTGTGTGCTCTTTGGCGATGGCGCTGGCGCCGTTGTCCTGCGCGCTTCTGAAGAGCCGGGTATTTTGGCCAGCGTGCTCCATGCAGATGGCGGTCATGCGGATATTCTCTGTGTGCCAGGTCGGGTGAACGCCGGCGTGATTGCGGGTAATGCGTTTTTACATATGGATGGGAGAGCGGTTCTTAAGTTGGCGGTCAATGTGCTTGAAAAGGTTGCCCTTGAGGCTCTTGCTAAGGCGCAGTTGTCGTCGGCGGACCTTGACTGGTTGATTCCTCATCAAGCCAATCTCCGCATTATGCAAGGTACCTGCCGTAAGCTTGGTTTACCCTTTGAGCGCATGGTGGTCACGGTCGATCAGCATGGCAATACTTCAGCGGCTTCAATTCCGCTTGCCTTGGATCAAGCGGTGCGGGATGGCCGTATCAAACGAGGCCATCACATTTTGATCGAGGGCGTTGGCGGCGGTTTTACTTGGGGCGCTTCGGTTATTCGATTTTGATTGAGTCAGGATTTAAAATAAGATGAAATTTGCTTTTGTATTTCCCGGCCAAGGCTCGCAGTCAGTGGGTATGCTTGGGACCTTTGCCGATTGGCCAGTGGTGCGTGAGACGTTGCAAGAAGCGTCCGACGCATTGAATCAGGATATCGGCAAATTGATTGCTGAGGGCCCGGTTGATACGTTAAATCTCACCACCCACACGCAGCCAGCTATGTTGACCGCGGCTTATGCCGTTTATCGCGCCTGGTCTAGCGTAGGCGGGCCTGTGCCAGCTATGGTCGCAGGCCATAGCCTGGGCGAGTATACGGCGTTGGTGGTAGCCGGCGCCTTGACCTTTAGCGACGCTGTGTCGTTGGTGCGCTTTCGCGCGCAAGTCATGCAAGCAGCGGTACCGGTAGGGGTCGGCGGCATGGCCGCGATCCTCGGCCTGGACGCTGCTGCGGTGAGCGCAGTCTGTGTTGCAGCAAGTGCGGCTGGCGTGGTAGAGCCGGTCAATTTCAACGCGCCGGCGCAAATCGTGATCGCAGGACATCAGGCGGCGGTTGAAGCTGCTTGCGAATTAGCCAAAGCTAAAGGGGCGAAGCGTGCGTTGTTGTTGCCGGTATCCGCGCCGTTTCACTCATCTTTATTGCAGCCCGCGGCGGATCAATTGCGTGACTATTTGTCACAGGTTGAAGTGCGCCCGCCGCAGATTCCGGTGGTCAATAATATTGATGTTGCAATGGCGTCTGAGCCAGCGGAGATTAAAAATGCGCTAGCTCGACAAGCCGCTGGGCCGGTACGTTGGGTTGAGTCAATTCAAGCGATTGCGCATGCCGGCATAACGCATATCGTAGAATGTGGCCCTGGCAAGGTTCTAACTGGTTTAACAAAACGCATTGATAGTACGCTCGTGAGCGCAGCTTTAGGTGATGCTGCATCGCTTGACGAGGCTTTGCTGCTATTACGTTAGCAGTTTTATTTTGCTGAAAAATAGAGACTCAATGGAAAAAATACTGGATCAACAAATCGCGCTGGTGACAGGCGCCTCTCGTGGCATTGGCCGTGCGCTGGCGCTTGAATTGGCGCGTGCTGGCGCCACGGTGATTGGTAGTGCAACCAGCGCTGAGGGCGCGGCTTCGATTACCGCAGCTTTCGCGGAGTCTGGGTTTGCTGGCCACGGTATTGCCCTGGACGTGAATGACCCAGCGCTAGATCAGCGGATCGAAGACTTGACTAAAAAATTCGGCGCACCGCAAATTCTAGTCAATAACGCAGGCATCACGCGAGATCAACTGATCTTGCGGATGAAAGAGGAGGAGTGGGATGATGTGCTCAATACCAACTTAAAAGCCGTATTCCGCTTATCGCGTGCAGTCCTGCGGCCGATGATCAAAGCTCGTAGCGGGCGCATTATCAACATCACCTCTGTGGTGGGGGCGATGGGCAGCGCAGGGCAAGTGAACTATGCCGCGGCCAAAGCCGGCGTTGCGGGCATGACACGAGCACTGGCACGTGAGGTTGGCAGCCGTGGCATCACCGTGAATTGTATCGCGCCTGGATTTATCGAGACCGATATGACCAACATTCTGCCTGCCGAACAGCAAACCGCAATCAAATCGCAGATTCCGCTTGGGCGCTTTGGTAGTCCGGAAGATATCGCTCATGCGGTCGCTTTCCTGGCTTCTGCGCGGGCGGCCTATATTACTGGAACCACTTTGCATGTAAATGGCGGGATGTTTATGGCTTAATTCATCTTTGTATTTTTTGTATTTCGTATAACCTGATTCCGCGCGTTATTCAACCCATATTATCAAAGTGATAATTTGTTGTTTAAACCTGATAGAATGCGCGCACTCGAAACCTTATAAACTTATCCCGGAGGGGTCTGAATGGACAATATTGAACAACGTGTCAAGAAAATTGTAGCCGAACAACTTGGTGTTGCCGAAGCTGAAATCAAAAATGAAGCATCATTTGTTGATGATCTTGGGGCCGATTCGCTAGATACAGTCGAGCTCGTCATGGCCCTTGAAGATGAATTCGGTATGGAAATTCCTGACAAGGAAGCTGAATCGATTACTACGGTGCAGCAAGCAGTTGATTACGCAAGTGCCAACGTTAAGGCTTAATCACCTTACATTGGTTTAAGTGGGCCACAGAGTTCACAGAGGTTTTCTCTGTGAACTCTGTGGCTTTTTTGTTGTTATGTGATGAAAGAGGGTAACGTGAGCCGCCGTATTGTTGTAACAGGTCTAGGACACATCTCGCCAGTCGGTAATACAGTTGACGCAGGCTGGGCTAATTTAGTGGCGGGTCAGTCTGGTATTGCTACTGTGACCAAATTCGATGCCTCCAATCTATCGACTCGATTTGCCGGTGAGGTGAAAGGCTTCGAAATTGAGCACTATATTTCGAGTAAAGAAGCGCGTCATATGGATACCTTTATCCATTACGGGCTAGCCGCCGGTATCCAAGCTATGCAAGACAGCGGTCTTGAAGTCAACCAGGCTAATGCCGAGCGTATCGGCGTGATCGTTGGCTCAGGCATCGGTGGTTTACCGTCGATTGAGCAAACGCAAACCGAATTACTTAATCGTGGCCCACGCCGGATTTCGCCATTTTTTGTGCCCGCCTCGATTATCAATATGATCTCCGGGCATTTATCGATTCACTTCGGCCTGAAAGGCCCTAACCTGGCGATCTCTACCGCCTGTACCACAGGTACGCATTCGATCGGTGAGGCCATGCGTATGATCGAATATGGCGATGTCGATGTGATGATCGCGGGTGGGGCTGAAGCCACGGTTTCGCCGCTTGGGGTGGGTGGTTTTGCTGCTGCGCGTGCGCTGTCACAACGCAATGACGATCCAGCCACGGCCAGCCGTCCTTGGGATCAAGATCGCGATGGTTTTGTGCTGGGCGAAGGGGCGGGGGTGCTGGTCCTCGAAGAATATGAACATGCCAAAGCGCGAGGCGCGAAGATTTATTGTGAAATGATCGGCTATGGTCGTAGCGCAGATGCTTACCATATGACGGCACCCTGTTCAGATGGCGATGGCGCATATCGTTGTATGCTCAATGCCCTGAAAAATGCTGAAATTAACGTTGACCAAATCGATTATATTAATGCGCATGGCACTTCAACGCCGCTCGGTGATCTAAGCGAGACGATTGCCATTAAACGCGCCTTGACTGACCATGCAGAAAAAGTCGTGGTCAGTTCGACCAAATCCATGACCGGTCATTTGCTCGGTGCTGCAGGGGGTATTGAAGCCGTCTTTACGGTGCTGGCACTTAAGCATCAGATGGCGCCACCGACGATCAATGTGTTTAATCAAGACCCGCAGTGCGATTTAGATATCTGTGCCAATGTCGCGCGCGAGATGAACATAGACATTGCGCTGTCAAATTCATTTGGCTTTGGGGGCACCAATGGCTCCCTAGTTTTTAAGCGGATCTAAGCAGTCGTTTTTAAGCGGACCTAAGCAGTCCAAGCGAAAACCCAGTAATGGTTAGAGTCAGACTGAATGATGCAGGCGCCGATTCAATTTGAACTCAAACCTTCTACTGTTCTAAGATGGCTAACATTAGCCTTTATCTTGTGCTGTACTTACGCGGTGTGGCGTGTTGCTGCACCGCGTGTCAACGTTCTTGGCGCCCTATTAGCCGCTTGTGTCGTGCTGCTCGTCCTCAGCTATCTGGCTTACCGTGTCGATGCGCAGCAACCTTGTAGGCTAGAAATTAGCGCGCAGGCAATCACCACCTGGCATCGTGCAGGCAGACCCGTGCATTGCTCACACATATCGGATATGGCCTATTGGGGTGGCCTGATGTTAAGCCTCACCGTGCGCGCGAGCGATGGCCGCCGCCGTAAAATACTCATCCTGGCCGATGCCTTACCTGCTCCTATGCTGCGCGAGTTAGTCGTGCGCTGCCGGCAACTCAGCAAAAATTGTAACCGTCAATTGTAACCTTTGTAACGCTTGTAAGAGCATTCACAAATGGCTGTAAAGCGACCGCTGCTAAATTACGCCCGTTACTCGATACGCCGCAAAATAAACGCTGGTAAGCTCACGCAGTATGCATTAATACGGTAAACTTGCAATTGCCTTTTGAACCCGCGGCTTATTTACCATGAGCAATTTTTCGACACACAATTTGTTGCGCTTATTTAGCCCGTTATGGGTAGTGATGGCGGCTGTTTTCTTGCCGTTTACCTTGGCCGTAGCAAATCCACCTCCGGCCTTGGCGCCGGTCGTCAGCCTGCCGGATTTTACTGGACTGGTTGATAAAGTAGGGCCGGCGGTGGTGAATATACGCACCACCGGGCGGATCCCGTCTAGTAATAGCAGCATCGAATTGCCGCCAGGAATGAATAGTCATGAAATGTTGGAGTTTTTCCAGCGTTTTTTTGGTTTCCCGCTGCCGCAGCAGCGACCCGCGCCGCGTTCTGAGCAAGACGTGCCAGAGGAGGATGTCGCGCCGGATGCAGGGATTGAACGTAGCCATGGGGTGGGTTCAGGTTTTGTGATCTCAGCGGACGGTTACGTCATGACGAATGCGCATGTCGTTTATGACGCCGACACTATTTATGTGACATTGCTTGATAAGCGTGAATTTAAAGCTAAGCTCATCGGCGCTGATAAGCGCAGCGACGTCGCCTTGCTGAAAATAGATGCCAAAGATCTGCCCGTCGTGACACTAGGGGATTCGAATGCACTGCGCGTTGGCGAGTGGGTTGTCGCCATTGGCTCGCCATTTGGTTTTGATAATACGTTGACGGCAGGTATCGTAAGTGCAAAAGGGCGCAATACTGGCGACTATTTACCTTTTATTCAAACCGATGTGGCCGTCAATCCAGGCAACTCAGGCGGTCCGTTGATGAATCTGCGTGGCGAAGTGATTGGGATCAATTCGCAAATTTACAGCCGTACTGGCGGCTTTATGGGGATTTCGTTCGCGATTCCAATTGATGAGGCCACACGGGTTGCTGAGCAACTCAAGGCAACGGGGAAAGTGGCTCGCGGACGTATCGCGGTGGCGATTGGTCAAGTGACTAAAGATGTCGCCCAGTCGTTGGGCCTGCCGCGTGCGCAAGGTGCATTTGTCAGCAGCGTTGAAGTGGGTGGGCCGGCTGACAAGGCGGGCGTGCAAGCCGGCGATATTATCTTAAGCTTCAATGGTAAAACTATTGATGAGGCAAGCGATTTGCCTCGTCTAGTCGGCAGCACAAAACCCGGCGCACGCGTGCCGATGACATTATGGCGTAAAGGCAAAAAACGTGATCTGGGCGTCACGATTGCAGCCATGCAAGCGGATAGACCCGCTCGCGCGATGCTGCCTAAAGCAGACCCACGCATGCATACGGCAAACTCAATCGGCCTCACCGTCAGTAGCTTGGCCGAGGCACAATTGAAAGACCTCAAGCTAGGCTATGGCGTGCGCGTTGACGCGGTGCAAGGCCCGGCAGCACAGGCCGGCATCCGCAGAGGCGATATTGTGTTGCGGATTGGCGATGCAGATATCATGAATGCGCAGCAGTTTGATAGCGTAGTACGTACACTGGATTCTAAAAAAATGGTAGCAATTTTGATACGCCGTGGTGAAAACACACAATTTATCCCGTTACGACCACGGGCGAAATAAGCTACATGGACCATATTCGTAATTTCTCCGTTATTGCCCATATTGATCACGGCAAATCTACCCTGGCTGACCGTATTATCCAGTTGTGTGGGGGTCTTTCCTCGCGTGAAATGGAAGCGCAGGTACTTGATTCAATGGCGCTTGAGCGCGAGCGCGGCATTACTATTAAAGCGCAAACTGCGGCCCTGACGTATCGCGCGCGGGATGGCCAAATATATAACCTGAATCTAATCGATACCCCAGGGCACGTTGATTTTTCATATGAAGTCAGCCGTTCCCTATCGGCCTGTGAAGGCGCCTTATTGGTGGTGGATGCAAGTCAAGGGGTAGAAGCGCAGACAGTGGCGAATTGCTATACCGCCATTGAACTTGGGGTCGAAGTCGTGCCGGTGCTGAATAAGATTGATTTGCCTGCGGCCAATTGCGCTAACGCTATTGCAGAAATTGAAGAGGTGATCGGCATTGACGCGACCGATGCGGTGCGCTGCAGCGCTAAAACGGGTGAAGGCGTCATCGATGTGCTGGAGGCGTTGATAGCCAAGGTGCCGCCGCCAGTAGGGGACCCCCAAGCGCCCTTGCAAGCGCTGATTATCGACTCTTGGTTTGACAATTATGTTGGCGTTGTGATTCTAGTGCGCATTGTGAATGGCACTTTGCGACCCAAAGATCGGATTGTGCTGATGGCGACCGGAGCTCAGTTTCCGGTTGAACACATCGGTGTCTTCACGCCAAAATCTCAAGCTAAAGAATCGCTCTCAGCTGGGCAAGTGGGTTTCATTATCGCTGGCATTAAAGCACTGACTGTAGCTAAAGTAGGGGATACGGTTAGCCATGCAAATAAACCGGCGCTAGCGCCGCTGCCTGGTTTCAAGGAAGTTAAACCACAAGTGTTTGCCGGTTTATATCCAGTTGAAGCCAACCAGTATGAAGCGCTGCGTGAATCACTTGAAAAGCTCAAGCTCAACGACGCATCCTTGCAGTATGAGCCTGAAGTTTCTCAGGCACTTGGCTTTGGTTTTAGATGTGGCTTTCTCGGCTTGCTCCATATGGAAATTGTGCAAGAGCGGCTAGAACGCGAATTCAATATGGATTTGATCACCACGGCCCCGACGGTGGTCTATGAGGTCAGGCAAAATAACGGCTTACTGGCGATTGTTGAGAATCCAGCTAAACTGCCTGAGTCCTCAAAAATCGAAGAAATCCGCGAGCCCATCGTCACCGTCAATCTCTATATGCCGCAAGAATATGTCGGCTCGGTCATCACGCTGTGTACGCAAAAGCGTGGTGTGCAACTCGATATGATCTATCGTGGCCGTCAAGTTCAGCTGGTTTATGAAATGCCAATGGCCGAAATCGTCTTGGATTTTTTCGACCAGCTCAAATCTGTCTCGCGCGGCTATGCTTCAATGGATTATGAATTCAAAGAATATCGTCCCGCAGACGTGGTGAAAGTGGATATGCTGATCAACGGCGAGAAAGTCGATGCCTTGTCGATCATCGTGCATCGCTCTCAAAGCATGTTTCGCGGCCGGCAAGTGGCCGCAAAAATGCGCGAAATTATTCCGCGTCAGATGTATGACGTGGCGATTCAAGCGGCCATTAGCTCTAATATTATCGCGCGCGAGAATATTAAAGCGCTACGCAAAAATGTGTTGGCGAAATGCTATGGCGGTGATATTTCCCGCAAAAAGAAATTGCTAGAGAAGCAAAAAGAAGGTAAAAAGCGAATGAAGCAAGTGGGTAGCGTTGAAATTCCGCAAGAAGCTTTTCTTGCGATTCTTCGTGTATCAGATAAATAAAGTATCTATAAAAGTGGATTTTTCATGAATTTTGCGCTGATTCTTTTTACTTTAGTGCTGGTCACGGGGCTAGCTTGGCTGGCTGAGAAATTGATCTTCCTGTCGCGCCGCCGCAACGAGGCTAAACGGATACTCGGTGAATATGACCGTCAGCTCGAGCAATTTGACGCCGTCACAGATAGCATGCTTGCCACGCGGGCGCGGCTCAGTAAAGAAGCTTTGCAGCAGCCATGGTGGCTTGAGTATTCAGCTAATTTTTTCCCGGTCATTTTGTTAGTATTTTTACTCCGCTCTTTTATCGTTGAGCCGTTTAAGATTCCGTCGAGTTCAATGTTGCCTACGTTGTTAGCGGGCGACTTTATTCTGGTGAATAAATTTGATTACGGTATTCGTTTGCCGGTGTTGAATAAAAAAGTGATCGCCAACCGCAATCCAGAGCGGGGTGATGTCGTGGTCTTTCGTTATCCGAAAGATGAAGCCATCGATTACATCAAACGGGTGATCGGCGTGCCGGGTGATACGGTCGCGTATCTAGGCAAGCATTTGACCATCAACGGCCAGGCCGTGCCACAAAGCCCGCTGCCGGATTATTTTGATGAAGAGCGAATAGGATATGCTAAGCAATACCAGCAAACCGTTGGCAGCAAAACCAACGACATTCTAAATAGCCCCGGTGCCCCATCGTTTATCATTGGCGCAGATGACTTTCCATTTCGGGATAACTGCACGTATAGTAGTGATGGCGTTGTCTGCAAGGTGCCGCCGGGTCACTATTTTGTGATGGGCGATAATCGAGACAATAGTGCAGATAGCCGTTTTTGGGGATTTGTGCCGGACCGTAACCTAGTCGGCAGAGCTTTCTTTATTTGGCTTAATTTTGGTCATTTCAAACGCATCGGCCGTTTTAGTTAATTGTGTGATCGGCCTATTTGCGTAGTCGCCTAGTCCTTAACCTAAAAACGGGTCGCGACGTGTTTTAGTAGGGCTTATGCGTTACGCGTTATACTTAGCGCTATGCCTTTATCCTCATTAGAAAGCCGGCTGCACTATGTATTCCGTAATCCAGAATACTTGCGGCAGGCAATGACTCACCGTAGCCATAGCGCGAGCCATAACGAGCGGCTGGAGTTTCTCGGCGATTCGATTTTGAATTGCACCGTAGCGGCGCTGCTATTTAAACGCTTCCCGGCATTAAACGAGGGTGATCTGTCGCGGGTGCGCGCAAACTTAGTGAAGCAACAATCGCTTTATGAAATCGCACAATCGCTCAATCTTGCCGAATCGTTACGCTTGGGTGAGGGGGAAATAAAAAGCGGCGGCAGCCGGCGGCCGTCAATTTTGGCCGATACGCTTGAGGCTATTTTAGGCGCTATCTATTTGGATGGAGGCTTTGAAGCCGCGCAAGCGGTGATTGAAGGTCTCTATCTGCCGATCCTTGAGCATATTGACCCTGGTACGCTAGGTAAAGATGCAAAAACCTTATTGCAAGAGTGCTTGCAAGGCTGCCAAATCCCGTTGCCACAGTATACCGTGGTGGCGACCCATGGTGCCGCCCATAGCCAGCAATTTGAGGTTGAGTGCGCGGTGCCTATATATGAAATTAAAGAATTTGGTTTTGGCGCAAGCCGCCGTGCTGCTGAACAAGCTGCTGCAAAATGCGCGTTGGAAGCCATCCAAGCTTTGCCTGCCGCATTGCCAGCTAAATCGAAGCGCGCCACTCATGCGCGCAAGCTAAAACCAAGCGCACCCGCAAAAACAAAAAACAAAGCTGTTATTCAACTTGAAAAGTAATTATGAATGTTTCCGCTGATTTCCGTTGTGGCACGATTGCGATTATCGGTCGACCCAATGTAGGCAAATCAACTCTACTGAATGCCCTGGTGGGCCACAAAATCAGCATCACCTCGCGCAAGGCTCAAACGACCCGTCATCGAATTACGGGAATTCGGACCCTGCCTGAGGCGCAATATATTTTTGTCGATACACCCGGTTTTCAGACTCAACACGGCGGTATGCTCAACCGGTCATTGAATCGTACCGTGACCGCCACCATGAGTTCGGTTGATCTTATCCTTTTTGTGGTTGAGGCCGGTCACTTTGGCGCCGAAGACCAAAAAGTGCTTGAGATGATTCCGCCTGCCGCCCCGGCGCTACTGATTACCAATAAGCTTGACCGGATCACGGACAAAGCTACGCTCTTCCCATTCCTGCAAAAAATGGGGGCCTTACGTAATTTTTGCGAGATCGTGCCTCTATCCGCTAAGCGCGCTGACGACCTGGATAGATTACTCACCATCTTGCGGCCCTATTTGCCGCAAGGTGAGCCGATTTACGGTGAAGATGATCTCACTGACCGTAGCGAGCGTTTTCTGGCCGCTGAAATTTTGCGAGAAAAAGTCTTTCGCTGGACCGGAGATGAACTACCTTACACCAGCACGGTGGTGATTGAAAAATTTGAGCAAGAAGGCCGCTTGCGGCGCATTTTTGCGACCATCTTAGTTGAACGCGATAGCCATAAGGCAATGCTGATCGGACACAAAGGAGAAAAACTAAAACGCATCAGCAGTGAAGCCCGGATGGATATTGAAAAATGCTTTGATGCACCGGTCTATCTTGAGGTCTGGATTAAAGTCAAAAGTGGTTGGGCAGACAATGCAGCGGGCCTAAAATCATATGGGTATGAATGAATTACAGGTCGATGAAATTCTGCCGGCAACGCTAGCACGTACTATTTCAAGTAAGCCGGCTGGGCGCGCTGCAATGCGCCCTGAACGCCGGGTTGCGGAGCAACCCGGTTTTGTCCTGCATAGCTACCCCCATCGCGAAACGAGCCTAGTGCTCGATATCTTTAGCCGTGATTACGGCCGGCTGGCACTGGTTGCCAAAGGTGCCAAACGTCCCTATTCAGCTCTGCGCGGCGTATTGCAAACATTTCAACCTTTATCTCTAGCCTGGGCCGGCAAATCCGAGTTGCGCACGCTCACTGGCGCTGAATGGGTTGGAGGGATGCCGCCGTTAACCGGCCACGCCTTGCTATGTGGTTTTTATGCGAATGAACTCCTGCTTAAATTCTGTGCGCGTGAAGACCCGTGTGAACGGCTTTTCGATCATTACGTCTTGACGCTGACCCGGCTTGGCGCTGGCGCGCCGCCAGTGCAAGCACTGCGTTCTTTTGAGCGTATCCTGTTGCGCGAAACGGGCCATGCCAGTGCTTTTGACTCTATTGCCCATACCCGTAAGCCGGTGGCGGCAGACGGAATTTATGTCTTTGATCCAGAACGTGGCGTGCGTGCGGCAAATGGCATGGAGCCTGCGCATTGGCCGCTGATTGCCGGACAAACCTTAATCGATATGGAGCGTGACGAATATGAACGCGCCTTAACCCTTACCCAGAGTAAGCAACTGATGCGTTTTTTGCTGCATCACCACCTCGGCGGAGTCCCCCTCAATACGCGCCAAATCCTAATTGATTTACACACTTTATGAGTTTTTTGTCGCCGCCTGCGGGCAATCTTGACCTCGGGGTCAATATTGATCATGTTGCAACCTTACGCAATGCGCGTGGTGTCGCTTATCCTGATCCGTTGCAGGCAGCGTTAGCCGCTGAGGCGGCAGGCGCTGATGTCATTACCCTCCACTTGCGCGAAGATCGCCGTCATATTCGCGACGCGGACGTGCATGCCTTACGCCCATTGCTGCACACCAGAATGAATCTCGAGTGCGCTCTGACGCCAGAAATGCTAGCGATTGCGTGCACCGTACGCCCACAAGACGTATGCTTGGTGCCAGAAAAACGACAAGAGTTAACCACCGAAGGTGGCCTTGAGGTGGCCGGTCAGTTAAACCAAGTCAAAACGGCCTGTAGCCAGCTCGCGGGCGCAGGAATACGCGTTTCACTTTTTATTGATCCCGACCCAGCCCAAATTCATGCCGCGCGTGAAACACTAGCGCCGGTGATTGAACTGCATACCGGCCGCTATGCTTCAGCATGCAACGAGGCGGAACGCCAAGCAGAACTCGAGCGCATTGCGCGCGCTGCGGAACTGGGCGCATCGCTAGGACTCAAAGTCAATGCCGGACACGGTCTACATTATGCAAATGTGCAGCCGATCGCAGCTCTGCAAGACATCACAGAACTGAATATTGGCCATGCGATTGTGGCCCATGCGTTATTTGTTGGCTGGGAAAACGCCGTACGTGAAATGAAAGCACTGATGGTGGCTGCTCGGCTCGCCGCATCAACACCTTTTCCGGGAGTGTAGAGATGATCTATGGGATTGGCACTGACATGATTAGTATAGACCGAGTCAAAGGTGTGATGGAGCGCACGGGCGGCCGTTTTGCAGCCAAAGTACTCGGTCCCGATGAACTGGCAAAATATCATGCCCGCGCCGCACGTTCTGCCGCGCGCGGCTTGGCTTTTTTGGCCACCCGCTTTGCGGCTAAAGAAGCCTTCTCAAAAGCCATCGGACTTGGCATGCATTGGCCAATGACCTGGCGTGCGCTGCAAACCCTAAATGAACCCAGTGGCCGGCCAGTGGTGGTGGCACTTGGGGCGCTGGCTGATTGGCTGACAACACAGCGCATTCATGCCCATGTAACCCTAAGCGACGAGCGCGATTATGCGCTCGCCTTCGTGGTTGCCGAACAGGATAAAACCAGTGCCTAGCCTATCTGCTCATACACTCGGGCCGGTGCTGCTGGACGTTTCGGGTACTGAGCTGACTGAAGAAGAAATCCGCCGGCTCTTACATCCGTTAACCGGGGGCATTATCCTATTTGCCCGCAATTTTCAAAGTCGAGCGCAGTTGCTCGCCTTGACTGAGCAGATTCGCGAGGTGCGTAGCGATTTACTGATCACGGTTGACCATGAAGGCGGGCGAGTCCAACGTTTCAAAACTGATGGCTTTACGCACTTACCTGCAATGCGCGGTTTGGGCAAACTATGGGAGCAAGACGTATTACTCGCTACCCGCGCGGCGACTGCGATCGGCTATATATTGGCTTTAGAACTGCGGGCAAGTCAGATTGATTTGAGCTTCACGCCGATCCTGGATCTCGATTATGGGCAGTCGGAGGTGATTGGCAATCGTGCGTTTCATCATGATCCGCGCGTCATCACCTTACTGGCCAAAGGCTTAAGTCATGGCCTGGCGCTTGCAGGCCTGACCAATTGTGGCAAACATTTTCCGGGTCACGGCTTTGTTGAGGCCGATTCACATTATGCAATGGCAGTGGATACCCGCGCACTTGACGCTCTCTTGCAAGATGCGCAGCCTTACCGCTGGTTAGATGTGTCGCTGGCGGCGGTCATGCCGGCGCATATTGTTTACCCGGCAGTCGATGCGCGGCCTGCCGGCTTCTCAAAAATCTGGCTACAGAACATCCTACGTGAGCAACTCGGTTTTACTGGCGCTATTGTGAGCGATGATTTATCTATGGAAGGCGCGCGGGCAATCGGCAACTTTGTCGAAAGCGCCCAAGCCGCACTGGATGCAGGTTGCGATATGGTGCTTGTTTGCAACCGGCCGCAGGAGGCGGAGCGCGTCCTGGCTGAATTGCGCTACACGCCTTCTGCCGCCTCAGCAAGTCGGATTAAGCGCCTGGCCGCTCGTGGCGAGCCAATACCTTGGCATGAACTTGAACAACACCCGCAATATCTTGCGGCAAAAGCATTATTAGTCGAGCTTGCGCTTTGAAAAATAATAGCTTGCTTTGTATGGCGCAGGAAATGTTCGATTGAAATGATACACCGTGCTGCATGGCTTAGAAGAGGGGACCTTGCCGCCCTGCGTTCTAACTTGCAAGATGCTGGTGACATCTGAAAAAACGCCGGTTCCGCGATGATCTTTGGCCGTGAACAAACGCCAAGGAATATTATTTTTATTCTTCGGCTCATAGGATTTGACTGCCTGGCCAATCGCCCAACTGTCATCCACGGTGCTGACCCAGCTTGGGCCTATAGAATGACGGCCGACGGCGACTTTTTTATCATCATATAAAGTTGCGACCGGCTCAGTGAAAATCCACCCCTGGCCTTCTCGGCAGATATAGTTTTGCATCCCTTCGGCATGTAATTTCAAAAAGACAATTTCGTTATCGGGCAGTTTCAAATCAGCGGGCAAATTCTTCGGCAGCGCAATCGAGGTCGGGTCGGCGGCAATACTTTTTCCGGTAAAGCTAAATAACGCAGTAGCAGTTAACAAGGCAGAAAACAAGAGAAGAAATTGCTTTTTCATACGACCCCCCTATCTTTAAGTTTAGAAAAACTAAATACCCCTACGCACGGCTACGATACTCATGTGTGCGCGTGTCTATTTCAATTCTATCCCCAATACTGCAAAAAAGCGGTACTTGCAGCTCCATACCCGTGGACAGCTTGGCATTTTTCATAACCTTACCCGATGACGTATCACCTTTAATTGCAGGTTCAGTATAGATAATTTCGCGCACTAAGATCGTCGGCAGTATCACTGAAAGCGCTTTACCATTATAGAAAACCACATCGCAATTCATCCCCGCTTCAAGGTAATCCAACGCATCGCCTAAGTTAACCTGCTCGACCTCATATTGATTATAGTCAGCATCCATAAAAACATACATCGGATCAGCAAAATACGAATAAGTCACTTCTTTGCGGTCAAGCACAATATCTTCAAATTTATCGTCGGCTTTATAAACAGACTCCATGCCTGCGCCTGTCAGCAAGTTGCTCAATTTCATTTTAACCACAGCCGAACTCCGGCCAGATTTATTGTATTCAGCTTTTTGCACCACCATTGGATCGGTGCCGATCATCACAACATTGCCGGCGCGGAGTTCTTGGGCGAGTTTCATAAAGGTCCTGTGCAAATAAATCACATATCATCGTGGCGCGCAAACAGCGCAGCCAGGCAAGATACGTTATATATATTTATGAGTTGTAAAAAGTAATGTGTCTATTTTAACTGAGATTCGCAAAATTGCGCTAGATTACCGGCGAGATCGCCCAGTTTAGCAAGTGTTTGCGCCCAGTGGATCGCATGGTTTGCGAATCTGCTGCGGTGTTGCCAAAAATGATTCCAGTCAAGCGCTAAAGGCACGGCAGAAGTGCCATTCCAGTCACGCCAAAAGCGCGTCAATGCTGTCCGCGCATCATCGGGCAAACCTAATGCATAGGCATCAAGGGTTGCCTCAAGCTTAACGTAATGTGCGTTATCGTGCTGCGGATAGATCTGCCATACAAAGGGTTTTTGCGCCAATTGGGCGCGTACAAATGAATCTTCGCCGCGCACAAAATTAAGATCGCACATCCAAAGTAGCGAGTCATAGCGATCTTGCTCGACAAAAGGAATCCCGCATACAGTTAAATGCCCGCGTGCGGCTACCATGCCTGCTGTCAACTCTGGCATACCGAAAAAGCGCGCAACAGCGGTTGAGATGATCCCTGCTGGCACAATACAAGTGATCGGAGTCGCGCTATTGCACCAGGCACCCAGTAATCCCTCTAAATTTGTATTTTCATAGGAGAAAAGTGAAACCAGAGTACCTTGAGCCGCAGTGGGCGGCATTCCCAGTGAAGCACAGTGTGCAGTGCGTGCGTTAGGCACTGCCAAAAAAGCTTGCTGAGAGGCCAATAATAGAGTGCGCTCTTGCAAGACGCCTCCTGTGCCTGCAATCAGACCCGGAAAGAAAAACGTTTTAAGTAACGGGTAACGAGGGTGGGGCGAGGATTTTAAATGGAAATCTGCAACCCATGGTTCGTTGCTTAAATATTCAAGATTAATCCAAACGGGGGCGTGCTGATAGGCCGCACGTTTAGCCATAGCAGCAATGTAAGCAGGTGGTGGATTGCAGCCGAATGCCTCGATCACAATATCGGCGGTTTCGATATTGATCTTGAGATCGCTATCCGTTGACCATTGTTCGATAATGATGTCGCCCACCTGCTGTTTGCGGGCATGAGGATCGATGGTTGGACATAAATGGGCGAAAGCTTCAAGCTTATCGACCCATAATCGCATGTGCCAGCCGTGTTCGGCGGCAAGTTGGCGCGTTAGGCGCCAGCTTGTACCAATGTCACCGAAATTATCGATGACGGTGCAAAAGATGTCGCAGCTTGGCATTGGTTGATGAGTGGGAAGGGCAATGCCCTAGACAAACGCACATTATCTCACTCAATATGCTTGTTTGTCATAAATAATATTTTAACAATTAAATATTTGTAGAACACAATTCCATTGTGCAGTGTCGTTATTTATAGCTAATCATTTCTAATCCCCACTGGTTTGTAATGGCTCTCTTTGTTGGCTTGTTACTCTCTATTTCATCAAATGAATCTTCTTTTTGATAGAGGAAGACTGGGTAGTAGCCCTCATAAAAGCTAATGATTGATTTATAAATAATCGGGTCTATTTCAAGTGCATGTGTATTATTACTTTTTATCATGCCAAGTGTTTTGTATAAATTAGTTCTTCTATTATATACCATTGCTTTATAAGATTGATCAGTAGTTTCGCAATCTATTATAGCTCCGATGGAATTATCAATATATGATTTAGTCTCATCGCTAATTTTTCTTGCTGAGTAAGCTTGTTTTATATTTTTTATTAAAGTATTGATACGCATATTAGTCAGAAGTTCTTCAGACAAGAAGATACCTTCTATAAATACCCTTACCCATTTTGCTTCCTCTGCAAGACTCGATTTTTCAACGTACAAAGAAGCAGAAGTAAGCTCATTTAAAATATCCATGGTAGATTGATCTGCTTGTACAGGAGGAAATCCTAGGCCATTGGCTTCATCTGTAGAGCCCGATTTTTCAACGTCGGTAGATTGATCGAGTTCCTTAAGAAAAGAGCCTAGGCTCTCGCTGAGTTCAGCTTCGGTCATTGGTTTTATACTATCAAGCTGACTTTGAGTAAAATAAGTAATTTTAGTTTCTTCCGTGTCTGAGATATTCAACTCTAGCCAATTTTTATGATCTTCCTGTAATTTTAGTATTTTTTTTGAGGAGTTTTGTATTATATACCAATTATTTTCATCATCTTTGCTCAATATATCTCCAGTCTCATTATTAGAGGTAAAGATAAATAAAATTTTTGCATCTTTGAAATCAGAGTGTTTGTTATTTTCATTTAATAATTCTTGCACAGGTATTTTTGGTGATTTTTCTTCATTCGTTGGAATAATGGCCAATTTATTTATATTTTCAAGGATTTTTCTTTCTGCAGCAGCGTTTATATCAATCGCATTATTCGTGTAGACACGAGAATTTTGCTGCTGGGCTATATTTTGTAGTTCGTCGCTGCCTACATCTAAAGCATAGCTTTGATCAGAAAAACTAGGGCTACGGAGAGATGTAACCTGATTGCCTGAGCTTTCGCTCTCATCCTTTTTCTGCTGGCTATCCATATGATTGGCCAGTTGCTCCTCACCAGGAGGTGTGATTGGCCTTTTATTGCGATGGCGCCGATCCTGCGGTGAATTGTGGGCTTGGGCAGTATCGTTATGCTCAATTAGGTCTTGTTTATATTGGCTATCCGTGTGATTGGTTTGTTGCTCCTCACTAGGAGGTGTGATTGGCCTTTTATTGCTATGGCCCCACTCCTGCTGTGGCTTCTGAGCTTGGGTAGTAGCGTTACGCTCAATGAGGTCTTGTTTATGTTGGCTATCCGTATAATTGATTTGCTGCTCTTCGCCAGTAGGAAGGGTTGCTTCACCATGAGTTTCACTCGGATTGGAGTTTGGGGTAAGAGGGGGTAGCTGCGTCAGGTTCTGAGTGTGCTGTGTTTCTTGCTGCTCAGCATTAGGGGCAATGGCAAGTGCAGAATCAAGCTGTTTAGTCGTATTAGTAGGATAGGTAAGGAGTAGTGTTTTAGTTTTAAATCTATCCATCACATTTTGAGTGACTGTATGCTTTACCCTATTAACGTAACGGTTCCATACCTGATGTGAACCCTGGGCTGGGTAGACGTTTTGCGGTTCAGATGCCTGTTGTTCATCTTGCCCATTCACATGATCTACTTGTTGTTCAGTATAAAGAGACGCCACAGGAGTAGAATTCATCTGCTCAGTTACATCTTGTCTACCAGTATGGCTTGTTTGTTGCTCGCTATAAGGACGCTGCGTCGATGTTGCGAGTGAAGGTGTTCCAGTACCTTCTACGTCACTTTCACTGCTACCACCGCATGCGGTGAGTGCTTGCAATGCAATAATACTGGTAAATTTCATAAATTTCATAACATGGATCTTTTTATATCTGATTGAAAAATTTAGAAAAACCTATGGTTTTGACACAAGATGGCTTACATGCTTTAGAAGCGAGATAATTTTTAAGTGTAGCACTGTTAGATGAAATTATTTTATAAGTTTTTCTAATAGTTTATTTAGAGTTTTTGATATTCTATATGTTAAGGCCTGTTAAGCCTTTGGGATAAATGATGACTATGAAAAAACCGTATGTAATAAACTACAAAATTATATTTATATTTATTGAAATAAACATTTTCATTTTATCAAATGTCGATTGCTCCCATTCTTGATTTTACTGAACAGCTTGCGCAATTACCGCATCTACCCGGTGTCTATCGCTATTACGATGCACAAGGTGAAGTTCTCTATGTTGGCAAAGCGCGCGACCTTAAAAAACGCGTATCAAGCTACTTTACTAAAGCACGCCGGTCGCCACGCATTGAGTTGATGGTAGCGCGCATCGCGCGTTTTGAGACCACCGTGACGCGTTCCGAAGCAGAAGCCTTGCTGCTTGAAAACAACTTAATTAAAGCACTCGCACCACGCTACAACATTTTATTTCGCGACGACAAATCCTATCCTTATCTAAAGCTAAGCGGACATCGTTACCCGCGTATGGTGTATTACCGTGGCGCAATCGATAAAAAGCATCAATATTTTGGGCCATTCCCGAATGTCGGCGCAGTGCGCGAAAGTATGCAGATTTTGCAGCGCGTGTTTCAGTTGCGGACCTGTGAAGATTCCGTCTTTAGCAATCGCACGCGCCCCTGTTTATTGCACCAAATTGGCCGCTGCACAGCGCCTTGCGTAGGCGCAATTAGTGAAGCCGAGTATGGGCGTAATACGCAAAACGCAGTGCGTTTTTTACAGGGTCAGCAAAGCGAGATCATGGGCGAACTCGAGCAAAAAATGCATGATTTCGCGGTTGAGCTCAAATTTGAACAAGCAGCTGCGGTGCGTAACCAAATTAGTGCGTTGGCGGGTGTGCTACAACAACAGGCCGTTGAGACGGACAGTGATAATAACGCTGATATTTTGGCCATTGCGATGCAGGGTGGACGGGTTTGTGTCAATCTCGCGATGGTGCGCGGCGGCCGTCATTTGGGCGATAAAGCTTATTTTCCTGCGCATACTGAGAACGCATTAGCGTTGCTGGATTTACCGCTAGTTGCTGCGGACATACCGCCAGCCGAAAGCGAACTAGCCGGTGCTGAGTCGGCTGCGGCCGCTTTCGTCAGAGAAATACTCGAAGCGTTTATTGGGCAGTATTATTTAAACCATACAATGCCGCCTACTTTAATCGTGGGGGGAGGAAACGTCAGCCGTCAGTTGATAGACCTCTTTGCGCAACAGGCCGGTTACCGGGTGAGCGTGGTGTATCAACCTCGTAGCCAAAAGCGGATCTGGCTGTCAATGGCGGAACATAATGCTCGCCTGGCGTTAGCCCAGTTGTTAGCAGAGCAAGGTTCGCAACAAGCGCGTACGCGCGCCCTCGCGCAAATGCTTTTACCCGAGTGTGAAGACTTAGCGGCACTGCGGATCGAGTGCTTTGATATTAGCCATACCATGGGCGAAGCGACCCAGGCTTCTTGCGTAGTGTATTGTCAGCATAAGATGCAGCCTGCCCAATATCGACGCTATAACATTACCGATATTACGCCGGGTGACGACTATGCGGCGATGCGTCAAGTATTGACGCGCCGCTATGAGAAACACATGACACAAGCGGTACGGGCGCGTGACGAATTGGCCGCGGCCCAAGAGGCAACTGCAAGCCATGATCAGGTCGCTCAATCGGCACCGGCCAGTATATTGCCCGATCTGATATTAGTGGATGGCGGTAAAGGGCAAATCGAGGTGGCGCGCCAAGTGTTAGTTGAACTTGGGCTCGATATTGGGATTTTAGTGGGCGTGGCGAAAGGAGAGGGGCGCAAGGTTGGGCTTGAAACATTGGTTTTTGCTGATGGCCGTCCTCCTGTCGCCTTGGGTAAAGACAGTGCTGCATTGATGTTGATTGCGCAGATTCGTGATGAAGCACATCGTTTTGCGATCACCGGTATGCGCGCTAAACGCGCGAAGGCGCGCCAAAGCTCGCAACTTGAAATGCTTGAAGGGGTGGGTGCGAAACGCCGTCAGCGCTTGCTCGCGCGCTTTGGTAGTATGCGTGGAGTGAGTGACGCGAGTATTGATGAGTTGGCGAGTGTTGAGGGGCTTTCGCGCGCGTTGGCGGAGCAGATTTACCGGCAGTTGCATTGAAATGCCGCGATTAAAGTAATGAGTATTTGGAGCTTAGCCAGAGATTAGATCCTGGCATCGATACATTACACTTGTCCCGCGCGCTACAAGGCGGCACAATCCCACTTTATTTCTCAATGTTGCAGGCGCCTTATGCTATTTAATGTACCGCTTTGCCTAACTTGGCTGCGTATTGTGCTCATTCCGTTGATTGTCGGGGTTTTCTATTTACCGGATCATATGCTTGTGCCTAGAGAGAAAGATTGGGTGGCGGCGACGATTTTTGTGTTGGCCGCCCTTACAGACTGGTTTGACGGCTTTTTAGCGCGCAAACTAAATCAAACCTCTGCCTTTGGCGCGTTTCTCGATCCGGTTGCAGATAAATTGATGGTGACCGCTGCGTTGTTGGTATTAGTCCAGCTCTCACGGCTTAACGCGGCGATTGCGCTGGTGATTGTGGGCCGTGAAATTACGATTTCAGCATTGCGCGAATGGATGGCGCAGCTCGGCGCATCAAAGCACATTGCGGTGAATTCGCTTGGCAAAGTTAAAACGGCATGCCAAATGATCGCGATTCCAATGTTATTGTTTTATGGCCCGCTCAATATAGGGTGGGGGTCTGAGCCAGCCTATCAAATTGTGATCGATACTCGGAGTTGGGGTATGTGGTTGATCTATTTGGCTTCGGCGCTAACCTTATGGTCGATGTTTTATTACATGAAACGAGCCTGGCCGCAAATCGGCCAGCGCGTCGGCAATCTATTGTGAAAGCGGTTTTCCGTCTATCTGTTGGCTGTTAGAATAGGAGCTTTCTTTAACAAAAGGCATGTACAGTGCTGTCGACCGCTAATATCACCATGCAGTTCGGGGCGAAGCCCCTATTTGAAAACATTTCCGTTAAATTCGGCGAAGGCAATCGTTATGGTTTAATTGGCGCCAACGGTTGCGGCAAATCCACCTTTATGAAAATCTTAGGTGGCGATCTTGAGCCTTCGGCTGGCAATGTTATCTTAGACGCCAACACCCGGCTGGGTAAACTTAAGCAAGATCAGTTTGGCTATGAATCGATGCGGGTACTCGATGTCGTGATGATGGGTCATGTGCAAATGTGGCAAGCTTTGACCGAGCGCGATGAGATTTACGCTAATCCCGACGCGAGCGATGATGATTACATGCGCGCGGCTGAACTGGAAGCTAAGTTTGCCGAATATGATGGCTACACAGCCAGCGCGCGCGCCGGTGAGTTGTTGCTTGGCGTGGGCATTCCAGTAGACCAGCATGAAGGCCCAATGAGCGCTGTGGCGCCAGGCTGGAAGCTGCGCGTACTACTGGCGCAAGCACTGTTCTCAGATCCAGATGTCTTGCTGCTTGATGAGCCGACCAACAACCTCGACATTAATACGATTCGCTGGCTTGAAGATACCTTGAATCAACGTGATTCAACTATGGTCATTATCTCGCACGACCGCCATTTCTTAAATGCCGTTTGCACTCATCTGGCTGATATGGATTATGGCATGCTCAAAGTCTATCCTGGCACTTATGATGACTATATGCTCGCTTCCACGCAAGCACGTGAGCGGCAGTTGGCAGCCAATGCAAAAGCGAAAGAGCGAGTGGGTGAGCTGCAAGATTTTGTGCGCCGTTTTGCCGCGAACAAATCGAAAGCACGGCAAGCCACCAGCCGTATGAAGCAGATTGAGAAAATTAAGGTTGAAGATATTAAGCCATCATCGCGGCAAAATCCGTTTATTCGTTTTGAGTTCGATAAGAAACTGCATAACCTTGCGGTAACGGGCGAAGGGATGAGAAAAGTGTACGAACGCACGATTTTTGAGCGCTTTAACATTACCGTACAAGCCGGCGAAAAAATTGCCATTATTGGTGAAAACGGTGCCGGTAAGACGACTTTGCTGCGCACCTTGCTAGGTGATTTAGAGTTGGATGCGGGCACCGTTAAATGGGCTGAACATGCGAATGTAGGCTATATGCCGCAAGATGCAGCGGCGGCCTTTCCGACGCCGGTAACGCTCACCGATTGGCTGTCGCGCTATGGGCAAGAAGGGGATGACGATCAAGTGATCCGTAGTACGCTGGGCCGCTTGCTTTTTTCTGGGGACGATGTCAAAAAATCCGTCACCGTGCTCTCCGGGGGAGAAAAAGGCCGCTTGATTTGGGGCAGCCTGATGCTTGGTAAACACAATGTGCTTTTGATGGACGAGCCAACCAATCATATGGATATGGAATCGATTGAATCGCTCCAAATTGCCCTTGAGCGGTTTGCCGGCACGCTGGTGTTTGTCTCGCATGACCGTGAGTTTGTCAGCGGTCTAGCCACCCGGATTATTGAAGTGCGTAGCGATGGGACCATTCATGATTATCAAGGTAGCTATGAAGAGTATTTAAACAGCCAGGGAATTCATTAAACTTTAGCCCAAGTTTGGGCCAGCGCTGTTAGCGCCTGGCCTGAATAGGGAAATTTGCTCAACCAGCGATTTCCGGCTAAAATGCTGGGCTTTACCTTGCCGCACCGGTTTTCTATCTGGGCGGCTATTAACCATAAGGAAGCATGTCTATGCGACATTACGAAATTATTTTTATTGTACATCCTGATCAAAGCGAGCAAGTCCCCGCTATGATCGAGCGCTACAAGGCCACGATTACCGCTCGCGGTGGCCAGATCCACCGTCTTGAAGATTGGGGCCGGCGTCAGTTGGCTTACATGATCAACAAGCTCGCTAAAGCGCATTACATTTGCATGAATATCGAATGTGATGGCGAAACTTTGGCTGAACTGGAACATGCATTTAAATTTAACGATGCTGTGCTGCGCCATTTGACCATCAAAACGAAGAAAGCTGAAACCACTCCTTCGCCAATGATGAAAGAAGTGCAGCGTGAAGAGGCTAAGAAGACAACAGCTCATTCTGCCGCACCGGCACCGTCCGCAGAAGTTGCACAAGAAGCGTAAATATCAGTTGAGGCTGTGCGGTAAGACAGGGACTCAGTAGTGAACCAACTGGTGCTTGAGGCGTCTGTAATTGAGCGTGAGGTTGTACGCTATACCCCGGCCGGTGTGCCGATGGTGAATTGCCTTTTACAGCATTGTTCGCAAGTGACTGAAGCGGGGACGCCACGCCAGGTTGATTTAACCCTATCAGCCGTTGGCGCAGGTGAAGTAAGCGGTGCGATTGCCGCTTGCGCACTGGGGCAAGTTTTCCGTTTCACAGGCTTTTTGGCGCTGCGCCGCCGTCAGGCTCGCACATTGATATTTCATATTACAGAATTGCAGGATATTCAAAGGATTTAACATGGCACGTTTCACTGGCAAGAAGAAGTTTGAGCGCCGTCCACAACAAAACCCGCTTTTTAAGCGTAAGAAGTTCTGCCGCTTTACGGTGGCAGGAGTGGAAAAAATTGATTACAAAGACCTTGAAGTACTCAAGGATTTTATTGGCGAAAATGGCAAAATCACACCTGCCCGCTTGACCGGTACTCAAGCCCGTTATCAGCGCCAACTTGATCAGGCGATTAAGCGCGCACGCTTTCTAGCGTTGCTGCCTTACACTGATTTGCATAACGCCTGATCTAGAAAAGTTATAAGGAGCATACACATGCAAGCCAAAATGAAAATGCAAGTCATTTTATTGGAAAAAGTCAACAAGCTTGGCAATCTTGGAGACATCGTTAAAGTCGCTAAAGGCTATGCGCGTAATTTTTTGCTGCCGCAAAAAAAAGCACGCCGCGCGACAGATGAGGCCATACAAGAGTTTGAAACACGCCGTGCTGAGCTTGAAAAAGCCGCTGCGGAAAAATTGCTGGCGGCGCAACAGGTAGGCGAAAAGCTTGTCGGTTCGACCGTGCAAATCTCGCAAAAATCGGGCGTGGATGGGCGTTTGTTTGGCTCTGTCACGAACAACGATATTGCTAATGCGCTGAAAGCGCAGGGCTTTGGCATTGAAAAAGTTCAGCTACGCTTGCCCGAAGGACCGCTCAAAACGGTCGGGGATCATACGGTGCAGGTTTCACTCCATACGGATGTACTTGTAACGGTCACTGTATCGGTGCTTGGCGAGCACGTCTAAACGGTAAGCCAATCCGCGCAGTAGTGCTAAGATAAAAAACGGAAGCTAGGTCAACTGGCTTCCGTTTTTTTAAATTATAAAAAAAATATTTAAAAATTAGGTGGGATGGTCTGAATTACTTATAATAGACGCTCATCTCAAGCGCCATGAATATCGTTAATACAGATCCGCAACTCACTGCTCTCAAAGTCCCACCTCATTCAATCGAGGCCGAACAATCGGTATTGGGCGGGCTTTTGCTCGACAATAGCGCATGGGACAGAATTGCCGACTTTCTACAAGAAAGCAATTTTTATCGCTATGACCACCGCCTGATTTTCCAGCATATCGTTAAATTGATTACGGCGGTGCGTCCAGCCGATGTGATTACGGTGTTTGAGTCACTGACTTCATCCAATAAGGCGGAAGAAGTCGGCGGGTTGGCCTATTTGAATGCCCTGGCCCAAAATACGCCTAGCGCTGCTAATATCCGTCGCTACGCAGAAATCGTGCGGGATCGCGCGGTGCTGCGTAAGCTGGTGACCGTGGCCGATGAGATTTCAGGGGATGCTTTTAATCCGCAGGGCAAAGAGGTGCGCCAGCTGCTCGACGAGGCTGAATCAAAAGTATTTGCGATTGCCGAAGAAGGCGCGCGTGGTGTGCAAGGGTTTATTGAAATTAAGCCTTTGCTGTCGCAAGTGGTTGAGCGTATCGATACGCTATACCATCAAGAAAATTCAACCGATGTCACGGGCACGCCCACCGGTTTTGTTGACCTTGATCGAATGACTTCCGGCTTACATGGGGGCGAGCTAGTCATCATTGCGGGCCGTCCGTCCATGGGTAAGACCTCGTTGGCGATGAATATCGGCGAATATGTGGCGGTTGAATATGGCTTGCCGATTGCCGTATTTTCAATGGAAATGCCCGGCACGCAACTGGCGATGCGGATGTTGGGCTCAGTCGGGCGGCTTGATGCGCATCGACTACGCACCGGCAAGCTGTCGGATGAAGACTGGCCGAAACTGACTCATGCGATGCAAAAAATGAGTGATGCGCAGATTTTTGTTGACGAGCAAAGCGCACTGAATCCGCTTGAATTACGCGCTCGCGCGCGGCGCCTATCGCGTCAATGCGGACAGCTAGGTTTAATTATTATCGATTATTTACAATTGATGTCATCGGCTTCTTCCGGTGAAAATCGCGCCACTGAAATTTCCGAAATTTCACGCTCGCTCAAGAGCTTGGCCAAAGAACTTAATGTCCCGGTGATTGCTCTCTCGCAGCTTAACCGCGGACTTGAACAGCGGCCCAATAAGCGCCCAGTGATGTCTGATCTGCGCGAATCCGGCGCGATTGAACAAGATGCCGATGTTATTTTCTTTATCTACCGTGATGAAGTTTATAACCCTGATAGCCAAGATAAAGGCACCGCCGAAATTATTATCGGTAAGCAGCGTAATGGGCCAATCGGCGTGGTAAGGCTGACCTTTTTGGGTCAATATACAAAATTCGACAACTTCGCGGGCCAGCCAATGTATAACGACTAATCACCCTCATACCATTCGCTAAATAATTTGTTGCTATGCACGATAAATCGTCTGGCGCAGGTACAATAGCGCACTTTATAAGTTAGAGCCGCTGTATATTTGAATGGCTCTCGCATCATTAGCCAATAGACCATTGTTCAAGGATTGACATGTTCAGTCGCTTTATGCCCAAAGAGGGTAAGTTCTTTGAAATTTTTAATGCACATGCAAAATGCCTGGTAGATGCCAGCCATGATCTAGTGCTGTTGGTGAGTAAGCTGGATGAAGCTGAAATTCACAAAAAAAATGTGCAGCTCAAAGAAAATCAGGCCGATAAACTGACGCACGAAACCATTGACTTATTGCATAAGACCTTCATTACGCCATTTGACCGTGATGAAATCCACAAACTCATCACCACCATGGATGACATCCTTGATTTAATGGAGGATGTCGCGACGGCAGTCTGGCTCTACGATGTACAGTCTCTGACGCCTGAGGCAGGCCAACTGGCGCAGATTTGCGCAAGCAGTTGCGAACAAGTGGCGCAAGCGGTGGCTTTACTCAAAGACATGAAAAGCGCGAGCGCAATTTTAACCATTTGCACCGCCATTGACCGCTTAGAAACTGAGGCTGACAGCTTATTGCGCTCAGCCATTTCTAAGCTATTTCGAGAAGAGGACGACGTTAAGTCGTTGATCAAGCACAAAGCGATTCTCGAGTTGCTAGAGGAAGTCACCGATAAATGTGAAGATGTTGCCAACATTATCGAAGGCATCGTGCTAGAAAACGCTTAGCACCGGCTTATTTCAGGAAACCTTAATGTCATCGATTCACTTGGGATTATGGGCCGTCATCTTTTTAGTGGCGATTGCATTAATCTTCGACTTCATGAATGGCTTTCACGACGCGGCCAATTCGATTGCCACTGTCGTTTCTACGGGCGTCCTTAAGCCGCAGCATGCGGTTATATTTGCCGCTTCATTTAATGTCATTGCGTATTTTATTTTTCATCTAAAGGTCGCGTCAACAGTCGGCCGTGGCACGATCGATCCAGCGATTATTGACCATTATGTCGTCTTTGGAGCGCTCATAGGTGCCATCGGCTGGAATATTATCACTTGGTATTATGGTATTCCGTCCAGTTCATCGCATGCCCTGATTGGCGGTTTGGTCGGCTCAGCATTAGCTAAAGCAGGTCCTGGCTCGTTAAATATCGACGGTTTATGTAAAACCATCGCTTTTATTTTTATTTCACCGCTGCTCGGCTTCTTTTTAGGGTCGCTGTTGATGCTGGGGGTTTCTTGGCTTTACTTGCGCACGACACCGAGCAAGGTTGATCGGCGTTTCCGGCGTTATCAATTAATCTCAGCGGGCCTATATAGTCTTGGGCATGGTGGTAATGATGCGCAGAAGACCATCGGCATTATCTGGATGCTCTTGCTGGCAACGGGCTATGCTTCAGCGACTATCGATGCCCCCCCCATCTGGGTGATCGCCGCCTGCTATTTGGCGATTGGCCTGGGTACGCTGTTTGGCGGCTGGCGGATCGTGCGGACAATGGGGCAAAAAATTACTAAATTAAAACCCGTTGGCGGCTTTTGCGCTGAATTTGGTGGCGCGGTGTCGCTCTTTTTAGCTTCTTGGCTAGGCATTCCTGTGTCAACCACGCATACCATTACCGGTGCTATCGTTGGCGTTGGCGCGACACAGAAGCTGGCGGCTGTGCGTTGGGGGATTGCTGGCAATATTGTTTGGGCTTGGATCTTAACCATTCCAGCTTCCGCCACTATGGCGGCGCTAGCTTGGTGGCTTGGCCAGCACTTCCTTTAAGCCAAGGAAATGCTGGTGTCTTAGGTTTGCGGGATTTCGATTTTGACTTCCAGGACCTCTAGGTTATCTTGTTGTTCAAGCTTAACCTTGATGTCCTCGTGAGCGATTTTCACATACTTTGAAATCACCGCAAGCAGCTCACGCTGTAGCGCTGGCAGATAATTGGCGGGGGTATTGTTTGAGCGTTCGTGCGCAATAATCAATTGCAGGCGCTCTTTGGCAAGCGTTGCAGTTTTTTTATTCTCGCCAAGCAAAAAAGAAAGTATTGACATATCCTTACCTTATTTATTGCCGAAAAGGCGTTGTAGTAAGCCGGGTTTTTGATACTCAGTAAACCGCATTGGTTTGGTTTCACCAAGAAAGCGCGAGATCACATCTTTATAGGCTTCAGCGACATCGGTGGTGTCTAAGTGAATTGCCGGCAGGCCTTGATTTGACGCATGCAATACGGCATCTGATTCGGGTACCACACCGATCAATTCAATCCGTAAGATTTCTTGGATATCTGTGATAGATAACATTTCACCTTCATTGACACGCTTTGGATTGTAGCGGGTAATTAACAGATGTTCTTTAATCGGCTCTTGGCCTTCAATTGCGCGTTTCGTTTTTGAAGCTAAAATACCAAGAATACGATCTGAATCCCGCACTGATGAGACTTCTGGGTTAGTGACAATTACCGCCTCATCTGCATAATACATCGCCATCAGCGCGCCTGACTCAATTCCGGCAGGCGAATCGCAAACAATATAGGTAAAGCCCATATCCACCAGCTCTTGGATGACTTTGCCAACTCCTTCTAGAGTCAATGCATCTTTGTCCCGTGTTTGCGACGCAGGCATAATAAAAAGATTACTGCATTTCTTGTCTTTGATCAAAGCTTGGTTAAGCTTAGCTTCGCCTTGAATCACATTAATTAAATCATAGACGACGCGTCGCTCACAGCCCATGATTAAATCAAGGTTGCGTAAACCAACATCAAAATCAATCACCGCTGTTTTGTGACCGTGCAAAGCTAGACCTGCGGCAAAACTTGCGCTGGTGGTGGTCTTGCCCACGCCGCCTTTGCCTGAAGTAATTACAATAATTTTCGCCATCTGGCTAAGTCCTTGGGTACGTCAATTGATTTAAAAATCAAAGTAATTTAAAAAATGATTATGTTACCTGGATTAAATCAATTTATTAAGTTAATTTGAGGGGTTCGATCACTAATTTTTCATTTAAGAGGCTGACTTGCACAGGTTTGCCTTGCACCTGCGCCGGTAGGGGTGTCTCGGCTGTACGATAAATCCCCGCAATTGAAAGTAACTCAGGCTCAAGACAGGTACAAAAAATACGCGCATTCAGATTACCCTGTGCGCCAGCCAGCGCTCGTCCACGCAGCGGGGCATAAATATGAATATGGCCCTCGGCAATGACTTCAGCACCATAGCTCACGACACCAAGCACAATCAAATCCCCTTTTGCATAGACTTGCTGGCCGGAGCGGAGCGGTTTGTCGATGACCAGTGCCGATTTATGGTCTTCAATGTGCGGCTCTATCCTGGCTATTGGCTGTGGTGCTACAGGGTTCGCGACAGGCGCCGCGGGTTGAGGCCGGTCAATGCCGACTTCAACGAATGGCAGACCATTGCGTTGCGCCCAGGTACGCTGCCCCTCATGAGCCGCAATGCCAACGGGATACATGCGTACTTCACGCAACATCGCAGCCAGAGCATCAAGGTCTATCGTTTCGCCCGCATGCAGAGGGCGCACATCGATCACCACAATATCATTCGCAAAAAACTCTGGAGCGACTTCGAAACGGCGTTTTAATGCTTGGTGTAAAACCTCAAGATCAGCTGTTTTAACAGTAAAAAGTAGCGTATCAAAAGAGCTACTACGCAGTTCAAAGCACGAAGTTTTTTTATTTGACATAGATGACGGACGATAAAAAGCCTACTTAAGCGGATTCTGCCGGAAACCGCGTATTTTAACCCGCCCTTGGGCATAAAATTGAAATGCTCTGCTGTTTAGTCGGTAACAAACTTTTTATCAGGGCGCACTATTGGCCTGTTGAGCGATAAAGCAAGCACAATATGCTAGGCGAAACACAAAATAATTGGCTATAATAGCGGCCTTGCTGGAAGCTAAGCATGGCCCAGGTGGCGGAATTGGTAGACGCACTAGTTTCAGGTACTAGCGGGTAACTCCGTGGAGGTTCGAGTCCTCTCTTGGGCACCATCTAGCTTTTTGGCAGATTAGAATATAAACAAAAATTTTATGATTTTTTCTTAAAAATCCTTGGCTTAAGCCAATTTTCTGTATCTTCTCAATAACCTGGGACAACCACCGCGCAACGCTGTGTTAGAGCGCCCTGATGTTCCACTCCATACCAACAACAGTGAACGCGACATTCGCGATCACGTGAGAAAGCAAAAGATCAGTGGCAGCTCGCGAAGCGAGCTTGGGCTGAATGTCGCGATCCCTTCTCCAGCCTGAAGTTGGATATTTCAGTTGATGGAAAGCATTGTGCCAGTGCGTATCTTCGATCATGAGCGTGCCTTGATCCATGAGTCTGTCTCCAACCTCAATCACCTCAAAATCAAGGTTGTGGACCTTGTTTGGGATACTGCTTGAAATCTATCAAATTCAAGGCGGGGTTAGCTGCCAGAAGCTGCTTTCCTGGCCCTGATAAGCACTTTACAGGATCAAAGTGAGAATCTCAGGTCTGTGGTTACCTCTGTGTTAAGTATGCATCTTGAGTCTGTTTACACAGTCTTGCCATCTTTGCCTTCTGGTCAGATTCAGACTCTCTATAAGAAATGCCTGTTGAGATACAGTTATGAGCACATAGCGCCGTTATGTGTTCAAGGTAATCAACTTCGCTTTTACACAGAACAGGGACCAGGATACTCAGAGCGTCTCACTGATGAACAAATTGCTATCGTGGCTGAAGCTTTCAAAGCCGTGCAAAAAGAGGCAGGGATAAACTCAATGTCAGAGAAAAAATTGGGCTATTTGCATTCTGAGGTAGGAAACCTGCGATCCTACCTCAGAATGCAAATAGCCAAAAATTGTTATTGCTGGAAGAGTAGGTATCATCATTTAGTTGTTGTCAAATCGGTTACAGACGCAGCGAAGATACCGTCTGACAAAACACTCAGCGGCTCACTTCCGGTTGCATAATAAAGCCAATTTTTGCCAAGCCACTTGACTGCGCAGCTGACATAACATGGGCAATATGTTCATAGCGTACGGCACGATCCGCATACAAATGAACTTCTGGCTGCGGCTCGACTTTTGCGGCGGCTAAAAAGTGTGCCCGTAGCGTCGCGTTATCGACGGCTTGTTGATCCAAAAGCATAGTGCCATCCGCTTGTAAGGTTAATTTAATCTGCGTCGGCTTAATCTCTGTTGTTTGGCTGCTTGCATGTGGCAAATCGAGCTTGATAGCATGGTGCATCACCGGTAGCGTAACCAGAAAAATAATCAACAAGACCAACATCACGTCAACCAATGGCGTCATGTTAATTTCGCTCATCAGCGTATCTTCGTTATCGTTGATAAAAGGATTGTCGGCCATTCTTGTCTATGGTGTTTAAGCTTGAAAAGCTTTGCTAAAAAAGTATTTCATGTCGGCAAATGAGAGGGCTAAGACACGCTTTTAGCGGTAGCGGTTTTCAACTCGCTGCGTCTATTGGAGCGCAGACGTGCGCCAGTGACAAAATAAGCATGTAGACCATGGCAGAAACGATTGAGTTTACTCACAATCCTTTTATTGCTGCGCGTGAATGCATTGTAAGCAAGCGTTGCTGGAATCGCGACAAAAAGGCCGAAGGCGGTCATGATCAACGCTTCACCGACAGGTCCCGCAACCTGATTGATTGAGGCCTGCCCGTTCTCGCTAATGGCCAATAACGCATGATAAATACCCCATACTGTGCCAAACAGTCCAACAAAAGGCGCAGTTGAACCAATTGATGCTAGTAATGCAAGACCGCTTTGCATACGTATCAGGTTTTCGTCTAGAGTGTTTTTTAAGCAGCGCGTGATCCAATCGCTAATATCCATCCGATGATGCAGAGAGGGCTGGTTTTGTTGATGGTGGCTGGCAGCTTCTTGGCCTGCTAGCACTAGCGCAAGAAATGGATTGCCGGCTCGTTTACCTAGTTTTTTGATGCCGTGCTCAATATTATCTGCATGCCAGAATGTCTGCTCCGCATTTTTTGCCAGTTGCCGCAAACAAATGAGTTGCCAGATTTTGGCAATGATCACGGTCCACGAAAGTGCGGACATGAGAACTAGCGTTAAGATGAGCGCTTGTGTGACCAGACCGCCCTGATTCCATATGTGGGCTAAACCATAGTGTTCCATCGGATTCCTTTTAGGATTGGATGCTTGCCCAACTTGGGACAAGCAAGATATTGAGAGACTAACCCTCGAGCTTAAAGATAAAGGGGATATCGCTCGTTGTACGTATCGGCCGGCCGTTTTCGAGCCAGGGGCGGCATAGACTACCTAAGGCCGCCTCGCGGGCAGCCTGGTCAAGACGCTTAAAGCGGCTGCTTTGCTTGATGACAGCGTTTTCAATTTTGCCACGAGTATCAATAATAATGCTAATTAATACAGTGCCGGTTTCTTCGCGTTGCCTAGATAGAGGGGGATACGCTGGTGGGTTGATCAAGCAGTTAGGCTGAGAGATGCTTTGGGGCGCGCCTGGGTCGGTTGTGTGTGTGGTCAATGCTGCTGATGAGCGTGTGTCAGCAACCGACGTGCTTGCGCTAGCCGTGACGGGTGGTTGTGCTGGTTTGGCGGTGGCGCGTGTTGCTGCAATGGCTTTGGCAGGACGCGTGACTGGCATAGGTGCGGGGCTGAGTAATTCGACTGCCATTGTACTCGCTAACACTATTTGAGAGGGTGTCGGGCCAACTGTGTTTAGGAAGAAGCAAAATACCCCCATATGGAGGGCGAGTACAACCCAGAAGAGGGCCGCAGTGAGACGCAAATTGACCAAGCAAATCCTGCACGAGTGATTATCTGTTCACGCTTTCAGAGCGTATCATTTATGGAAAATAAGCCAAGAGATACAGAGCGCGGTTGCCATGCCAATCCACAATTCCATGATGTTCTCAATTTATGCTGCTGCACGTTCATGAAAACGGATCGGTATAGCCTTATCACCTGCACTATTGTGGGTGGCCAAAATATCAAAGACAGCATTTTCGCATTTACCGCAACATAATGCCACCCCGCACTCAAACTGCAATGCTTCTAGCGAATCCGCGCCCGCATGGATGGCAGAGTGGATTGAGCGGTCTGAAACGGACTTGCACACGCAGATGATCATGATATCGCCCCAATAGAATCAGAAGGGTAGGGATACAATAGGTATCCGTAATAGTAATCATTATCATTCAGGTTTTAATAATATGCAAGTGGCTGTCACAGCCAGATACCAATGTTCGATTTTTAGCTAAATAGAAAGCCGATTTTATAGCGTTAAAAAAGAGCCACGCATAGGGTTTGGTTGCCGCCCTTTATAGCCCAAGGGTGGGGGGCGGGGAGGTTAGCGCTCTACCGCGGCATTGACTGAGTTCGACGGAATGCTAATGTGTTCGGCCATTTGGTCAGTTTTCAGGAACTGGCTAGCGAGAGTCTGTAAATGGACGCCATTCGCAGTCGAACACAAACGCAGCGTTGCTGGCGCATCAGCCGGTGCGCACAACTGCTGTGCCGCTAGCCGCCGAGCCAGTTGCCGGGCAATCGCTTCACCTGTTTCGACCAATCTGAGCTGGTCGCCAGCAATCCGCCGGATGGCTGTCTCAAGAAAGGGAAAATGGGTTGAGCCAAGCACCAGCGTATCGGCGCCAGCGGCGAGCATGGGCATAAGGTAGGCTTTAAGCAGAGTCATCACTTCAGCTGACTCTGTATCACCACGCTCAATCGCCTCAACCAGTCCAGAGCCAGCTTGGCAGATAAAACGGCAATCAGCCGCATAGGCCGTGATTAAGCGCTGGAATTTTTCGCTGCGCAAGGTACTCGCCGTGGCGAGCACGCCGGCTACGCGTGAGTTCGAATAGTGTGCGGCAGGTTTAATGCCGGGCTCGACCCCGATGATTGGAATACTGAACTGTTTGTGTAGTAGGTGGTTGGCCTGTGCTGTTGCCGTATTACAGGCGACGACGAGTGCCTTGACCCCTTGTTGAATGAGCCAAGCACTGATGGCGAGTGTACGTTCTATAATGAATGCGCTATCACGCCCGCCATAAGGGGCATGATGGGAATCGGCACAATAAATCAAAGATTCCGTTGGTAGCGCCGCATGAATGGCGCGTAACACCGACAGGCCGCCGACCCCTGAATCAAATACCCCAATGGGTGCGTAGGCACGGCTAGAGACTGATTCCATCATAATGTTAGAGTGTCTTGCTTTGGGCAAAAAGCAAAGAAGCTAATTGCAGCGCGCATGGCAAGCTCGCTGCAATTGACGAGTTAACCTGCAACTGGGCTGATGCTAATTTGCAGATAGTTTGGCAGACCAAGCTTGCCGATCAGCTCAAGTTGAGTTTCGAGCCAGTCGATATGTTCCTCGGTATCGTTCAGGATCGTCACAAAAATCTCACGCGACGCAAAATCCCGTACGGATTCGCAGTAAACAATCGCCTCTTTACACGTTGTCTGAGAGATGGATTCAAGTTTCAAATCACACTGTAAAATTTCTTGCGTGTCCTCGCCGATTAATAATTTGTGCAGATCCTGCAAATTAGGCAGCCCATCGAGCATGAAAATACGCTCGATGAGTAGATCGGCATGTTTCATTTCGCCAATCGACTCTTGATATTCATGCTGCCCCAGCTTATCTAAACCCCAATGTTTGTACATTCTGGCATGCAAAAAATACTGATTGATTGCGGTTAACTCATTTTTGAGCTGAGAATTCAGATAGTCGATGACTTTTTTATCACCTTGCATAGCGAGACTCCATTATTTAAGTGGGTGGCTGCCGTTTGACGGAGATACATCCGCATGCGGGCGTGACATGGTTCTATCTACCCAAGCCATCACACCGGCTGACAGTAAGAAGGAAAGGTGGATGAGGATTTGGGCCATCACAATATGTGTGTCGCGTTGGCCTGCATCAATGAAAGTTTTAAGCAGATGAATTGACGAAATGCTAATCAACGCCATCGATAGTTTCACCTTTAACACACCGGCATTAACGTGATCGAGCCATTCCGGTTCATCCGGATGGTTTTCAAGCCCGAGCTTAGACACAAAAGTCTCATAGCCGCCAATGATCACCATAATTAATAGATTTGAGATCATGACGACATCGATTAAGCTGAGTACGGCAAGCATAACGGCGGTCTCGTTAAGAGTGCGCGTATGGCTAACCAGGTGCCAGACCTCAATCAAAAAGAGATACACGTAAACGCCTTGCGCCACAATTAGCCCGAGATACAACGGGAGCTGTAACCAGCGACTGAAAAAAATCAGCGCGGGCAAGGGTTTTAGCGATGGCTTATGAGGAAGCTTATGCGAGTGGTCTTTAGCAGACATGGGTAAGAATGAGCAAGAAACGAATAGGTGAAAGCGTTATTGTACCTCTGATAATTGCCGATTGAATTTTGCTGTGGAGCTATCATAGATAAATATCATCGCGGACAAATCTGTAGCGGCTTTTTGGCCTTTATCTTTGCTATAATGCTTGGCTTCCGGAGAGATGGATGAGTGGTTTAAGTCGCCCGCCTGGAAAGCGTGTATAGGTTAATAGCCTATCGGGGGTTCGAATCCCCCTCTCTCCGCCAGTTGCCCTCAGTAGTAGTCAAAAAAATCCCCTTAAAATTAATCGAAAAGCCTTGTAAAATAAGGACTTAACGGGGGATTTATCCCCTCAAGCTCCAATCAAAAACAACGCAACCGGACCCAAGTACACGGAAACTTTGTGGGTATCCGTGTGGGTATCCTGCGAGGGGAGAATTTAAGATGCCCACAAATTCGCTTTCAGACGCTAAATGAAAAGCGGTAAAACCTACAGATAAAGCATCAGAATGGCTTGTTATCGTACAGCGCAGTGAGCGAGCCATTACCACTGGCGGCATTCATGGTAAAGCTACCAGCGCTTGGGAGTTTTTCGGCCAGCGCACAGAGCGATATGCAGCAATGGCAAAACAAGTTGACAAAATAAATGTCCGGGCTCACGGGCCACAAGAGTATCTGCATGCAGTAGTTTTACCAGCAAACTCAATATAGCCATTTTTTGTACGCGCCGTACATTAAAAATGTAGTCTGAGAGCAATAGCCATTGAAAAACATTTTTCTTGTTTTTCAATGGCAGTGCCATTAGTATCCATTAGATTTCCGCCACGCTGGTCGACATGGTCGGCCGAACTCAAGCTTCAATATAGCTTTCGCATAATCTTTATCGATCGCGATGGGTGGCGAAATCAGGATAGCGGAGTGCGCTCGAGTAGCTCGAGTCTGATCTAATTAGTACGAATGAAAATGGGAAACAAACATGTTAAAGAGCATATCCTACTCGGCGTTACCAGAAGCCCTCGCACGGAACCTCGGTGATTATTATTTAGGTCAAGCTCGCGCTGAGAAGGAAAAGGGACACTTGGAGGTAGCACTGACCTTATACGATCAGTTGAAAGAAACGCTGAAATCGCTTGGGGGCGTAAAAGAAGCTTTGAGGAAAGCGCAAGATCCCCAAACATTAGCCGATGAGACATTGCGAGCTATGCTGGCTGATGCCTATTTCGAACGTGGGGAAGTGTTAGAAGGCTTAAATTTATTTACCAAAGCAAGAGTCAGCTATATTAAGGCTGAGGCGTGGGGGCACGATGGAGCCAAACATCGTGCGGGAGCTTTGGCCCCTCCATCAGAGCATAGCGCTCACTCAAATAAGTCGACTTCGGCTCAGACTGCCATATCTCCTTCAATATCTGTCGAGGAAAAAAGTGATCTGGTGGATTATCTGTTTGAAAAGGCGCTGTTGACACTGGGCTCCTTAGAGGTGTCGAAGAAACCCAGCTTGTTTTTAGTGTATGCCCATGACAATGATGCTCATGGAGAGGCGAAGGCCTCGACGTCTAAATATTTAATCAATAATTTATCAAAAATCCGAGGGGTGACGCTCTATTCGGATCAAACGCCGATCGGGCAAGCGTATGCAAACTCGGATGAAAATCTGAAAGAGGATGGCAAGCTAGAAGACATCTTAACCAATCAGTTCTGTTTGCTGCCCGCTCAGGTGCGGGCGGATGTGAAGCCGGTTGATAAGGTGATCGTGTGTTGTTCTGATGTCTTAGGAAGCTACTTAAAAGGGCAGTCCTATAAAGCGTTTTGTGATGAGCTTAAAAAAGCCTATGACACAGATCGAGAAGCCTACGTCAAAGACAACAATCAAAAGGGCACTCCAGCGTTACGTGAGGTGGTCAGAAAATTTTCCCAAGAGGAAAGATATATGGCGGATTTCCATCACGTGTTGACGGAAATGGCCTTTTTGGAAATACGCGCAGCGCATCTGAAAGGTCAGCACGGGATTATCCCGGTTTCATTAACGCCGAATAGCTATGACTACTGCCTGAAGGATTTTATTGACTCAACGACGGTTCGGATGGAGGACCCTCTGCGCTTTGATTTGCAAGTCAAAAAGGGAGAAGAGGTCTATCTGAACCAAGGTTCACATGGTGTGCTGTTTAAGGTCATAGAGCGGCTGTTAGCGGGTAGCAATGAGGCGAAAACGTTTCTGGATAAGTTTTGGACGGGGCATAGCCATGTTATATCCCGTTTAAAGAGTGATTTAAATTTTGGCAAACTCGAATTTGCGAAGCTCTTAGACGGCATTTTCGATGGTATACGGACAGCGATGCATAGCCAGCTTGCCGCCACCGTGCAGCAAGAACACGAACAGTTGCAGGTGTTCCGTGCCGACCCTAGAGCCGCGCTGAAAGAACAGTATGCGGCAGCCTTAACGCAAAATGAGGCGTTTCAGGAGACCTTAAAGCTCTATATTGAACCGCGCTGTCGCGCGAGTTTGGATGGGGAGAGCAAAACCTTTGACCTTTTACCCCAAGTTCAAGCGTTTCTAAAAGATAAAAAAGTGATCTTGTTGACGGGAGACTCTGGGGCGGGCAAAACCACCTTCAACCGCTGCCTAGAAAAGCACTTATGGGACCAGAAAAAAGCAGACGATGCGATTCCGCTGTTTATTTCTCTGCCGAGCATTGATAAGCCTGAGCACGATCTGATTGCCAAAGCGTTAAAGAAAAGAGGCCTGTCAAAATTTCAGATTCAGAAATTAAAGAAAGAAAACCAAAGGTTTGTGTTTATTTTGGATGGGTATGATGAGATACGTCAGACGCAGAATCTGTATGTGAGCAATTCCATCAACAAGTCTGACGGCTGGCAGGGTCATATGGTGATCAGTTGTCGTAGCGAATATCTGGGCCAGGACTATCAAAGCCGTTTTCAACCGAATCCGATGCTGCAGGATAAGGACACGGCGTTTCAAGAAGTCGTGGTCGAGCCATTTTCAAAAGAAGAGAGCGATCAATATCTAGAAAAATATGTGGCGCACAACCCAACGGAATGGACGGCGCAAGCCTACCGAGAAGCTTTCTCCAAACAATCTAATTTAAAAGACTTGATTAGCAACCCATTTTTGCTGCGGGTAGTGCTAGAAGCCTTGCCGCACGCTGAAAAAAAGGGGAAAGGGGTATCTGCGATCCAGTTACGGATGGACTTGTATGATCAGTTCGTTAGACAATGGTTCGAGCGCAACCAGCAGCGCTTAAGCACCCAAAGTTTAACGGGGGCCAAACAAGAGGTATTTAGAGAGTTGTATGATGATGGCTTTGCCCAGCACGGTATCGGCTTTGTGAAAGAGTTGGCGGTGCAACTTTATAAAGAGAATGCAGGTAATCCAATTGTCGAATACTCGTTGTTCAAAGACAAGGGAAGTTGGAAGGATGCTTTTTTCGGTCGAGAAAAAGAAAATCAACTGCTGCGAGAAGCGTGGCCTTTGATCCGAAGTGGGACTGAATATCGTTTTATCCATAAATCGCTGCTGGAATATTTTGTGGCGCGGGCGCTGCTAGAGTCGTTCGATGGGTGTATGGATCGAAGCACTCGCCAGCGTCGAGGTAGTGCTGCTTCAGTCTATAGTTTTGAAGAGCAAGCTGTTGTGCACACTCGAACGCAGCAAGAGTTATCGTTAACCCCAAAGCATTGGATTGGCGACCTTGGCGTTATGCGTTTGTTGACTGATCGCGTTTGGCAAGAGCCTACATTTAAGGAACAACTGTTAGCGATAATCGAGCGCTCTAAAGTCGATAAAACGGTACGCCAAACAGCGGCCAATGCAATGACGATTTTGGTCAGAGCGGGGGTACAGTTTAATGGTGCGGATTTAAAAGGCATCCAGATACCCGGAGCCGATCTGAGTTTTGGGATATTTGATTCAGCGCAGTTGCAAGGGTCGGATTTAAGAAAGGCCACGCTTCGCACGAGTTGGCTACGCAACGCCAATTTCAGCGGCGCGCAGATGGTCGGGGTGCAGCTTGGCGAATGGCCATATCTGGAGGAAGAGAGCGCGGTGAATTCCTGCGCGTATTCACCAGATGGGAAAACTTGCGTGATGGGTCTTCAAAACGGTAAGGTCCGCGTGTATGACACCTCCAGTTGGAAAAAAATCTACACCTTAGAAGGACATAAGTCTGATGTTTGGAGCGTCGCGTATTCGCCAACCGGCGAGCAGATCGCCTCGGGGGGTACAGACAAGACCGTTCGACTGTGGGACGCGGCAAGCGGTACGCTGCGCCACACCTTACAAGGACATAAGTCTGATGTTTGCAGCATCGCGTATTCGCCGAGTGGCGATGAGATCGCCTCGGGAAGTGATGACGAGACCGTTCGACTGTGGGACGCGGCAAGCGGTGCGCTGCGCCATACCTTAGAAGGACATGAAGATTATGTTAGGTGTGTCGCGTATTCGCCGAGCGGCGCTCAGATCGCTTCGGGGGGGTATGATGAGACCGTTCGACTGTGGGACGCGGCAAGCGGTGTGCTGCGCTATACCTTAGAAGGACATGACTCTATTGTTAGGAGCGTCGCGTATTCGCCGAGCGGCGAGCAGATCGCCGCGGCGAGTGATGACCATGCCGTTCGTCTGTGGGAAGTGGCAAGCGGTGTGCTGCGCCACACCTTACAAGGACATGGAAGTTGGATCAGGAGCGTAATCTATTCTCCGAGCGGCGCTCAGATTGCTTCGGCGAGTGATGACAAGACCGTTCGACTGTGGGACGCGGCAAGCGGTGTGCTGCGCCACACCTTAAAAGGACATGAAAAGACTGTTTATAGCGTCGCGTATTCGCCGAGCGGCGCTCAGATCGCTTCGGGGAGTGAGGACCAGACTGTTCGTTTGTGGGAAGCGGCAAGCGGTGGGTTACGCCACACCTTACAAGGACATAAAAAGGCTGTTAATAGTGTCGCGTATTCGCCGAGCGGCGCTCAGATTGCCTCGGGGAGTTGGGACAAGACCGTTCGACTATGGGACGCGGCAAGCGGTTTGCTGCGCCACACCTTACAAGGACATGATGATAGGGTTTTGAGCGTCGTGTATTCGCCAAGCGGTGATCAGATCGCCTCTGGAAGTGATGACCTTACCGTTCGACTGTGGGAAGCGGCAAGCGGCGCACTGCGCCACACCTTAGAAGGACATGAGGATTCTGTTAGTAGCGTCGCGTATTCGTCGAGCGGCGCTCAGATCGCCTCGGGGAGTTGGGACAAGACCGTTCGTTTGTGGGACGCGGTAAGCGGCGAGTTGCGCCACACCTTAGAGGGACACGACGATTATGTTAGGAGCGTTGCGTATTCACCGAGCGGCGCTCAGATCGCTTCGGCGAGTGATGACAAGACCGTTCGACTGTGGGACGCGGCCAGTGGGGCATTGCGCCATACCTTAGAAGGACATGACTCTGAGGTTTATAGCGTCGCGTATTCGCCGAGCGGCGATGAGATTGCCTCGGGGAGTTGGGACAAGACCGTTCGACTGTGGGACGCGGCCAGCGGGGCGTTGCGCCACACCTTAGAAGGTCATGGCTCTGAGGTTGATAGCGTCGCGTATTCGCCGAGCGGCGATCACATCGCCTCGGGGAGTAAGGACGAGACCGTTCGTTTGTGGGCAGTCGCCTCGGGCCAGTGTCTGGCGGTGATTGAAGGTTTTAGCGGTAGAGTCTACAGTGTTGCCTGGCAACGGGCTGCCGGCGGCAACGATCTGGTGACGGGCAGTGAGGATGAGTTCGTTCGGCAGTGGCAGGTGACAGGAGAGGGCGATGAAGTTCAGGTGCGGCTACGCTGGATGTCACCGCATACCGAACTGACCGTGAAGGGTGCGTTCATAGAAGGCGCAGAAGGCTTAAGCGAAGCAAATCGGGTGCTGTTGAAGCAAAGGGGGGCAGTGAGAGAGCCGTTATCGCTGTGAGGTAGGCAAGAAAATCCTGAGCAGAGCCTCGGTGTTGACAATTCGTTAGCACCGAGCTCATGCACTTTAAGACGAACAACTGACCTGGAGCGAGCTTGCCCAGGCGGGAGGCAGTTGCGCATACGCCTCATACTCTGGCAAGGCATTGAAGGGGCGGCGTAGGACATTCAATAATCGTTCAACTTCAGAGAAATCTTTTTCTTGAGCAAGCTCGATGGCCTGCTCGACTAAATGATTGCGCAAAATATATTGAGGGTTCACGCAGTTCATCGCGCTAGCGCGTTGGCTATCATCGCGGTCTTCATATACGAGGCGCGCACGGTAGGTTTCTAACCAGGCATGAAAAGCTGTGCAATCAGTAGTGAAAAGAGAGCTTACGTTTGCATCACCACGCGTATCGTGTTGACAAACTTGAGCAAGCCGGCGAAAGGTCAAGGTAAAGTCTGCACGGTTCTGATGCATTATTTTAAGCAGCTGATCGATTAATACAGTGTCACCATCATGCTGGCGCGCTAAGCCCAGTTTGGCGCACATCCTTGTTTGCAATGCCTGCATGAAGCGAGGCTTGAACTCGCCAAGAACAGCTCTTATTTCCTCAAAAGCATCTTGCTTGCCGCCAGCACTCTGAACTTCTATGCTGATGATAGGTAGTAATGCTTGTGCCAGGCAAAATAGGTTCCAATAGGCGATTTCTGGCTGCTTTTGATAAGCATAGCGACCCGTTGTATCTGAGTGATTACAGATATGGTCAAAGTCGAAGCCATCGATAAAACCATAAGGGCCATAATCAATGGTTAAACCCAGTATCGACATATTATCGGTGTTCATCACGCCATGGCAAAAGCCAATTGCCTGCCAGTGCGCAATCAAATCTGCCGTGCGCCGCGTGACGGCTTTAAGCAAGGCGAGATAGGGCGTATCGGTGTTGTCGCAATCAGGATAATGGCGCGTAATGATATGTTTGGCGAGCAGTGCAATCAGATCAGGGCGGTTACGTGCATAAAAATGCTCAAAATGGCCAAAGCGCACAAAGCTTGGGGCAATGCGGGTGGTAATGGCGGCTGTTTCAACGCATTCACGATGCACGGGTAAATCCGAACCGATGACACACAATGCACGTGTCGTAGGCACACCAAGAGCGTGCATTGCCTCGGAACATAAAAATTCACGGATAGAAGAGCGTAGCACTGCGCGCCCATCGCCCATTCTGGAATAGGGCGTAGGTCCCGCTCCTTTTAATTGAACTTCATAATGGCTTTGACCATGCTCAATCTCACCCAAGGTCAGCGCACGGCCATCGCCAAGTTGGCCCGCCCAGACACCGAATTGGTGGCCTGCATACACAGTTGCAAAGGGAGTTTTTTCAGATGTCTCAGAGCGGGCGTTACCGGCAAACCAGGCAACAAAAGCGGGGTCATGTGCAATCTGTGCTTTGCAGCCCAATAGTGCTGCGGCATCTGCTGAAAAGCCAACGAGATAAGGATTAGGAACAGGCGTGGCGGGCACCTTTGTATAAAAATCAGGGCCAAGTGATAGAAAGCTATCTGGCAAAGATTGCTTGAATCTGTCAGCTAAATTAGAAATATCCACGGTATCAAGAGAAAAGGGCATGTTGAAAAGTAGCGTAATTGAGTCGCCAACGGTGCGATTAGGTGTATTAGTCGTGATCTGATCTGACAGGCTCAGAATACTCCGGATATCCCCCATTGACGAGCCTATCTTGCACCTCGTTGCCTGAGCAAGACTGCATTTTGAGGGCTTAAATTTCGAGCATTTTCAATCAACGCATCTGTCGCAGTTAGTACCTCTTGATTTGAAGTCCAATCTAACAAGATTGCGCCAATTTGGCCTGCGTCATGAGAAATTCGCCAAAGTCGGATAGCTTTGCCCATTCCCGCCGTGCCCAGTATGGCTACGTTATCATCCTGCGTAGGCTGCCACGCAACAGTAAAGACAGAAACACAGCTTTGCAACACCGCTTGACACTCACCGGTTAGAACAGACCATAACCTTACCGTCTTATCATCACTTGCAGACGCTAGCCATTGTCCATCGCTCGAAAATGCAACACTCCCAACGAAAGACTCATGACCGGCATAGGTGCGCGCTAGAGATCGATCACCCGAGACAAACCAAAGCTTTACCGTCTCATCATCACTTCCAGATGCTAACCACTGGCTATCGGTCGAAAATGCGACACTAGTAATCCCATCCTCATGCCCAGTATACGTATGCACAAGAGACCTATCGCCCAAAACATGCCACAGATTCACCTCTGTATCATCACTTCCAGATGCTAGCCACTGACTATCGCCTGAAAAGGCGATAGTATTCACTTCACTTTCATGTCCGGCATAGGTATGCAGAATACGTCCGCCCTTCGAGGCAGGCCAAAGATTCACTTCATTATCAGAGTTTCCAGTTGCTAACCACTGCCCATCGCCCGACAACGCTACCTGAGTCCACCCGACCGTTTCATAATCGTGGGTACCATACTCCAAAAGTTGATCGCCCAAAACATTCCATAGTTCGAATGCAGAATTAGCGCCTCCAAACGCTACACACTGTCCATCGGACGAAAGCGCGACATTTGATACTGCATCCATACAAGTTGTTGCAAATGTGTGTGTAAGGGATCGATCACCCAAGACCTGCCACAGGTTCACCGTCTGATTAGCACCTGTAGACGCTAACCACTGTCCATTGCCCGAAAACGCGATACTAGTCACCGAATTTGTATGTTCGGCATAGGTGTATGCGGGAGATTCAGTAGTCGCGACATACCACAGCTTCACTGTATTATCCGAACCTCCAGATCCAGACGCTAACCACTGTCCATCGACCGAAAACGCGACACTATGCACCCAATCATCATGCCCAGTATACGTTTTCGCAAGAGATCGATTGCCCGAGGCATGCCACAACTTCACCGCCCTATCACGACTTCCAGACGCTAACCATTGACCATCGACTGAGAATGCGACACTACTGACCCAATCATTATGCCCAGTATACGTTTTCGCAAGAGATCGATCACCCCAGACATGCCACAACCTCACGGTCTTATCATGGCTTCCAGACGCTAACCATTGTCCATCACCAGAAAATGCGACGCTCTTCACCGCTCCTAAGTGCCCAGCATAAGTGTGTACTAGAGATCGATCACCACGGACATGCCACAGCTTGACGGTCCTATCATTGCTGCTGGACGCTAACCATTGGCCATCGGCTGAAAACACGATACTATTCACCCCATTCTGATGCCCAATATACGTGTGCGCAATGGATCGATTGCCACAGACATGCCACAGCCGCACAGTCTGATCATCACCTGCAGATGCTAACCACTGGCCATCGACCGAGAATGCGACACTTGTCACCCCGCCCTCATGCTCAGCATAAGTGTGTGCTAGAGATCGATCATCTGAGACATGCCACAGCTTCACCGTCTGATCATCACCTGCAGACGCTAACCACTGCTCATTACTCGAAAATGCGACACTTTTTACCGTACCCTCATGCCCAATATATGTGTTTAATTTTTGTAAATCGTCGGCCTTATAAAGTTGAATTTGATCGCTTTCTGTCACCGCAAGCCAGCGCCCACCTGGTGAATAACAACAAGCATAAACATGATTTTGCATTTCTAAAATAGGCTTTTCTCCTAATTGCAGGCCAGCCAAATCTGCACCATCCAAATTCACTCCTCGTAGCCAGGCACCTGCCCAATTCACCCCGCTTAAATCTGCATTTTGAAATTTTGTATGGTCAAACACTCCATAACTTAAATCTGCGCCAGGCACACGTATTCCGCTGAAATCTTTGTTGATCAACTGCACTTCAGCTTTAATCAAGAGTGTCAACGCATTGGCTGCCGCAGTTTGCACCTCTTCTGCTTTGGATCGTTCGACCCAACTCAACAGTTTCTGCTTTAACTGTGCGTCTCGTTGCACTTTTTCTTGCAAAAATCTAAATATCTCTGGATCGTTAACAAGTCTTATCAGCTCAAAAAGTGCGGATTTCTCTACAAGTTGATCAAGCTGATCCAAGTCTGATAGCCTTTGCAATTGGCTTAATGCAGATTTTTTCAACTCTTCATCCGAGCTAACTAAAGCCCATTGATATTTCGCTCTAATCCTGCTTTTGATTAGGTGTAATTTCAGGGCGAGCGAGTCTATTGGTTCGCCATTACGAGACACTGTGGTCAATGCTTGAAATAAAGCCTGCCGACTTGAAGAATCTAGCAGACTTTCAATTTCTTCTTGGATTTCTAGGGGGAGCGAGAGGAATGATGGTTCTGCAGGCTTTTGTGCTGCAGGATAAGACGGAATAGTAGGAGTTGAAATAGGGTTTAGCATTGATATTCTCGAATTAAATTATGGCGGCACCGCTAGGCAAATTTAAACAGACCGGAATCTAGAGGAATATGACCAGAAAATATAAGAAATTAAAAGATCAAATTATATAAGCGTAGATCTTTGTCAACGAAATTCCATAAATGCTTGTAAACACTAGGCTGTACTGGTCGCGATCTGATCTGACAGTTCCCCGGTTTGACAAGAGCAGTTGTCAGGTCAAATCGGAACTCATACACAAAATAAAACCGGGGTGCAAGTTCGCATTGAAATTATTGGCGAGCTGGCAACTTCGCTAGAGCAAATTAGACGCCGCAAACAAAGTTTACAGGTCGTCGCAATGTGTCTCTTAGTTGACGAAAACGGCCAGCCATTAAGCTATTGCACCTTAAGTTTTAGATTTGATCGAACGCGTAAGGTTGCTGGGGTCGATAAAGAAAATTTTCAGTTTCGAGATTTACGTGCTAAAGCAGGGACAGATACAGAAGTAGGAGGCCCTATTAGGGCATAGCAGCGTAGCGATGACAGAGCACTATGTGCGCAAACGAGGACGGCTAGTTGAATCTACAAAATAAATTTTTGTAGAACAAATCACCTTTTGTAGAACAAAATAGATAAGGCTTACATTGCTGTAAGCCTTATGGCACTTGGTAGGCCGTGCGGGGTTCGAACCTGCGACCAACGGATTAAAAGACCTGTTTTCTGTAGATAGATGAAAAAGAAAGTGTAGTAAATTCAATGACTTGCAGCGATAGCCCTCCTTTAAACAGCTGCACTTTCACATCTATTTTCAACATTTCACATGTACTTTGGTCATAGTATATTAGCCTACATTTTGTAGATGGGTGAAATGTCACCGGATATCGTCACGTTGTCTGGCGACATTGCAAACTGCTGCTCCCGCCGTTGGCGGGCTGAATTTCCCCTCATTTGTCCCAAGCTATGGCGCTTGATCCCGCTCTCTGATAATTAGAAGTTTCCGGTTGTCCTGCATCAGCAAAATTTAGCTTTGAGATGGCCCTATTTTTAGGATTATTCTTATAAAAGGGGCTACTTGAAAAAATAAGATTAATTTACAACTTTTAGAGTTTGGCTAGCGGCAGGACTCGAACCCACATTCCATAAGGGTTTACGGGCAGAGGCTGGCAACAAGCTGTCATTGCTTATTTTGAGGGAGATTGCGCACCCTTCCCTTATAGACTTGCCTAAAAGAATAGGCGGAAGAATCCACGCTATTCTTTTTTGGGTATCTACCTGCTGATTTTTTAGTTTCCTGCACTATTTACTTGGTCTCAATTCCTCAGGGCGCCGGGTAACACTATCGATTTTGCAAATTCATGCCCTAGTATTCTAATTGTCAGTGTGTTTATTCTCAACTTAAGCGCTTCATTTTCTTCTCTAAGCTTTTGGTTACGTTGATCGACTTCCGCATTAATTTGAGCAATATTTGCATTTTTTCTAATAATTTCCTCTTGATTTTGAAAAGGATCTATTTTATATATATTTTGATTAATAAATTCTGCGTCATCTCGAAGTTTTTCATTTACTTCGAGCAAAATATGTAATTTTTTTAATTTATCCACATCATTTTTCGGAGTTTCTCTTATTGCTCTATTTATTTCAAGTTTTAACTTTTCTAAACCAGAAAATATTCTATTTGCAAGACATTTTCTCTTTAGCATATTCAATTTGCAATTGAGTAACACTATTAAATCTCTATTGATTAAAATATTTATTCCTGCAAATTTCCCTATAGGTTGGCCAAAGTATTCTTCATATTCAAGTGCCATTTTTTCTAAATAGCCTTGTTCTCCGATCATAGCATCTAAAGTCAAGTCTTTAAGATCATTTTCGATCTCTGCTGGGGATTTTATTGCTATTTTATTCGTTTCATACTTAAGCGATTGGTCTACATATCCATGATTATCACCACCACAGCCTATAAAAGAAAAAATTAAAAACGGAATTGAAAATAAAATTAGGCGCATGACTATTTAGGCAAAATCTGGCGTAAGGGTGCTTTCACTATCACTAGTGCTGCCAGTAGAATCTGATTGATAATTATCGTCTTCAATGAGTACAGCATTTCTAATTCTGGCTTCTAAAAAATCTACCCGGTCTCTAAGCGACTGATTTTCAGATCTGAGCAATTCTTCATTCCCTCGGACAACCAATTCATTAATTTGAGGAGTATCGTTTATATTTTGAAGATCTCTTATGCTGCCCCGAAGGTCTCTAGATACTGCTATGTACATATTCCCTAAATACGTCAAAGCAACGTCATCAGTTGCTGACGTTGTTGATATTAGCTCGTTTATATCTCCTTGCAATTGCTCTGCGTCTATTGCCATTTCATTTAAATTTTCTCTCCTAGTTTGTCTATCTATGTTGGAGTCCATAGAGGTCTCTTGTTCAGCTGCATCTGCTAGCAACACTGTTTTGCTTGAAATGACGCCTAGAGGCCCTGGAAGAGCTTCTTCTAAATCACATGCGATTTGTCTTAGCGTCACTTTTTCGATGCCCCTGGCGACTTCCCCTAGGGGTCTTATTGTGACTTTTTCTAATTCACGGACGATATCGCCTAATGGTCTTATCATCACCCTCTCTACGCCACGCGCAACTTCTCCTAAAGGTCTTATCGCCACCCTCTCAACACCGCGTGCAACTTCCCCTAGAGGTCTTATCGTCACTTTCTCTACTTCACGAAGAACGCTTTCTACTGCACCCATCACCATCCCCTTGTAACAAGAAAAAAATTAGAAAAATAAACTTATTCCTAATTGAAATTCTTTGAGAAATTTCAATTATTTATACTGTTTAAAAGCAGCCATAACCAATATAAGATAATTTTTCTTATTCCCGAGATGGTTATAAATTTATGTTAGGTGATGGAGTGATTAAATTCAAGGAATTTCAAAATGGTTAGATACATTCCCTCAGTCGCTACGAAATGATCCGAAGCAAGAGAATCGCGCCAGTGATAGTGAGCGCGCCTCTTAGGCTGGTTGCTATGGCGCTTGATCCTGCTCTCTGATAATTAGAAGTTTCTGGTCGTCCTGCATCAGCAAAATTTGGCACTGAGATTGGCCTATTTTTAGGGCTATTCTTCTAGACGTTCCTTCAGTAGCCTCGTGCCGCTCGCCACCTCCAACTTAAGCTGAAGTTCTTCATTACGTCGAGCAATCTCTTTCCTACGATCAATAAGAGGCTCATCCTCTTCATCCCTATTTACTGTAAATAGAATTTTAATATTTTCTGCTTGATCCTGAGTTTCTTTAGTCGATTTACTAAGCCAAGTTAGACGTTTTAAATTAACTATCTCATTTTCAGTAGTTAAAAATATCGATTCATCTATTTCATCATTTAACCGATTTGCATCAATTAAGGTTTTATTTATAATATTTTCTCTATTTTCTATATCCATGTCACGATGAAGTAAAATTATCAATTCTTTTTGCAAAAGTATAATTCTACTTGCAAATTCACCTATAGGTTTTGGAAGTGCTATTTTCAAGTCAAATGCAATTTTTCCTAAAGAGTCCTGCTCGCCTACCACAGCATCCCAAGAATCAATGGTCACTTTTTCCATGTCATCCGCTATCTCTGCTAAGGATTTTACAGGCATACTGACATTATCGCTACCATGGTTATCACCACCGCAGCCCATAAAAGTAGAAGCTAAAAAAATCATTGAAAATAAAATTAGGCGCATAGCTATTTAAATAAAAATTATAAAGTGTTTATTTTTATATGGTTTAAATTAACCATAACCAATATGAATTAATTATTCTTTCTTCCAAAGTGGCTATAAATTTAGGCTAGGCGACAGAATCAGTAAAAGCAAGGAATTTTTAGGCTTCATGGTGAGATAGCCTTAAAAATTGGCAGCTCAACTCTTGCCTTTACTTCCTACCTGCTAAATAAGCCGTTCCCTGGTCTCTACGAAATAAGCCCTAGTAAAATAATTGCCGCAGTAATGGTGAGCGCTCCCCCTAGGCGAGTTGCTATCTGTGCAAACGGCATCAACTCCAAACGGCGGGCCGAGGTTAGTATCGCCACATCACCAATACCCCCCATGCCACTGTGACAGGCATTAATAAGTGCGCTCTCGATGGGGTATAAACCGATCCATTTTCCCACAAAAAAACCGACCGTAGTCAGGGTAAAAACAGTGATTGTAATAACAGCGATATTAGCCAAGGTAAAAGCGGCCATTAGGTCGTTCCACGAAGTAGTTGTGATGCCAATAGCAAAGAGCAAGGGATAGGTCACTGCTGTCGAGAAAAAATGATAAACCGTGCGAGCGCCGTCTTCTAGTTTGGGTGAAACCGCATAAGTTAGTTTGGCAAGCACAGCGAGAAATAACATACCGACTGGAGCTGGTAGGCCGGTCAGATTGTGTACGAGTATGCCCAATATATAAAAAGTGATCGCAATCATTCCAGCGGCTGCAATATGCTCTACTGCAACTATAGAAGCCTTAGCGAGTTCCGTGGGGGCAACCTCATCAGCAGCATATAAGCGGCCTTGCCCGGTATAGTGGGGGCGGCGTCTACCAAGTTGATTAAGCAAGCTGGCGCAAATAATCGCCATCAAATTGCCAAGCACAATAGCGGGTACGATTTGGGCGAATAGATGATTTTGCGGCAAGTTAAGAATGTCAGCATAACCAAGGGTGAGAGGGATCGCCCCCTCGCCAATGCCACCGGCCATAATAGGGGCGATGATATAAAAAAAGGTGTGGTGCGCACTTAATCCAAAGGCTATCCCGGTAAGCGTACCTGCAATAGTTGCTAGTACAGAACCGGCCGCAAGAGGAATAAAAATTTTCACAATGCCTGTAGTAAGCGTCCGACGATCCATGCTCAGGATGCTGCCAACGATTACACAGGCAATGAAGAGGTATAAGATTTTAGTTGATTGCCAGAAGCCGTTAATTGACTCCACCAATTCATTAGGTAAAAGCGTGTAATGAACCAAGCAGGCGGGGAGAAAAATTGTAACGATGACAGGGCCGCCAATCTGGCGTAGACCTGGAATACGCGCGCCCAATTCGGCACAGGTAAAGCCGAATACGGTAAGCAGCGCAAACATAATTGAGATATCGCCAGAGACTTTTCCAAGGGCTAAAAGCACGCCCAAGCAAGCAAAAATAATGAAATACAGCGGCACTGGAATAATGCCAACTCTTCTATTCATTAGCTTCTGCCAGTGAATACCACTCAATAAGATGCTAAACCTACCCATTTGATGCCGCCGTAGAAAATATCGCTAATTTTTACTTGCTAAAACACCGCTATCAACAGAGTTGGTATTCATTCGCCTATGTCTCCTAGATTTGCGCACACGAGCATGGAACAGTTCGAGTGCGTTGGTAGTAATAATGTCAGTCGCTAGCGGCTTATTATTTACAGATTGTCAGGCGGTTTGAATAACAGTGGTGGATTATGCTGTTGCTTATTGAGCAGCAAAAAATAAAATTCGCTCGCTTGTCCGTTTGTAAATCTAAGCCTATGCTTTAAAAAAGCCAGCAGAAACTTAACGAGTGGGCGAAAGGACGTGATCGAAGAAATCAATCAACGGCGACTGCATTACTTTTATGAAGTTTGCACACGCAGAAAAATTCGGGCTGCGGCGGATAGTTTGGGTAAGGACTCGTCCGTGATTACGCGCCAGATGAGGCTGTTGGAAACGGAGATAGGGGTAAATTTGTTCGAGCGACACTCGCATGGCGTAATACCGACCGAGGCAGCCGAGTTATTACTTGAGTATTATCGTCGAAACCGCATGTTACAAGCAGATTTTGAGATTGGTTTACAAGAGTTGCGGGGGGTGAAGCGTGGCAATATTTATATTGGTACCCTTAAAGCATATAGTGACCTTCTAATCGAGGATGTATTAAGCGATTTCTGTTCAAGTTATGCTCGTTTAAATGTAGATGTTAAGGAATTTAATACTTCTGATCAAGTCATCGCTGAAGTTCTCGATGGTGCCGTTCATATAGGCATTATGAGTCACATTAGCCTAGTTGACCCGGAGATTAGTTACCGTATGCGTAAGCCAATACCAATATGCATGTTAGTGAATAAAAATCATCCGCTTGCTGACAAGCAAAAAATAACCTTCTCGGAAGTAGCGAACTATCCAATTGCGTTACCGCCTCTTACATTTATTTTGCGGGACATCATTCGCTCAGTAGAGTCCTCTGAAAAAATACAACTCAAGCCAGGCATTATTAGTGACTCTATCACTGTTCGGAAAAAATTTGCAAATATTGGACATGGCGCGACGCTGATGTCACCGCTGGCAGCAAGCCAAGAAATTAAGGCAGGTCAACTGATTGCACTTGCAATCGATCATCCAACGTTCAGTTCTTCTTTAGAATTTTGCTTAATCGCCAAGGCGAGCAGACAGAGCTCTCCAGCGACCAATCGGCTATTTGAATTGCTTGCAACAAAATTGCCTATATTCGCAAATAATGCCTGTTTATAGTAATGAAAAAAATTGATAATTTCCGTAACCCAATATTACATCGCTGTTATATGCTGGTTTTAGCTGGAGTTGCCGTGCTTGCCACGGCATTCGTTACTGCTGCGAAGAGAATTGTCATAGGCGACAAAGGAGGAGATCTGTGTCGCCAGTTCATTAAATTTGTCTCAGATCCAAAACGGCAGGCGCGTTTCGCACTGGAAAGCTGGTATGGGCCTACTCACTCTGATGCTTTGAAGTATATTGGCCCGGAACAGGCCAAGCTTACCTCAACTCATCCCGATAATCTTAGAAAATGCTGCATATTGACACTTCGCATTGGCTTAATACCCAACACGCAGCCATCGAACGCTTTAATCAGTGGGGGTTAAATAATGAAAAATCAGCTTTGCAACTATGCGCGTAGAGAGATGCTCAAGAAAATGGCTAGTTTGGGTTCGGCAGTAGTTTGTGCGCCATTCGTTATAACTCCCTCAAAAGGGGCCGCGCAAGAACAAAAAAAACAAAGAATTGTTGTGCGCGATGCAGGGGGAACGCAGTCCCAAATATTTAATGACATATTTTATCAGCCCTTCCAAAAGGCAACGGGTATAGAAGTAGTTGGCGTAACGTCAGAACATGAGCCCTTTGCACAAATTATGGCAATGGTCGAAAATAAAAAATTATTTTGGGATATCGCGGTTATTAGCAGTGGGGCCATTTTGACTTTAACCGCAGGCGGTAAGACTTATTTAGAAAAAAATGGGCTTGAAGATGATCCCATCGTTTCGTTGATTTCGCCTCAATTCAGATCACCCTATGGTGTAGGGGTCAATGCATATACCGTAGTACTTGCTTACCGGAAAGACGCCTTTAAGAATCGCCCCATACCGCAAACATGGCGAGATTTTTGGGATGTAAAAAATTTTCCGGGGCGTCGCGCTATGCGTCGCCATCCTTTTGCGATGATCGAGGCCGCTCTGATAGCTGATGGAGTGTCCACTGAAAATATTTATCCGTGCGACCTTGATAGAGCATTTCGTAGTTTAGATAAAATAAAACCTCATATTAATGTCTGGTGGAATAGCGCCGCACAGACTGAACATTTACTCCAATCTGGTGAAGTAGATTTGATTCCGGTCTTTATTATCCGTGCATATATGGCGATTAAAGCAGGTGCCCCTGTGGCCTTCTCATGGAAGGGGCATATTTATGACTGTGCAGAATGGGCAATTTTGAAGGGTTCTTCCAACATTGAAGCATGCCGCGAATTCATTCGATTTGCTTCTCACCCCGAGCGGCTAGCATTACTTGCCCAATATGATGGATTTGGCCCACCTGCTCCAAGTGTCTTTAAATACGTTGATTCAAAACAGGCTAAAAATCTTTTAACCTATCCAACAAACCTTGGAAAAGGGATTCGCAGCAACAATCAATATTGGTTAGAGCATCACGCAAAAGTTATTGAACGCTTTAATCAGTGGATGCTAATTTAGCTCAGAGCTTTATATATCGCCGCGGCAGGTGCCGCGGTGCGGGAAAGTTTACTTCAGCAGCGACTCGGAAAATACTCTCTAAGCTGAAATATCAGACGTTGATAAATGGATAGGTGTAGTAAAAGGCATAATTAAGGTACTTGCTGATATTGCTAGAATTACATAAGCGTCGATTTCTTTGTAATAAGCAGTCGCGGCAAGACTGAGGTAGGTCGTCAATAGTGGACGCCATAAATAAATTTTATGCCATGAGTTGTTGTTGATAAAAGTGTTGTGCAAAGATAGCGGGAGGCAGATATCCAATCCTGGAATGCCTACGTTGTCGGTTATAAAAAAGCTCTATATATTCGGTAATGTCGTTGCGAGCGTGCTCACGAGTCAAGTATCGTCGGTGATGGACAAGCTCATTTTTAAGTGAGCCCCAAAAATTTTCCATGGGGGCATTATCATAACCATTGCCGCGGCGACTCATAGAGGGTTGCATTTTGAATTGTCGTAACAAACCTTGGTACTCATACGAGCAATACTGGCTTCCTGGCTCAGTGAGAGCGAAGCTGAAATTTGACGACATTTGGAACTGATACACGCTGCAATGCTTATGGAGTAAGGTGTTCAAACTAAATCTCTCGTCAATCAGGATTCTTGAGAAAGATGTCTGTATGCTTTACCTAGGCGTTGGCCATACAGTTTGTGGCCGTTATTTTCTTACTGCAATGTAGGCGGCGCAAGGAGTGAGTGAATAATCATTCGTCACGTTCTCGTCACACAGTCTCAAATGTCGTCAAATTTCAGCTTCGCTCTCACTGGGCCAGACAGTGCAAAAAACGACCGTTTTTTGCACCGTTGACGGTAACACGCATGATGAACCGGCAAGCCTTTCAGAGTCGTTCCAAAATCTATTTTCAATATTCAAAGTAGGAGAGTGCTCCAAACTGGGGGCTGATGGCCGAAGCAGTGGAAGCGAGGGCATTGATATTGCCGAACAGCCGTCAGAAAAACTGGACCATACTCGATTAGTTGATTACGCCAGCCCCCAGTTTGGACCACTCTCCAAATTGTAGCTTCGCTCCCACTTGGCCAACCTGGAATGAGGACAGTCGCAGTTAAAACCGAAGAGCAGCAAGCCATGCTGGGGCTGCACAGAATGCAGCAACAATTAGTGAAATTCCGCACGATGCGAGTGAATCAAGTTCGAGGTTTACTGTATGAGTTTGGCGCTACCTTTAAAGCAGGGCGTCAAGCTAAGCGATTTTTTTGCACTTTTATAAAAGCTTGCGTCAATTTATCCGCTTGCTCGGCTTTTAAAGGAATTGTTTTGAGACTCCCTGCAGTATAAAAATGGAGGTGGCAGTCTTGAATATAAAGCGCCGAAACATGCTGATTGGGTCTTGATGCAAGAAAGGCGAGACTATAGAGAGTCTCAATTTGATTTGAGGTTAAGCTTGGTAGTCGTGGATAAAGTAAATCCAAATGACAGCTCAATGCTAGAGTTGCTGCACATCTAAAAATTTGATCAGCATCCTCGACTGCAGCGATCAAAGCCGAAATAACCCACTCAGGCATTGCTTTTTGCCAATGTAATACTTGAATGGCTGAATCTCTGATGGTTTTATTTGTATGGCGTAGCAAAGTCATTAAAACAGAGATGGCTTCATCGGAGAGTGATACTGGGTTAATGAATATGTCAGTTGCTGTCTGCCTAGATTCTCCGTACTCATTTTCTAGCGCAGCTATTAAGATTGGGATAGGTTGATCAGATAACGTGTTTTGCTCATTTGTGTTCGCCGTTATCGGGTTGGTGACATTTTCTTCTTGTGACTTAGCGTACGAGGGAAGCATAACTGTTTTAGGATGCTTTTTTTGCTTATGTAGTATAAGAGCTTTTGCCCAACTCCCCCGGTCGTCGCCATGCTTGAACGAATTGACCAAATCAGAAATGGCATAATCAGAGAGCGGCTGCCGATTCGCTAATATGACGCCCGCGCGCATGGTGACTTGGGATTTTTCATGCTTAAGCAGCATAATCAAGTTAGAAATTATCTGATCAGATAGCGTTTCCCGGCTTATTATCACTCTAGCTGCCTGATCTCCAGCCTGATAATTTTCATGTTTAAGCAGATCGATTAAGTCAGAAACTGTCTGATCAGATAGTGTTTCTAAAGCATTTAATATTTGGGCTGCCCATATTCCAACCTGCTCATTTTCATGTTTGAGCAGATCGATTAATGCAGAAGTTGTTTGATCAGATAACGTTTGTTGTGTGCCTAATATTAGACGTACCAAGTTTCT
>JASSUC010000043.1:0-7464 GCA_031963245.1 Mycoavidus cysteinexigens
CGATACCGCCACATCAAGGTGCTGCCCCCAATCGCTAAGCAGCGCCGTTACCCAGCCTTGCACCTGACGGTGATTCATGCACTTGAGCGAGGTGCGCCTACGGGCAGAAAGCGAATTGAGTGGAAATTGATCACCAATTTGCCTGTGACCTCTCGCAAACAGGCTATCGAGAAACTTGACTGGTACGCACTCCGTTGGAAAATCGAGATATTCCACAAAATCCTGAAATCGGGTTGTAAGGCAGAGGAGTCAAAGCTGCGTACAGCGGAGCGCCTGGCCAATCTGATTTCCGTATTTTGCATCGTAAGCTGGCGTATCTTCTGGATGACCATGGTCCATCGAGCTACGCCGCAACTATCCGCCGAAATTGCGCTTACACCGTCCGAGATGCAGCGGCTTGATCAGCTGGTTAAAGATACTCCGAAAAGCCTAAACGCTGAGCCTCTAATGCGATACATCATCAAGCTCGCTCAACTGGGTGGCTATATGGCTCGCGCCCATGACCCTCCGCCAGGCAACACCGTTATCTGGAGGGGAATGCGAAGGCTCATTGATATCCAGATTGGCTTTGAACTTGCTCAAACTTATGGGTAATTGCAAGGATCATGGAGTGCTTACGCTTTATCGACATGTTGGGCCAGATGGTGTACTACGCCCAGACGGACAAAAATTGCTAAAACGGTAATTGGGATAAATTCCGCCGGTTTAGGCTTTCCCCCCTTTTACTGAAAAGACTCTGAACAGGCTCTTAGAAAAAATCAGCGCGGATTCTCATCAGCGCTCTTCAAAAACAGGCTAAGGAAAAGAAATGGAACACATAGGACGCGCGCTGGGGAACACATTTGGGAGTACCACAGCGATCCGAAAGGTAGCCAATGAGTATCACCAAAAAGCGTTGAAGTATCAAAAGCAAGGGAACGAGACTAAAGCGGAAGAGCACTACCATCAAGCGCTGGCCATGGGCCAAGAAGCGCAGCAATTCAATCCCAAAAAATCGAAAGTATACCGAACCCTGGCGGCCATTTCTCTTGATTATGCTGGCTTGCTGGAAAGGCAACATCGCACCACTGAGGCTAAAGAGTTGTATCAGCAAGCCCAAGCATACGCAGATGAAGCCCATAAGTTGGAGCCACAGCATCCCAAAGTGCAAGGTTTATTTAGGGCGGTTAACGCTCAGTGCAGCCAATTTTTACGTGCTCAGGGACAAACGGCTCAAGCGGATCAAGCGCTGGAAAAAATGGTTCAGTCATTACAGATCCAGCAAAACCCGGTTTCTAATCGCTCAGACGTAGCGGAGTATTTTTCTTCCTCTTCGGGCTGGGTTCCCTCTCGACACAACCCTACTCAGGGTAGCTCTTTCTATCCGAACCCAGCGTTCGACACGCATTTCTCCAGTCTTCCTCCTTGCGCCAAGCCTTTTTTTACCCAACCGCTGCAAGCGAATACTCAGTCAACTTATGTTTTACCTCAACCCGGTGAACCTATTCAAAACACCCACTATCTAGTTTGGTGCCTACGACAAAATACGGCCTCTCAAGAAGATACAGACATTTGGATGGAGGAAGCCAAAGGCGTCATCGAGCGATTTAGCCAAATGAAGGTGAAAGGACTGGCGCATGTGCAAGAAGTCGTTGCGTTTACTGCGCTCGATCACCCGCAACTCCACCGCAGTCTGACGAATGCGTTATTAAAGGGGTTAGAAGATAATCGCCTACTCAATCTTGCCCTCTTGCAAGGCTTATCTGTTATGGTGCTGCATCGTGCTCATCTGACGGAGGATCGTCACTCAATCGGCGATTACATCCAAGTATTGCAGGCACTGCTGGGTTTATTAGAAAGAACCCATATAGATCAAAACCCGGAGCACGCCCAAACTGTACTGCACACTCTCTCCCTCTTATTAGATCAGATGGTTTACCTACAGGTCAAAGAGATTGACCGGATTAAAATTGAGGGACCTCTTAAAACGGCACTGAGTCGATTCGCCGATGACAAGAAATATCCTAAGCTGGAGTGGCCGATTCAGTATATTCAGCAAGCATTAGCCCGTTTACCGAATAATGAAACCTTTTCAGAAGCGCTTATACGCCGTGTATTGCCCATGCTGGGAGGTGTCTCGTACTTAACGACCTTTGGCTTAAAGATCGCTTCAGCAGAGATCTTTATTTTAGGCTTTGAGCCAGACAAGCTTTGGGACGCATACGAATGCTTCAAAGACGTGTTTGCAATTGGGCACTCCCGATGCGCGCCCTGGTATGGAGAACTGCGCTTTATCGATGTCCTGATGGGTCTAGGCAAACTAGAACTCGTGGAAAAACTCCTTGAGAGGAATGCAGGCCAACGAGATGTGTCATTTCTATGCGGTTTATGTGATCGGCTGGAGCGAATCGCTAGTATTCAACATGACGCCCGGGCCAGAGACGGTGCGCTGAGACTACTCAAAGGGATTAAAGAGGGTCAGATTGAATGGGCACCCCAGGAGTCGATTCAATCGTATGCCAGCCAGAGTTTAGATCGTGTAGCGCTCATATGGCCCACCCCGAATGCTGAAGCGATGGAGCGGATCGGATATGCGCCCCCCGCTTGGCATCCGTTTTGGCAAGCCGTCCCTCGCAGCGTGATTCTAAAAGCCATTCAAGAAAAAGCCCAACGGCATGTGGAGACTAGAGCGCTTCCATCTCAAATCCAAAAAATCCATACGTCCGTTGGAGAATTAAAAACCGCCTATCTAGATCGTTTTAAAGAGCAGCAAGCCCTAGAGCTACGTTCGAAGAAAGAACCGCTAGCCATCTTAGGCCAGAATATCGAGGCAGAATATTTCACTGCGTGGGAAGAGCCGGGAGAGATTCAGGATGGGCTGGCGATGTATGTCGCTCCACAGGCGACGACCGTTACGGATAAAAAGACTTTTTTTGATTTAGACGAAGCAGTAACCGCCTTTTTGACGCAAGCCAATGATGCTAGTCAGAAAACTCAGGTGCTACTGTTGCGGGGTGAAGCCGGTTTAGGTAAATCGACCTTTAATAGGCACTTAGCGCGCCGCTTATGGCAAGACTACAGTGCCGCTTCGGGCGAGCGGCCGATCCCGCTGTATATCTCTTTACCGACGATAGACGGGCCCAACAAGAATCTCATTGGCCAGTATTTATCGGATAAATGCGATTTCTCACCAGAGCAGATCAATGCGTTGCGGGCGAGCCAGCGCTTTATTTTAATCTTAGATGGCTATGATGAAATACCTGCGGACCAGAGGAATTTATACGCGGATGAAAAACTCAACCAATGGCAAGCGAAAATCCTACTGAGTTGTCGGCCAGAGTATTTAACGGAAGGCTATCAAAACCATCTGCAACCACGAGGTCGTTCACGTGTGTTGCTGGAGTATCAACTCGCGCCATTCTCGGAACAGTCAATCGAGACCTATATTCATCAGTATGTTGAACATACACAGACTCAGTGGAGCGCTCAAGACTATCAAGACAGCTTAGCGCAAATTCCCAATGTCAAAGAACTATTGGGCACGCCCTTTTTACTTAAAATGGCCTTAAGCGTGTTGCCTACGCTAGAGGAAATCCAGCCTGGTCAAGGGGCTTTAACCCGAATCAAACTCTATGAGCAGTTTGTGCAGACGTGGTTTGAGCGTTCTCTGGCGCGTTTAGATGCGATTCAGTCTAAATTGACGGAGACGCAGAAGAACGCTTTTTACGGTTTAAAAGACGAAGGCTTTATCGAGCATAGCCAAATATTTAATACCGACTTTGCGTTAGCCCTATCAGAAGCTAAAACTACGGTAGCAGCCTATTCCCCGATCGCTCGCCTCGGGAGGGCGCAGGATAAACGATATGAGACCTTTCTGAGCAATAAGGATGAGGAAAAGAATTTACTGCGTTTTAGCGCTTTATTGACTCGCCAGCAGCAGCAATATCGCTTTATCCATAAATCGATTCAGGATTATCTGGTGGCGCGCGCCGTGTGGGAAGCGTTGGAAACTTCGGCAGGACTGGAGGCATCGAGGATGGGGGAGCCGTTGAATGGGCAGGAAAACGTGCACCAGTTATGGGAAGCGCTGAATGATTCGGATCAGGTTGATCAGGAAGGGTTATTGAACCGCTTCAATCTGGTGGAGGATACGGCGATTTTACGCTTTTTAGTGGAGCGTATGCAGCAGGATAGAGGGTTGGTGAGGCCGATGCTGGGATGGCTCAAAGCCTCAACGCAAACAGCAGCCGTGAGTCAGGGCGCGGCGAATGCGATCACGCTCCTGGTCGGCGCGGGATTCCCGTTGAATGGGATGGATTTAAAGGGGATCCGGATACCGGGTGCGGATCTGAGTTTTGGGATGTTAGATTCAGTGCAGTTGCAAGGAGCGGATTTAAGCGGGGTGAAGTTTCGCGCGAGTTGGCTGCCCCAGGCGAATTTAAGCGGCGCGCAGATGGCGGGGGTGCAGTTTGGCGAATGGGCGTATTTGCAAGAAGAGAGCCAGGTGAGCTCGTGTGCCTATTCACCGGATGGTCAAACCTGTGCCATAGGACTTTATAATGGTACGATCCGTGTGTATGCGACGTCGAATTGGGAAAAAATGCACACCTTAACAGGCCATACCGACTCTGTTAGTAGCGTGGTGTATTCGCCGAGCGGCGCGCAGATCGCCTCGGGCAGTGATGACACTACGGTGCGTCTGTGGGACGCGCACAGCGGCGCGGCGGGGCGCACCTTAACCGGTCATACAGGCTGGGTTATGAGCGTGGTGTATTCGCCGAGCGGCGCGCAGATCGCCTCGGGGAGTTTGGACACTACAGTACGTCTATGGGAGGTTGTCTCGGGTCAATGTCTCAGCGTGATTCAGGCGTGGAGCGGCGTGTATAGTGTGGCCTGGACAGGGCTGAATGGACAAGACTATTTGGTGAGCGGTAGTAAAGACGGATCAGTGCGGCAATGGGAGATCAAAAAAAATCCAGAAAAAGGCTATAAAGCAATATTGTGCTGGAGTATGCCGAGGCATGAGGAGTTGATGGTAGAGGATACGCTGATTGAAGAGGCGCACGGTTTAAGCCCGATGAATGTTCGTCTTTTGACGCAACGGGGAGCAATAGGGGGTTCGTTATCGTTGAGGGGTTAAACAGAAGAAGGTCGGACGGGTGTCTGGATTCGGACATGAGCCCGATTGCAGCCACATCGATTGTCTCCCAAGTTTGAGCCTGCGTTCCAGGCACAATTTTACATAATATGAATTATAGACACTTTGTATGTAAGGGCAAAGTTGTAAAGTCGTATCTGGGCAAAATTGAGATGTCGTTTATGATGCCACTGTTCCTTGATATAGGGGCGCGGTATGGCGACACCAGGTACTATTACAATGACGATGCGAGAAGTTGATAGACTGAAAGTAATTCAATCCGTTGTAGACGGCGGATTGATGGTGTGGAAAGCCGCAGAACGGCTTGAGTTGAGCCGGAGACAGGTGGAGCGTATGATTGCGCGATATCGAACCGAAGGTGCCTCAGGCCTGATTTCAAAACGAAACGGGCGCCCGAGCAACCACCAATTACCGGAGGGCGTTGCGAGTCACGCGCTGGGTTTAATACGAGACTGTTACGCTGACTTTGGCCCCACGCTGGCCTGTGAAAAGCTTCGAGAATGCCATGGCGTTATTGTCTCCAAAGAAACCATCCGGCGCCTGATGACAGAAGCAGGTTTGTGGGTGCCACGTAGGCAGAGGTTAGCCAAGGTTTATCAGCCACGCGTCCGGCGTGCGTGCCTGGGCGAACTGATCCAGATTGACGGCAGCGATCATCATTGGTTTGAGGGTCGAGGTCCTGCTTGTACGCTGTTAGTGTACATCGACGATGCTACAAGTCGCATCATGCAGTTGCATTTCACAGCGACGGAATCGACCTTCAGCTACTTCGAAGCGACGCGCAGTTATCTGGAGCGACACGGGAAACCCGTTGCGTTTTACAGTGACAAAGCGAGCGTCTTCCGTAGTGGGCAATATGCGACGACTGGCGGCAAAGGTGTGACCCACTTTGGTCGCGCTATGTATGAACTGAACATCGAAAGTATTTGTGCAAACTCGAGCCAGGCTAAAGGTCGTGTTGAGCGCGCTAACCTTACGCTGCAAGATCGATTAGTGAAGGAACTTCGACTGCGTGGCATCAACACTAAGGAAGCGGCTAATGCCTTTGTACCGCACTTTATCGCTGACTTCAACGCTCGCTTTGCAAAGCCACCTAAAAGTGATTTTAATGCGCACCGGCCGCTGCGCGAGGACGAGAATCTCGATACAATTCTGACATGGCGCCAACCGCGTCGTGTTACGCGTTCGCTGACGGTTCAGTACGATCGAGTCGTTTACCTGCTTGATGACAGCGATGAGACGCGCAAGCTTATTCACCAGTATATCGAAGTCTACGAATATCCTGACGGCCGTATTGAGTTGCGCGCTAATGGTGCTGCTCTTGCGTATCGACGCTATGACAAGTTGTCTGAAATCAACCAAGGGGCAGTCGTTGACCATAAGCGTTTGAGCCACGTTCTGCAGGTAGCGCAACTGATGCAGGCTGAGCGCGATAACCGAAGCGCATCTTGCACTCCATCCAGAGCCAATCAAGGCGCAGCACCTTGTCAGAAAAAGCGCAAGGCAGGAACAAAGAAACAAAGCGAATTCACGGCTGATGATTTGACTGCGGCAGTTATGCACAACGCTGTTAATCGCAGCAGTAAAAACCAGCTACATTCAACTTAGTCCGCTTTAAACCCTCCACTTTTAATACCAGCAATTACTGTAAATTGCGACGTCTTAATTTTGCTGGAGATACGACATCTGAAATTAGCCTTGACAGAATATTGGAGCTTTTGGCCTCCATACACTTTAACGACGTATTGTCAGTCGTGCCAACACCAGAAACAGCAAAAATCACTCGCTATAAAAGCGCAACATACAAAGCATTATTTGGTGTTGATTTTTTACCGCGCATAATCACACCTGATTGTATTGCGAACATCTCATTTCCACTCTTCGCGCGTCCCGATCGGGGTCAAGGATCAGTGGGTGTTTTCCGCATCGACTCATTTGAGCAACTTCAAACGTGTTGGACTGCGAAACTCCAATATATCATCACTGAATTTTTGCCCGGAGCAGAATACACGGTGGATTGCTATACCGATCGTCATCGAAAGTTACAGTATGTGTGCGCACGCGAACGAATCCGCGTCAAAAACGGTATTTGCATTCGGGCCAATGAATGCTTACTCGATGAATTTTTACCGATCGCCGAGTCGATCTCTCAGCGTATCCCTGTTAAAGGCGCTTGGTTTTTTCAGATGAAACGGGATGCTGCCGGTTCGCTGAAACTTCAAGAAGTCGCCAATCGCGTTGCGGGCACGATGGGATACGAACGCCTAATACAAATTCTGAATAAAATGAGTAATAATATGGTCATGCGATTAAGGAGAATAGTATGG
>JASSUC010000044.1:0-7452 GCA_031963245.1 Mycoavidus cysteinexigens
ACTGTCCTTTTAGGTAGCTTCCTAAGACATCAGAACAACACACAATCACCTTATCAACCGGTTTAATATCCGCTCGCAACTGATGAGGCAGCAAGCAGAACTGATTGGTTAAGATGTCTTCTAGCTTGCCATCCTCTTTCAGATTTTCATCCGAGTTTGCATACGCTTGCCCTATCGGTGTTTGATCCGAATAGAGCGTCACCCCTCGGATTTTAGATAAATGATTGATTAAATATTTAGACGTCGAAGCCTTCGCTTCTCCGTGCGCTGCATTGTCATGAGCATACACTAGAAACAGGGTAGGTTTCTTCGACACCTCTAAAGAACTCAGTGTCAACAGCGCCTTTTTAAACAGATAATCCACCAGATCGCTTTTTTCATGGGCAGACGATGGCGGAGAAGGTATTAAGGTAGATGTGGCCGTCTGAGTCACAACTGGCGCACTGCGCGCAGACGGCCATGCAGGAATAGTTGAGGAGCACTTAGTCTCCTCATAGCCCCACTTTTGCGCCTTTTTATAGCTCGCCTGCGCTCTATCGGGTTGCCCTAACTGGTCCAACACCTTGCCATGCTCAAAATACACGGTGGCGATTTTATCTCGCAGGGTTTGATCTGCTAGAGTTTCAGGAGCATGCGCCTTTTTCACGGCTTTTTTCATCTGGGATAACGAGGCTTCTGCGTCGTCGCATAACACTAACGCAATCTCCAGATCCTTCGTCTTGCGGGCAGTCTCTAAGTAAGAGCCAGCGAGATCTAGCATTTTCTGTGGCGAGAATGTGCTCCGCGATGACGAAAAAATGCTGCCCAACATAGTGTTATCCTGTTATTTTTTACAACGGAGCATTGTAATACGGTATCAATTTGAGCAAACCTACCCAGATCCAAAAAGTGCAATAAACGGCCGTTTATTGCACCATGAGCGACAAAACGCATGATGTGCCGGCAAGCCTTTCAGTGCCATTCCAATATCTCTGCCCAATATTCAAAGTACAGCTATACGATAAATTTAAGACTTGTTGGACTTTCTGCCAACTGCTCGGATACTCAAATTCAATTGCAAATAATCTGGGTTTGGGCCACTTTTCATTAGTAGTTAATTCGGGTCGAAAATCGCATGGATTGCAGGTCAGAGCGTTTTTGATTGCAGGTTGCTACAATTAGGGTAATGCAGCCACTAACTCCGGCACCAGTTCAAAAAGATCGCCCACTAGACCATAATCTGCGACGCCAAAGATTGGCGCGTCAGGGTCTTGGTTAATCGCAACAATCACCTTAGCGTCTTTCATCCCAGCCAAATGTTGAATCGCCCCCGAAATGCCTACCGCCAAATACAGTTGCGGCGCAACGACTTTACCGGTCTGCCCGACTTGATAATCATTAGGAACAAAACCCGCATCAACGGCTGCACGCGAGGCGCCCAAGGCGGCGCCCAATTTATTGGCCAGCGGCTCTAGCAGCTTGGTGTAATTTTCTGCAGAACCCAGCCCGCGCCCGCCCGCTACCACGACTTTCGCCGCCGTCAGTTCCGGGCGATCAAGTTCAGTGAGTTCGCGGCCAATGAATTGAGAAAGGCCTTGATCAGGAGCCGCTTCGAGCGTTTCAATCGGGGCGCTTTGGCTGTGCACTACCGCGGCGCCAAAGGCTGTGCCGCGCACGGTGAGAACCTTGATCGAGTCATTAGAGTGCACCGTGGCAATCACATTGCCGGCATAAATCGGCCGCTCGAAGGTATCTGCGTCCAGTACGGCAATCACCTCGGAAATCTGGGCAACATCCAACTTGGCGGCGATACGCGGCGCAATATTTTTACCATACGCGCTCGCCAATAGCACAATGTGCGAATAAGACGCGGCGATCTTAAGTGCCGTCGTGCTTATATTTTCAGCTAAGCCATCAGCAAGTTGCACAGCATCCGCTAGCAGCACTTTTGCAACACCAGCAATCTGCGCCGCCTCGTTCGCCACATTGTGCGCCTGGTGGCCAGCGACCAACAGATGGAGTTCTTGCCCGGTGAGGTTGGCTAGCTTGGAGGCCACACTCACTGCATTGAGCGTGCCTCCCTTCAATTTATGATTATCGTGTTCTGCAATAAATAAAATTGTCATGTCGCTTCTTTTTCGTGATCTAAAAATCTACCTGGCTCTAAACAGCTACAGAACCTTTGCTTCGTTTTTTAGTTTGTCGACTAAAGTTTTTACATCCGGTACTTTAATGCCGGCCGAGCGCGGCGCTGGTTCAGCCACTTTGAGTGTTTTTAGCCGTGGCGTTACATCCACGCCAAGTGCATCTGGAGAAATTATCTCAAGCGGCTTTTTCTTCGCCTTCATGATGCTTGGCAGCGTCACATAACGCGGCTCGTTTAAACGCAAGTCAGTTGTAATCACCGCTGGCAGCGTTAAGGAAAGCATTTCTAGGCCACCGTCGATTTCACGCGTAATCTGCGCGTGGCCATCGACAATATTTATTTTTGAAGCAAAGGTGGCTTGTGGTAAATCGGTTAAGGCAGCCAGCATTTGACCTGTTTGATTCGCGTCATCGTCAATCGCTTGCTTACCCAGGATGATTAATTGCGGCGCTTCTTTAACGACCAGTGCTTGTAAGATTTTAGCGACGGCCAACGGTTGCAATTCTGCATTCGTTTCAACCAAAATTGCACGGTCCGCGCCGATTGCCAACGCACTGCGCAACGTTTCCTGACACAGTGCCACACCACATGAGACGGCAATGATTTCCGTCACAAGCCCTGCCTCTTTTAACCGCACGGCTTCCTCAACGGCGATTTCATCGAACGGGTTCATCGACATTTTCACGTGCGCAATATCAACACCTGTATGATCAGGCTTGATACGCACTTTCACGTTGTAGTCAACCACCCGCTTGACTGCTACCAGGACCTTCATCCACCTACTCCCTTCTAACAATTATTTGAGCGATATTATAGCGAGCGTCACGAGCCTACCTGTCACCAGGCAACCAGCGCTTCCCCTTTAAAGTGGCTTTCAATATACTGCCTCACTTCGGGCGAGTGATACGCTTTTATCAGCTTTGCGACCCAAGGCTGGTTTTGGTCGCTCGCACGCACTGCAATGAGGTTTGCATACGGTCCTTTCGGGTCCTCAATGGCAAGTGCATCACGGGTCGGAGTCAACCCCGCCTGCATTGCAAAATCTGTATTGATGGCCGCTGCATCCACATCTTTTAATGCCCGTGGGATCTGCGCTGCATCCAACTCAATCAATCTAAGTTTTTTCGGATTATCCGTGATATCAAGCGGTGTGGCTAACTCTACGCCAGCACGCAGTTTAATCAATCCCTGTTTTTGCAAAAGCAATAACGCGCGGCTGCCATTGGTCGGATCGTTCGGTAACACAATTCTGGCGCCAGGCTTCAATTCAGATAAGGATTCAAGCCGCGCCGAGTAAAGCCCCAGCGGGAACGTTACGGTATTCGCCACACTGACCAGCGCGTAGTTGCGACCTCTGTTCTGCACAACCAGATAAGGCCGATGCTGAAAACTATTGGCATCCAGGTCACCCGCAGCAAGTGCGGCATTGGGCTGCACAAAATCAGAGAATTCGATAATCTGAATAGCCAGTCCATCAGGTTCTTTGGCCGCAACTTGTTGCACCACCGCCATGATTTGCGCATGTGGGCCGGTCGTTACGCCTACTTTAATTTTGTCTGCAGCACAGGCCAACAGCGGTGAAAGAAACAGCCCCCCTAGGACCACGGAACACCGCAATAAAGCACGAAATTTGATCATTAACTGCTCCTTTTTATTTGTGACTCAGCCTGCGCACAAGCCAATCTCCAAACGACTGCACCAACTGCACAAAAACCACCAATATCAATACGACAGCCAACATGACTTCAGGTAGAAAACGCTGATAACCGTAGCGAATCCCAACGTCACCCAAGCCACCGCCGCCGACTGCGCCGGCCATCGCTGAATAACCAACCAGACTCACAAAGGTTACCGTCAAACCCGCCACAATCCCAGGCAATGCTTCGGGTAGGAGTACTTTGCAGATAATCTGCCAGGTACTGGCGCCCATTGCCTGCGCAGCTTCAATCAAGCCGGCGTCCACTTCACGTAACGCCACTTCGACCAAGCGCGCCACAAACGGCGCGGCCGCAATCGTTAATGGCACGATGGCCGCCATGGTGCCAATCGAAGAACCGACCAGTAAGCGGGTGACAGGGATGACCGCCACCAGCAAAATAATAAACGGTGTTGAGCGCACGGCATTCACGGTGAGCCCAAGCACACGATTTAACAGAACATTTGGCAGTACACCACCACGCGCGCTCAGGTATAGGAGAACGCCTAGCGGCACCCCCAACAGCGCGCCTAGCACACCCGATACACCGACCATCAGTAGCGTTTCTTCAAATGATAAAAGCAATAAGCTGAACATTTTATTCTAGATCCAATAGTTCCTCGACAAGCACCCCGCGCTGCCGTAAAAATGCAACGGCCTCAGCGACTTTGACTGGAGCGCCACTCGCAAGCACAGCTAAAGACCCAAATGGCTGCCCCTGGACCTCGTCAATCCGGCCATGCAAGATATTAAAATCGATCATCGCATAATGCCGCATCGTTTCTGAAAGCACAGGTTGATCGACGCCGTTACTCGCAAAGGCCAGTCTGAGTAGATGATGGCGCTGCTCGCCCTGGTTACGTTCATTCATTTGCGTGCGCAAACGCGCTTTCAGTGCCGGCGGCAATTCATGCCCGATGGTTTCACCCAATAATAAGCGAGTGACTTCGTGTTGTGGTTGCAAAAATACCTCTCGCACCGGCCCTGCCTCAAGGATGCGGCCAGCATCCAACACTGCTACGCGGTCACAGACTGCCTTGATAACATCCATCTGATGCGTAATTAAGACAATCGTCAGTTTCAGCTCGTCATTAATCTGCTTGAGTAAATCTAAAATTGAACGCGTTGTTTCAGGGTCAAGGGCGGAGGTCGCTTCGTCGCATAAAAGCACGCGCGGCCGGTTGGCCAGGGCGCGGGCAATCCCCACTCTTTGCTTTTGTCCACCGCTAATCTGCGTCGGGTAGCGGTCTTTTTGTGCACTCAGGCCAACTAATTCGAGCAAGGGCAGTACCGTTGCCTCGATGGCGCTACGACGCATACCCGCAAGCTCAAGCGGCAGCGCAACATTGCCAAACACGGTGCGCGAGGACAATAAATTGAAATGCTGAAAGATCATCCCAATATCGCGGCGAGCCGTGCGCAATGCATCTGGCGCAAGCACCGTTAAATCCCGCCCAGCAACGACAACCCGCCCTTCGGCGGGGCGGCTAAGTAGATTAAGAATCCGGATCAGTGTGCTCTTACCCGCGCCGCTACGCCCGATAATGCCGAAGATCTCACCAGCAGCAATCGTTAAGTTGACGTCATGTAAGGCCTCAACTGGACCCTTGGGACCCGCGAAGCGCTGTGTAATGTGGTGAAGTTCAATCATAAGCAAAACAGCGAAAGTGTTAACATATTTAATCTACACGATGATGGCAGCTTGCTTAAGCTTAAACAAGCTAAAGATGAAAAAACTTACTAGTTTAAGTTTTGTAGCTAGCGACTGACAAGCTACAGATTACTCTTGAAATCAACGCAAGGCTTAGGAGTCGATTCACTGTGATCACTGCTTTTTTAATTTCGACTGGCACCGTGGCGCTAGCCGAAATAGGCGATAAGACGCAATTACTCTCCCTGGTTCTTGCTGCCCGCTACCGTAAACCGTGGCCAATTATTCTCGGCGTACTGGCGGCGACCCTGGTCAATCATACCCTAGCCGGCGCGCTCGGTGCTTGGCTAGGCGTTCGGCTGACGCCTGAATTAATGCGCTGGGCGCTGGCTGTCTCGTTTATTGGCATGAGCGTATGGATGCTGGTGCCTGACAAACTCGGCCCGCAAAAAGAGTATAAGGCAGGCAAGCTCGGCATCTTTGGCATCACGTTAATCGCTTTTTTCATTGCTGAGATAGGAGATAAAACACAACTGGCGACGATCGCTCTGGCCGCCCGCTTCCATGACTTTTGGGGCGTCGTGTTAGGCACAACGCTGGGCATGATGCTGGCGAATGTGCCGGCTATTTTACTCGGTGACCGCTTTGCACACCGGCTGCCACAGCGTTGGGTGCATGCGATTGCTGCCGGCATATTTGGTGTGCTTGGGGTGATGGCGATGCTTAATTTTTAGGAAAAAGAGGAACGCCAAGGCCAGTACCAAATGTCTTTGTGTGGTTGGTTTAATACACAAGCTTGAAGGCGTCCCCAGCGACTAGTACACTCAAATGGTCTCATTCAAAATGAGGCCCATTCTTAACAACCAAATCAAGGAGTGAGGAATATGAGACTTTCATCTATCGTACTGCTTAGTACCAGTGTGCTTCTTCCTCTCACAGTTGAAGCGAGCGGGTGGCCAGCAGGAAAAAAAGCCGGATACATGAATCAATGCGTACAAGTCGCCATGAGTCAAGGTATTGATGCAAAAACTGCTGATCAACATTGTCAATGTGGTGCAAACGCAATTGAGAAGAATTTCACCACCCAAGAGATTGAAGCTCTTGACAGCAAAGACGGGGTTGATGCGAAACTGATGATGCGCGCGCAAGTGGCTGTATCGCAGTCCTGTGCTCCTAGGCGATAATTCACGTCGCATTCTTTGAGGTCCGCTGAGAAAATGCGACTGGAATTTGGAAAACACGCGAGCGCTCGCGCCGGCCTGCGCTCGCTTTTTATAAGCAACCCTGTAGAACCGATTTATCGTTACGCAATTGCCTCGCCTACAAAATGATTTTTGCAGAACAAGCTAAAAATTTCTATCAGGCTGAAGCCCTTATAATTATTTGGTGCCCAGGGCCGGAATCGAACCGGCACGCCTTGCGGCGGGGGATTTTGAGTCCCCTGCGTCTACCTATTTCACCACCTGGGCAATGGGGCGCATAATACCATGAATAAAGGAGTTGCGGTAAATGCCTACTTGATTTTTTTGCTATTTTTGCTTCGCAATTCGGGGCTTGCTTCGCAATTCCTATTTTTGAGGAGCTATCCTAAACCTTTGACATCATCTTTCGTCAACGGAAATTGTGTTCTGGAATCGCCCTATTTTTAGGATTATTCTTAAAAAAAGCGACCGCCTACAAAAATAAAATTGGCTTCCATTTTTTAAAAAAATTTTTCCGTGTTTCTCCTGACAGACATCCGAACTTTTCTTGACTTCTAAGAAACTGTTCAAAAACATCATTCCGAGCAATAGTAAGCGCCTTACCCAGGCAAGCCGCTATTTGAGTAAATGGCATCAGTCTTAGGTAGCGTGCACTAGGCCGTTAGCCACTTCAACAGCAACGCTCACACCGCTATGGCAGGCATTGGGCCATGCGCTTAGCGCGGGATTCGAACCCATTGCATAGGGGAATACGGGGGATTCTAGGGATTCAATGCAT
>JASSUC010000064.1:0-7312 GCA_031963245.1 Mycoavidus cysteinexigens
ACGCCGACCAACTTTGTTGGTAATTCAATCAGTGCGTACCACGGCGCACACTTTCGCCGCACTCCGCTCAAGCATAACAAAAACCCCATACTGAGGCCGGCTTCACTACTTTCAAACCAAGGCTGTGAACTCGTGCATGACAGTTAGGGTGGAGAAGTACACGATTTCTAAGGGCATCGGAGCCGCCATCCATACGGTATTCAATATGGTGATCATGCCAGCCCGTATCCATATCCATCTCATACTCACATAACGCGCACAAGCCATTTTGGTCAGCATACAGTTTGGCCCACTGGGATCGATAGCTCATATCTTTCAACATGCGTTCTTGCCGGAGGGTTTCACCATACATTTCCCATTCAGAATCGTACGGATGGTATGTATTTCTGACTTTCCTGTGCCGCTTGATGGGCGTACCAGACAGAGAGTACAGTTCCATTAGCCATTTACTGTCATTCTCTCGCCCTCGCTCAATTTCTGTTTCTGCCGCAAACACCCAGTGCCGATTGCCGACTTTATGCCAATATCTCTGGCGTATCCATCGGCGATTTTTATTCGGGTGTCTGCGGCATGCCCAGCGCCAGAGTTGTCCAAAGAGAAGCGCTTCCATGCGGGAGAACGATTGCTTGGCACTAACTGGACGATGGTATTGAGCCCAACCCCGCAGTATCGGGTTTAGCAGTCGAATTAGATTGGATTGCTTAGCCCCTAAATTGTCGTTGATGACTGTCCTGAGCTTTTCATAGAATGCTTGTGCATTTTTCTTACTGGGCTTGATGAGTAGCTTTTCCGAATATTTACGGAAATTCCACCCAAGGAAGTCAAAACCTTCATTGATATGTACGATGCGTGTCTTGGCCGTAGACAGCCGTAATCCCCGCTTAGCGAGGAAAGCTTCAATCCACGGCTTGATCTCCGTTTCCAGCAATTCTTTCGAGACGCCAGTTACAACAAAGTCATCCGCATAACGCACCACTCCAACTTTCAGTTTCTGAGTTTGGCGTACACCCCACTTCGCTTTCAAATGTGCGATGAGTTGTGCTTCCAAACCATTCAGCGTCCAATTCGCAGCCGCTGGTGAGGTTACGCCCCCAACAAAATTGCAAACATTCTAGAATTTAGCCTGTGCATTCCCCGCGCAGTGCTACGTCCCCCATACGGTATAGCGTTTAGCTACCAGGTTACCAATCCCCTTTCACTATGCAGTGCGCTACAAGTACTTATGGCGAATGACCAGCCATAAATCGTGAAGAGCGCTTATGCCTATAAAAAAGAGGCGTATATCAATACGCATCACCTATGAACCGAATCGGTTATCAAAGGGTAATTTAACAGCGGCTTATGAAGTATTAATCCCAAAGATTAAATCTTCATTGGAAATAGATGTCATAAGCAGCAACCCTACGGAACACGATATGTTATTAAAGCAAGTGAAAGGAGAAGTGGCATGACCGTAGTTGCACTCTATGCAAGAGTTTCATCAGAGAAACAGGCTAAAGCTGATACGATTGCGAGTCAAATCGCAGCATTGGAAGCTCATATTCACTCAGAAGGCTATGTATTAGCTGATGCATTTAGATTTATTGATAATGGCTACAGTGGGTCGAATTTAAATCGTCCTGCTTTAGAGCAGTTACGTGATAAAGTCGCAGGAGGAGAAATTGATAAAATTTATCTTCATTCACCAGATCGGTTATCTCGTAGATATGCATATCAAATGATATTGCTTGAAGAATTTAAAAAAGGTGGAGCGGAAGTTATATTTTTAAACTGTCAAATAACGGATAGTCCTGAATCGCATTTATTATTACAAATGCAAGGCATGATAGCCGAGTATGAAAGAGCTAAAATTATGGAACGGCATCGTAGAGGGAAAATTCATGCAGCTAAAAAAGGCCATATAAATGTTTTGGGCGGTGCGCCTTATGGTTATCGATATATAGATAAATATACTGGTGCAGGACAAGCCCTTTATGAAATACATGAAGCAGAGTCTGTTGTGGTGCAACGTATATTTTCTTGGATAGGACAAGAGCGTCTCTCGATAGGAGAAGTATGTCGCAGACTTAGGGCAGAGAATACCTGTTCTCCCACAGGCAAGCCGTATTGGGATAGAAGCGTCATTTGGACACTATTAAAAAATCCAGCTTATAAAGGTCTGGCTGCATTTGGAAAAACTAAAACTACAGTTATGTTACCGAGAATCAGGCCACAAAAACATTCCTGTGATCAGCCCAGAAGAAATTATTCTATTTCTACAGTCGACAAAGAGAATTGGATTTATATTCCGGTTCCTGCATTAATTAATAAGGATTTGTTCGAAATCGCGCAAGAACAACTCAACGAAAATAAGAAGTTAGCACGGACGAGACAACGAGGGGCCAGTTATTTACTCCAAGGGTTAGTGGTATGCCAGTGTTGCAAGTATGCTTATTATGGGAAACCCGTTCGAAACAAACGAGGAGAAAAAATTGATCATTATGCATATTATCGGTGTATTGGAACGGATGCATATCGTTTTGGTGGAAATAGAATCTGTGATAATAAACAAATCCGAACTGACACTCTAGAAATGGCGGTATGGGAAGAAATTAAATATTTATTACAAAATCCAGATCGACTGGCGCAAGAATATCAACGTAGACTTGCAGAAATAGAAAATATACCTTTAGAGCAGAAAAGCATTACACTTGAAAAACAAATTTCTAAATTACAGCAAGGTATTTCACGACTCATTGATGGATATACTCAAGGATATATCAATAAAGAAGAATTTGAACCTAGAATTAAAACCATGAAACAACACTTAAGTAATTATGAGGAGCAAAAACAAAAAATATTTGATAAAAAACGGGTAAAGAATGAATTGACGTTGATTATGACTTGTTTAGAACAGTTTGCTTTGAGGGTACAATCCAAGCTTGAGCACGCCGATTGGTCCGCCAAACGTGAGCTTATCAGGGCCTTAGTCAAGCGGATTGAGATTAACCAACAGGATGTGAATGTGGTCTTTCGCATATCACCTCCTGACTTGCTGGACGTGCCACAAGGGGATGGTTACGAATGTTTGCAACATTGTGAGGGGCGTAACGGAACCTGCTCTGGCTAATCTCTTCTTCAGGACATGCATGCGCTTGACACGTTACTGCCGGTCGATCTTCGGCTCGCTCTTTCTTTAACATTGCTATACCTCATCTCATCTCCTGTTCATGCAGCAACGTTAACAGAACTAGATTCTTGTTAACTGATTTTAAACGCGAATATTTGTGGGTAATTGCAAGTCCATAAGGACAATCAATGATGTTAGGACGTGCGGCTTCTCCATCTCCCATCATCAATCAAATGCAAGCTTTAGCGGAAGGGGCGCTATATCAAGTACGTTTGTACGAAAAGATGCAGAATGCTGAGATAGCCTTAATCTTTTATGGGCAAGCCAAAGTTGCCTTTAGATCTATCATTAACCCATTAATAATATTTAAAGATTTTTGTAACTCCCCAGGTACAACATATTGTCACAGGAAGGAAGGTTTGCACAATATATTGTTGGCTAAGATGTTTGGTCAACGCTTATGCTGCAGTTGCACTGCCATTTTTGGCCAATTTTCGTGCTGTATTTTCAATATATAGGCAAAAGAAAAGGTTTTTAACAAAATATAGTAGTCAAAGGTACCTGGGGAGTTACAGATTTTTTATTTTTTAAAAATGAAAATGAGGTCACAGAATATGGATTGCAAAATCTATCCGGTGCCAGTTTAGTTTGGCGAAATGTGGGCTAAAGAATAGAAGGATGCGTATTTCAGATCATCGTGACCGCCTATTTCAGCATCGTGACCGGTCATTATAGATTTATCGTGACCGCTGTTTTCAGAATTGTCGTGACCGATTTTAGGTAAAATTTTTGAAATCGGAAAGCTAGAAATGATCGGCGATTTGATAAGGCTGTAGGCAAGCGAAGATACCGTCTTTCATGTCAAGCAATATTTCCATAATTTTCGTCATATGGCACGCGAGATTTAAGCACTCCGAAACACAGGTGTACAAGCTTGCGCATGCAAGCGCCGAGAGCGGACATAGCAGATTTACCGCGTTCACGTAGACGTTCGTATAGAGCTTTAACATGAGCGTTATAGCGGATAGCGACTACAGCAGCCATATAAAGCTTGGCACGGATTTCAGGCGGGCCTGCCTTAGAAAGCCGAGCACGACCCAATACAGAAGAACCAGATTGCCTTTCTACAGGAACGAGGCCAAGATAAGCGGCGAGTTGTTCAGCAGTCTTAAATGAATGAGTCTGCATCACAGACAGCATTGCCTTGCCTACTTGTGGGCCAATAGCCCGAATGCTTTTTAGCAGCTTGAAATCTTCCTTTAAAGCAGGATGCTGGTCGATATGATCATCAATCTTCTGTTGAAGTTGTTTTAATTGTTTTTGCAGAAAAGTGAGACTGTCATCGAGCGACTTCTGAACATGCTCTGGGATAGTTGAAATTTTGACTTTTTCCTGGCGATTACGCTCACGCTGCAGGTCTTCTGCAATGGCTTGCTGACGAGCGAGCAAAGCCTTAAGAGTTCTGGCTTCTGGTGCTGGAGGAGTCCAGGCATCAGGTTTACACAACAGACCAAAGCGTGCAATCAAAAAACTGTCAACACCATCCGTTTTGGTTCGAATGGCCAAGGTATTTCCTAAAGATTTAACCTGAGCTGGATTGACAATAGAAATTGTTATTCCAGCAGCATGCAGGGCCTGTGCGACTTGTTCATGATAGATTCCCGTAGCTTCCATCGTAACGTGAAGCTCCGTAAGCTTAATACCTTGTTTAGCAAGCCATGCCAATAGCTCACTGAACCCAATTGGGTCATTGGCTACTTTTTTGGATTTACGCTTAAGCCCCGTCTCATCTAATAATAATGAACAATCCAGCTTAGCTTTGGCGACATCAATTCCGAGGTGATACATTTTTGCACTCTCAATTTAAAATAAGGCTACCAACTCACTCACTATCCTTGTGCATACAGGGTCTGGCCCTTGGCTACCGTTCAGTATTTTGTTGGTGAGAAATAGAGATGAAGGGCTTAATCTTCGCTAGAAGGTCCAAGCCTTAAGGTAATTTAAAAGCTCTCTTCATCTCTCATGATGGGAGCTAACCATCATATAAAACAGGATACAAGGTAATTTGAATAACCCGGTATCGTGATGCGCTTTTTAGGTATGCGATGCCAAGTCGACGAATTACCATGCGCAAAGTTAAAGAAGTATTAAGGCTGCGGTATGAATGCCACCTGTCGCTAGAGGCGATTGCTCGAGCCCTGTCGCTCTCTAAAGGCGTTGTCGCCAAGTACATTAAGCTTGCTAGCCAAGCGTGTTTAGCCTGGGAAGAGGCGCAAGCGCTAGACGAAACAGCGCTGTTATCCAGGCTGAAGCCCAAATCTGAGACACCTGTCGTGCGCGCGTCCCAGTTTATGCCACCGGATTATGCTTGGCTCCATCAAGAGCTCAAACGCAAAGGCGTCACGCTGCAGTTGCTGTGGGAAGAGTATTGCGCGCAATGTCCGGGCCGGCCTTACAGCTATACAAGCTTGTGCGTGTGGGCCAAGACACTCAAGCGCTCGATGCGCCAGGTTCATCGAGCGGGCGAGAAGTTGTTTGTCGACTATGCTGGCCAGACCATTGCCGTGGCTAACCTGCATACCGGTGAAACTCGTCAAGCCCAACTTTTTGTAGCGGTACTCGGTGCTTCTAACTATACATTTGCGAGGGCGACCGCTGGTCAGACCTCGGCAGACTGGATCGAGGCGCACATCCAGGCGCTCGCCTATATTGGAGGCAGCCCAGAAGTCATCGTGTGTGACAATCCTCGCGCCTTAATTGCTAACCCTGATCGGTATGAACCTCAGGTGGGGCGTTTGTATGCCGAGTTCGCTGCCCATTACAGCTGCGCGGTACTGCCTGCACGGCCTTATAAGCCACAGGACAAAGGCAAGGTAGAAGTCGGTGTGCAAATTGCTGAACGCTGGATTCTCGCACGCTTGCGTAACCGGTCTTTCTTCAGCTTATCAGAATTGAACCACGCTATCGCGACTCTGCTGATAGACCTCAACACCCGGCCATTCAAGAAATTGCCTGGCAATCGCATCCAAGCGTTCGAGGCAATCGATCGTCCAGTGCTGCGGCCACTGCCAGCACAACCGTTTGAGCTAGCGCGTTGGAAGAAGGCGCGGGTGTCAATTGATTACCACATTGACGTCGATCGTCATTATTACAGCGTGCCCCACCAATTGGTGGGACGTGAGGTCGAGGTCCGCATCACGGCGGGCATCATTGAATGCTTCCATCAGGGCAAGAGGGTGGCCTCCCACCCCAACGTAGCAAGTCACCTAATACCCAACGACCATCACACGACCTTGGTCGAACACATGCCCAAATCACACCAAGCTCACCGGCAATGGTCGCCCGGACGATTATTAAATTGGGGCGAATCGATCGGAGAGGCCACACACCAAATCGTGCGACATCTGCTGGAATCTAAGCCTCACCCTGAAATGAGCTATCGCTCCTGTTTAGGCTTGATGCATTTATTGCGCGCCTTCGGCAAAGAACGCTTGGAAGCGGCGTGTACACGCGCCGCCGCCTTAAATGCAATGACCTATAAAAGCGTCTCCAATATCTTGAAATCAGGCCTGGACCGTATCGAACCATCCCCAACGGCTACACCCGCCGCCCAAACCGAACTTCGCTTCACCACGCATGACAACGTGCGTGGACCTGGGTACTACCATTAATCTCATCACTCACCTAAAAGGAAATACATGTTGAATCAGCACACCCTCAACCAACTTAAGACTCTCAAGCTCGATGGCATGGCCATCGCATTTAGCGAGCAGTTTGCTCAACGCGCTACCGATGATCTATCGTTTGAAGAACGTTTCGGCATGTTGGTTGACCGCGAATGCTCATACCGTGACAACCGTCGCATCGCACGCTTACTAAAGCAAGCACGCCTGAAAGTATCCTCAGCTTGCTTGGAGGATATCGACTACCGTACTGGGCGAGGCTTGGACAAGCGGCAAATCGCCAGCTTCGCATCCTGTGATTGGATCCGGCGCGCACAAAGCATCCTACTCACCGGTCCCACTGGTGTCGGCAAGACCTGGCTGGCTTGTGCATTGGGGCTGCAGGCTTGTCGCTGTGGTTTCTCGGTGCTGTATGTGCGCATACCCCGGTTATTTGAAGAATTGCGTATTGCCCATGGTGACGGCAGTTTTACTCGCAAATTGCAGGCTATCGCTAAAACCGATTTGCTCATATTGGACG
>JASSUC010000065.1:0-7142 GCA_031963245.1 Mycoavidus cysteinexigens
TGTGGCGCTGGGCATAACTTACGAATGATCCTCAGAAAGCTTCGGCTTTTTTACGTCTTTCTTTTATCCGTTTTATTCCGTCATACTTTTACTGTTGGTTCGAGTTTTTAGATCAAATAGTACGCAAAACGATTTATTCAGGACCGACTACTTAAGAGACTCTAAACAGGTTCTAAGATCGGTTTGACTGCTTGCCTTCTAAATTCTTGCGTAAATTTCTGTCTTGGTAATTTTTCCATTTTGATCCTTTCGACGCATTTTTTCTTCATTCATGGCGTCCACCAAAACGAGTCTATCTCACTTGCCTGAATTACCTGCGATTGCAATAACTGGCCTGGGTGCAGCCTTCGGCATTCTCGGCCAGTCCTATCTGGAATTGGCTGTACAACGCTGGCTGGGTAAACGCAATCATGCTGAATAATTGGCTTGCCGCTCCATTGCGCTTATTGTGCGCCGCAGCAACTGCATTCAGCTTTGGCGTATGGTGCGCAGGCTCTTTTTATTACGGCCCGCGTATTCAAAAAGAACGCTCTGCGCTGGTGCGCTATAAAGCCCAACTCGCCACAGCCCATGCCCAATTGATTGAAGCCCAAACCAAAGTCATCATACAAACCGAAATTCAATACCGCGACCGCATCAAAATCGTTAAGGAAAAAGGCGATACGATCATTAAGGAGGTTCCTATCTATGTTAACCAAGCTGATACTGAGCATTTCGGCGTTAACGTTGGCTTCGTGCGCCTCTACAACGCAGCATTTGCCAACGAGCCTGCCGGACCTGCCGCCGAGTCTGACCGAGAACCCGCCGGCATTTCGCTTGCTGAGATTGCCGAAGTCAATGCCTTTAACGCCAACGTCTGCTTGCAATGGCGTGAACAGGCGCTTGGGCTGAGGGCGTTTTATCGGCAATTACAAAATGCTCGAGCAGCACCCACAGACAGTCTTAGCCGATAAAAGTCGTCCAACATGCGCTTTTTATCGCAATAACTCTCCATCGGTTTAGGGCTTTGCAACTTATTCAGCCGGTCAAAACACGACTTGATTCAAATGCGCTGGATAATATGTAATCAATCACAACGATAAGGCGAATCAACTTGATACGATGAGAAGTAAACCACCGATTGCTTAGGCGTTCACGAAGTGACGGTAAACAGACCAGCCCATGATTGACAAAGCCCATAATATACCAAGTATATAAAAGATTGGGGCATCAACCAGCGATTCTCATCAGATACCTTCTTGCCTTCATGAATTGAAAACTTGGTAAATTCGAAGCGTCCATGTACGATCTAGTCGTGTAAGAGCCGGAAGGCGGAAATCCTTCCGACGACTCGACCTTCTATTCATTCGGGCTCGATGCACTACGTGGCACTGCCAATATCCAGAAAATAACTGAATCTTTATTATAGACACCCACATTGCTTTAAGTATAAGTAGGTAATGAAAATCAAGATCTCATAATTATTTGTTAGCCAAGAGGTACCGAGGCGGGCTTGCCTTTTGCCATTTTTTGCTCAAGCAGCATTTGATTGAATGACGTTAATCCATGTGTCCCTTCTATAGAAGCTCCATCAAGCGTCAATTTATTTTGATGTGAAGCCCACCGTAAAATAACTTGATGCCCTTCTTCTAATACTTGCCAGAGGCGAATAATATGATCACCTCCTCCGGTCAATAAATACTTGCCCTCATCAATTTCGTACCAAACTACGGAACTAATGGAAAAACCAACACCTCCAAGTGTCGCTAGACATGCGCCGGAAGCAATATCCCATATCTTGGCTGTACCGTCGAAACTGCTTGAAGCTAATAAATTTCCTTTTGAGGAAAAATCAATACTGGCCACCGTACTCGTGTGTCCTTTTAAAGATTTCACCTGGGTTCCTTTTGCTATAGACCATAGATCAATAGTATCTGAATAACCTCCTAAAGCAATCAAAGATTGATCAGGTGAAAACAATAGGCATTTGGGCCTCTGAGAGATTTTTTTCTTAAAGATTTTTAGAGGAGTAGTTTTGTCCCCTTCTACTTCCAATAATTCAATCATCTTTCCCTCAGAAGCTCGAGCCAATAAAGTCTCATCTGGGGAAAATGCAGAAGCTGGATCAGAGAGATATTCAAAACTTTTCCGGCGAACGACCCTTTCCATCTCTATAGCCCATAAACTGTCCGCGTAGTAGAAATATTTTCCGCTACACGAAGTCGAAAAATTTCCAACCATGTAATGCTGCGGTAGAGTTTCAAGAAGTTTTACATTCTCACCCTTCGTTATCAAAAAAATCAACAAATCGCTCTGATTGAAATCTTTATCAATCCGAGTTGCAAGTAAAACGTTATTATTAGACAGAAATTCAAGGCTATAAATCCAGTTACCTTGCATTTGGAGAGTTCTGAGAAGAGTTGCTTTATTGCCAGATATAGTCCATAGTTTAACTACATTATCCGTACTGCAAGAGACAAATTGGCCATTAGGTAATAATGCGATATGCTGAACACGGGCACGATGGCCTATAGAGATATTTGAAAATTTTTCATCAATATTCCCAACTGACCAAAGCTTAGCCATACCTTCACTACTACTTGAGAGAATTTGAGTATCATTATTCGAAAATGTAACGCTCCGGATCGACCCCTGATGGCCTCGAAATTCTCTGACAGGAATTACACTTTCTCCTTTAACGGGCCATACGTTGACAACGTAATCATTGCCAGCCGAAACAATCCAGCCGCTATTTTTGGAAAATTTAACAGGACCGTATCCTCCTTCAAAAGTTTTCAAGAGACGTAGATTATTATCTTCAAATAACCATAATTTCACAGACTCATCGAAATCCGCTCCGGCAGAAGCCAAAAGAGTATCATTACCACTGGAGGAAAATACGACACTTGCAACTTCCTCTTCATACCCACTTACTGCTGCTAGCGGCATCGTGCTATCGCCCTCAACAAGCCAAATTTTGATATTAGTATTGTCATATTCGTCCCAAAACCCCCATCCTGACCACCCTCCAGAGGCCAGCAGCTTGCCATCAGAGGAAAATGCCACACTATTAATTGCTCTGTCCTGCCTCTGAAATTCTTTCAATGGCCTGACATCGTTATCTTTCACCTCCCATAACCGAAGGCTTCCATTATGACTACCCAACGCTAATTTATCTCCATTAGGGGAAAGCGAGATGCCGTTAACCTGTCCAAAACTTTCCGTAATGGTTTTTAATAAATTTAAGCCGTCTAATCCAATTGACCAAAATTTAATTGTGTCCGTTCCACTATACCCTTCCGGGAATCCTCCATTACCATAAGTCATCGCTGCTCCTGAACCACAATGCTCTTCTGCAAAATGGTAATTATGGCTCACAGAGACTAAGTATTTCCCATCCGGAGAAAATTCAATATGCTTAACTTCCTCTTCATGACCATTAATAGCATGTATGGGCATTAATGTTCTAGCGTCATAAATCTCAATAACATTATTCAACGCTATTGCTAGCCAACGTTCATCAGGCGAATAACAACACGCATTCACAGAACCAGAAAAATTCAAAGCAGGAAATTCATTAAACTCTATGCTACTTAATTGTGCACGATCAAATTCCGCATTTCTTAGCCAAGCTTCAGTTAAATGCACGTTACTTAAATCAGCTTCACTAAAATTAACACTATCGAATACCCCTTGCATTAATTTTGCACCCGGTATACGAATTCTACTAAAATCTTCACCAATAAACTGCACCCCTGCTCTGACTAAAATCGTGATCGCATTCGCTGCTCCCACCGTCACAGAGGCACGAGGGTCTTTAGAGGCTTCTATCCATGCATGAAGGTATGCTTTAAACTGTTCCTTTGCTTTGACCTGCTCCACCAGAAAATCCAGGATTACTGGCTCTCTAACCAACGAAAACTGATTCAGAACATCTTCTGGGTGAGGTTTCATCGATTCAAAATCAGGAGGACAAATAGCTCGCGCCACCAAATACTCCTGCATCGACTTATGCGAAAATTCATAGTGCTGCTTTTCTTTCATCTGGAACGGCGCGTTAAAGCGCAATAGCCGTTTTCTTACATCATCCCCTGCCTTTGTTTCATCCGCAAAAAAAGCTTTGTATACACCTGGATATCGATTTTCAAAATTTTCACTATCCTGAGCAGAAATCAGATCCGCTTTGGCCAATTCCAATGCACAATTCTGTATATAAGCAAAACCTTGTCGTATAAAACCACCTCTGCGCTCACAAAGTCCTTGTCTTGCTTTTTTCTCATCAGAAGTTAATGCAACTGCACCCAGGCGGGATTGCCAGTTCCCCCACCAGTGCTGAAAATACTGTTCATATACTGCTCCTAGCGTTAACGCTTTCTCCGTTTGATTCTTTTTCCTCAGCTCAGGTAATATCTGCAACAACATACGTAATACAATCGGACGTTCCAGTTCCTTGCTTAAAGTGGTCAATTTGTTCAATTCCTGCTCATATTGCTCTACGCTCCACGGAGGATTCGTTTTGTTCACATAGTTTTGAATGTAATGAGACCTCTGCTCTGCAGAAAACGGCGCCATCCGAACTTCCCTCAATCCATCTCGATTAGGACTGAAATACACCTGATAATTCGCATTTAGATACTCAGGTCGACTTGTAATCACAAACTTTGCATTTTCCCATTGCCATAATTCGTTCAAATCATAAAAATTACGATTTCGCTCTTTGATCTCATCGTAACCATCAAATATAAAAATACAGCGTTGGTGCGAATGCGTCCGTAAGGCTTCAATCTGTTCTGGCGCAAATCCTTTATTTCCCAAGTATTGTTCAATTACTTGTTTATTTGGATTGTCAATGCTTCTCAGTTCAATAAAAAAGACCAAAGGCGAATCGTTTTGTGTTGTGGAGAGACGTTGATAATCCAATAGCTTTTTGAGGGCTAAATGACGATTAAACGTCGATTTCCCTGTACCTGCGACGCCCTGCAATAAAAACACAGTCGCTTCTGAGGCAAAGAATCGCTCTAACTCTGCCTCAAGGTCCACAGTCTCTTCGCCCTGTTTGCCTTTCTTTATTCCCTGTACAGGAACATACATTGATAGCACATCCAGTTCACCGGTACCTTTTAAACTCTTTTCATATGCTTGTTTGAATTGATCAATATTTTCACCCAGTCTCGCAAGCGGTTGAGATACCGTCTGCAGCGCTTTTTTCTGTTCTTCCTGACTCAAAACCTCGATGAGACGCTGCATAAACACTTCCTGCCATGCAGGATCGCAAAACTGCTGCGTCGTGGAAAAAATCTTTTTGTGCAGCTCCAGCGATATGCCGCCGAAGATGCCATTGAACTGTTGAGCAAATTCAAGCGGACCCAGGGGCGATGACTCATCATTTAATCGCGAAAGACACTCACTGTACCCTCGCCAAAACGTGTTCAGAAAAGTTCTCGCTTCATTACTGCCCATTAACACCCGCTCTATGAGCTTAAACAGCACTCCATGCCGACTTTGATTCTCATACACCACGCCGCCCGTTTTCGCGTATGTCTCTAATCTCGGCATATCTTCCATTCGAACCGTCGTCGCTGGAATAAAATACTCTAAGCATTGCTCATAGCTATTGGGCGTTAATGAAACGGGGATAATGCCGTGCTTGCCGCCGAGCGCCTCTTCTCGGATTTGCAAAAAAGCAATTTCCGTCAACACATGATGGAACCCGTCTCTGTATCCTGCTTCTTGTGAAAATGTTCTCACGACCTCACGGATTGCGACTGCCGAATGGTGCGGTTGCTCACCGTCTTTGCGATATGCTTCTTGATCTTTGAGATAAGCGTTTCGAAGTGCCTGATAAAACGTTTCATAGTCTGGCCATTTGAGGTAACTTCCTAATACCTCAGAACAGCATACCACCACCTTATCGACCGGTTTTACGTCTTTCCTTAACTGAGTAGGTAACAAACACAGCTGATTAGTGACGATGTCTTCTAGCTTACCGTCCTCTTTCAGGTCTTCCGGCGAGCTTGCGTACGGTTCTCCCTTCGGCGCTTGATCCGAGTACAGCGTAATTTGGACTTTCGATAACTTTTCGATTAAATATTTAGACGTAAACGCCTCGGACTTGCCATGCACTTCATTGTCGTGGGCATACACTAGAAACAGACTCGGTTTATTCGACACCTCTAAGGCGCCCAGCGTGGACAGTGCCATTTCAAAAAGATAATCTATCAGTTTACTTTTTTCCTGGATAGACGCGTCAATCTGCCGCTGCAAAGGCATTAAGCCAAGTTTTGAAGGCCGTGCATTTGCAACCAGCGCTTTTGTTGGATCAAGTTGTTTGCTATTTTCCCGACTCACACTTTCATTTTTGATTAAAAATGAGAGGTGCCGAGCAACTATTTGATTATACAAATTTCGCACATCGGGTTGCTTAGAATCCATATGAGACGCGTGCTCTAACGCCTTTTTATAATTCTCCTCAGCGCCTAATTTATCGGCTTTGCGTAAAAAATTGCCATAGTAAAAATGGCTTGCGGCAAGTTGCTCTCTTATTTTTCTTGAGTCAGACTCCTTTTGAGTCCTTTGCAGTAAGTCTTCTGCTTTGCGAATGCCTCCTTCAAAGCATTCCTTTGCTTTCTCTAGATATCCTTGCTCCTCATGGCGCGTTGCTTCCTCTCGAAGCTTATTGGCTGCTGACAAGCCAGAAGCTGAAACGGGTGTCGTATTAACCTCTCTACTCGCAATCCCCATCAATGCATTAAACATTTTCTTCCCCTTTTATTACTTATTCGAATTACGTGGATAAAGAACGCCGCTCACCCGGCGAGCGTGGACGCGAAGATTTCGTTGGCTTCGACGCTATCCCATTGACGTTTACTTCGCGCAATTCTACTTCAAAATTTGCTTCGGAAAATAAACACCTAATTCGCATTAATAAGGCCTAAAAAGCCCTAATTGGGCTATTGCTCCGTAGCAGAAAATTGTCTATGTCTTTGTTTATATTCATCTTTATTGATTTATCTCCAGGACTCGAAATCCGGCGCAAGCTACACGAGCTGACCAGAAGGGTTGATTCTCTCCGATTCCTGTACTCGAAGCAATTTTTGTTCTACAAAGCGTATCTTCTCAATAATCCGGGGCACCCATCGCACAACGCTGCGCCGTTTGGTCGG
>JASSUC010000066.1:0-7120 GCA_031963245.1 Mycoavidus cysteinexigens
TCTCGTCATAACTGCCCGAGGCGAGCTGCGTGCCGCTCGGCGAATACACCACGCTATTAACATTAGACTGATGGCCTTCTAAAGTGTGAGCCGCCGCTCCGCTCTGCGTATCCCACAGGCGGACCATAGTGTCTCTACTGCCCGAGGCAATCTGCGATCCGCTCGGCGAATACACCACGCTAAAAACAGTGTCTGTATGACCTTCTAAAATGTGAACCGCCGCTCCGCTCCGCGCATCCCACAGACGCACCGTCTTATCACCACTGCCGGAGGCAATCTGCGTGCCGCTCGGCGAATACACTACGCTATTAACCCTGTCGGTATGGCCACGTAAGATGTGACCCGCCACTCCGCTCTGCACATTCCACAGACGTACCGTCTTGTCCCAACCGCCCGAGGCAATCTGCGTACCGCTCGGCGAATACACCACGCTATTAACATTAGACTGATGTCCTCGCAAGGTGTGACCCGCCGCTCCGCTCTGCGCATCCCACAGACGCACCGTCTTGTCATAACTGCCCGAGGCAATCTGCATGCTGCTCGGCGAATACACCACGCTATTAACATATTCGGTATGGCCGCGTAAGGTGGGGCCCGCCGCTCCGCTCTGCGCATCCCATAGACGCACCGTCTTGTCATCACTCCCAGAGGCAATCTGCGAACCGCTTGGCGAATACACCACGCTAGTAACAGTGGAGGTGTGTCCTAGTAAAGTGTGGATTTTTTCCCAATTTAACGTCTTATACACGCTGATCTCACCGTTCTTAAGCCCCACCGCGCAGGTTTTTCCATCTGGCGAATACGCGCACGATTTGACCTCGCTCTTTTCCTTAAGATACGGCCATTCTCCAAACCGCACTCCCTCCATCTCCGCTCCGCTTAAATTCGCCTCGCGCAGCCAGCTCGCACTTAGATTCACTCCTCTCAGATCTGCTCTCTGCAATTGCGCTGAATCGAATACACCATAACTTAAATCTGCTCCAGATATCCGAATTCCTCTTAAATCTGCATGGTTAAACTGCACGCCGGCTCTGACCAAGACCGTGATCGCATTCGCCCCTCCAATCTCAAAGTCAGCTTCTGTCTTCGTGCTTTCAACTACGCCCAATAGCCTTTCTTTTAACTCAGCTTCCTGTTGTACCCCTTCCGCTAAAAACTGCAATACCGCTGGATCATTCACTATATTTAATGTATTTAACCACGAGGAAGGCTCAATCTTGTCATGAGCGCCGAGCTCTTCCCACAACGCACGCGCCACAAAATAATCCTGCAACGATTTATGGATAAACCGATATTGGTCTTCTTGACAGATCAGCGGTGCATTTAACCGCATCAGCACTGTCATTGCATTCTCATCACCTAAAAGCCGTTTACGCCAATCCTCACTTGATTTGGAACTCGGTCTCTCCCAAGGATCATCCACTGTGGCAGAATAGGTGACTGTTACTTCTCCAGCTCTATACATCTCGACAGCTAATTTTTTACTAAAGCCCACTCCACGCTCAGCAAATTTCTGATCTAAGCGCCTAAACTCTTTGGTTTCTTCTGGATTAAGTTGAATCTGGGCTAAGCGTTGTTGTGAGCGATTAAACCAACTCTTCACAAACTGGTCATACAGCGCAATTCGGGTGAAGCGCTCACCTTTTGCTTGAAGCGTCTCACTCAGCTCAGGTAACACGCTCAATGTTATTTTCAGCAAGAATGGATTACCCACCAGTTCTTTTACGTCCGGTTGGCTTAATGCTTCTTTATACTGTTCAGCGCTCCACGGTCCTTCTGGATGAGTTGTTTTATATTGATCAACATACCGCTCTATTGCTTTGCTCGAAAAAGGCGCTAATCGATATTCCTGAAGGGCAGTTCTCTCTCCCGACGCATGGAATTTATAGTGATAGTTAGAACCTAAATATTCCGGGCGGCTGCTTATAATAATTTTGGCGTGTTTCCAGCTATCCAACTGATTATCTTTATAGAAGGCCCGTTGACGATCTTTAATTTCATCAAATCCATCTAAAATCAAGCTAAAGCGGTGCCTAGTTTGCAATTCTTTAATGTACTCTTTTGAAAATCCCTGACTTTCAAAGAACGCGCTGACCAGATTTTGATTCGATTCTGGCTGACCCGATAATTGGATAAACACTGGGATTGCGGCATTTTTTTCCGTACTCGCTTGAGTGTAAGCTTGCCATAAACTAACGGCAAGGTGCCGGTTAAAGGTCGATTTGCCTGAACCCGCCTCCCCTAACAACAGCAGAGCTTTCTTATCTGAGTTTAAAAATTTTTGAACTTTACTCGCCAAATCGAAACGGGCTGAATCATGAAGCCCCATCCCTTCAAGCGAGACATAGTTCGCCAGAGCATCTTTAATCTCTCTATCTTGCTGTAAACCCTCTAAATAGGTCGATCTTAATTTCTGAATATTTTCCTGCAAATTACCTAATAGTTTTTTGACCAGCGAATCTACCCTAGTTTGAATTTGGACCAGATCCTTTGATTGATCTAACAACCGCGTGTCCACTCTCTGCCAAGCTGGATAAACTTGCTGCACGGTAGAGGCAAGCTGCTTATGCAAGGTTCTCTCTATCTCGTCGAAAATTCCGTCTACTCGCTTGACAAACTCAACACCGTCAAGCGTTGACTCACCCTTTAATCGAGAAATACAATCACTGTAACCTCGCCAAAATTTGTCCAGAAACGTTTTCGCCTCATCGCTCCCTATTAACAGCCGTTCAATGAGCTTAAATAACACCCAATGCCGACTTTGATTCTGATACACTTCCTGATCTGCCTGAAGTTGCTCTTCAAATCGGGGAATATCTCCCATCCGAACCGTAGTCGATGAAATAAAGCTTGAAAGACAGGCATCATAGCTATTCCAGGTTAATGCAACGGGGATAATCCCATGCTTATCTTTAAGCTCTTCTGCCCGGATTTGCAAAAAGACCATTTCCGTCAATACGTGATGAAACCCTGCCTTATATCTTTGCTCTTGTGAGAATTCTCTAACAACCTCACGGATTGCCCAGGCATTTTCTTGATCATCACCTTCGAGATAGGCTTCTTTATCCTTAATATATGCTTCTCTAAGCTTTTGATAAAAACTGTCATACTCCGGCCATTTCAGATAGCTTCCCAATACCTCAGAACAACACACTACGACCTTATCTACCGGCTTTACATCACGTCTCAACTGGCCTGGCAACAAACACAGCTGATTGGTCAAGATATCTTCTAGCTTGCCATCCTTTTTCATCTCTCCCAAAGCGCTTGAATACGGCTGCCCTATTGGCGTCTGATCCGAATATAGAACAACCTGGATTTGAGATAACTTTTCGATTAAATATTTAGACGTACTAGCCTCAGCCTTTCCGTGAGCCTTATTCTCGTGCGCATACACCAGAAATAGACTCGGCTTATTCGACACTTCTAAGGAGCTCAACCTCGACAATGCCTTTTCAAACAAATAATTTACGAGCTTACCTTTTTCCTGGGCAAGTGACTTCTGTCTAACCTTCTCTAAAAAATTAAAATGTTCGGTGCGTAACTCTTCAAAGGCTTTTTCGCGCTGAATGCTGGGGTTTTCATCCAGTTCTGCTTTCGTTTTCTCCACTGCTTCTACATATAATTTCTTGGCTTTTTCTTCTTCTCGCATCAGGGCATACCCTCGCGCCTCTGCGAGCAAGCGTTGTGAGAGAGGCACTGACGACGACGAAACCCCTATATTGAAATTAAACATCTTTTTTCTCCTCTTTATTCTGTTTTGTCTTTCAGCAACCCGCCCTACTCCGGCGGATATATCATCGAAAATTTATCAGCCTGAAGTCTATCAAAATTTGCTTCGGAAAACTCATGCGTAATTCGCCCTAATAAGGCCTAAAAACACATAAATTGGCCATTGCTCCGTAGCAGAAAATCGTCTATCCTGTTGATTATATTAATTTTTGTTGATTTATCTCCAGGACTCGAAATCCGGCGCCGAGGATTGTCCAAAGACCAGCCGGCATTTCACTGGCTGAACCGGCTGAAGTCAACACCCATAACGCAAGCGCCTGCTAGCAATGGCATGAGCAAGCGCTTGGACTAAAGTCTTTTTATAGGCAACTGCAGCAAGCTTTACAAACCAAATAATGCTAAACAGCCTGAAATATTATAAAATATTTTCGTCCGTCAATTACTTTTTTAAAAGTCTTATAAATCAACGCATTGCATTAAATCTAGACGAAATGAATGATGAACAAAAAGATTTAGTCCAAGTGGCACGCTTGGCCCTCGCGGAACAAACAGAAGATGTTCGTCTCTTTGTTGCTCGACTTATACGTAAATATCGCAAGTCGAATCCGGAGCTAGCGGAGCAATTGAATTTGTTTTGGCGCATAAAGCAATCTTGTATTGGGGTTGGTTCCATCTTCCGAAATCAGTAAGGGTTTCAGCGTTTTTAGACTCTCTCAATTACAGGCCTTGTTGTTTCAGCATTCGGTTATTTCGTTAGTTTCAGGTTGTTTTGGAGGTTCAGATAAAAAACTGAGATCAACCCAAAGATGCGTAAACTATACAAAGGAGCAACTATTTTTTGTTTGCACAAAGAAGGCCATGTAGGTCCATCAAGGGCTTAAAAAACCAATTTTACGAGACAATTGCGAAACGAATTTTGATCTAACTATTTGATTGCCGACAGAATCTCCACTCCCCAAAATACCGAAGACTATTTAGATCAATTTTTGTTCTACAAATCTGTCAAAAAACTCCGTGGATACTTGTCATATGCACCCGTTTTTCTTGTATTTTGTAGAACAGAACATGGTCTAAGTCATTGATATTTAAAAAGATTTACTAGGCCTTTTAATCCGCTGCTTTATTGCTTACACAAAAATAGCTTGACACCCTCAATTTTATGTTTATACAATAATTACTATGGATTACGAATTTGACCCAGCCAAAGACGAAAGCAATCTTGATAAACACGATTTGTCGCTAGCTGACGTTGAGAACTTTGAATGGGAAACAGCCGTAGTCCATGAAGATACGCGCCAGCAATATGCCGAGCAGAGGTTTGAAGCAACCGGCTATATCGGCGAGCGCTTGCATGTGATGGTCTATTGCCTGCGAGGTGATGCTTACCGCATCATCAGTTTGCGCAAGGCCAACCCGAGAGAGGTAAAACGTTATGCCGAAACTTAAACCTGGGACAGTTATCCCTACACCAGATGAAGAGGTCATCATCAACGCAGGCATTGCTGCTGACCCTGATAGCCGTGAGCTTGATGACGAGTGGTTCGCTAAAGCCAAGCCCGCAAGTAAAGTGCTCCCGCCTGAAATATACTCTGCGTTAGTTGCCAAGCGCCCTCGCGGACGCCCGAAGGCCGATGAAACCAAAGTCTTTACTGCAATTCGCTTAGATGCCGATTTGTTAGATAAATTCAAGGCAACGGGTAAGGGCTGGCAAACCCGCGTGAATGCTGCTTTGCGCCAGTACTTGGCCGAGCACCCATTTGTTCAATAAGTAGATAGATTCCGCGATAATTTAAGCTGTTTTTTTGCTCCGCAAAGTCGAACCATTACAAGCAAATATAAGGGCTCCCTGGTGCCGAAAAACACAACATTGCGGAGCAGAAAAACCAAAAACACCGCTTAAACGCTCAATTCTTTATCAACTTGGGAAGCTGAGGTAATAGCCATTATACGACGCCCGCTTTGCCTTATGCGGTATGGATTCTAGCAGATTTTTAACCTCTGCGCTTGCTCCGCAATTCGCCTTCTCCTACCGTCTTGGCGCCACTTTTTTCCCACGGCGTAAATAGTGTCTTTTGGTGGTGCGCACATCATATTGACCACCGTCCGTAATTCGGTTTCTGCCTGCGCGGGGTTTTGTTGAGCCAGCCCATAGGCTTTTTTCAGGTCTGCGCAATAGGCTTGATAGTGTTTCCCCGCTTCTCCCCATTGCAGATAGTGACCTAAAACTTGCGAACTACAAACGATCACTTTATCAACTGGTTGGATCCCGCCTATGGCGGTGGGCAACAAACACAACCGGCTAGTGAGAATATCGTCTACCCTGGCCACGTCTGCTCGCGTGCTTAACGCAGCTGGCGCTTGCAACCCCTTTGGCCGTTGATCGGAATAGAGATTAACGCCCAGCTTGACCAGGTGCTCAATCAGAAATTTCGCCGTGCCTGCATCTGCCATACCGTAATGCGGGTTGTCATGGGCATAGACTAAAAAGGCACTGGGCCATACGCTCGATAAATCCAAGCTCTGAAACGCCTGCAATATTTCCGCAAACAACTGGTTAACCAAGTCATTTTTTTCTTGAATGCTTTTGAGCATGCGTGGCGAAAGTGCTGCGTTCTGGACAGGTTCAACCAATGTAGATGGGATATCGGCGAGGATGGCAGAGGACGGGTTGACGGGGGAGAGTGGCGCAGAAGCATGCAAGGTCTCGCTGGTCTGCGCGCTGACGAAGGACCGGTTCGTCAGCGCAACTGGGTGCAGTGCTGCATAGGCCAATAGACTGTTTGGCTGAGGAGCTACACCGGGATGACCCCACTTTTGCGCCTTTTTATAGCTCATCTGCGCTATATCGTGTTGCCCTAACTGTTTTAACACTTTGCCATGCTCGAAATACACGGTGGCGATTTTATCCCGCAGCGTTTGATCTGCTAAGGTTTCAGGAGCATGCGCTTTTCTCAAGGATTTTTTCATCTGAGATAACGAGGCTTCTGCGTCGTCGCATAACACTAACGCAATCTCCAGATCTTTCGTCTTACGAGCAGTTTCTAAGTAAGAACTAGCGAGATCTAGCATTTTCTGTGGCGAGAGTGTGCTCCGTGATGACGAAAAGATGCTGCCCAACATATTTTTCCTATTATTTTCTACTATTAAGGTAACTCCCCAGGTATTTATCCTGGGGTAAGGTTAGAGACGAGTTGAGAGGTATTTCCCTGGAAGGCTAGTAGAAGGGAGTGGAAGATATTCCATCCCTGTTTACGAGCGGTAGAGATAAAACCACGAATGCGAGCGAATGTGCTGGCGCCGAGATAAGAGCGGAAGCCGCCAGAGATTTTCTGTTTGCACTTGATCATGCGCAAATCTTGTTCGGCCTGGTTATTGGTAAAAGGCACAG
>JASSUC010000067.1:0-6909 GCA_031963245.1 Mycoavidus cysteinexigens
GACAGACCGCCTGCAAAATCTATCAGATTGAGACGGGGGGTAGCGGAATATAGGTGATATGAGTTTGTGCAACGATCAGGGCACGTAGCACTGTAATCGTGTCTGTGATTTTTATAAAAGAGCCATCGGGGTAAAACCGTCGAGCCTAAACCAATGGTCAGCCCGTCCCCTTTGACAGGGATACTAGCGGGTAAAGCCTTCGCTTTCCACAATACTAATAAAACCAACAGCGCTGAGAGAATGTATGTGCAGCAATAGCAATACGTGCTTTATGATTCACGACTGCTCCAATATTCTACCCATTCGTGCTTCATGTTCCCGCTGGTCTCGCCTATCCCGATTTGTAGTCTTTTTCAGCGGGTCTCGCAGCTTTGCATTTAGCGTCAGAAAGTCTATTTGTAGGCATCTTAAACCTCTCCCTTTCCGGATGCCTACACAGATGCCTACAAAATACCCGTGTACTTCGGATTGGTTATGTTGTTTTTGATTGGAGCTGGAGGCGAAAATACCCCGTTAAACCCTTATTCTACAAGGCTTTTCGGTTTATTTAAAGGGGGATTTTGACTACTACTTCAAGTAATTGGCGGAGTGGACGGGACTCGAACCCGCGACCCCCGGCGTGACAGGCCGGTATTCTAACCAACTGAACTACCACTCCAAGCAAGCAGATGAAGTACTTAACTCATCATCTGTTTGACGCAAACCAAGCATAACGCCGGCTTGAGATTTGGCGTCCCCTAGGGGATTCGAACCCCTGTACTCACCGTGAAAGGGTGATGTCCTAGGCCTCTAGACGAAGGGGACAAATTCTTTTTTTTCACATTCGCGAAAGCATTGCATTATAGCGGCAATCCCTTTACTTGTGAAGCTTTCTTTACTACTTTTACTACTGACTACTGCTTTAATTGGTGGAGGTAAGCGGGATCGAACCGCTGACCTCTTGCATGCCATGCAAGCGCTCTCCCAGCTGAGCTATACCCCCACAAAGAAAACGCGATTTTAAAGAGCAAATCACACTTTGTAAATACTTATCTCATTAATAAGCCAAATTTCCACTTCTAAACACTCAAATGCGGGCTGCTTTAGTGGCTTTCTCACCTAAGGAGTCACCGTAGCAAGCCTTGCCAGCACTCTTTCACGGCCAAATAATTCAAGCACAGCATCAATCGATGGCGTATGCGTGGTGCCCGCTACCAACAAGCGTAACGGCATCGCCAACTGTGGCATCTTAAGCCCATGGGCCTTTAATACTGTTTTGAGGGTGACATTAATTGTCGTGCGCAGCCATTCAATACTGCTTAAATTCTGCCCAAGTTCAGCCAGCGCTAGGCGCACAGGCTCAGTTAAATGTTGCGCAAGTTCATCTAGAGGCGTGTCTGGCGCCCGATAAAATATCACTGCGGCAGCGGCCAATTCTTTGAGCGTTGCAGCTCGATCTTTCAGTAGCGCAACCACCTCAGTTAACGCTGGCCCTTGGGTCCAATCGACTGCAAGCGCGCTAAGAAACGGCTGCACGAGTTGCGCCAAACGAGCGTCATCAGCCTGCTTAATATAATGCTGATTGAGCCACTTCAATTTATCCGGGTCATATTGAGCTGGCGATTTGCCCAGATGCTCAAGATCAAACCAAGCGACCAGTTGCTCGCATGAAAAAATCTCGTCATCGCCATGTGACCAGCCTAAGCGAGCTAGATAATTCAGTACCGCCTCTGGTAAATAGCCCTCGTCACGATATTGGATAACGCTCATGGCGCCATTACGCTTTGACATTTTCTCGCCATTCGCATCTAGCACGGTAGGTAAATGGGCGTAAATAGGCGGGGTCTGGCCGAGCGCGCTTAAGATATTAAGTTGGCGGGGGGTGTTATTCACATGATCATCGCCGCGGATCACATGCGTGATACGCATATCAATATCATCCACGACGACACAAAAATTATACGTGGGCGTGCCATCTGGCCGCGCAATAATCAGATCATCCAGTTCTTGGTTGGCAATCTCAACCCGTCCTTTAACCGCATCCTCCCAAATCACGGAGCCAGTGGTTGGGTTTTTAAAACGCACCACGGGTTTAATGCCAGCCGGCAGCGGGGGTAATTGTTTCCCCTCCTCTGGCCGCCAGCGGCCGTCGTAGCGCGGCTTTTCACCGCGCTCACGCTGTGCATCACGCAGCTTATCAAGCTCTTCTGCCGACATATAACAAGGATAAGCTAGACCTGCCGCGAGCATTTGCGCAATCACCTCGCGGTAGCGATCCATGCGCTGCATTTGATAAAAAGGCCCCTCATCAAGCGTCAGCCCAAGCCAAGCCATGCTCTCAAGGATCACGTCCACCGCCGCTTGCGTTGAGCGCTCTAAGTCGGTATCTTCAATCCGCAAAATGAACGTACCACCCGCTCGACGAGCGAACGCCCATGGGTAAAGGGCTGAGCGAATATTACCGAGGTGAATAAAGCCAGTGGGGCTGGGTGCGAAACGGGTGCGCACCGTAGAGTTTTTAATTGTGTCCATAGGGAAAATTATATCAGTAGTGATCGGCCCCAAAAAAATTACTGATAGGTCATTTTAATCGATAGACACAACTATGACAGCGCCCGCAAAAATTGGCATACACTATACTGATTGCTACAAAGGTTCATACCACCCGAGAACTTGGCGCATGGATTACTGCAATACCCGCGTGCGCAAATAATAGATTAGACTTTTTACACTTATATCCTATATTAAATATAGAGGCACTACTTAGGTAAGGGCAATGCATTTTTCTTGTTGGTTAATTTTTTTCGTATTATTTTCCATTGTAGGCTGTGGAGAAAAATCGCTAGATACGGCGAGTTCTGATACTACGGGATTATATCAGTGGCAGTCTCTTGGACAGCCTGAAGAAAATCGCGCAGAAGCCGTCCGGCGCATCTTTGAATGCGATGATTGTTTTGAATTAGACTTAAGTCATTTAGGTTTACGCGAACTGCCACCCTCATTAAGCCAATTTCAGAAATTTAATCAACCCATGATCTTAAATTTGGCGCACAATAAATTGCATGATTTGCCTGATTTTATTAATCGGCTACCTAGTCTAAAAGCCATCATTTTGTCAAACAATGAGTTCAATGAATTGCCTGATGCCATCAGTCAATTGTCTGATTGTTTCGTTGATATACGAAATAATCCTTTTTCCACAGAAGCCCAAGCAGAAATTCTTTTATATAGCTTGCATCAATTTAATAAACCAAAGCGATTCATCTTTGATTATAACTACGAAATAATTCAATTGATTCGTGAGCGCATACTACTCACGATTGCGATGCAGCCATGGCTCCCCCCTTCTGATAAAGCTCGTACACGGTTCGATAACTGGGCCGCCGGCGTTAATCTAAGCGACGCTCAGAACTTCAGACGGTTCCTCGCAAAATTATGGCAAACAGCAGATGCACAAAACCAAATCGGCTTAGAGCGCTTAAAGCAACGAGTGCAGGATGTACTCCTTGAACTTAAACAACGTCAGGATTTGCGGCCTTTTTGTTTTGATCTCGTAAAAGATGCGCTAGGAGCATGTGGTAATAGAGTAGATATGGGTCTCAACAATATTGAGCACACTATCCTTAATGCAAAAGCTGAGGCTGGAGAGATCGAGCCAGAAATATTAGAAAAAATGGTTATACAACAATTTCGCTTAAGAGAACTCACGCCCATTGTATGTGAAAAAGTAAAGAACGTTTCGCCAAATATTCAAGTCGAATATTATCTTGCCTATCAACTCAGATTAAGAGAGCAATGGGATCTATTAATTCAAGGGCAAGACATGCTTTATTCTAGATTAGTCGATCTTACGGAGGAAGAGCTCTATTTAGTTAAGAAAAAATTAAAAGCAGCTGAGCAAGAAGAGAAGCTCTTCGCTTTCTTTTTTAAACATGAAGCATGGCAACATTATCTAGAAAGAAAATATGTAGATCAATTCAATACATTAAAAAACCAGCGAGATGCTGAATTTAATACATTAGAGAATCAATATACAGAGTTATCCGAAGAATATCAAAAGCAGATTGAGGTGATAAACAAAAACGCAGAAAATAAGCTGGCTATATTACGACAAAAAATAAACCAATTCGAGTGGGCCGAGTTGAAAACCCGGCATAGTATTCAATAAGAAATGACGCACCCATACAGATAACATTAGGCAACTTGGTCTGGCGAAACTCGGCCGCTGCTACTCACTCATTTACGCTGGAATGGTGGACGTAGGATGCGTAGAAACCTAACCCGCACTACCCAGCCAACAAGGCTTCAATCCGGCGCGCGCCCGTGTAACGTTTTTCCCAATAACGGTTATTCAATGCATCAACCCGAATGTTATTACCGGTAGAAGGCGAATGAACGAATTTGTTATCGCCAATATAAATGCCGACATGCGAGAAAGTGCGGCGCATCGTATTAAAAAATACCAGATCGCCGGGCTTTAGGTCAGTCACTTTAATAATTTTCTCGCCGACCCGGCTCATGTCCACCGCGCGGCGCGGCAACGTGAAGCCAAGCGTATTTTGATACACATAACGCACAAAACCGCTGCAATCTAGTCCCGAGTCTGGGGTGTTGCCTCCCCAGCGGTACCGTACACCAATCATGTTCAAAGCGCTGGCAACGACGTTGCTTGCCTTAGTCGCCATGTCCGCTAAAAAGGTGTGGGGCTCTTGAATAGGAGCGCCCGATAATTTTCGGGGGTGATTCTCTGTTCTAGCTTCCGTCAGGACGTGGGAATCGAAACTGAAGTTGTTGAAGTATGAATTTTTTTCAGCAAAAACTATGTTTGAATTTAAGATGAGCAAGCCTGTAAAGAAACCTAGCAGGGTACGCGCACGAAATAAATTTAGAATTTTTTGATGCATAAGTAATAAAAAAATACAAAGCAAAATGCCGATTTCAAGGGAGTTCGGCTAGCATTATAAATGTTTATTCACTAAACTGAAAAATAAAAATAACAGTGGAAACAAGCTGTTACAACTCATACTAGTCAATCATAGCTCAAATGACAAGTCACCAAGAGGCTTCAGAAGAACACGCAGCGGCACGCTCAGCCGACAAAAGAACATATAACAGCGCACAAGCAATTCTAGTTGCAATGTGCGAAAATGCTAGCCAAAATCCCGTTCGTTCCAAGCATCACACGAGTGAACGCTACACTTTCTTAATCTTACGGAGTATTTATGGGCTTTCTCGCTGGTAAACGCATTTTGCTCACCGGACTTTTGTCAAACCGCTCGATTGCCTACGGCATTGCGCAAGCGTGTCATCGTGAAGGGGCCGAACTCGCCTTCACTTATGTGGGTGAACGGTTCAAAGAACGAGTCACAGGCTTTGCCAAAGAGTTTGGTAGTGAGTTAGTTTTACCCTGCGATGTGGCTGACGATGCGCAAATTGAAGAGACCTTCACCACGCTGAAAGCGCACTGGGGCCACCTTGATGGCTTGGTCCACTCGATCGGCTTTGCACCGCGCGAAGCCATTGCAGGTGATTTCCTTGATGGCCTCACGCGTGAAAACTTCAAGATCGCACACGATATTTCGGCCTATAGTTTCCCAGCGCTCGCTAAAGCTGCTCTGCCTCTTTTATCAGCCGATGCATCGTTGTTAACATTGACTTATTTTGGTGCTGAAAAAGTCGTACCCAACTATAACACCATGGGCCTAGCCAAAGCCTCGCTTGAAGCCAGCGTTCGTTATCTAGCCGCCGCTCTTGGCCCTAAAGGTATCCGGGTTAACGCCATTTCAGCGGGCCCAATTAAGACCTTAGCCGCCAGCGGCATCAAAGGGTTTAGCAAAATTTTAGATTTTGTAGAAACGCATGCGCCTTTACGCCGCAATGTCAGCATTGAACAAGTCGGTAATGCCGCCGCCTTTTTATTATCCGAATTAGCGGCTGGCGTGAGTGCAGAAATCATGCACGTAGACAGTGGCTTTAATGCGGTTGCTGCAGGTATGGCTGCGACTGAAGAGTAAAAGTGTAATGCAAAATAGAGAAATTCACGCGGTTTTGCATCGCGTGATTTCTCTATTTCTTCTCTTTATATTTGGAAGTCATTTCAGGCGCTTAGATTAGAAAAATTGCGTTTAAGAGGTATGATTGTCCGCCTCTGCCGCAAGCTCGCCGCGACTTCACCAGATGCACCCCTTTGCTTAAGCAAACGCTGATTCATTGCACTTAAGCCCCAAGCATCTTGAATCGACATATAGTCTATGGTCAGTTCGTTTTGATATGAGGTCCAATCTAAGCTGACTTTCCAGTCATTGTCTGTGGATTCTATGTGCCAAATATGCACCGCGCTGCCTCGCCAACTGGCCATTTTAAGACTCTTTTGAGGAAATTCTTGCCACATGACTGATTCGATCGGCGCCACAAAACCTGTCAGCGTTGTCTTGCATTCGCCTGTGCCTACTGACCATAGATTATCTGCCTCCCGCTATCTTTGCACAACACTTTTATCAACAACAACTCATGACATAAAATTTATTTATGGCGTCCACTATTGACGACCTACCTCAAACTGCCAAGTCAGATTACGACTAATACATTAGATCAAAGTTACTTTAGACGGCTAACCTGGAAGAATTATTTTGTAATATGCGTCATTGATAACCTCTCTGACAAGTTCGCCATTAGCGTCGGCTCTAGCTGGCTAGGCTCGCCCTGTGCCCCAGGGCGATTGCGCTATGTCGGCTGCCTAATAAAAAGCAACTGCTCGCGATATTGATGATTAGAAGAAGCTCGGATTTTTCGCCGCCTCATGCTCAGAGTAGAGGGGTCCTGACGTAGTAGATTAAGGGCCGTACGGCGGATGAGTGCCAAGTTGGAGGCGGCGCGTTTGTGTCGCGTCTGATTGGCGTCTTCTTTGAATTGCACATCTAAGATCCAGTG
>JASSUC010000068.1:0-6359 GCA_031963245.1 Mycoavidus cysteinexigens
GCTTGCTTTCAATCAAATATTTTTCTCTTCTCTCTACCTTTCCTTATCCCGAACTGGGGTTAGGATACGTCGTCAAACTCGCCCAACTTGGCGGCTATATGGTTCGAGCCAACGATCCCTCTCCAGGCAATATAGTTATCTGGAGGGGATTACGAAGACTCTTCGATATCCAACTCGGCTTCAAACTCGCTTAGAATTGTGGGTAGTTGCAAGGACAGCTATATCGTATGTAAAAAGAAAAGCTATAGCTTTAGCCAAGCCTGGATCTGAGGGACCGATCCTCCTCTTGAGGAGAAAAACTCTCGCCCTCGAAGAATATTGCGTCAGAATCTTCTTCAGAAGTCGTCACCCAAGAATTCTCTTCATCAGAGTGTACTTCGTCGAGGTTTTCTTCGGAAAATCCTATGCCTTTCCTCTGTGCTATCAATCGTTCATTTATTAGACTTAAACCCTGTGCATCTTTAATCAGCAGGCCCTCTAAGGACAAATTGTTTTGGTCTGAGGTCCAACATAAATTAGACCTCCAAATGTTTTTCTTTCGCTCCAGTTGATAAATTCGAACTATACCTTCGCCCCCTCCTAAAACTATCCTAGCTGAATTTTTAGCCACATTTTGCCAAACAATTGAATTAACAGTACCAATAAAACCTTGAATTGTAGTTGGAGTCTTCCAATCTGGATAAAAAGTGGCATTTTTTCTTAATAACCATACTTTTAACGTTTTATCAGTGCTCCCAGAAGCTAACCACTTACCGTCCGGCGAAATCGATAAACTATAAACTTCTGAACCATGTCCTTCAAGGGTTCGATGAAATAGCCATCTTTCACCTCTTAGTTCCCACACTTTCACCGTACGATCATAACTTCCAGAAGCTAGCCACTTACCGTCCGGCGAAATCGATAAGCTACACACCCCACCACTATGCCCTATAAGGGTTTGATGCGAAAAGGATCCTGCATCACCCATTTTCCACACCTTCACTGTACGATCCTCACTCCCAGAAACTAGCCACTTACTGTCCGGCGAGATCAATACCCTGTACACATCAGAATTGTGCCTTTTAATGGTTTGATGCAAAAAGAATTCTTTTTCACCCTTAAATTTCCACACTTTCACTGTATGATCAGCACTCCCAGACACTAGCCACCTACCGTCCGGCGAGATCGATACACTCCACACTACGTTACAATGCCCTTTAAGCGTCTGACACAATAACGCTCCCGTGCTCCCTAGCTCCCACACCTTCACTGTATGATCCCCACTCCCAGAAGCTAGCCACTTACCGTCTGGCGAGATTGATACACTCCACACTGGGCTATGATGCCCTTCAAGCGTTTGATGCAATAACGCTCCTGTGCTTCTTAGCTCCCACACCTTCACTGTATAATCCTCCCCGCCAGAAGCTAGCCACTTACCGTCTGGCGAGATTGATACACTCCACACTTTCTCCTTCTTTTTAAGTGTTTGACGTAATGGTTCTCCCGCTCTCTTTAATTTCCAGACCTTCACTCTTCCACAGACATTACCAGAAGCTAACCATTCACTGTTCGGAGAGATTGATACACTAAGCGTGCTTATATCATCATCACACGTAAAATCCTGGCGTGGCAACGATTTCGCTCTCCCAAGCTCGTGCATTGTCACCTTACCGTCTCTCCACCCAGCAGATATTAGCCATCTAGAATCTGACGAAAACGAAATACTTGACAATAGTTGATTGTTCACCCGAAATTTTCTATATATTAGCGCTTCTGTGCCTCTTAGCTCCCACAAATACACATAACCATGCCCATTCCCAGAAGCTAGCCACTTACCATCCGGTGAGATCGACACGACCACTTCGTTGATTGTTCGTGAATCATCACTAGCAAGTACAATACTATCGGCATCCATCGCTTTAAGCGTTTTGCACAACAACGCTCCCGTGCTTCCTAGTTCCCACATTTTCACCGCATTACCATAATCCCCCGACGCTAGCCACTTACCATCCGGCGAGATCGATACACTAGACACCTCATGACTATATCCTTCAAGCGTATATTTCAACTCACCCGTTTGCACCGCCCACAGTTTGACAGTCTTGTCAAAACTTCCCGAAGCTAGCCATTGGCCATCTGGCGAAAACGCAACGCTTCCAACTTTAGCGCTATGTCCTGTAAATACGCGTATAGGCAACTTACTTTTTGCAGATGACCATAGCTTTACAAGCATATCAAAACCAGCGGACGCCAGTAATTGGCTGTCTGGAGAAAACGCAATACTTAATACACCATTACTAAGTTTTCTACTATATGCTTTTTCAGCAGTGTATTTGATCTCTAGCGTTTGCGCGTCATATATCTTAAGGTTATAATCTCTTCCGCCACTTGTTCCAACAGCCAGCCAGCGACCATCCGGCGAATAACTGCAGGCGTAAACCATGCCTCCTACTTCTAACGCGGGCCTTTCCCCAAACTCAACATCTCTCAGCTTTGCTTCGCGCATATTGGCTCCATGTAACCAGGCACCGCGGAACTGTACTCCGCTTAAGTTCGCCTCCTCAAATTGGACTCTATCAAATACTCCATAACTTAAATCTGCTCCAGGCACCTGAATTCCATTGAAGTCTCTGCCAAAAAACTGCACGCCCGCTTTCACTAAGACCGTCAATGCATTCGCCGCACCTCTTTCAAACTGAGCTCCTTCTTCTCCTTTAGATTGCTCAACCACCTCTAAAAGACGCTCTTTTAGTTCCCGTTCTTGTTGCGCGCGCTCTGTTAAAAACTGCAATATCGCTGGATCATTCACAATATTTAATCGGTTAAGCCATGAAGAGCCCTCCATCTTGCCATGAGCATCAAGTTCTTCCCACAACCCTCGCGCTATAAAATAGTCTCTTAACGATTTATGGATAAACCGATATTCCTTGCCCAATCCATTTTGTTTGTCCTGGCAAATCAGTGGCGCGTTTAAACGTTTCAGTCTTGTCTTTATCTCATCGTTACTTAACAAACATTTGCGCCAATCTTGTTCTGAGGCAGCACTCGACCTTTGTCTTGATGAGTAGACTGTCGGTGAATAGGTGACAAGCACTTCTCCTGCCTGATACATTTCTAAAGCTAATTCTTTACTAAAATCTATTCCATGCTCCGCAAATCCCTCGTCGTGTAGAACTTCGAACGCTTCTTTTTCATTTTCGCTGAGCCCAATTTGAGCCAAACGTTCTTGTGAACGCTCAAACCAATGTTCCACAAAGTGCTCATAAAGTGCAATTCGAGTATAGCGTTGACCTTCTATTCGAAGCTTTTCACTCAGTTCTGGTAACACGCTCAGACTTATCTTGAGCAAAAATGGATTGCCTACTATCTCTCTTAAATCTGGCTGCTTTAGTGCCTCTTTATACTGCTCTGCACTCCATGGTCCTTCTAGATGCGCTTTCTTATATTGATCTACACACCGCTCTATCGTTTCTTCCGAAAAAGGCGCCAACCGATATTCCTCTAACGCGCTGCGCTCTCCAGATGGATGAAATTTGTATTGATAATTAGATCCTAAATATTCTGGCCGGCTGCTAACAATAATTTTGGCGTCTTTCCAGTCATCTAAATGGTTATCTTTGTGAAAATTCCTTTGACGGTCTTGAATTTCATCAAATCCATCTAAAATTAACACAAAGCGATGCTCGCTCTGTAGTGCTTTAATCTGCTCTTTTGAGAATCCTTGGGTTTCAAAAAATGCTTCAACCAAATTCCTATTGGATTCTGGCAAGCTCGATAATTGGATAAACACAGGGATTGGATTGCCCTCCACTGTACCCGGTTGCAAATAGGCTTCCCATAAGCCAATGGCAAGGTGACGGGTAAACGTCGATTTACCTGAACCTGCTTCGCCCAGTAATAGCAATACTTTTTTGTCGGAATTCAAAAAATCTTGAACTTTGCTTTTTAAATCGAAACGAGTTGAATCATCAAGCGGCATACCTTCAAGCGAAACATAGTTCGCTAGGGCATCTTTAATTTCTCTATCCTTCTCCAAGCCTTCCAGGTAATTTGACCCCAGCTTCTGAATATTTTCCTGTAGGTTACCTAATAGTCTTGCAATCAGCGAATCTAGCCCCGCTTGAATTTGAGTCAGATCACGTGATTGATCTGACAACTGTGCGTCTATCTGCTGCATGGCAGGGGCAAGCTGGTTGTGCCATGCCATCTGTATATCTTCGAAGATATGGTCTACGAGTTGGGTAAACTCAAGCCCATCAAGCATTGCATCATTCTTTAAATGAGCCATACAATCGCTGTACCCCTGCCAAAATTTATTCAAAAACATTTGGGCTTCATCACTACCCGCTAGCAGCCGCTCGATCAGCTTAAATAGCACCCCGTGCCGACTCTGATTCACATACACTTCTCGTCCCGCTTCCGCTTGCTCCTCAAAACGCGGTATATCCTCCATCCGAACCGCTGTCGCTGAAATAAAATCTGACAAACATTCATCGTAGCTATTCTGGGTTAATGCGGCCGGGATAATCCCATGCTGATCTTTAAGCTCTTCTGCTCGGATTTGCAAAAATGCCATCTCCGTCAATACATGATGGAACCCTGCCTTATAATTTCTCTCTTGCGAAAATTCTCTAACCACCTCACGTATGGTCGAAGCACCTTCTCGCGTATTATCTTTGAGATAGGCTTCTCGATCTTTCCTATAAGCTTCGCGGAGTTTCTGATAGAAATTGTCATAGTCTGACCACTTCAGGTAGCTTCCAAGTACCTCGGAGCAGCACACCACAACCTTATCCACCGACGCCATATCGCCTCGTAACTGCCCTGGTAACAGACACAGCTGATTAGTTAAGATATCTTCTAGCTTGCCATCCTTTTTCAGATCCCTTGCAGCACTTGAATACGGCTGCCCCATGGGCGTTTGATCCGAATATAGAATCACTTGGATTTGAGAAAGCTTTTCGATTAAATATTTGGAAGTAGAAGCCTCGGCCTTTCCGTGTGCTGGATTGTCGTGCGCATACACTAGAAACATACTGGGTTTATTGGCAACCTTTAAAGCGCCCAGCGTCTTTAATGCCTTTTCAAACAAGTAATCAGCCCGATCGCTTTTTCTCTGGATAGATAAGTCAACCTGACGCTTCGAGGACATTAGGCCAAGCCTTGAAGGCCGTGTATTTTCAACCAGCGCTTTTGTTGGATCAAGTTGTTTGCTATTTTCCTGGCCTACACTTTCATCTTTAATTAAAAACGAGCCGTACCTAGCACTTATTTGTTGATACAACATTCGTGCTTCGCCTTGCTTTAAATCCATACAAGGCGCGTACTCTAACGCCTTTTTATAATGATCCTCAGCGCTTGATTTATCAGACTTGCGTAGAAGGGTGCCATAGAAAAAATGGCTCGCTGCTAGCTGCTCTCTTGTTTTTCTTAATTCAGATTTATTATGGGTGCGTTGCAGTAAATCTTCTGCTTCACGAATTCCTGCTTCAAAGCATTCCTTTGCTTTCTCTAAATCTCCTTGCTCCTCATAGCGAATTGCTTCTTCTCGAAGTCTATTCGCTGCTGGCAGGCCAGAAACTGAAATGGGTGTTGTATTAACTCCTCTACTCCCTATCCCCATTAACGTATTCAAATTAAACATTTTCTTTCCTTTTTTAATTTATTGAAACTGAGTGAATAAAGACCCTGCTTACCTAAGATATGAATAGCGTCTTGCCCTTACCTTCCCGCTATACGGAATCAAAAACATTCATTTAGTGCAGTCCAAGCTCGCTCTACTCCCCTCCCCCTCACTAGGAACCGCTTGGATCATTGATATTCCGTTAGGCTCGACGCACCCTTCTATCGAAGTTTAATTCTAGTAATTTTATGCTGAAATGTGCTTCGGAAGTCAAATGTTTAATTCTCTCTAATAAGACCTAAAAACCTCTAATTTAACCATTAATCCGAAGAAAAAATCAGTCTATCCTGTTGTTTCTATTCATTTTTGGTAACTCCCCAGGTAGCCCAGCCTTATTCAGGACCTGAAGCAATCCGAAGTCATACAAGTTTATGTAGAATACGTGGATGTCAAAAAAGTCCTTAACCAAAGCGGAACTGTGGCGAAAGCTTGAGAGCTTGGAGCGGCTGCTTGAATCTCAGCAACAGACGATAGCCGCGCAAGCGGCTGTGATTGAAGCGCAATCGCAGCGGATAGCGGAGTTAGAAAGGCGTCTTTCGCTTGATAGCAAGACAAGCTCGAAGCCTCCGTCTAGCGATGGACTGCGTAAAGCGCCGCGTACGCAATCGTTAAGGCCATCAGGGATGAAGTGTAGTGGCGGACAACCAGGCCATACTGGAGAGACACTGTGCCAGGTAGCCCAGCCTGATTGCGTGAT
>JASSUC010000025.1:0-35081 GCA_031963245.1 Mycoavidus cysteinexigens
CGATAAGACCTTTAGGTGAAATCGCACGCGAGTTAGAGAAAGTGACACTAAGACCCTTAGGGGAAGTGGCGCGTGGCATCGAGAAAGTAACGATAAGACCTTTGGGAGAGATTGCGCGTGATCTGGAAAGATTACTAAGAAAACCGCTAGGAGGCATTGCAAGTAGAACTGTGCTGATCATGGAGCGCGTAAAAGAAGTTGTAGAGCAAGACGCCTCTATAAATTCCAACATAGATAGGCAGGCTAGGCGAGAAAATTTAAACGCAATAACAGCAGACACGGTGCAATTGCAAGGAGACATAAATGAAGCAATATTGGCAACGCCACCAACTCAAGATGATGATTTACTATTTTTAGGTGGTGTCAAAGAAGCAAATAATAATATTTTAGGTGGCATAGAGACTCTTCAAAATAATGAAGATTTTATTCAAGATCGACTAAATATGAAGAAAAATATTGAGGAGATTTCTCAGGACCGTCAAGAGCTTATTGAAAATAATACGGTGCTTATTGAATATAATGCAACACTTATTCAAAATGTTGAACACCTTGCATTTGAGAATCAGAACCTTAGAAGCCGATTGGATCAGCTAGAAACTATGTTTAGAGATTTTATGGTAAATGAAAATAATAGTGATCAATCAAATTTAAATGATACTAGTGAGGATGAATATGAGTTTAATGTCTCTGCGGATTTTGCTTAAATTTTAATTAAAATATAAATGAAATTTATTTTAAGTTTAATATTATTATGTATTTTCCCTTTTATAGGCTGCGGCGGCGATAACCAGGGTAGTAATGATGTCGGTTACGTAGAGCAATCGCGTGTGCCTGTAAAATCTTTAGCAGAGATAGCCAGTGACCTATCAAAAGTGACAACAACGGATTCTTGGGATGCGGTGGAAGGTGAACAAGACTCTTTAAAAAAAATGGCACTTGACTTAGAAGAATCATTTTCGAAATCTATGGGTGAATTTGCAAGTAGGGCTGCATTTCTACAAAAAAATTTAATAATCCTATTTAAGCGTGACATGGACATGAAAAATAGAGAGATTATTATAAATAAAACTTTAGAGGATGCAAAACAGCTAAATCATGAAATAGATGAAGTGATATTGGTAACGCCTGAAGATAAGTTATATAATTTAAAATCTCTAAATGAACTTAATGAGTCAGTTAAAGAAACTTTGGATCAAGCCAAAGAAATTAATAAACATAAAAATGGATTTACAATTAATAGAGAAGAGATTATTGTAAATATTAAATGCCTTTCTAAAAATATTAAAGAGATTTCTCAGGAAAATAAAAAGCTTGCTCAGTATAATAAAAAACTTGAACAGTACAATAAAGAGCTTTCTAAAATTAGTACAGAGCTTGCTAAAAATAATGAAAATATGAGATATAAGTTGAATTTGGCGAGAGCCACAAAATTATTAAATGAACTTATAAAAAATATAAATCAGGGAACATTGATGTATCCCGATGATTCAGCGTCTGGAATTTAAAAAAGAGAGCAGATGGTGCAAAAAGAATTTGGCGCGTGTTTTTCGCAGCAACTATAAGGAGTACATGAACCGAATTGCGGATGCGATATTAAAACGGCGGTCCACTCCATAAAGCACACTATGTTACAAACCATAGAGGCGTTGCAACTCAAGTTAAATAGCTTTAACGCCAGGTTAGTTCTCGCCTTTTCGTGCAAGGACTTCTTCGGGATCAAGCATCATAGTTTGGGACAAATCCTGGGACAAATGAGGGGAAACCAGGGAACTGTAAGGGGGTGAAGCCTCGTAAAATCAATGCATTGAATCCCTAGAATCCCCCGTATTCCCCTATGCAATGGGTTCGAATCCCTCCGTCCCAAAATATCCCCCTTAAAATTACCCAAAAAGCCTTGTAAAATAAGGCTTTGACGTGGAATTTATCCCCTCAAGCTCCAATCAAAAACAACGCAACCGGACCCAAGTGCACAGAGACCTTGTAGGTATCCGTAGAGGAAGTATGTAGGATACCTACAAATTCGCTCTCAGATGCTAAATGCAAAGCTTCTAGACCCGCTGACGCACCATTTAAACTATTTGATGGGGGCGGCCTTTTTTTATGGGTATCGCCTAAAGGCGCTAAGGTATGGCGCATGGCGTATCGGCTTACTGGAAAACAACAGACTATTAGCTTCGGACCTTATCCGAACGTATCATTAGCAGAGGCTAGGGCGAAACGAGCTGGACTGAAAGCCCAGTTACAGGAAGGCGCTGACCCTATGGCATCACGTAAAGCAAACCGTGACGCGTTAAGCTTTAAGGATGCTGTGCTGCAGTATTGGGCGGGGCGGCAACTTCACATTCTTTTTGGATTTCTTCAAATGCAAGGAGGGGTTAATTTTGTGTTTACATCTGAGGAAGATCTTTAAGCGCTTGGCGCTTTTTAGGCTAGTCAAAGGCATTCATTCAATATGACTTACACTTTTTTTATCCCCGTTTAAACAAAAAAGGACTTTTTCAAGGACGACTATCTATGCTAATCCCCATTTCGAACTCTGCCATTACGCCTTATCCGGCAATGCAAAGATCTTTGACGCCTTCATTAGCGTCATTACCCACCTGGCTTCCGCCTGAGATTCGAGAGATCATAGAAAAACAGTTAGATGTAGCAGATTGGCAGAATTTTTTTAAAGCGCTGGCTATCGTGACTCGCAACGGTGAATCTATAGATTCACCTGTCTTGAAGTTACATCTGCTACAGCAAAAAGTTCCAATTGACTATCAGTACGATGTGGCAAGGTCAGATAAGAGCTTGCAAATATTTGCGTTGAATCAATTAAAAATATTATGGAAGTCTGGGCAACTGGATCAAGTTGTAGAGAAGCCAGCCCTTTTTGATCTGTTGAAATTGGTGGGTGGCCCAGCGCTATTCAGATTTTTGCAGGAACGGATCGAAGAGGATGCTGAGTTGGAGCGCAAGCTATTGAGTTGGGTCGAACGGTCAAAAACAGAGGAGGTGCAGACGATAGCGGCGAATGCATTGATGCTGCTGGTCAAAGCTGACGTAGATATGAGTGGGCAGGATTTCAAAGGGATTCGGGTGCCCGGAGCAGATTTAAGCGGAGGTCAATTCGATCAGGCTGAATTTGAAGGAGCGGATTTAAGTCATGTGAATTTTCGTCGTGCGCGGTTGCGTGGAGCAAACTTACAGAGAGCAGGGTTGACAGGCGTTAACTTTGGGGAGTTGCCAAATATAGAGATAGAGACGGATGACCGGTCAATCCGCTATTTTAATTCACCAGATGGGCGCTGGTTAGCTACCGAAGCGTATAATGGAGTTGAGCTATACGATATGGAGACTTTGGATTTGGTGCATAGGTTTTCAGGGTATGCAGGTTATTACTACGATAGTATGGCTTTTTCACCTGACGGTAAGGCTTTGGCATTAATGGAAAACTGGAGGGAAGAAAATTGGGACGAGCCGCTAGTGAGAGTATGGAGAACAGACACCGGAGATAGCTGGCGTACGTTTAGAGGACACACAGGGGGGAGTATTAGAAGCGTCACTTATTCGTCGAACGGTAAGTTGTTGGCGACGGGAGGTGTGGATCATACAGTAAGGCTGTGGAAAGTAGAGAGTGGCGAACCGTGGTATACCCTTGTAGGACATACGGATAAAGTAAACAGTGTTAAATTTTCGCCAAACGGTAAATTTTTAGCGTCAGGTAGCAGGGATGAGACGGTAAAGCTATGGAAGGTAAAAAGTGGAGAAAAATTATATACGCTTTCAAAGCATAACCATAAGGTGACAGATGTGAAATTCTCACCAAACGGTGAGCTTCTATTGTCGGCTAGCTGCGATCATACCGTGAAGCTGTGGCAGGTCGAAAGCGGAGAACACTTACATACTTTTGGATCGAGCTACGAGAATTATACAATGCATCACGTCAATTTTTCGCCAGATAGTAAATTTCTAGCAATTTTTAATCACTTAGATTTGTATCTTGAAAATAGAGATAGGGCAGGACACTTATGGAGTATCGAGAGTGGGAAATTATGGAAAACACTTGAAGGCCATAAAGATATGGTGTACAGCGTGCGATTTTCTCCAAATGGTAAGCAGATGGCGTCCGGAAGTAGGGACGGAACAGTCAAGCTGTGGAGTACAGAAAGCGGGAAAGTATTGCATACATTTAAGGGGGGACACTATAAATCTTATAAGAGGCTATGGGTGGATTTCTCGTTGGATGGCAAAGTCTTGATGTGGAGCGAAAGTGGGGCTGTGAAATTGAAAAATGTGGATGGGCAGCAAGCCGGTTTGTATTGGGGCCCATCTCAAAAGAAACTTAAGGCAACTCATATAGCGGTTGAAGGTGCTCGTGGTTTAAGCTTGGCGAATAAGCTTTTGCTAAAGCAAAAGGGTGCAAATGGGGAGCCCGCGTCAGTGTAGGGCAGAGGTATGAATGTCTACCTGAGTCGTCTGCTGGGCGACTCACTCTCTGTTTTGATAGACCACTGAAATGGGCTGTAGATGTCAGTCAATGTTTGCTCATTTGCTGGCAGCAAGATTTTCCACAGATATCCACTCTCGCAGTTTTCTCTTTATCCGAAACAAAGCAATAAACGTGACCTGATAAGCGATCGCGTGCTCCATTCAAATTTTTTGTTTCGTAACGCATTTTTTATCAGAAATATCCATCTTTAGCAAGACGATATCTTTAAAAAGCAGTTGGGGCATACGAGCATCAAGATGACGGAGCACTATGTACGCAATCGTCGAGGTGAGAAAGTGGAGCCGACGAAATAAATGGATAATAAGATGGTCTACGCAGAAATTGTATCGGATACGGTCATGCGCAAAATGCTCGTTCTTAAATCTGCTTTAAAAAATGGAAATAAATGTCGTGTTTACGATGGGCAATTTACGTATTTTGTCGCACTAGTGGATGAGAGTTTTCTTGAGAAGATCAATAATGGGGAGCGATTTGGTAAAGGTGATGTGCTCGTAGTGGATCTTCGCCAAATTCAAACTTTTGAGGGCGATGTACTCAAGTCTGAAAGTCGCATCATCAAGGTCTGCAAGCGCTACGAGTCATTTCAAGCGTTTTTATTCAATTGTGTCGAAGGAGAGCTGTAAAATTCGATGGCCCACATCGTGGGTTGAAAGGGACCCAGGATGACTGGGATCATTTGAATGAAGATTTTAAATAAATAAGAGAATATTTATGCTTACTTCCATTTCGAATTCTACTATTACGCATTACTCTGCGGCACAAAAACCCATAAAACCATTATTTGTTTCGCTACCCTTAGAAATCCGAGAGGAAATAGAAAAATTGCTGGATTTTTCGAGCCAGCAGGCTTTGTTTAAAGTACTCACTACGGTGACTCATAATGGCGAGCCTATAGAATCACCGGCTTTGAAGCTACACCTAATCAAAGAAAGGATTCAAGCTCAATATCAACAAGCTCTAATACGCTCAGATGGAGAGTTAAAGAAATTTGCATTGGATCAATTGCAAAAATTATCAGACTCAGGGCGATTCGATAAGGTTGTGGAGAAATTGGCCCTTTTTGAGTTGGTATGCCTTGTTAGCGATCCAGGAGTATTTAAATTCTTACAGGAAAGAGTTCAAAAAAATACTCGGCTAAAAGAGAAATTATTAAATTGGGTGGAAAGGTCGAAAACAGAAGAAGTGCAGCTTATAGCGGCTAACGCGATGACGCTATTAGTGAAAGCCGGTGTGCAATTCAATAATAAAGACCTCAAAGGGATACGCGTGCCTGGGGCGGATTTAAGTTATGGCGTATTCGATTCAGCACAGTTGCAAGGAGCGGATTTAAGGAGAGCTAAGTTTCGCACGAGCTGGCTGCGCGAGGCGAATTTAAGCGGAGCACAGATGGCAGGGGTGCAGTTTGGCGAATGGGCATATTGGGAGAAAGATAGCTGGGCGATGTGCCGTGCTTATTCCCCGGATGGTCAAACCTGTGCGATGAGCCTTGGGAATGGCATGATTCGCGTGCATGACACGTCAAGCTGGGCAAGAGTCCACACCCTGACTGGCCATACCGGCGTTGTTTTGAGCGTGGTGTATTCGCCGAGCGGTTCGCAGATCGCCTCGGGCAGTTCTGACAAGACAGTGCGACTGTGGGACGCGAAAAGCGGGGCGCTAGGTCCCACCCTGACTGGCCATACCAACGCTGTTAATAGCGTGGTGTATTCGCCCAGTGAAGCGCAGATTGCCTCCGGTAGTGAGGACAGAACAGTGCGGCTGTGGGACGCGGAAAGTGGCGCGTCAGTGCGCACCTTGACTGGCCTTACCGGCCGGATTAATAGCGTGATGTATTCGCCCTGCGGAGGGCTGCTTGCCTCCGGTAGTGATGACAGAACGGTGCGGCTGTGGGACGTGATAAGCGGCGCGCCAGTGCGCACCTGGAGGGGCCATACCGCCTCTGTTTTGAGCGTGGTGTATTCACCCAGCGGTTTGCAGATCGCTTCGGGCAGTTCTGACAACACGGTGCGACTGTGGGACGCGAAAAGCGGAGCCCTTATGCACACCTTACGCGGACATACCTCCTATGTTTATAGCGTAGCTTATTCGCCCTGTGGAAAACAGATCGCTTCGGCTAGTGGGGACCAAACGGTGCGTCTGTGGAACACGAAAAGCGGCATGAGCGGGCGTACTTTAAAGGGCCATACCGGCGATGTTTGGAGCGTGGTGTATTCGCCGAGCGGAGGGCAAATCGCTTCGGGCAGTAGGGACTGCACGGTGCGCCTGTGGGAGGCTGTCTCGGGTGCGTGTCTATGGGTGATACGAGAATTTAACGGGGGCGTCACTAGCTTAGCCTGGACATTGATGCCCGAGGGTTCTTATCTATTGACTGGTAGTGATGGCGATAACTCAGTACGGAAATGGGAGATCAAAAAAGAGGGAGAAAAGTATAAGATCTCCCTGTGCTGGAGTACGGGGCATGAAAAGTTAACTGCGACAGATGCGTTAATAGAAGGAGTAGAAGGTTTAAGCGAGGCTAATGAGCAGCTACTCAAACAAAGAGGGGCACTAGAAAGAAAAGCAGCGTGAGTGTTCAGCGCTTAAGATGCTTAGTTGATTGTATTTGAGCACTGTGTAATTGCCGATAGGGTGCTCTGAATCAGAGCGCTTGTAATGCATCCACTTCGGCAAACTCAGCAATCGAAATTTCCGTGGGTTCTTGTTCAGCCTTAGTGCCAGGCCCACCGGTAAAAGCGGCATATTTTAGTACAAGAAGCCAACAGATTTGGCGGTTATTCCTCATCTAAAACATCTAGAAATTTTTTCCGACGTGGATTTGCTCTGCTGTTCTCCACAGCAAGGCGCAAGACGATAAAAAATTGTCTCCAGCCCCGATTCAACTCAAACGTTTTTCTCCCTTATTGATCGTTGCAATAAGCCCGCCTGCAAAACAGACAAAATAACGCATGCCGAAGCAAAAGACCGGCGCAGGGCTTTTAGTGATGGGGCCAAACAAGGGATCAGAAGAGGCATTCCGAAGCAAAAACCGGCGCCGAAGCGGCGGTTTGAAACTGTAAAGCCTTATAAACAAAGGGAATTGGCGGAAAGGAAGGGATTTGAACCCTTGATACTGGGGACCAGTATACCGGATTTCGAGTCCGGCGCATTCGACCACTCTGCCACCTTTCCTAGATTTTCTGCTGTCGCAGCGAACAGCGACGAGGGCAGATTCTATCAGAACGATGGGGTTATTGTCTTAATTTATTGTTTTTTAGGGTTAATTTTCTTGGTTGGCATCCAGTTGTGGCTGCAGCGTGAGCGTGTCAAACATATCTTTTGCTTGATCCCGTATTTGCGTTTGCATTTGTATAAACAAATTCTTCGATTGTTCGAGATAGCCGGTCATCATTGTTTGCATTAAAGGTGCTTGCATATTGATAAATTGTGACCACATATCAGCAGAGATGTTGCTGTCGTAAATACCTTTCAATTGTTCGGTGAAGGTGTTTTGAATATCGATGAAAGCTTGCAGATTTTTTTGTAGATAGTTGCCGATCATTTCCTGCATAGGGTGGCCGTAAAAGCGGATGATTTGCAATAGCATTTCATGAGAAAAAATAGGCGCGCCAATGCTTTCTTCCTCGAAGCTGATTTGCAGCAAGATGCTGCGCGTCAGATTTTCGTTGGTTTTGGCATCTATTACCCTAAATGTTTGCTCGTCTAACACCAGCTGTTTTACATCGGCTAGCGTGATGTACATACTCGTTTGCGTGTCGTAGAGTCGGCGATTTGGGTATTTTTTTATTAAGCGCAGATTTGTTTCGTTGGTCATTTTTGCTCTGGTTGGCTTACTGTCCTATAGTATTCACTAAATTACGCGGATACGCCACTCATCTTCGATTTAGTGCGCAAGCCAGATCATTGCCGCTTGACGTCCGGTTAACTTTTGTCGTCGATATGAGTAGAAGTGCGTAGGGTCGGACGCAGTGCACCAGATGCCGCCACTGATGTGTCGAATGCCAGTGCGGATCAGTCGCTGACGTGCCAAGGCGAATAAATTGGCACAATATTTTCCTGGTGTATTTAGGCGGGGTAGGAAGGCAGCAGCAGTGACTGCGCGTTCAGTTGCGGTGGCCGCTGCTAGAAAGGTAGCGCGCACATCGTCGCCCACTTCAAAGGCGTGTGGGCCAATCGCCGGCCCAAGAAATGCATATAACTCTTGGCTTGAGCTTGTTAGGGCAGCAACTTCAGCGGCGGTGTGTTCTAGCACACCGGCTAGGAGGCCGCGCCAGCCAGCGTGAGCGGCCCCTACTGCGCGACCTGCGCCATCGCAGATGAGTACTGGCAAGCAGTCAGCACTCATGATGGTACAGGCAATGCCGGCTTGGGTCGTGACGCTGGCGTCTGCGCGTGGTGGGTGAAGTGCCTCTAGCGCGGTTTCTGCGCGCACTACGTTGGTTTGATGAATCTGCTCAAGCCAGGCGATACGTGTCTCGGTAAGGGTGGCTAGACGTTGACGGTTTGCCGCAACGCACTCTGCTTGATCCCCTGTATGCAAGCCTAGGTTAAGGCCTCCCGCAGACTCAATCCCATTTTGCCATTGTCCATAGGGTGGCAGACTCACGCCGCCGATACGGGTTGTAAAGAGTATGCGCACTCGTGATGAGACAGGCCAATTAGGCGTGAGGCACGCGGCTAGCGATAATGGCGAGTATGCCGTTGTGTCTGGCTTCATGTCAGTGGGTGTTGTGGGTCGTTATGCTCTATATCCTCAGCTTCAGTGGTATCGCTTATCACGGTCGGCGCTAGGCCTAATGCCTCTGCCAGTAGCAAGATGTCAGCGGGCGCAGGCGTGTGCCATGCGCAGGTGAGGCCGGTGACTGGGTGTTCTAGCTTGAGTTGCCAGGCGTGGAGTGCTTGCCGCGCAAAGTCAGCGGCCCGGGTGGTGGCTAGGAGTTGCGCATAGGGGGCGGCTTTACAGTACAGGGGGTCGCCGATGAGTGGGTGGCCAAGATGGGCCAAATGCACACGAATTTGGTGGGTGCGCCCGGTTTCGAGATCACACTGTATGACCGCGAAGGCTTGGCCCGCTAGGGTGCCGGTTGCAATCCGTCGATAATGGGTGCGCGCGGGTTTACCCACGGTACCCGCGACCACGGCCATTTTGATGCGATTGCGCGGGTCGCGGCCAAGCGGAGCATTAATCGTGCCATGGGCATTGGGCGTACCCCAAACGAAGGCAAGATAACGGCGTTTGACGGTATGCGCTTGTAGCTGACGGACCAGGTGAGTTTGCGCCGTCAGCGTGCGTGCAATCACCATTAAGCCAGACGTATCTTTGTCGAGGCGATGGACAATGCCGGCGCGGGGCAGTCCGGCGGCGGTTTTGCCATAACGGTGCAACAGTCCGTTAAGCACGGTGCCTTGCCAGTTACCTGTGGCCGGATGGACCACCAGCCCGGCGGGTTTATTAATCACTAGCAGCGCTGCATCTTCGTAAATTATTTCAAGCGGCACGGGCTCAGCTGTAAACGCGGTTTCCTCAGGCAATCGCTCGGGGGCGATCACGATCGATGCGGCCAGTGGCGCGGCTTGACGGATGCGGGCAGGCAGGCCGTTGACTTGTACCCGCCCGGTGTCAATCCAACTTTGCAAGCGGTTGCGTGAATAACTCGGGAACAGGCGAGCGAGTGCTTTGTCCAGGCGTTGGCCGGCCAATTCGGCTGGAATCTGGGCCATTAATTGAGGCAACTCGTCTGCTGGCGCACCCTCAGTGGGCTCTGCACCCAGCGCGAGAGCATCATCATCAAGTATATCTGCGTCAAATCCAGCGGCAGAGTCGAGGCTTGGGCTATAATCTTCTACAAGAAAACGAGTCATTGAGATTGAAAAGGCAAATGCAAGTGCTGAATAAATTTAAAATAGTGCTTCTTTTAGGAAGTATCGCGGCCATTTTGACAGGCTGTAGCGGTTTACCTGAAAAGATTGATGAAACAACAACCTGGTCTCACGGAAAATTATACTCGGAGGCCCAGGAAATGCTAAGTGGCGGTGACTGGGCTCGTTGCGCGAAATATTTTGAAGCGCTAGAAGGCCGAGATCCGTTTGGCGAGTATGTGCAGCAAGCTCAAATTAATGTTGCTTATTGCCACTGGAAAGATAACGAAACGGCTGCTGCTTTGCAGGCCGTTAATCGTTTTATTCAATTGCATCCGAATCATCCTAACATTGCGTACGCTTATTATCTAAAGGGCGTCATTAATTTTAATGACGAGCTTGGTTTATTCGGCCGCCTGAGCAGACAAGACGTCAGTGAGCGTGATCCAAAGGCGATGCGTGATTCATACAGCGCCTTCAAAATAGTGGTTGAGAGCTATCCACAAAGCCCGTATGCGCAAGATGCCGCGCAACGGATGCGCTATATCGTCAATGCCCTGGCGGCCCACGAAGTGCATACGGCTGATTACTATTATCGGCGGGGCGCTTATATTGCGGCGGTGAATCGCGCGCAAGCAGCGCTTAAGCAATACGAAAACGCGCCGGCTACCGAGGATGCCCTGCATATTATGGTGCTTTCCTATCGAGCGCTTGGCCAAACAAAACTGGCTAACGATGCTGAGCGTGTCTTACAGGCCTCTTTCCCGGCGAGCCGTTATCTGCGGGATAGCGGTAGCAAGTTGAAGATTAAATCATGACGCGTATGGATTGGCTAGCCGGAGGTCCTTCGCCGCTAGCGCTTCTTTAAGCGTACTGAATGGTCTCAATGCCCGCTGCGCTGGCTAATAAGCATAAGTTTGCGGGGCGTTTGGCAAAGAGTCCCACGGTCACGACCCCCGGCCAACTGTTAATCTCCGCTTCGAGGGTCAGTGGGTCAGTGATATTTAAGTGCTGAACATCAATAATTTGATTGCCATTATCCGTCAGATAAGGCGTGCTATTTGAGGTGGTGCGTAATACTGGCATGCCACCTAAGGCGAGGAGCTTGCGGCTGAGTGCGCTGCGTGCGATGGGCATAACTTCAACCGGTAGTGCGAAGTGACCTAATGTATCGACGCGTTTAGAGACATCTGCAATGCAAATAAATGTCTTGGCTACCATCGCAATAATTTTCTCGCGCGTCAGCGCACCTCCACCGCCTTTAATCATCTGCCCATGAGGATTGATCTCGTCAGCACCATCGATATACACCGGTAAGGTTTCGATCTGATTGAGTTCGAATACTTCAATCCCATGCATTTGCAGCCGCGAGGTGCTCGCATTAGAGCTCGATACAGCCCCCGAAAAGCGGCTGCCAAACACTTTGCGCTCAGCCAGAACGTCAATAAAATAGTTGACGGTTGAGCCCGTGCCGATACCGATCACGGCCCCTGCTGGTGTGTGGGCGAGGACATAATCCGCCGCCGCTTGGCTAACGAGAAGTTTTAAGGTGTCCTGAGACATTGAGGTAGATCAAAAAAGAGAATTAAAATAATTTAACGGGAACGGAATTGGCCATGGCTTTTTTAGCGCTTGGGTACCGAGTTCACCATAATCCGTTGCCGCCGCGCCTCGAATAAGGCAATCCCGCTGGCTACCGATACATTTAGACTTTCAACTGTGCCGGCCATTGGAATGTGCATCACTTCATCGCAGGTTTCGCGGGTTAAGCGGCGCATGCCTTCGCTTTCTGCGCCCATGACCAGCGCCAGCGAACCGGCAAGTTTGGTTTCATATAGGCTGGTGGGGGCGTCATCCGCGGTGCCGGTCACCCAAATATTGGCGTCTTTTAATTCACGTAAGGCGCGTGCTAGGTTGGTGACCGTAATATAAGGGGTTATATCGGCTGCGCCGCTGGCTACTTTGGCGGCGGTTGCATTGAGTCCCACCGCCCGATCACGAGGGGCGATTACCGCCTGTGCGCCAGCTGCATTCGCCACGCGCAAGCAGGCGCCAAGATTATGCGGATCAGTGACGCCGTCAAGCACCAATAAGAGCGCTGAGCCGCTAATGCCATCGAGGAGTTCGGCCAGATTCTGGGCCAGGTAGACTTCTGTGACGCGGGCGACTACGCTTTGGTGGCGGTCAGTGCCGGCGAGTCCTTGCAGTCTACCTTCGTCAGCGGCAATCAGCCGCACGCCGGTGGCGGTATTTAAAAAATCCTGCATGCGCCGATCGCGGCGGTTTGGATCATATAAGATTTCAGTGATAGTGGATGCGTCATGCCGCAGCCGTGCCGTGATTGCGTGAAAACCGTAAAGAAGTTTGAGATGAGCCATGCTGTAGAAGAGAAATTAAGTTTTTTTGCGCGAGCGTTTTGAGCTAGCCTGGGTGCTGCCGCGGGGTGCACGTCGAGGTGTTTCAGCGGGTTGTTTTTTTGCCGGCTGGGTTACTTTTGCTTTAGGCTTTTTCTCGGCTTTGGCAGGGACCGTTTTGGTGGTTTGGCCTGCTGGCAGCTTGCGAGACGTTTTAACTGGCGGATCTTGCACCAGCGTAAAATCAATTTTACGTGTGTCAAGATCAACCCGACCTACCTGTACGCGTACGCGATCAGCCAGCCGGTAGCGAGTGCCGCTGCGCTCGCCGCGCAATTCGTTTTTGATTTCGTCATATTGAAAATAATCTGAGCCAAGTTCGGTCACATGCACTAGACCTTCAACAAACAGCGCATCGAGTTGCACAAAGATGCCAAATGAAGTCACTGCGCTGACCATGCCACCATATTCTGCGCCGAGTTTATCGCGCATAAAATAACATTTAAGCCAGGCTTCAACATCGCGTGAGGCTTCATCTGCGCGTCGTTCATTGGCTGAACAGTGCAGGCCAAGCGACTCCCAAATTGCTTCTTTGCCTTGGCGTGGTGGTTTCGGTGCGCTACTGGCTTCGTTTTGTAAAGCGCGGGCACGGTTGCTCAATGCCGTATTGAGTTGTGTACCCGGCAATAGGGCGGGTTGATAGCGCTTGCCGCTTAGCACCGCTCGGATGGCGCGATGCGTCAGTAAATCGGGGTAACGTCGAATCGGGCTAGTAAAGTGGGCATAGGCTTCATAGGCTAAGCCGAAATGACCAATATTGTCTGGGCTATAGACGGCTTGTTGCATGGAGCGTAGCAGCATCGTTTGTAGCATTTGCGCATCTGGCCGCAGACGTATTTGTGCCATTAGCGCAGCATATTCGCTGGCATGGGGTTTATCGCCGCCTGCCAGCGAGAGCCCAAAGCCACGTAAAAAGCTCCGTAGATTGGCGAGCTTTTCTTCGGTCGGGCTGTCATGGATGCGGTATAGCCCTGGGTGTTTATGGCGCTTTAAGAAATCAGCCGCGCAGACATTAGCGGCTAGCATGCACTCTTCAATTAATTTGTGTGCTTCATTGCGCGTGCGGGGGACAATTTGCTCGATTTTGCCAAGCGCATTGCACACAATATAGGTTTCGACCGTATCAAAATCAATTGCTCCGCGCTGATGACGCGCGCTTGCCAGCAATTGATAGGCGCTATACAGATGTTGTAAATGTGGCAGCAAGGCGGCGTGATTTTTGGCTTCTAGGCCGTTGGTGTTGCTTAAGATAGCGGCGACTTCAGTATACGTTAAGCGCGCTGCTGAATGAATTACGGCAGGATAGAATTGATACGCATGGAGTTCGCCCTGAGCGCTGATCACTAAGTCGCACACAAGGGTGCAACGATCTACGCCTGGGTTAAGAGAGCACAGCCCATTCGATAATTTTTCCGGCAACATTGGAATCACCCGGCGCGGAAAGTAAACCGAGGTGCTGCGCTCCAGCGCATCGATGTCAAGCGCATCGTTTGGCTTGACATAATGGGAGACATCCGCAATCGCGACCAGCAGCCGAAAACCATTGCCGCGGCCGACTTTGACCGGCTCACAATAGACCGCATCGTCAAAGTCGCGCGCATCTTCACCGTCGATGGTGACGAGTGGCAGATCGCGTAGATCGACGCGATCGTGCAGATCGGTTGGGCGGATTTTTTCGGGTAACTTCTTAGCTTGAGCGAGTGCCGCCTCGCTAAATTGATGGGGGACCCCGTGTTTGCGTACGGCGATTTCAATTTCCATGCCTGGATCATCGATCTCACCGAGGATTTCGACAACTTTCCCCAAGGCGGCGGCATGACGGCTGGGAAATTCGATCAACTCAACGCTCACCACCTGACCGGCTTTAGCCTGGCCATGGGCCTGCGGAGCAATCACAATATCGTGGCCAATGCGCTTATCTTCTGGCACCAGTACCAGGGCACCATTTTCGTTCAGCAAGCGGCCAGTGATATGCGTATTAGCGCGCTTGGTGACTTCAACAATATGCCCTTCAGGCCGTCCACGGCGGTCATAGCCAATCATGCGCGCGAGCACATGGTCATTGTGCATGACCTTTTGCATTTCAGCATTGCATAGAAAGAGGTCGGCTTGCGCATCGTCACGAATTAAAAAACCATAGCCATCGCGGTGACCTTGGATGCGGCCGGCCACAAAAGTCGAGGAGGAAGCCAGTTGAAAATAGCCCTCTTGGCTGGCTTCAATTTGCTGGTCACGCTCCATGGCGGTTAGCCGCTTCAGAAACCCTTCCTCTTCTAAGGGGTTGACTGAGAGTGCTTGAGCAATATCATGGGCAGTGAGTGGAGCAGTGGTGGCTCGCAACACACCAAGAATGTCTTCGCGACTTGGAATGGGATAAAGGAATTTATTCAAGGGCAGTTTAATGTTTTTTGTTATGTGGGTAGGTTTTTCTTGCATGAGAACTGCAAAAGCGAAAGCAGCAAATAAATCCAATGCTGCTAACTAGATAGAGATATTCTAACAGGGAAGGCGGTTTATACCAAATAGTGGAAATTTTAGGTTGCATCAGTTCTTCGAGCCGATCAGTTTGGCTTAATGTTTTCTTTGTTGTATCCTGCGTCCTTCTTGTTGGTTTACCCCTTTACTCCTGATTCTATACGATGCCGCTTACCCATTCTACACCTAAGGTTGGTTTTGTTTCACTAGGTTGCCCAAAGGCCCTGGTCGATTCCGAACATATTTTGACTCAATTGCGCGCCGAAGGCTATGAAATTTCTGCGACCTACGCTGGCGCTGATCTAGTCGTGGTAAACACCTGTGGTTTCATCGATGAAGCGGTGCAGGAAAGCCTAGATACAATTGGCGAAGCTTTACACGAAAACGGTAAAGTCATTGTTACAGGTTGCTTGGGAGCGAAAAAAAGCGCAAGCGGCGCCTCTTTGGTTCAAGACATTCATCCAAAAGTACTCGCCGTCACCGGGCCTCATGCGCTGGGCGAAGTTATGCAGGCGGTGCATCAGCATTTGCCAAAGCCGCATGACCCCTTTGCTGATCTGGTGCCGGCCGCAGGCGTGAAGTTAACGCCTCGTCATTACGCCTATCTGAAAATCTCTGAAGGCTGTAATCACCACTGTACCTTTTGTATCATCCCGTCGATGCGGGGTGATTTAGTCTCGCGGCCGGTCGCGGATATTATGCTGGAAGCAGAAAATCTGTTGCGTGCCGGGGTCCGCGAACTCCTCGTGATTTCGCAAGATACTAGCGCTTATGGCGTTGATGTCAAATATCGTATGGGTTTTTGGAATGGCCGGCCGATCAAAACCCGGATTACTGAGCTCGCCACGGCGTTAGGTGAGTTGGCGGCTCAGTATGGTGCCTGGGTGCGCCTACATTATGTTTATCCTTATCCGCATGTCGATGAACTGATTCCGCTGATGGTGCAGCAACGGATTCTGCCTTACCTTGATGTCCCGTTTCAGCATGCGCACCCGGCAGTGTTAAAACGCATGAAACGTCCCGCCAACGCGCAAAAATCGCTTGAGCGGGTGCAAGCATGGCGCGCGATGTGCCCTGAATTGACGATTCGGAGTACTTTTATCGCCGGCTTTCCAGGGGAAACGGAGGCCGAGTTTGAAACCTTGCTGGACTTTATCCGCACCGCTGAATTGGACCGGGTAGGGTGCTTTGCCTATTCTCCTGTAACCGGTGCGACTGCCAATGAATTGCCAGGGGCGTTGCCCGATGCGGTGCGCCATGAGCGGCGCGCGCGCTTTATGGAAGTGGCCGAGACGGTCTCGGTGCAACGTCTCAAGCGTAAGGTGGGGCAGACATTGCGTGTCTTAGTAGATGAACTGAATGAAGCCGGCGGGGTGGCGCGTTCGTCTGCAGATGCGCCAGAAATTGATGGCGTAGTTTATATTGAGCCGATTTCCAAAGCCTCTCAAGCGTATCAAGCGGGGGATTTTGTTGAGGTAAAAATTACCGGCGCCCAAGGCCATGATTTATGGGGCGAAATCTGTAGCACAGCAAGTTAACGTAGGAGTGATCGATGGCTACTCGTTTACCAACCGCTATCGTGCATACGCAAGACCAGATTAGCGCGGGCTGGGCAGCGGTGCCGGTGCCCGTGGCGCGCGCGTCGACGATTATCTTTCCAAACCTGGCCGCCTTGCGCGCGCTTGACTGGCGTCAGGATGGACAATGGTGCTATGGCTTGAATGAAACGCCCACTTCGAGCGCTCTGGCACAGCGGCTGGCTAAGCTGGAGGGCGCGGCCCATGCGTTATTACAACCCTCTGGCTTAGCGGCGATTGTGAATGTGTATCATGGTTTATTGCAGCAGGGCGATGATCTGCTGATCCCGGATAATGCCTATACACCCAATCGTGACCATGGCGCTTGGCTGGCAAAATTTGGCGTTGCTGCACGTTATTATGATCCATTGATAGGCGCCGATATTGCTCAGTTGGTGCAACCCAATACGCGCCTCATTTGGCTTGAAGCGCCGGGCTCGGTGACGATGGAAGTACCCGATGTGCGCGCGATCACTCAGGTTGCTCGGGCCCGGGGTATTTACACGGCGCTGGATAATACCTGGTCAGCCGGGCTTGCCTTTAAGCCGTTTGAGCAGGGCTGTGATATTTCAGTGCAAGCCTTGACTAAATATCAGTCAGGTGGCAGCGATGTCATGATGGGCGCCACTTTAACCAATGATGCAGCGCTTTATTTAAAGCTCAAGCAAGCTCGTATCCAACTGGGCTTTGGGGTATCGGCCGATGATTGCTCGCTGGTGTTGCGTGGCCTGGCAAGTTTGGTGGTCCGTTATGCGGCCCATGAACGCAGCGCATTGGCTTTGGCGCACTGGTTAAAAACCCGGCCTGAGGTGGCGACGGTGTTGCATCCTGCCTTGCCTGATTGCCCAGGCTATGAATTTTGGCAGCGAGATTTTTGTGGCGCGGGAGGCTTATTTTCGGTAGTGTTTAATGAAAAATATACGCCAGCGCAAATAGATGCTTTTGTTGAGGGGCTCCACTTTTTCAAATTGGGGTTTAGTTGGGGAGGGGCGGTTAGCTTGGCCTTACCCTATGATGTAGCGCCGATGCGATCCGCCAAGCGCTGGTCCCATCGCGGCGGGTTAGTACGTTTTTTTATTGGTTTGGAAGACGAGCGCGATTTGCAAGCAGATCTTGAACGAAGTATTTCGACTCATTTGGTCGGCTAAATAAATTTCAGTGCATCTTATATTATTGTTAGGCTAAATTTCAGTGAATCTTATTATCCAGAGCGCACAGCCACTGCTCAGTGCCCATCTTGAGCAAGTGCGTGCACTTGCCGGTGGCGTGGCGGCGATTCGTCTTGACGACCATGCTGGGCGTATTCTCGAGGTAGATTTGGCTCGGCGCTCGGCAGTCACCGCCTGGTGCGCGCAGCGCCAGCTTGACGCGGCGTACCTGCCGCCACTGTCTTTGGCTGATTTTGACTTGGTCGTGATGGATATGGATTCAACCCTGATCACCATCGAATGCATTGATGAAATTGCTGATTTTTGTGGGCTTAAGGCTGAAGTCACGGCACTCACTGAGGCTTCCATGCGGGGCGAGCTGCGTGACTTTGGTGAGAGCCTGCGGCGCCGGGTGGCTTTGTTAAAGGGGCTTGATGCCAGTGTGCTGGAGCAAGTATGGCGTAAACGCGTAAAGCTCTCGTTAGGCGCGCAACGAATGCTGGCTGGCGTGCAAGCCGCGGGCAAGCATACGCTGTTAGTGTCGGGTGGCTTCACCTTTTTTACCGAGCGGCTGACAGCTCGTCTACGATTAGATTATGCGCACGCGAACCTGCTTGGCATGAGTAATGGTAAGCTAACTGGTGAGGTGGTCGGTGAGATTGTTGATGCTCAGGTAAAAAGGCGCCGGCTCTATGAGGTCTGCGCTGAGTTGGGTATCACAGCTTCCCGTGCGATTGTGATCGGCGATGGGGCAAATGATCTGTTGATGATGGCACCCGCGGGTTTGTCTATCGCTTTTCGGGCAAAGCCAGTGGTGCGGCAGGCAGCACACGTAGCATTGAATTTTACGGGGTTAGACGGGGTCTTGCGCTTATTTGAATGAATGCTTGGTGGGTGGTTTGGGAGACGGCGTCTATCATCCAGGAAGCCTGTTTTGACAAGGCGCAAGGTGATTAAGCAGGTCATAAACATAGCAGGAGTGGCAGATGAAATACCAGATAACGACAGCAGTCAAAGTTGTATCCATGTTCTCAGTCCTGGCTTTAGTCGGCACCAGTAGGTTGGCGCTAGGTCAAATGCCAAAATCTCTTGATGCGCCGATTCATTACACCGTCAAAGTCGTTTCTAAGCTGTATGGCAATTCACAGGAAACGCGCCTGATTGCCTCAGGCGAAGTCGATGATTTTACTTGGAAAACAGTGCCGCCTACCGGGGCCGTGCCGATTGACCGGCAATGCCCGAACTGGGAAAATATGCCACGCGATAGCGAGTATGCAATGCTGAGGCAGACCAAAGTGCGGCTGGCCCCAATTGTGGGTCACGACGGCGTTGCCACAATTCAATTAGGTTTTCGGGCTCATGCCCCTCAGGGAACTTATCTTGAGAAAAAGAAAAATGGCCAGAAAATGCGCTGTCCCAAAGATCGCATGCATCATCAGATTGTGCGTTTTACGTTGCCAACGAATGGCGCATCTAAAACCATTAAGCTGACGGATGGGACAATTTTGACGGTAACAGCAACTAGGTAAAATTAAGTATTTGATGCGATTGCCTGTAAGACACCGGCAATGCTAAGTTGGTTGCGGGGGCAGGATTTGAACCTACGACCTTCGGGTTATGAGCCCGACGAGCTGCCAGACTGCTCCACCCCGCGTCCGGTAAGAACGAAACTATAGCAAACTGTTCTAGTTTATGCAAGTAAATTCTTTTTATTTTTTGCAAAATCGCCTGTCGCGTTTGCTTGGCTGATAAGAGTAATGGGCGGCAAGCGGGCGAGCGGCGCTCTGCCCGCTCGCCGCGTTTTCAATAAGTACGCTTTATTTCCAATGATTACGCTCTATTTCGCTTAATCACGCTGATAAATTTCTGCTCCACTGCGCATGAATTCAATCGCCTTTTCGGTTTGGCCTTGAGCCAGCGCCTGTTCGTTCGAAATCCCTGCTTTGGCAGCGTATTCACGGACATCTTGCGTGATTTTCATGGAGCAAAAGTGTGGCCCGCACATGGAACAGAAATGCGCGACTTTGGCGGAGTCTTTAGGCAGTGTTTCATCATGAAATTCACGCGCTTTATCGGGATCTAGTCCCAAATTAAACTGATCTTCCCAACGAAACTCAAAACGCGCCTTCGACAGCGCATTATCGCGAATCTGTGAGCCGGGATGCCCTTTGGCCAAATCTGCAGCATGAGCCGCGAGTTTATACGTGATCATGCCCTCTTTTACATCGTTTTTATTGGGCAGACCTAGATGCTCTTTGGGGGTGACATAACAGAGCATGGCGGTGCCAAACCAGCCAATCATCGCGGCGCCAATGCCTGAGGTAATATGATCGTAGCCTGGCGCAATATCGGTGGTGAGCGGCCCCAGCGTATAAAAGGGTGCTTCGTCGCACCAATCGAGTTGCAACTCCATATTTTCTTTGATTAACTGCATCGGCACATGGCCTGGACCCTCAATCATAACTTGCACATCATGCTTCCAGGCGACTTGGGTGAGCTCGCCGAGCGTTTTTAATTCGGCTAATTGAGCCTCATCATTAGCATCGTAAATCGAACCGGGACGCAGCCCATCGCCAAGCGAAAAACTGACGTCATAGGCTTTCATGATGGCGCAAATTTCTTCAAAATGCTCGTAAATAAAGCTTTCGCGGTGATGCGCCAGACACCATTTGGCAATAATGGAGCCGCCACGCGACACAATGCCGGTCATGCGCTTGGCGGTCATTGGCACATAGCGCAGTAGCACGCCGGCATGAATCGTGAAGTAATCTACCCCTTGTTCAGCCTGTTCAATCAAGGTGTCGCGAAAAATTTCCCAGGTTAAGTCTTCAGCTTTGCCATTGACCTTTTCAAGCGCTTGGTAAATGGGTACGGTGCCAATAGGGACGGGGCTGTTGCGCAGAATCCATTCACGGGTTTCATGAATATTTTTGCCAGTCGATAAATCCATCACCGTATCTGCACCCCAACGGATGGCCCAGGTCATTTTATCGACCTCTTCGCCGATCGATGAGCCCAGAGCTGAATTACCGATATTGGCGTTGACTTTGACCAAGAAATTGCGGCCGATGATCATCGGCTCGAGTTCGGGGTGATTGATATTGGCAGGGATGATGGCTCGGCCGCGGGCGATTTCGTCGCGTACAAATTCCGGCGTAATTTCATAGCTGTTGTTAACTGAGCCTGGTTGGCTCGACAGGGCCGCACCAAAAGCCTGCCCTGGATGTTGGCGGCCGAGTAAGGCGGCGAGCCGCTCGCCTTGTGGGCCACTGCTGCGTAGGTTGGCTAGATATTCGGCGCGGCATTGGTTCTCGCGGATGGCGATAAACTCCATTTCAGGGGTGATCATGCCCTGCCGCGCATAGTGCATCTGACTGACATTGGCGCCTGCTTTGGCGCGCCGTGGCGCGCGCTTGGAGCCGGTAAATTGTGACTCCGTGTGGTTTTTGTCGGCCGTATGTTCGCGGCCAAAGCGGCTGCTAGGTTGCAGCAGCGCTTCCGTATCGCCGCGTTCCTCAATCCAGGTGTCGCGCAAGGCCGCCAAACCGCAGCGGATATCAATTTTGGCCTGCGGATCAGTGTAAGGGCCCGAGGTATCGTAGACGAACAGAGGCGGATTTTTTTCGGCACCGAAACTGCTTGGCGTATCGGCTTGTGCAATCTTGCGCATGGGTACGCGCAGGTCGGCCCGTGAGCCAGTCACATAAATTTTGGTCGAATTAGGCAAAGCCTCAATCGCCGCGTTATCGACATGCGCGGTGGCGGAAATGAATTTTGGTTTAGTATTATTCGTAGTTGTCACAATAGCATTCCAGTTAGCAAATATGTGCGAATTCGTTTCTTGAAGGACCCAGACTCACTTGAAGCCGCAAGCTTACAGCTTCATTGGCAGCACGCAAAGGACTATTTGTGGGCGTTGCAATTTAACTGCATTATCTGCTTTAAACCTTAGATTATTGAGCGTTTTTAGCATGGCCTAGATTCCTGGCTTTTAGATTCAGATTGTCGCTGGGCTGAAAAAAGTATAGAATTATAAACTTAATGGGAGCTTAAGCTCGGCAACGCAAGGTAAAGCATGTAGCTAGCAAAACAGATGGGCATTGAGCCCATTTTTTTTTGGCAGCAGATCAGTGTCGCTGCAAAGGCCGCTTAAGCCATTTTTCAGGCAGCTTTGGGTGGAGTCAATACGTGCAACTGATAGAAACTACAGTCAATGGACTGGGTTATGAACTGGTTGATATTGAGTATGGCGCGCGTGGTGTGTTGCGTGTTTTTATTGATCAAGCAGCGGGTATTAAGATTGAGGATTGTGCAAAAGTGAGCCACCAACTGCAGCATGTGCTGACGGTTGAAAATGTGGATTATGAGCGCCTTGAAGTGTCCTCGCCAGGATTAGATCGGCCACTCAAAAAATTGGCTGATTTTGAGCGTTTTGCGGGCAGCGAGGCAGTCGTCACACTGAAAAAAACGCTGGATGGCCGTAAGCAATATCGAGGTATTTTGCAGCAACCTCAAGGTGAAACCATGAAGTTGCAATTTGAAGGCAAAGCAGGGCTAACGGTACTAGATTTTACCTTAGCTGACCTTGATAAGGCTCGCCTTGTGCCGCAAATAGAATTTTAGGAGCTATAAAGCAATGAGTCGCGAAGTATTGATGCTGGTAGATGCGCTCGCCCGCGAAAAAAACGTGAGTAAAGAGGTTGTCTTTGTTGCGCTTGAGGCGGCTCTCGCTTCGGCCACCAAGAAACTTTACAATGAAGATGTAGAGATTCGGGTGGCGATTAACCGTAGCAATGGGTCTCATGAGTCTTTCCGTCGTTGGCTGGTAGTGCCGGATGAAGCGGGCTTGCAAGAGCCCGATAAACAGGTTCTGTTGTTTGAGGCGCTTGAGCAAATCCCGGATATCGAAGTTGATGATTATCTTGAAGAGTTGGTTGAATCGATTGGCTTTGGCCGGATTGGTGCACAGGCAGCTAAACAGGTTATCCTACAAAGGATTCGTGATGCCGAGCGCGAGCAGATTCTGAATGATTTTCTGGAGCGCGGCGAAGTCATCATGACCGGTACCATCAAGCGGCTTGATAAAGGCAACTTGATTGTTGAGTCGGGGCGTGTTGAAGGCGTGTTGCGTCGTGATCAACTGATTCCACGAGATAATCTCCGTGTCGGTGATCGTGTCCGGGCTTGGTTGCTTAAGGTTGACCGCACCGCCCGCGGCCCGCAGATCGAACTCTCGCGCACGGCACCAGAATTTCTGATGAAATTATTTGATATCGAAGTGCCTGAGATCGAGCAAGGTTTGCTTGAAATTAAATCGGCGGCGCGCGATCCAGGCACACGTGCAAAAATCGCCGTGGTTGCCTATGATAAAAGAATCGACCCGATTGGCACGTGCGTTGGCATTCGTGGCTCGCGGGTGCAAGCCGTGCGTAATGAACTTGGCGGCGAAAATATCGATATCGTACTTTGGTCGGAAGAGCCAGCCCAATTTGTCATTAATGCTTTGGCGCCGGCGGTTGTGCAGTCGATCATGGTGGATGAAGAAAAACATGCAATGGATGTAGTTGTAGACGATGCTGAATTGGCGGTTGCAATTGGCCGTAGTGGGCAGAACGTGCGTTTAGCCAGTGAGCTTACCGGTTGGCAAATCAATATCATGACGCCAGACGAATCGGCTGACAAGCAAGCGCAGGAACGTTCAGGTTTGCGTGATTTATTTATGGCCCGTTTAGATGTCGATGAAGAAGTCGCTGACATTTTACTGGATGAAGGCTTTGCGAGCCTCGAAGAAGTGGCTTATGTACCACTGAACGAAATGCTTGAAATTGAGGCATTGGATGAAGCTACGGTGCATGAGTTGCGTAACCGGGGACGTAATGCACTGTTGACCATGGCGATTGCAAACGAAGAGGAAGTTGAAAATATCGCCCTTGATTTGAAAACGCTTGAAGGCATGAATCCCGACTTGCTTTCAAAACTAGCTGCGCACCAGATCCAAACGCGTGATGAATTAGCGGAATTGGATACCAGCGAACTCATTGAGATCGCTGCAATGGATGAAGAACTTGCGAAAGCTTTAATCATGAAAGCACGCGAACACTGGTTCGAATAAGCGTAGCGAGTTGATGTGCGCTTGGCTTAGCCCAAGCAAGAGCATGAAAGAGCCTGTTTTAGGCGGGAAATAGAAATTAATGAGGAATGAATGGCGAGCAATAATGTAGCTCAATTTGCCGCGGAGCTTAAAATGCCTGCTGGTGTGTTGCTAGAGCAATTACGCGCAGCGGGCGTTGATAAAAAAAGCACGGATGATTCGCTGTCGGAGGCCGATAAGGCACGTCTGTTGGAGCATTTGCGCCGCGCCCATGGTGCGGATGATGCGGAAAAACGCAAAATTACGCTGACTCGTAAACAAGTATCGGAAATTAGACAATCTGACGCTACGGGCAAAGCTCGTACCATTCAAGTTGAAGTGCGGAAAAAGCGTGTCTTTGTTAAACGTGACGAAAATGTTAGCGAGACCCGTGTTAGCGAGCCTCCTGTGGCAGAGCCCAACGAAGTGAATGAAGCAGAGTTGGAACGCCGCCGTGAGGATGAAGCGCGCCAGCAGGCTGAACTATTCGCTCGTCAGGCGCAGGAACAGCAGGAACGCGAAGCACAGCTTGCACAGGAAGAAGCTGAGCGCAAGCTTCGCGAGGAAGCCGCCGAAGCTGAGCGCCGTCGTGCCGAAGAAGAGGCTGCCAAACAAGCTGCTGCTAAACAAGCCGCCGCGGTACAAGCTGCCGCTGTAGCTCAAGCAGCAGTGCCAGCTGAGACACCGACTCCGCCGCAGCCCTTGGCAAAGGTACTGAGCCAATCGACTCAGCAGGCGCCGCTCACAGAGAAAAAGCCGCAAGTCACAGAGCAAAAAGCGCAAGTCGCAGAGCAAAAAGCACAAGTCGCAGAGCAAAAACCGCAAGTCGCAGAGCAAAAGCCGCAAAATGGGCAAACCACTGTTGTGCGAACTGGGCAGCGCTATGTAGTTAGAAAAGCCAGCGCTAGCGCACATGAAATGGTCGCAAAAGCGCCCGTTGATGAAGCGGAAATCCAACGCCGGCGTGCTGCTGCTGAGGCAGAGGCACTTGCCATTCGAGAAATGATGAGCACGCCGCGTAAAGCGATGCGCGCGGTTGAACCAAAGCCAGCAGAACCAAAGCCAGCGGCAGCGCCGCCGGTTGCGGCCAAAGGGACCTTGCATAAACCTGCAAAACCAGCAGGTGCAACAGCGGCCAAAAAAGAAGTTAAAAAACCAGTCAGTGTCACTGCGACCACGGATAAAAAGAAACCGGCCAAAACATCGAGTTGGCAAGACGATGCGGCCAAGCGCCGAGGCATCAAAACTCGAGGTGATGCTAGCGGCGGTGTCGACCGTGGCTGGCGCGGAGGCCCTAAAGGCGGGCGCAAGCATCATCATGATGACCGTACGTCTTTTCAAGCGCCCGAGCCTATTGTGCGCGAAGTTCATGTGCCTGAGACCATTACCGCGGCAGAACTTGCGCATAAGATGTCCGTGAAGGCTTCTGAAGTGATTAAAGTCATGATGAAGCTAGGCCAGATGGTGACCATCAACCAAGTGTTGGATCAAGAAACAGCAATGATCGTGGTTGAAGAGTTGGGCCATAATGCGCTAGCGGCTAAGCTTGATGATCCAGAAGCATTGTTGTCAGAAGGCGATTCATATGATGCGGAGAGATTGCCACGGCCGCCGGTCGTGACGGTCATGGGCCATGTGGATCATGGTAAAACGTCACTGCTTGATTATATTCGCCGCGCTAAAGTCGCCTCTGGTGAGGCTGGGGGCATTACCCAGCACATTGGCGCCTATCATGTTGAAACGCCACGCGGGGTTATTACCTTCCTTGATACGCCTGGCCATGAGGCCTTCACCGCCATGCGCGCACGTGGCGCAAAGGCTACGGATATCGTCGTGTTGGTGGTAGCGGCCGATGATGGCGTGATGCCACAAACCAAAGAAGCCATTGCTCATGCTAAAGCAGGCAATGTGCCGATTGTGGTCGCGATCAATAAAATCGACAAACTTGGCGCGAATGAAGAACGTGTTAAGCAAGAGTTGGTCGCCCAAAGTGTCGTTCCCGAAGAATACGGTGGCGACGCTCCGTTTATGCGCGTTTCCGCTAAAACGGGAGAGGGTATTGATGAATTGCTTGAGCAAATTTTACTGCAGGCGGAAGTACTTGAATTAACTGCACCCGTCACAGCCTTGGCTAAGGGTTTAGTGATTGAAGCACGGTTGGATAAAGGGCGCGGACCAGTAGCGACGATTTTAGTGCAGTCAGGTACCTTAAAAGGTGGCGATATTGTGCTCGTGGGCGCGGCTTATGGCCGTGTGCGCGCTATGCTGGACGAAAATGGTAAGCCAACGACGCAAGCAGGTCCTTCCATTCCGGTTGAAATTCAAGGGCTATCTGAAGTGCCGCGCGCTGGCGAAGAAGTCATCGTCTTGCCAGATGAACGTAAAGCACGTGAGATTGCACTCTTTCGCCAAGGTAAATTCCGTGATGTTAAGCTAGCCAAACAGCAAGCTGCGAAGCTTGAAAACATGTTTGATCAAATGGCTGAAGGTGAGGTCCAAAATCTCTCCTTGATCATCAAAGCAGATGTGCAAGGTTCGCAAGAAGCACTCACGCACACACTAACAAAACTGTCCACCAACGAAGTGCGGGTACAAGTTGTGCATGCAGCCGTGGGCGGCATTAGTGAGTCGGATGTCAACCTGGCGACTGCCTCTAAAGCGGTGGTGATCGGCTTTAATACGCGTGCTGATGCGCAAGCGCGTAAACTTGCCGAAGCCAACGGTATTGATATTCGCTACTACAATATCATTTACGACGCCGTCGACGAAATGAAAGCGGCCATGTCAGGCATGCTTGCGCCAGAGAAAAAAGAAGTGATTTCTGGTCTGGTCGATGTGCGGCAGGTATTTCGTGTGCCTAAGATGGGCGCGGTTGCTGGTTGCATGGTGCTCGAAGGGTGGGTTAAACGCTCGTCTCAGGTACGTGTATTACGCAACAATGTGGTGATCCATACCGGTGAGCTTGAGTCACTTAAGCGTTTCAAAGACGATGTGCGTGAAGTGAAGGCTGGCTTTGAATGCGGTATGTCCGTTAAGAACTTTAACGATATCCTTGAAGGCGATCAACTTGAAGCCTTTGAGATTACGGAAGTCGCACGGACACTATAAAAGCTGTATTGACTATGCCTAAAAAACGGACTAACCCTGAGCGCATCACGCGCATCGCAGATCAAATCCAACGTGATTTGTCTGAAATGATCATGCGCGGTGAAGTGAAAGATCCTCGCATTGGCTTTGTCACGCTGCAAAGCGTGGAGCTTACGCCTGATTATGCTCATGCCAAAGTGTGGTTTACTACGCTCTCAGGGGACCCGAAAACCTCGGGTACAGCGTTAAACCACGCCGCCGGGCATTTGCGTAATCTGCTGTTTAAGCGCTTGCATATCCATACGGTCCCCACGCTCCATTTCCTCTTTGATGAGACGCTTGAAAAAGCCGCGGAGATGTCACGTTTAATTGATGAAGCCAATACCGTGCGCGCGAAGGATTAACGCGCCGCATGATAGTCAGCTGACGACGCTATACATTCCATACAGTTATGGCGAATGCTCAATCTACTAAGCTTGCCCGGCATGCGCTGGATGGCGTACTCCTGCTTGATAAACCTCTCGGCCTGTCTAGCAATGAAGCGTTAATTCGCGCTAAGCGGCTGCTTTTGGCGAAAAAAGCCGGACACACTGGCACGCTTGACCCGCTCGCTTCCGGCCTTTTGCCACTCTGTTTTGGCGAGGCCACAAAATTCTCCAGCGATCTACTGAACGCAACTAAGCTCTATGAAGCCACGCTCGTACTCGGCGTCTGTACCACCACGGCGGATGCCGAAGGCGAAATAGTGCAGACCCGGCCGGTCCACTGCGAACTGCAAGCAGTCCATGATGTGCTAGCCCGCTTTCGAGGCGAAATATGGCAAGTGCCGCCCATGTATTCAGCGCTTAAGCGAGATGGCAAGCCACTGTATGAATATGCGCGTGCAGGCATCACGCTTGAGCGTGACGCGCGTCCAGTGACGATTGAGGCGCTAGAATTGATCGATTGTACGCTACCTGCATCCGCTCAAATAAGTCCATTACCGATCGCCCCAGACGCAATGCCGATCGCCACAGGCACCCTGCAGATTCGCGTGCAGTGTAGTAAGGGAACGTATATACGCGTGCTCGCGCAAGACATTGGCCAAGCACTCGGGTGCGGGGCGCACTTAAGCGCGCTGCGCCGGACCGGGGTAGGCTCATTGCAACTCACCGATGCGGTGACGCTGGATGCGCTTTCAAGCGCTTCTCATACGGCGCGCCTAGCGTGTTTGCAGCCCGCTGACACCTTACTTTCAACCTACCCAGCTGTGCGCCTGGCGGCCGACCTAACGCACCGTTTTAAGCAAGGGCAACGCTTACGCTTGCCTACTGAAGTAGCACTTGAGTCAGCTCCCATCACGCTACCTGAAGCGCTCGACACGGCGCTGGTGCGGGTTTACGGCGAGACTTCTCAATTTTTAGGGACGGCGCGTTTAATCGAAGGTATATTGGCGCCGGAGCGGCTGATTGCTAATCAATAAACGAATGATTCTGATAGCAGCGTTGATTAGCGTTAGCTGAGGCAGGGGAATGCTGGCTTGAATTCACCGCCGCCGCGCAACTCCCGTGGAATTCACCTCTGATAGCTAAAGTCACTTAGCATATTAGTTAAATTCTATTGGATTTTATAATTAATAGGTTTAAACTTTGACCTAGTTGCTTGCTACATTTTAAGTTCCAATTTATTTCTAACCACGCACAGGAGTCCTTATATGAAAACCATTGGTGACACACTAGAAGCCTTTACCGTCACTGCCGTGAAGCCTGGTTTCAATCACCATGAAGAGAATGGGCAATCGGCATTTGAAAATATCACTGAGCAATCCTTTCCGGGTAAATGGAAAATCATTTACTTCTACCCGAAAGACTTCACCTTCGTCTGCCCGACTGAGATTGTCGAGTTTGGCAAACTGACGAAGGACTTTGCCGATCGTGACGCCATCTTACTCGGTGGCAGCAGCGACAACGAATTTGTCAAACTGGCTTGGCGTCGGGAGCACAAAGATCTGGATAAACTTAACCACTACGCGTTTGGTGATGTCCGGGGAGAGTTGATTGACCAACTCGGGATTCGTGACCACGAGGCCGGCGTAGCACTGCGTGCGACGTTTATTGTGGATCCAGACAATGTGATTCAGCATGTTTCGGTCAACAGTCTCAATGTGGGTCGCAATCCGCGAGAAATCTTGCGTATTTTGGATGGCCTGCAAACCGATGAACTGTGTCCATGCAATCGGGCAATCGGTGGCGCAACGCTGTAACGTGAACTTACAAAAAAGCCCGCAGCAGCGGGCTTTTTTTAACCACGCATAAGGACACCCAATGGAATTCTTAAATGCAATCAAGGATTTAATTCCCGACTACGCGAAGGATATTCGCTTAAATATTGACGGGACGATTGCGCGCTCTGCGCTAGAAGGCAATGACGCGATTGGCGTCGCATTAGCGGCCGCATTTGCCGCAAAAAGCGGCAAACTTGTCGATATCATCAAACGTGCGGGCCAATTATCTGCTGAAGAACAAAATGGCGCATTAACCGCTGCGGCATTGATGGGCATGAATAATACCTGGTATCCGTATTTGGAAATGGCCGGTGATGCCGAGCTAAAAGGGCAGCCAGCAGGATTGCGAATGAATGCTTACGCGCAGCATGGCGGCGTGGATAAGCGGCGGTTTGAAATGTATGCATTGGCCGCATCGATTATTGGCAAATGCCACTTTTGCGTCAAAGCGCACTTTGATACGCTGGTTAAAGAAGGCATGAGCACCGCCCAGTTGCGTGATGTAGGCAGAATTGCAGTGGTGGTGAATGCCGCTGCTCTAGTTATAGTAGCGGAAGAGGGATGAATCAGTTAGAATAGCGCGCTTAGCCGTCGAAGTCGAGCAGTATGCGGGGGTGGCGAAATTGGTAGACGCACCAGGTTTAGGTCCTGACGCCAGTAATGGTGTGCGGGTTCGAGTCCCGCTCCCCGCACCATAAAAGCCTTATAAATCAATAACTTAAAAAAATAGGCTGTCAAAAAGCTGTCATTCCAATGGATTTGTATTGGGGGGCTTTGCTTTTCTCTTTTTGTAACTCCCCAGGTACCTTTGACTACTATATTTTGTTAAAAACCTTTTCTTTTGCCTATATATTGAAAATACAGCACGAAAATTGGCCAAAAATGGCAGTGCAACTGCAGCATAAGCGTTGACCAAACATCTTAGCCAACAATATATTGTGCAAACCTTCCTTCCGGTGACAATATGTTGTACCTGGGGAGTTACCATTTTTCTTGTTTTTCTAGGTCAATACTACTAGTATCCATAAAATTCCATGCTATCCGGTCGATATGTTTGGCCCAAACCAGCTTCAATCTAACTTTTGTGCAGTCTGTATCGACCATGAGTGAGCGATGGCGAAATCGCGATAGCGATGCGCAGTCAAGTAGCTCCGATCTGATCTAATTAATACCAATTAAAGAAAATTAAGACTCAATATGAAACTATTTAATTCTGCGGTATCAGTAGCCGTTACGCGAAACCTAAGTGAAATTTATTTAGATCAAGCTCGTGCTCAGAAGAAACTGAACAATTTTGATGTGGCGCTGCCCCTCTACGATCAAGCGAAAGATACACTGATGTTGCTTGTGAACGTAAAAGAAGCCTTGAGGCAAGCGCAAGATCCCCAAACATTAACCGACGAGACGTTGAGGGCCATGATGGCCGATGCTTATGCCGAACGTGCGGAAGTATTAGAACGCTTAGATTTACATGAGAAGGCGGAAGCCAGTCGTCTTAAGGCTAAGAAATGGGGATATGTTGAATCCAAGCATGGTGCAGAAGCTTCGCCACCCCTTGCATCAGGACATAGCGCACACTCCAGTATTTCAGGGTGGAGAAATTTTAAACCTTCCTCCTCTCCTGTGCCGGCATCTCACTTAAGCATTTCTGCTGCTTTTGTCTCCCCTGTTCCTCAGTTGAGGGCGATTGCCAACATAGGATCCGAAACGCCTCTCTTAGCCCCTCCTGCCTTACAATTTTTCAAAGAGAATTTATCTACACCAATGATGGCCGATGCGCTGCCAGTTGCTGGCGCGAGTCCCAAAGACCTTCAGCAGCTAGCAAATGCCCTTATCCTGTTATCGTTGAAAACAGGAAAAAAGGAGGGCTTCGAAAAAATTGAACTCGCGGTTGAGGCGCAAGACTGGTTGAGCACCACAGAAGCGGATGGACCTGAAGTAAAAAGGCTCTATAGCCTTGCCACTGATGTTATTCGAATTTTTGTCGACGATGAGCTTAAAGAGCTCTCTGTAGCGGAAGTGGTGGTACTTGCCCCTGGCCTGCCAAAAGAACTATTTGGAGCGTTACTCAAAAGATTGATCAATGGAATTCATCAAAGTAAGTTGTTAGAAACGGATTTACTCGACGGCTTAACTCAGATGATCCGTAACGCTGCCCCTGAGTATTTGGATGTAGATGATTTAGTCAAAATTTTGGAGGTCGTCAGCGAGCGTTTACAAAAAACGCATGCTCAAAGCGAGGATCATCTGTATCGCTTAACCTACGCGTTAGCTCGTATCTTGGACGCGATGGCGGATTATGTGAAAGACGTAGACCGCGAACAATTACGCGAACCGTTATTGACCTATCTCAAAGGTTTACAAAGTAGCACCAACCCCTACCTTGTTTATCAAGCAGCGTACGCTTGCCAAGCCTTAGCCCATGTCCCTGATGGTGAAACCCGTTTTCAGGGCGCGGTGCGCCGCGGGAGTAGCATTCTCAAAGGCGTCTCAGGTTTAGTGAGTGCAGTCAAAGGGTTTGATCTGAATCAGATTGTAGAAAGTTTGAGCAATATATACGAAGGGGTTGGTGGTTTAGAAGTCGTGTACAAAGTAAACGAAGTTTATGAAAAAGTGACGTCCTTAGCCGAAAGCGGACAAACTTTCGTGAGCTGCCTACAAGAAGGGTTAACGTTTGAGAAAAAAGAAACCTGGTATAAAGCGCTAGAAGGCGCAGATGTGTTGTTGCAACAACGAAAGCTGAGTGACTTCGAAGAATTTGTGCACAAGGTCTTTTGCCGTCAACATAAAGCGTTTCAATGGGGCTTAAGTGAGCGCTTGGGCCAATTGGCGGCTAACCCGGGATCAGATCAAGAGACTCGGCAAGGCGCCCTGGGTTTTTTAGAGGATCTTTATAGAAATGACGCGCAGTGGCGTACGCAAGCCTTTGCTAAAAAGCGAATTATCCAAATCATCAGAGAATTATCCATAGGCTCGCCGATTGCGGAGGATGCGGGAGAGTTGCTTGCTCGCTTAGCCAACGAAATCGATTCAAAAAAAAGAGCGTTCTATGAATCTTGTCTAAAGGATGCGCCGACCGGCCCTTATCCCCTTTATAAGCCGGCACTTGTCGCAACGTCTTCCATCCTGCTTGACCGCGTCCAGGATAAACCTAAGGTTGAAAATGATATCCAGCGACTGAAAAGAGAACGTTTAAAAGAATGGAAAAAGGACGAAAGGCTGTATGTTAAGGCACAAGGTAAAGTCAGTTTTCAAGCTACTGAGACCTTCGATTTAACGAATAAAGTCAATAAATTTCTTAACAGCACGGATAAAAAAATCCTATTGCTATTAGGGGACTCTGGAGCAGGTAAATCCACGTTTAACTTCGCTCTCGAAGCCAATTTATGGAGTGCTTATCTAAAAGACCCCAAAAACCCAAGAGAAGGCAAGCGCATTCCTTTATTGATTGCTTTACCCGAAATTGATAATCCTACGCATGAGCTGGTGGAAAAACATCTGCATCTGAAAGGCTTTAGCCAGAAGCAGATTAGGGAATTAAAAAATAATCACGAATTCGTTTTTATTTTAGATAGCTATGATGAAAGTCAGCAGTCTAAAAATTTATATCTCAGCAATAAAATCAATAAAGAGGGCGGGTGGAAAGGTCAAGTGATTATTGGATGCCGCTCTGAATATTTTGGTGAGGATGACCGAGCTCGCTTTGCACCTGCAGATGCCTCGCAGTTGCAAGAAATTGTTGTGGCGCCGTTTTCAGATCAAGAGATTAACCTCTACACAGAGGTGTATGCGAAGGCTAATCCGCTGAGTTGGACAGCCGAGCGCTACCAAGACGTTTTAAAAAGCATCGCCAATTTAAAAGAGTTGGTGACCAATCCTTTTTTGCTGAAAATTACATTAGACGTGCTGCCTCGTCTGGAAAATCAGGAACAGAATTTAACGACGACGCGCCTGACTCGAGTGGCGCTCTATGATGAATTTGTGGAGCAATGGTTCGAGCGTGGAAAACAGCGATTTTTAAAAGAGAAAACGCTGGAAGGCCAAGAAAAGAAAGTCTTTGAAGAATTGATCGATGAGGGATTTACGGCGAGTGGTATTGCGTTTGTCAAGGAATTAGCGGTTCAAATTTATGAAATGCAACGTGGCAACCCGATAGTGAAATATGCTCGTTTTGAAGATAAAAAAACGTGGAAGCAAGAATTCTTTGGCCCAGAAGACGAAAAGAGATTGCTGCGAGAGACGTGGCCGTTAAGCCGGAACAAAAATCAATATCAGTTTATCCATAAATCGCTACTGGAATATTTTGTGGCGCGTGCGGTCTTTGAACCCGGGCAAAGCGAATCTAGTGTGATAGAGGGGGCGCGTGCTCAAGGCGAATCGCAAAAGCAGGCGCGACGACTGAGTTTTGAAAGCGACTATTCCCTAGAGGAAAGAGCCGCTGTCGGTGAAAAGGACTTGCTGGATACGCCGTTAGGGCGCAAGAATTTTGTGAAGGAACCGGCGATTTTGGGCTTTCTGGTTGAACGCGCGCAGAAAGAGTCCTTGTTTAGAAAACAGTTGCACGCCGTGATTGAGCGTTCGAAAAAGAATGATGGGGATAGGGCGCTCCAGATGGGCAGCGAAACTATCCGTAAAGCGGCAGCAAACGCCATCACGATCTTGATCAAAGCGGGTGTGCAGTTTAATGGTGCGGATTTAAAAGGAATCCAGATACCCGGTGCAGATCTGAGTTTTGGGGTATTCGATTTAGCGCAGTTGCAAGGGGCGGATTTAAGAAAGACCACGCTTCGGACGAGTTGGCTGCATCAGGCGAATTTAAGCGGCGCGCAGATGGCGGGGGTGCAGTTTGGCGAATGGGCGTATTTGCAAGAAGAAAGTGCGGTGTTGTCCTGCGCCTATTCGCCGGATGAGAAAGCCTGTGCCATAGGACTTGAAAACGGTACGATCCGTGTGTATGCGACGTCGAATTGGGAAGAAATGCACACCTTAACAGGCCATACCAAGGTTGTTTTTAGCGTGGTGTATTCGCCGAGCGGCGCGCAGATCGCCTCGGGGAGTTATGACAAGACGGTGCGTGTGTGGGACGCGCACAGCGGTGCGGCGGGGCACACCTTAACAGGCCATACCTCCGATGTTAGGAGCGTGGTGTATTCGCCGAACGGCGCGCAGATCGCCTCGGGGAGTAGAGACAAGACGGTGCGTCTGTGGGACGTGCACAGCGGCGCAGCGGGGCACACCTTAACCGGCCATACCGACGCTGTTTATAGCGTGGTGTATTCGCCGAGCGGCTTGCAGATCGCCTCGGGGAGTCGGGACAAGACGGTGCGTCTGTGGGACGCGCACAGCGGTGCGGCGGGGCACACCTTAACAGGCCATACCTCCGATGTTAGGAGCGTGGTGTATTCGCCGAACGGCGCGCAGATCGCCTCGGGGAGTAGAGACAAGACGGTGCGTCTGTGGGACGTGCACAGCGGCGCAGCGGGGCACACCTTAACCGGCCATACCGACGCTGTTTATAGCGTGGTGTATTCGCCGAGCGGCTTGCAGATCGCCTCGGGGAGTCGGGACAAGACGGTGCGTCTGTGGGACGCGCACAGCGGTGCGGCGGGGCACACCTTAACAGGCCATACCTCCGA
>JASSUC010000026.1:0-34960 GCA_031963245.1 Mycoavidus cysteinexigens
GGCGCACTTTGATGAGTTTATCTACCAGCCTTTTACCTACTTTGCTTTTATTGCTCAGGCCTTGCAGCTCCTTGTCCAGCATTTCATATTTTGCTTCCCATGCAATTTTGGCAGCAATTTCCTTATAGAAAAATTGCATGAACTCTGGCAGAAACACATCTAATGCATTTTTCCATGCCTCATCAGCATAAGAGGGGGGCAGAGTGACTAAATTTGTCATCGGAATCTTTTGGAAACAGGACGAATAAATAATTCCTATACTGTATTCGCTACGCCTTTGTTTTGATATAGACCAAAAGTCATAAGATATGGTCGTGCGCTTGGAGCGGTGGTGAATATTTTAATTCTATGCGCACCATTAATCCCTATCTAGACCTATCTCGCCTCCATTTTTTGGGGGGGGCCGAATTTTGCCTTTTTGCCAGAGCTAGGTCGGTCAAGCCATAAATCGCTGGCTGCTCTCGTAGGGGTTGCGTCTTTCAATCACGATAGTGGTAAACACAAAGGCAAACGTTTCATTTAAGGCGGTCGAGCGCTCATCCGGCGAACGCTTTACATGTCTGCTCTAGCTTGTACTCGCTGGAATACAGATTTAAAAGCCTTTTACCAGCGTTTAAGAGTAGCCGGAAAACTTGCAAAAGTGGCCCTCTTATTGCTGTCCTTCGTAAACTTATCTATATGCTTAATAGCATCCTACAACGTCAATCACCATGGCTGGAAAATTTAACTTAATTTTTATTACAGATGCTGGGGTTATCAGCTAGCAAAAAATCAGCAGCCATTACGCAAGTGTAGCTAAACAATCCGGCATTCAAGCCAGGATAGGCGGTTTCCGGATCAACGTCGAAGGTGGCATGATTGTCAACTCAGGGTCAACTATTTTAAACAACAAGAGCAGCTTGACTAGCTCTATTCGTTAATAAAATTTGAGCCTAGAAATTTTGTAAAAAAATTATAAAGTATTTTTTAATAAATTCAAATTTATATTTTGAAAAACTAATTAACAGCTCATTAAGCTTCGTGGAGCGAGTGCTGTACTGGGTACACGGCTGTTGTTGTGAATAAAACAACATTAAGAATAAAAAATATATTCCGTATGACTTATACGAGTGCTACTATTGTCATCGTTAGCTTAAAAGTAGTGTAGTAGAAAGATTGATGCTTTTTATGAAAAAAGAATAAATTAAAGCGTTTGCTACTTAGCTCTAGAGAGTTGGAGCGTGTAAAGCTATAAAGCAGAAATTGATGCAAATGTTGAATGCAGGATAGCTTTGACAAAGGCAATGCGGAGAACAGGTCACGTTATGCGTGATGCGCTATCCCTCCTTGGGTTAAAACTGAGGCTCCCCGCGAAAAATGATGCTTAGAGAGATTAATCAGCGGCGCATACGTTATTTTTATGAGGTGCTAGCGCGTGGAACGATTCGTGGCGCAGCAGAGCATTTAAATGTAGCTCCTTCGGTGATTACTCGCCAGCTTCGCCAACTCGAAGAAGAACTCGCTGTTACACTCTTTGAGCGGCGGGCGCGTGGGGTAGTACCCACTGAGTCGGCTGAAGTTGTACTTCAATATTACCGCGGGTGTAATGCCAGTCAAGAATATATGGAGTCTTGCTTGCAAGAAATGCGAGGCATGCAGCGCGGTAGTGTTCGTATTGGGGTCAATGAAGGGTATGTTGCTCCGTTGATGGATGATGTGCTGAGTGACTTTAGTCAGCGGTATCCCAGGCTGAATATTCACATTGAGGTTTTATTAACGAGTGAAATTATTTCGCAAGTTATTCAAGATGATCTACATATAGGTCTGGCATATAATCCGCCTGAAAATCATGATATTCGTTGCTGTATGCGGGTAAACCGGCCTGTACGTTTATTGGTGGGAAGGTCTCACCCACTTGCCGCCCAGGATAAGGCGACCATTGCGGATGCGATGCGCTATCCATTAGGAATGATGTCTGCTACCTCTGGTTTATCGCAAATTATTCAACTGTTAGAAGCCACAGAAAAAATTCGATTAGCACCAACACTCACCACAAATTCAATTGTAGTTTTAGAAGAGTTTGTCAGCGCTGGCAAAGGGGTAGTATTTATGGCTCCCTCAAAAATGAAAGCTGGCGAATTGGTCGCGTTGGAAATTGATCATCCTATTTTAACCTCTCCAGAAATTCATTTGTTCGTTAGAGAAGGAAGGCCTCTTTCAGCAGCTATTAATCATTTACTTAAGGAGGCCGAAAGGAAATTATCGATGTTTAAGCGAAATAGTTGAAGTGTATAAATAACAAACTTAGATTTGCATTTTTTAGACGGGGGCATTTAATGATAGCCAAAAGATCTTTGATGAAGCGCAATAATTTTCTTCAGGTTATATGCTGTATTAAATGGCGGTCTATATTGATAGCGTCTATGTTTTTATCTTCACTTATATTGTCTCGTGCTTATGCTATGCCTCCAGACAAGACACTTGTTTATTGTTCCGAATCTAGTCCGAGAGGTTTTGATCCGGCACAGTCCATAACAGCTGTTGAATATTCGGCGGGCGCCTCCACAATCTATAACCGGCTTATCGAATTTGAACGAGGTACTACAAATATTGGCGCTGGTCTTGCAACGTATTGGGATATTTCTCCAGATGGACTTGAGTATACTTTTTATTTGCGACGTGGGGTGAAATTTCATACAACGCGGTTTTTCACACCTACACGAGAATTTAATGCGGATGATGTGCTGTTTACTTTTGAAAGGATGCGAGATTCAACTCATCCTTTTTTCAAATCTTATTCAGTTTCATACCCTTATTTTACTAATTTGGGTTTTGATAAAGAGATTACAAAGATTGAAAAACTCGACCAGTACACAGTGCGCTTCACGCTAAAGTCGGTCAATGCTCCATTTTTGATGGCTTTTGGTTTGCCTTTTGCCTCGATTTTGTCTGCTGAATACGCAGAACAACTGTTAAATGCTAGCAAAGCAGCCGATATTAACCAGCATCCGATTGGTACTGGCCCTTTTGTTTTCGTCGATTACACCAAAGATACATCAATTCGCTTTGATGGAAATTCTGACTATTGGAAACCGGAAGATGTAAAAGTATCAAAGTTGCTTTTTTTAATCACACTTGATCCTGCGGTAACTGTACAAAAACTTAAGAATCACGAATGCCATGTGATGAGTTATCCGAATCCGAGCGAACTCGATTTTATTAGGACTGATCCGAGCCTTCGTCTACTAAGTCAATCTGGCCTTAATCTGAGTTATTTGGTGTACAACGTGTCGAATAAACCGTTAGATAACCTCCTCGTTCGTCGTGCACTTGATATGGCAATTAATAAAAAGGCTATTATTAAAGCTGTATTTCATCAGCGAGATGATGCTGCACAAATAGCCCATACACTTATCCCGCCAGCACTTTGGCCTTATGTTAGAACCCTCGAGGCTGAATCGTTTGATTTAGAAAAGGCAAAAACTTTGCTGGCACAAGCAGGTTACCCTAAAGGCTTTTCAATTTCGCTGTGGACTATACCGGTACCGCGGCCTTATAACCCAAATCCGAGGCTAACGGCTGAAATGATTCAAGCTGACTGGAGTAAAATCGGTGTGAAGGCAAATATTGTTTCACACGAATGGGGGGAGTATATTAAGCAAGCCCGTGAAGGGAAACATGATGCACTGCTAATGGGGTGGGTCGGTAATGTAGATTTGGACAACTGGTTCGGTGTGCTGCTCACTTGCGGAGCGACAAGTGGGTCTAATTTTTCGAAGTGGTGTAATCGGCCATTTGATGATTTGGTTAAAAAGGCACGCAAAACAATTGATCCTATGCAACGTGAAATTTTTTATAAAGAAGCAGAACAGATCTTCAGACATGAATTGCCGCTTACACCGATTTGGCATGCGACTATTTATCAGCCGATTAATAAAAAAGTTACTAATTTTAAGATCAATCCGCTTAGCGCCGTACTATTTACGGGTGTTAGTTTGGAATGATGACGTTTTACTTATTTAATTCTGAATTGTCATAAAACTCTCATTTCCATGATTATTTCTATATAAGAAATTTTGCAGAAAATTCAGTATTTATATTATTTGCGCGGCTTTTTTATTTTGCAAGATATGAGAAAATATTTGACGAATGGTAATGGTTTAATGTCAGCCATGCAGGGTGTACTACGGATATCTGTTATTAACTCTTTATTGTATGAAGCATGAGGGATCCGATGAAATGCAGTGATTTGGTGATGCGAGCTACACGTGGCATTGAGTTGACATTTGTATGTATGGCAAGTTTGGTGGCTTTAGTGCTTGCTTTGGCGGTTTCCTCTTCACACGCATCGCTTCCAAATAAAACACTTATCTATTGCTCTGATGGGGCGCCGGCTGGTTTTGATCCGGCTCAGTTTATATCGAAAGCTGAATATACCACGAGTGCATTTACGATCCATAATCGGCTAGTTGAGTTCAGGCAGGGTAGCGCAGAACCTTATCCTAGCCTTGCTATTCACTGGGATGTATCATCAGATGGCTTGCAATACACTTTTTATTTAAGACGAGGCGTGAAGTTTCATACAACCTCCTACTTTATCCCTACGCGAGAATTTAATGCAGACGACGTGCTGTTTACGTTTGAACGGATGCGTAATCCGAATCATCGTTTCCGTAGAGCCTATCCAGCGCCCGTCCCATATTTTGTGAATTTAGGGCTTGATAAAGAAATTGAAAAAATCGAAAAGCTAGATTTGTATACGGTGCGCTTCACGTTACGGACTGCTAACGCCCCGTTTCTGATGAATTTAGGTTTGGCGTTCGGTTCGATTTTATCAGCTGAATATGCCGATCATCTGTTAAAAGCCGGTAAAGCGTCTAATATCAATTGGTGGCCAGTGGGGACCGGTCCGTTTATTTTTCGGAGCTATACTAAAGAAGCAGAGGATGAAAGTGCACTCATCCACTTTGACGACAATCCAGATTATTGGAGGCCAAAGGATGTGCAGGTATCGAGTTTAGTTTTTAAAATTGTACCTGATGCTACGGAGCGAGTACGTAAACTCAAGCGAAATGAGTGTCAGATAATGAGTTATCCGAGGCCTGAAGATATTGCGGCGATTGAAGCGGATCCTAAGCTCGAATTATTAAGCCAGCCAGGTTTGAATCTTAGCTTTTTAGCTTATAACGTGTTGCATACGCCGCTTGATAATGTTTTGGTCCGCCGCGCGCTCGATATGGCAATTAATAAAAAGGCTATTATTAAAGCGATATTCCATGGACGGGAAGGTGCGGCACAAGTAGCAAGCGCACCGATTCCTCCAGCACTTTGGTCTCATGATGAAACACTTAAAAGCGAGCCGGTTGATTTAGAAATAGCTAAAATTTTATTGACGCAGGCTGGTTATTCTAAAGGCTTTTCAATTTCGCTGTGGATTATGCCTTTGCAGAGAGCTTATAATCCAAATCCACGGTTAGTGGCTCAGATGATTCAAGCAGATTGGGCTAAAATCGGGGTGAAGGTAGAAATCGTAGCCCACAAATGGAGCCGATACATTAAAGGTGCAAATGAGGGGGAGCACGATATGATGCTTATCGGTTGGACGGGCAATAATGATCCAGATGACTGGTTAGACGTTTTGCTTGCTTGCGATGCGGTAAAGAGCCCTTTTAATAGTTCAAAATGGTGTAATCCTGGATTTGACGCCTTAATCAAGGCAGCACGCCAAACCAATGATATAGACAAGCGTACGATACTTTATCAAGAAGCGCAGAAAATCTTTAAGCGCGAATTGCCATTTACGCCAATCCTACATGCAACAACCTACCAACCGATCAATAAAAAGGTGACTAATTTTAAGATTAATCCACTTAATGCTGTGCTATTTACAGGGGTTGGTTTGAAATGAGAATGTCTTACTTCCGCGTGGCATTTATAGACTTAGCCGTCTTGTTCCTTTTTTCCTTGGTTTTTCCCGTTCATGCAGGGTTTCCGAATAAAACACTTGTCTACTGCTCTGAAGATACGCCAGCTGGTTTTGACCCAGCGCAATTCACAACAAGTGTTGAATATACGGTAAGTGCCTTCACTGTTCACAATCGGCTAGTTGAATTCAAGCGAGGCAGCACTAAAATTGGCCCAGGCTTGGCTGCTCACTGGGATATCTCACCGGATGGCTTGCAGTACACTTTTTATTTGCGGCGTGACGTGAAGTTCCATACCACATCATATTTTAGGCCTACACGAGAATTTAATGCGGATGATGTGCTGTTCACTTTCGAGCGAATGCGCAATCCAAATCATCCTTTCCGTAAAGCCTATCCAGCGCCTGTCCCTTATTTTGTGAACTTAGGGCTTGATAAAGAAATTACAAAGATCGAAAAACTGGATTTATATACGGTGCGCTTTACTTTGAAGTCGGCTAACGCACCATTCTTAACGAATCTTGGCTTAGCGTTTGCTTCCATTTTGTCAGCTGAATATGCCGATCAGTTGTTAAAAGCTGGCAAGGCGTCTAATATTAATTGGTGGCCGGTGGGAACGGGGCCGTTTGTTTTTCGGAGCTATACTAAAGAAACTGAGGCTGAAGATGCGCGGATTCGTTTTGATGGCAATTTAGATTATTGGAAACCTGCTGATGTGCAAGTGTCTAAGCTCGTTTTTGCAATTGTGCCTGATGCTACAGAGCGGATACGTAAACTCAAGCGTAACGAGTGCCAAGTGATAAGTTATCCGCGGCCGACTGATCTTGCGGTTATTGAAGCGGACCCTAAACTGGAGCTATTAAGTCAGCCTGGTTTGAACCTTAGCTTTTTGGCTTATAACGTGTTGCATCCACCGCTTGATAATGTTTTGGTCCGCCGTGCGCTTGATCTGGCGATCAATAAAAAGGCCATTGTTGAAGCTACCTTTTATGGGCGCAAAGATGCTGCACAAATAGCGAACGCACCGATCCCACCTGCAGTATGGTTCTACGATGCAACGCTTGAAGACGAACCATTTGATTTAGAAAGGGCAAAAGCGCTACTGACACAAGCGGGTTACCCTAACGGTTTTTCGCTTTCGTTGTGGACCTTGCCGGTACAGCGACCTTATAACCCAAATTCGCGACTGACTGCTGAGAGGATTCAAGCTGATTGGGCAAAAATTGGGGTGAAAGCAAAAATTGTGACGCATAGATGGAGTCAATATATTAAATATGCTCATGATGGTGAACACGATGCGTTGCTAATTGGTTGGACTGGCAATAGTGATCCGGATGACTGGTTGGGGGTGTTACTTGCTTGTAATGCAATGGGAGGTTCTAATTACTCAAAGTGGTGTCACCCAGCATTTGAAGCTCTAATTAAAGCCGCGCGCCAAACCAATAATATGAATGAGCGCGCTATTCTTTACCAAGAGGCACAGCGTATCTTTAAACGCGAATTACCGTTTACTCCGATTGCGCATGCGACGATTTACCAACCCATTAACAAAAATGTCACTAACTTTAAAATCAATCCGCTCTGCGCCATTCTGTTTACGGGCGTTGGATTAAAGTAAAAGGATATGCCTGACAATGAACGAAATTAACCAGCGGCGAATGCAGTATTTTTACGAGGTGCTAACACAGGGCTCGATCCGTGATGCAGCGGAAGTTTTAAATACAGCGCCCTCAGTGGTGAGTCGGCAGATCCGTTTGTTGGAAAAAGAGCTAGCGGTGATGTTGTTTGATCGCCACCCACGCGGTTTACAGCCGAATGAAGCTTCTGAAATTGTGCTTGAATATTGTCGGAGCCGTCACGCGCACCAAGAGCGCCTCGAAGCCTATTTGGAGGAAATGCGCAGCCTCCAGCGTGGCCGTATCTATATCGCCGTCAATCAAGGGTATATTGAGCCGCTGATGAATGAGGTGTTGAATGACTTTTGCCAACAGTACCCTCGGTTAAAGATTCATGTTGAAACTGTATTGACTAATGAAGCCGTCGACCAAGTGACCCAAGATATTGCCCATATTGGACTGGTTTATAACCCACCCGATATTCCTGAGTTGCGTTGCTGTGCGCGGGCAAAACGGCCGGTGCGTTTAATGGTTGGTAAAAAGCACCCATTGGCTCGCCAGAAAAAGGTCACGTTAGCAGATGCATTGCGCTACCCGTTAGGGCTATTGTCTGCTTCTTCTGGTTTGTTGAAAATGCTTCAAGCGCTAGAGGATTCGGAAAAAATTCGATTCGCCCCGAGCTTGACGACCAATTCAATCACTGTCTTGGAGCGGTTTGTTAAGGCTGGCAAGGGTGTCGCCTTTATGGCAACGAGTCTAAAACCAGGGGTTGAAACTGACGGTTTGGTTGCCCTGGAGATTGATAACCCCATCTTGAATATTCCAGAAAGCCGTTTGTTTGTCAGGCGTGGCAGGCCTCTTCCTGCTGCAGTGAATCAACTGCTGCGGCAGATTATAACCAAATTATCGCTTTTTAAATAAAGCTTTGGTGAAAATTGTGAGATCAGCTGCTGATGCGTCAACCTTTTATGTCAGCAATGACGGGCGCATGGTCAGAGGGTTGCAGCCAGCCACGCGGGGTTTTATCAATGATGCAGCGCTCGCAAGCCGCAGTCAGTGTAGACGATAGCAAGATATGATCGATTCTGAGCCCTGCATTACGGCGAAATGAAAGCATCCGGTAATCCCACCAGCTATAAATTTTCTCAGCTTGTTCAAAGCAGCGAAAGGCATCGGTCAGTCCAAGCGAGCACAGCCTGGTAAATGCTGCCCGCTCCTCGGGGGAAACCAAATTTTGTCCTTCCCAGGCTAATGGATCATGCACATCGCGTTCTGTGGGGGCAATGTTGTAATCTCCGAGCAAGGCTAACCGCTCATGTTGGGCGAGTTCACTTTCTAGCCAGGTGCTGAGCGCGTCCATCCATTTTAGTTTGTAGGCGAATTTATCGGTGCCTGGAGCTTGACCATTTGGAAAGTAGGCGCAAATGACTCGGGTATCGTTAAGCGTGACGGCAATCAGTCGCTGCTGCGGATCTTCAAAGCCGGGAATATTGCGTTGGATGCTAGCCGCGTCAAATGGTATATCTTCCCGCGTGAGGATCGCTACGCCATTATAGGTTTTTTGACCGGCATAGAAGCTGCGATAGCCGATGGCTTTTAATTGTGCCTCAGGAAATTTTTCATCTGGCAGCTTGAGTTCTTGCAAACACAACACATCGACTGGATTGGCAGCTAGCCAGTCGATGACATGTGGTAAACGGACGTTGAGTGAATTAATATTCCAACTGGCAAGTTTCATCTCGTTAGTATACCTTGCCTAGACTAAGATCGATATCCAGGCTAGGCGTTTGGAGTTTAGGTTGATGCCGAATCTTCGCGCCGCAGATGCGGGAACAAAATCACATCGCGGATACTTGCATTATCCGTTAACAACATGACCAGTCGGTCAATGCCAATGCCGCAGCCGCCAGTCGGGGGCATACCGTATTCAAGTGCGCGAATATAATCGGCGTCATAGTACATCGCTTCTGTGTCGCCGGCATTTTTTTGTTCAACTTGTTTTTTAAACCGCGCGGCTTGGTCCTGCGGGTCGTTCAATTCAGAAAAGCCATTGGCGATTTCACGGCCAGCAATAAAAAGCTCAAAACGTTCGGTAATGCCTGGTTGGGTATCCGACTCGCGTGCCAGTGGCGATACTTCGAGCGGATAATCAATAATATACGTCGGCTGCCATAGTTTTGCTTCGGCGGTTTCTTCAAATAATGCCAGCTGTAGCGCGCCAATCCCTGCGTTAAAAAATTTGGCTTCTTGCGTATTAACGCCTAGCTTTTTGAGTTCTTGGGTTAAGAAATCCTTATCATGTAAGGGCGCATCGCGGTACTCACTGCTATATTCTGCAATTGCTTGAGTGATCGTGAGCCTTTGAAATGGAGCCGCAAGATTCAGCTCTCGCCCTTGGTATTGGGTCTTGGCCGTACCCAAGGCATCAATCGCCGCTTGCTGGATCAGTTTTTCAGTGAAATTCATCACCCACCTATAATCGGTGTAGGCTGCATAGAATTCCATCATGGTGAATTCTGGATTATGCCGTGGTGAAACGCCTTCATTACGAAAATTACGGTTGATTTCAAACACACGCTCAAAGCCACCCACAACCAGCCGTTTTAAATACAATTCTGGCGCGATGCGCAAAAACATTTGCATATCGAGCGCGTTATGATGCGTGGCAAAAGGCTGTGCAGCGGCACCTCCTGGGATGGGGTGAAGCATCGGCGTTTCGACTTCAAGAAACCCTGCTGTTTCCATTTGGCGGCGGATGGATGAAACCGCTTTGGTACGTGCGATAAAGGTTTTACGCGTATTCGGTGTGACTATCAAATCCACGTAGCGCTGTCGGTAGCGCATGTCCTGATCGGCTAGTCCATGGAATTTATCGGGCAGTGGCCGCAGCGCCTTGGCCAATAAACGTAAGCTGGTGCAGCGTATCGATAGCTCCCCTTTATTGGTGCGAAAGAGTAAACCACGGGCGGCAATGATATCGCCCAGATCCCATTTTTTGAATGACTCATAGAGCTCGGCGCCGGCTTCAACTGGGGTGATAAAGAGTTGAATCTGGGCACTCCCATCTTGTACCGTAGCAAAGCTGGCTTTGCCCATAATCCGCTTGAGCATCATGCGCCCAGCAATGGCCACTTCGAGGGCCTGCTCTTCAAGCATTTCTTTATTGGCATCGGCATACTGCGTCTGGAGCTCGAGGGCCTGATGGGTCGGCTGAAAATCGTTTGGATAGGCGCAGCCTTGCGCGCGTAATGCGTTGAGTTTCTCGTGCCGTTCTTGCACGCTAGCAGGGATTGGGGTCGAATCGGACATTATGCAGTTTCTAATAAAGTTTTATACGCCTTGTTTCAGGCTGGCGCTGATTAAATCATCGAGATCGCCGTCTAATACGGCGCGAGTATTGCTGATTTCGACGCCTGTGCGTAAATCCTTAATGCGGCTTTGATCAAGCACATAAGAGCGGATTTGATGGCCCCAGCCAACGTCGGTTTTGTTGGATTCAAGCTTGTCTTGTTCAGCTTGGCGCTTGCGTAATTCAGCTTCATATAGACGCGATTTCAACATCGCCATGGCTTCAGCACGGTTACGGTGCTGTGAGCGGTCGCTTTGGCATTGCACAACGATACCACTTGGCAGATGCGTGAGGCGTACCGCGGAATCCGTTTTATTGATATGCTGGCCGCCTGCGCCTGAGGCGCGAAAGGTATCGACGCGCAAATCAGCTGGATTCACCTCGACCTCGATTGAGTCGTCTACCTCTGGATAAACAAAAATAGAGGCGAATGAGGTATGTCGTCCGCCCGACGAATCAAAGGGGGATTTACGCACCAGCCGGTGCACACCGGTTTCGGTACGCAAATAGCCATACGCATATTCCCCTTCAACTTTAATGGTTGAGCTCTTAAGGCCCGCCACTTCGCCGGCTGACTCTTCTAGTAAGCTGGTTTTAAAACCTTTGCGCTCGCAGTAGCGTAGATATTGCCGCAGTAACATAGAGGCCCAGTCGCACGCCTCGGTTCCGCCGGCTCCCGCTTGAATATCAATAAAGCAGTTATTAGGGTCGGCCGGATGATTAAACATACGACGAAATTCAATCTCTGCAACATGGGTGGCGAGCGTTGCGACCTCCGCTTCGATGGCCAGCAACGTGTCTTCGTCTGCTTCGTCACGAGCGAGCTCGAAAAGATCTTGTGTATTGCGTAAATCACTATCCAACGAGGTGAGCATAGTGACTACCTCTGCAAGCTGTTTTTTTTCTTTGCTCAGCGCTTGAGTGCGTTTTGTATCGCTCCAGGTAGCCGGGTCTTCGAGTTCTTGATTGAGGACGATTAAACGGTTTTTTTGGGTATCGTAGTCAAAGAAACCCCCGAAGCTCTTCGGCACGAGTGCATAAGTCAGTCAGAGTGGTGTCGATGGCGTTGAGGCGTTCTGCTTCCATATTAGGCGTATTTTTTGCTGGAAAAAGACGGATTATAACGGATTGGGGAGGGTAATGCTTTTTGAGTTTGGTATGATAAAGGGATATTTTTCGCTGAATTTATTCCTATTTTTTTATCCTATCCCGATTAACATGCCTGATTTAGCTTGGTCATTGCCTGTTGCCCGTTGGTCTGCATGGAGTATGGAGACATCGGCTGCGCTCGAGGTGCGTTTTATTGAGCCGATGTTGCGGCGGCGTTTGAGCACGTTCTCGAAGATGGGGCTCAAAGTAGCACACGATTGCGCGCCAGGAGACCAACCGGTGCGAGTGATCTTCGCTTCTCGTCATGGGGAGTCACGTCGCACCACAGAGTTGCTCAAAGCACAAGCGCAGGAGCCGATGCAAGCTTTATCGCCGAATGCGTTCAGTCTTTCGGTTTTGAATGCGGCCGCCGGTGTTTTTAGCATGATGCGGGGTGACCATTCAAATGCTACCGCCTTAGCGGCAGGCTCCGAAACACTAGGTTACGCCTTGCTCGAAGCGTTTGCGCAATACACCTCTGACGCGCAGACGCCGGTGTTGGTGATCTATGCGGACGAACCCCCTGATCCAATTTTTGCTTCGGTCGATGAGGCTGATGCGCCATCCGCTGCACTGGCCTTGTGGATAGCCGACGATGCGCCAGGCGTACTTGAATGTCGGGTGCGTGGCAATGAACTGGCGCAGGCGCCAGAGTGCCCGCTCTACCCACGTCAATTGAATGCCGCTTTGCATTGCCTTGAAACACATCAAGCCACTTGCTGGGAGGGTGCCGGGACGAACTGGTCCTGGCAGTGGCGTGATAGAAAAGCATAATGGCTATTTATTGATAGGCAACGGGCGCTTCTCGAAGCGCCTGAAATTGAGTGTGATTGCAACTGAAAATTAATCTAAACAACACTGGAAAGACCATGACTGCTTTAAAACTTGAGATCAAACAGCTTTTGATTGACGCGCTCAATCTTGAGGATTTGACTGTAGCGGATATCGGCGACGATATGCCTCTGTTTAACACCGATGGCCTTGGGCTCGATTCGATTGACGCGCTGGAAATTGGGATTGCGCTGCGCAAAAAATATCAGCTGCAAATTGAAGCCACGGATAGCGGTATGCGCGAACACTTCCGTTCGGTGAGTACCTTGGCTGATTGGGTTACAAGTCAGCGTAATGCGTTGACTGAATCTTAAAGCGCTCTTTGCAAGATGACCAAACCGTTGTTGGGAACGGCACACTTTATTTTGTATGGCCAGATCTTTACACTTGCTATTTAGTCACAATTGCGTCGATACCCGGCCGGTATGTATTGACGGCGATCGTGTGCTGGACTGGCGCTTCTTTACCGAACGTACATGTGCTGCGGTGCGCGCTCTAGATGGCGAACGCCATCGGAGTTGCGTGCGTTGGGCATTGTGTTTGAGCGATCCATTTGATTTTGTCTGTGGCTTTTTTGCGTTGCTGGCAGCAGGTAAACAGATTGTGCTGCCGTCTAATCATAAGCCAGCGGCGCTCTTGCCGCTCGCGGGGTTATACGATAGCGTACTGGATGATCTAGACAGTTTGCTGGCCAGCGGGGAAGGTGGTCTGGGCGCTGAGTTGAAGATTGATCCGCGTGCACCACTGAGTCTTGTCACTTCGGGCAGTAGTGGCGTACCGAAGGTGATCCATAAAACGCTGGTACAGTTTGAGGCGGAAATTCAGACGTTGGCGACGCTGTGGGGTACGGTGATACACGGTGCCACCGTGGTCGCTAGCGTGCCGCATCACCATATTTATGGTTTGCTGTTTCGTTTGTTATGGCCGCTGGCTGCCGGTCAGCCGTTTGATCGCCTGATCTGTGTGGACCCCGCGGATGTGCGGGCTCGACTGGCCGCGTTGCAGAAGACAGTTTTGGTGTCGAGCCCGGCGCAGTTGGCGCGTTGGCCTGCGCTGATTAACCTAGCCCAGCTTGCACCTCCGCCGGGACTGATTTTTTCTTCAGGTGGCCCGCTGGCGGCTGAGGCCGCCGCTGCCTATGTGCAAGCGTTTGGGGCTGCGCCAATCGAAGTGTATGGCAGTACTGAAACCGGCGGGATTGCTTGGCGTTGTCAGCGTCAAGCGCAGCATCAAAATGAGATGAGCGACGCCTGGACGCCCATGCCAGCGGTTGCTGTGCGGTGTGCTGCCGATGGTGCATTGCAACTGCGGTCGCCACATCTGCCTGACGATCAGTGGTGGCGCATGGAAGATGCGGTGCAGATCGACGTTGAGGGTCGCTTTCGTTTACGGGGCCGACTGGATCGAATCATTAAGCTTGAAGAAAAGCGTGTTTCGTTACCTGAGTTGGAGCACGTGCTGATGCAGCACCCGTGGGTTAAGCAGGCTGCGGTTGTGCCGCTGAATGGCGCGCGGATAACGCTTGGCGCGCTGCTGACTTTAACTGAGGAAGGCATACAGGCATGGCGTAGCGCCGCGAGCCGTCTGTTTATCACGCAGGCCTTACGTCGTTATTTAGCCGAGCATTTCGATGTGGTCGTATTGCCGCGTCATTGGCGCTTTTGCATGCAGTTGCCCTTTGATGAGCGAGGAAAATTTTCAGTGACTGATCTTGCCGTGCGCTTCGCAAAAAATCCACTGCAACCTGAGTTGCTCGCTGAGTGGTGCGATGGCGATACAGCGCTGCTTGAGCTACATGTGCCGTCAACCTTGATTCATTTCAGCGGTCATTTTCCGGGGTTGCCGATCTTACCAGGTGTGGTCCAGATCGATTGGGTTGCCCGCTATGCCGCGCATTATTTTGCACGGTGTGATGGCTTCCAATCGCTTGAGCAAATTAAATTCCTTTCTATGGTGCGTCCAGGCACCACGCTGCGGCTTGCGCTCGTGCATGATCCCGGGCGTGGGCGGATTACCTTTCGCTACCATGTGGATGAGCATGACTATGCAACGGGGCGGATTGTTTATAGCAAGCTCGCTACTGTGTAGATTTGAAATTTGATAGTTTTTAGCAAAGTGAATGAAATGCATAACGTATCTCGAACGACCCATGAAGAAGTAGGTAAAAGCCTTGAGCATATCGTCGTCGGCGCCCGCCGAGTCACGATTGAGGAGGTGCTGGCCGTTGCTGAGCGCGGCGCAGAGGTGCAACTTGCCGATCAGGCGGCATTTCGTGAGCGGATTGAGCGTGGCGCCGATTATTTGCGCACCTGCCTGGCCAGTGGTGCGACAGTCTACGGGGTGAATACGGGCTATGGAGATGCCTGCGAGGTCAGCGTGCCACCAGCCTTGGTGTCAGCCTTGCCGTTGCAACTGACCCGGTATCACGGCTGTGGTATGGGCGAATATTTAGACCCGGATGCAACGCTGGCGGTGATGGTGGCGCGTCTCAATTCGCTGGCGCACGGCTATTCTGGCGTGCGCTGGGAGTTGCTTGACAAACTCATGCAGCTGATTAACCAGCGGGTATTACCGCGTATTCCAGCTGAGGGTTCAGTGGGTGCGAGTGGCGATTTAACGCCCCTTTCTTATGTCGCTGCAGCGCTGATTGGTGAGCGTGAAGTGTCGCATCGTGGCCAGTTACGTGCGGCGCGCGAGGTGCTCGCTGAGCTTGGCATTGCGCCGCTTGTGCTGGCGCCGAAAGAAGGATTGGCGCTCATGAATGGTACGGCAGTTATGACCGGTTTGGCCTGTCTTGCCTGGCGCCGGGCTGACTATTTGACGCGTTTGGCGTGCCGGCTGACGGCACTTACTACCGTTGCCTTGAATGGGCGCGCAGCGCATTTTGATGCGCGACTGTTTGAGGCCAAGCCCCATATAGGGCAGGGCGAGGCAGCAGCGTGGATTCGCGCAGATTTAAGTGGCCGCCTGGACAGCAGTGCGCAGCGCGTGCAAGATCGTTATTCGGTACGCTGTGCGCCGCATGTGATTGGGGTGGCGCGTGATGCGCTGAGTTGGATCCGGCGTGATATTGAAAATGAATTAAATAGTGCCAATGACAATCCATTGATTGATCCGGACGATGAGTGCGTGTTGCACGGAGGCAATTTCTATGGCGGCCATATTGCATTTGCCATGGATGCCCTTAAGGTTGCCGTGGCAAATTTAGCTGACTTAATGGATCGCCAGCTTGCCTTGCTGGTCGATGACAAATTCAATCATGGTTTGCCGCGTAATTTATCTGGCAGCATAGGTGAGCGCGCGGCGATCAATCATGGCTTTAAGGCGGTGCAAATTAGTGCGTCTGCTTGGACCGCCGAAGCCCTTAAATTGACCATGCCGGCGAGCGTGTTTTCCCGTTCAACGGAGTCTCATAATCAAGATAAAGTCAGCATGGGTACGATTGCCGCGCGCGACTGTTTACGGGTGCTGACGTTGACGGAACAGGTTGCTGCTGCACATACGCTCGCCACGGTGCAAGCTGTCACCTTGCGTTTGCGTGACTCGGCGATACCGCAGCCGCCTGTTGCCTTAACGGAATTCATGGAGATGTCTGCTACCCACTCCGCTTTCGTCGATGAAGATCGGGCGCTTGAGTTTGATTTGCGTGGGACTGCGGCTTGGATTCGCGCGGGTGTGGCCCCCCTCTATACAGATTTGGCGAGCGCTCGAGATCAGGCAGGCAAATTATGATGGCTAAGCAGAGCAACCAAACCATGCTAACTGCTACGGTTGGCATTGAAGTGCCGTTTCACGATATTGATTCGATGAATATCTGCTGGCACGGTCATTACGTCAAGTATTTTGAAATCGCGCGTAGCGCATTGCTGCGTAGTTTCAATTATGACGCGATGCATTTATCAAACTATCTGTGGCCGGTGGTTGAATGTCGGCTGAAATATTTGCGACCTGCTCGCTATGGCCAGTTGTTGGACGTGAACGCTACGCTGGTTGAATATGAAAGCCGACTTAAAATCGGTTATTTAGTGACTGACCGGGAAAGTGGTGAGCAGCTGACCAAAGGCTATACGATTCAAGTGGCAGTAGATGCACAGACGCAAGCGTTGCAGTTTGTATTACCACGTGAGCTGTTGGATAGATTAGAGCCGATGCTCTCTGCAGTTCGCTGAGCGTGTTTAACCCTATCTTCTGCAGAGTGTTTGATGAGTAAACCACGCTACTATTTAAATGCCCTTGGCATGATCAATGCACTGGGTAATGACCTAGCCGTGATTGCCCGTCGCTTAGCTGAGGGCGACACTTCGGGGATGGTCACTGAACCGGTGAGTGATGCGCTTGGCACCTTGCCTGTGGGTCGAGTGAGCCAGGTGTTGCCAGCACCGCCGGCGGCGTTGGCGCGCGATGACTGTCGTAACAACCGCTTATTACTGGCGGCCCTGGCAACCATAGAAGTCGAGCTTGAAAAAGTATTATCTCGCTATAGCCGCTCACGGATTGGCGTGGTGTTGGGTACGACAACTTCGGGCGTTGTTGCGGGCGAGGCCATGCTTGCTGAATGGGCAGCTGGTCGGGCAGCACCTGCCGGCTATGATTACCAGCAGGTTGAAATCGGCGCAGCTGCGCCATTCTTGGCCAAAGTACTTGGGGTGACAGGCCCTGCGTATACTATTTCGACGGCTTGCACCTCCAGCGCAAAAGTCTTCGCGGTGGCACGCCGATTGTTGCAAGCTGACTTATGCGATGCCGTTGTATTGGGTGGGGCAGATACGCTGAGTGGTTTGACCTTGGGTGGTTTTAGTGCATTAGAGTCGATCAGTCCGCAGCGCTCTAATCCAATGAGTCGCAATCGCCGTGGGATTAACCTGGGTGAAGGGGCGGCCCTTTTTATTATGAGCCGTGATGAAGCACCGATTGCACTTTTGGGGGTGGGTGAAGCCAGTGATGCGTATCATATTTCGGCGCCTGATCCACAAGGGAAGGGTGCTGAAATGGCATTGCGCGCAGCACTTAACGATGCGGCGCTCACTCCGTCCCAAATCGGTTACGTCAATCTGCATGCGACCGCTACGCCAAAAAATGACGAGATGGAAAGCCGCGTGATGCAGCGCGTGTTTCCGGCTGGCGTGCCGACCAGTGGCACTAAGCCATTGGTGGGTCATTTGCTAGGGGCGGCAGGCGCAACTGAGCTGGGTTTTTGCTGGCTGCTGCTCAATGGTATGGCTCCCTCTTTGCCGCCGCATATCTGGGATGGGGAGGCTGATCCGCAACTGCCACGGCTTGATTTAGTACAACTTGGACAAAGCTTGCGGCAGCGGACCTGCATGAGTAATTCGTTTGCCTTTGGTGGCAGCAATGTCAGCCTTATCATTGGTGGCTGATGTGTTCGTCTGGGGTCTTGAGGTGAGTGGCAGATGGAGCGTCAGGTGAGCGATAAAATATTGGCCATGAGCCCCCCTCATGGGTTTCCTGAGATGGAAACTTTACTGCCGCAGCGCGGCACAATGTTATTACTTGACCGGGTCACGGCTTTTACCAACGAAACGCTAAGCGCTGAGTATCGAGTGCGTGGCGACGCTTGGTATGCTGATTCTAATGCACGGATGCCAGCATGGATTGGCCTTGAATTAATGGCCCAGACCATGGCGGCTCATGCTGCTCTATCTGCTCATGGCAGACCGCCACAACCTGGCGTGCTATTAGGTTCGCGCCAGTATCAGGCATTTTGTGCAGGGTTTGAGGCGAATACTGTGCTGAAAGTAGAGGTTCAGCAAATATTAGCGTTGGCTGATGGTAACCAGGCGTATGACTGCGCGTTGTGGCAGGGCGATGAACTGGCGGCTAAGGCGGTACTCAAAGTATTCCAGCCGCCGGATTTTTCGGCTTTTATGCAGAGGCATGGTGGCTCTAGTTGAATCGGCGTTTCTCTGCTTTTTTCCCATCATCTAATTTAGCTTAATGGGAGCATGAGGCAGCGCCTCACAGTTGGCGCTGATTAAAAGTGCAGTACGAATGTAAAAGCGTTGCACAAATGATTAAAATTGAAGCGATTTAAAATTCTTTAGGAGTCAATTGAATGAAGCGCCGCGTATTAGTGACAGGAGCAAGCCGAGGGATTGGCCGTGCAATTGCCGAGCAACTCGCCTCTGATGGTTTTGCGCTGACGATCCATGGCCATAGTGGCTGGACTGAAGCACAAGCGGTGGCGGCAGGTATTGTGGCGCAGGGCGGGCAAGCCCAGGCACTGCGCTTTGATGTGCGTGAGCGCGCTCTATGCTCGCAGGTGCTGGCAGAGGATGTGGCAGCCCACGGCGCCTATTATGGCATTGTGTGTAATGCAGGCGTGGCACGCGATGCGGTTTTCCCTGCGCTAAGCGGCGAAGATTGGGATACGGTGATCGATACCAGCCTTGATGGTTTTTACAATGTTGTGCATCCGCTCACTATGCCTATGGTGCGCGCAAAGGCCGGCGGACGCATTGTGACAATCTCGTCGGTGTCCGGCATGATTGGCAACCGTGGGCAAGTGAACTACAGTGCAGCCAAAGCGGGCTTGATCGGAGCGAGCAAAGCGTTGGCGATAGAACTCGCGAGCCGTGCGATTACGGTCAATTGCGTTGCTCCCGGCATTATTGAAACTGATATGATCAATCCGGAATTACGTGAGCAAGCCGCAAAAGAAGTGCCGATGAAGCGTGTTGGAGCACCTTCTGAAGTTGCCGTCTTAGTCAGTTTTTTGATGTCTGATGCAGCAGCTTATATTACGCGTCAGGTTATTGGTGTGAATGGTGGGATTGCTTAAACAAGCTAGGTGCGAGCGGTAGTATCTCCATGCGAGGTTTGAAAGTGCTGCTCACGCAAACCTTCGTACAGGCAGTGCCGGGACCTGATCCACACTGGCTTATATATATGAATATCGAAGGTTAAAACCTTTAACCAAGTGCGTGCTCTACCACCAATTGCACGCGTGCAACCCCGTTCCACGTATCGCGCACGAGCCGATACGCAATCAGCGCGCGAGCAGGTAAGGGTTCGGTGCGGTTAAACCAAATCGCTTGGTAACGTTGTCTGCCGCGCATTAGCTGTAACTTCAAATGCCGCTCTTTAACGAGGGCTTGCGAGGCAATCTCAAATTCAGTTGAAAAAACCGGTGCCGGAAACCCTTGCCCCCACACTAGATTGTCCAGTAGTTCAGCAAATTGTGGGGTGACATAGGCGTCTTCGAGGTCCCCATCCGTTTCTAGCACGCGGGTTAATGAATCAGTACCAAGCCATTCACGTCCAATCGCTTCGAAGGCTTCCTTAAAGCGCGGGACATCGACTGTGCGCAGGGTCAAGCCGGCAGCCATTGCATGGCCACCGAATTTGCTTAATAGGCCTGCGTGTCGCTTTGAAATTAGATCGAGCGCATCGCGTAAATGAAAGCCTGGAATTGAGCGACCCGAGCCTTTCACAAGCTCGCCACTGTCATCAGCGAGGGCAAATGTCACCGAGGGCCGGAAAAAACGTTCTTTGAGCCGGCCGGCGACAATCCCAATGACCCCCTGGTGCCAACTTGGATTGAACAGGGTGAGGGTGGTGCAACCAGACGGATCAATCTCGGCGAGTTCGGTCAGTGCTGTTTGCTGCATCTGCGCTTCGATTTCACGCCGCTCGCGGTTCATCGCGTCAAGCTGCTGGGCCAGCGCCCAAGCGCGGCCAACATCATCCGTGAGTAAGCATTCGATGCCAAGCGACATATCCGCCAGCCGGCCGGCTGCATTCAGGCGGGGCCCGAGCGCGAAACCAAGATCAAAACCGGAAGCAGACTTTGCCTCACGGCCCGCGGCGCGAAAGAGAGCGGCGATGCCAGCTTGCATGCGGCCGGCACGGATGCGTGTCAGCCCCTGGGCGACTAAGACCCGGTTATTTGCATCGAGCTTGACGACGTCAGCGACGGTGCCTAAAGCGACGAGATCAAGCAAGCTATCCAGGCGGGGTTCTGGACGGTCGCTAAAGGCGCCCCGCTGACGCAATTGTGCACGTAAGGCAAGTAAAACATAGAACATTACCCCCACCCCCGCTAGGTGTTTGCTCGCAAAGGTACAGCCCGGTTGGTTCGGATTAACCATCGCACGGGCCGCTGGTAAAGTATCGCCAGGCAGATGATGGTCGGTGATGAGCACCTCTAGGCCAAGCGCATTAGCGGCAGCAACCCCATCGACGCTGGCAATGCCATTATCCACCGTAATCAGTAGCTGGGGCTGTCCTTTGGCGGCTAGCGCCACGATATCTGGGGTCAGTCCATAACCATATTCGAAGCGATTGGGCACCAAATAATCTACATTGGCGCCAAATAAGCGTAGGCCCCGCACAGCGACCGCGCAGGCGGTCGCGCCATCGCAATCATAATCGGCGATGACCGTCATTTTTCCGCCCGCTGCAATGGTGTCGGCAAGCAGTATGGCTGCGTCGTCAATGCCTTTGAGTTGAGCGGGCGCGAGTAAGTGCGTAAAGTGTGTTTCAACCTCGTCTGTATGGCAAATGCCGCGCGCGGCATACAAACGGGCCAGTACCGGGTGGAGTCCTTGGCGAATCAGAGCTTCAGTCTGGGCAGGCGCGCACGAGCGTGGAGTAATTTGGGTCATAATTCAAGCAGTGAGGCGGTTGAGCGGCGGCGCCAGAATTTGCGCAGGTCAGCGCGTGTGACTGTTAAAGTGAGTGAAGAGGTGTCCCCGCATAGAGTTAACCTCAGGGTTCGCAAGGCGCCGCTTTGTAGCGCAGCGAGCGCAGGCGCAAACCAATTATGCTCAAGGGTAGAGAGCGTTGCCGCCCAGAGAGACCAATCTTGCTGTAAAAAGGGCAGCGTTAAATCATCTAACTCAACCAGTATTTTAGTTGCCGGAGCACGAGTGGCCTGGGCGGCGGTAAACAGAGTGAGTTGCTCAAAGTGAGCGGGCGACAGGTTGACTTGATGCGGTGCGGTTAATCCGGCGGCCAGCCCCAGGCCGCGCGCGGCGGGCGCATTGGCTAAGATACAGCTAAATGGGCTGATGACGGGTTTAAACGAACCTTGCGCATGCAGCCAGATCGAATTTGCCGTATAGAGGCCGCGTGTTTCGCGTGCATCATTGATCGGATGCTCAAACCAGGCCATTTGTACTTCATTTTGCAGCTTCAGCCACGCGCGTGAGGCGGCGCCTGTCCGAGTTTCATGGGGCAGCCAGATTTCAATATTACGTCCGGCTGCGCGTAGCGGTGAGGCGCCCGCTAGCCCATGCAAGAAGGGCGCCGAGATATACCAGCGTAAAGGGGTGGGCGCGACGAGCGTGATGCCTAGTGATTCAATCAGTGGCTGGGCGGTTTTAAGCAGCGTGGCAGCTTCATCCGCCGCAAGCTCCAGGTGCGCTGGGTCAATCAGGAGCAGGTGATCATGGGCGATTTGCACATGTACCGGCTCGACGCACGCCCAAATTGGGGTATCGTCTGAATCGACATGACTTGTAGCGGGTACCGTGTTAAATGTCGCGGTAACCGGCTCTGCCTGATCGGCTAGCAGCATATAGGGCGCGAGCGGCGCTTCATCAAGTGTCGCCGCATCCATCACCTTAAAGCGGTGCGCTAGCCAACGCTCATGCGGTAATGTTCGCTGAAAATCTTCGCCGACAGATTTTTCTGTTAGTGTTGCGCGTGCGAGTAATTTGGCCAGCGCACCGTGCTGCAAAGCAGGTAACGTATGGCGAGCAGCGCGTAGCGCAGGTAGCGAGAACGGTAATAGCAGGTGGAGAGCAGGAGATTGCATAGTCATAGCAGTTGCATTGTATGGCAAACTCCACCATCGTTTAATATTTGATTTCTGATTTTGGTAGCTTAACTTGAAACTTCCGTACGAATGGCAGATTGGTTGGCGCTATACGCGCGCAGGTAAAAAGACAACCGGAAATGGCTTTATTTCTTTCATTGCACTGATGTCAATGACGGGTATTGCGCTTGGGGTCGCAGCGCTGATTATCGTGCTTTCAGTGATGAACGGTTTTCAAAAGGAGGTGCGCGATCGGATGCTTTCGGTACTTGCTCATGTTGAAGTTTTTTCGCCTAGCGGGGGCCTGGTTGATTGGCGGCAAACGGCGCGCGAAGCATTGCGCAACCGAGCGGTGCTGGCGGCGGCGCCTTATGTCGAGGCGCAGGCGTTGCTGACTCGCCAAGGCATCATGAGAGGGGTTGTCCTGCGTGGGGTGGAGCCGTCACTCGAGAAGCAAGTATCGGGCTTGGGCGCAGAGATGAAGGCTGGGCGTTTGGCCGATCTAAAGCCCGGTGAATTCGGCATTGTGCTGGGTGAGCAACTATCGCAGCAGCTCGGCGTCGAAGTAGGGGAGAAGCTTATTTTGCTTGCACCACAAGGATCAATCACCCCGGTCGGGATGCTGCCGCGGTTTAAACAGTTTACGGTGGTGGGTATTTTTGCGTCGGGCCATTACGAATTCGATAGCGCTCTGGCTTTAATGGAGATCGCGGATGCGCAGACGCTGTTCCAGCTGGCGGCTCCAACCGGTGTGCGGCTGCGTTTACAGGACATGCAACGCGCGCCGGAGATTGCGCTTGAACTCACTCGAGCGCTAGCGGGAGATCTTTATATTCGTGATTGGACGCGGCAGAATCAAACCTGGTTTTCAGCTGTGCAAATCGAAAAACGCATGATGTTCATTATTTTGACGCTGATTATTGCGGTCGCTGCATTCAATCTAGTCTCATCATTGGTCATGACGGTCACCAACAAGCAGGCTGATATTGCGATTTTACGCACGCTAGGCGCACAACCTAGCTCGATTATGAAAATCTTTATGGTACAGGGCATGACCATTGGCTTATGCGGTACCCTGCTTGGGGTCGCACTGGGCTGTTTAATTGCGGTGAATATTCCGACCATTGTGCCGTTTATCGAGCATGTATTGGGGATCCGCTTTTTGCCCCCTAGCATTTATTTTATTAGCGAACTGCCATCAGATTTGAAGCTGCTTGATGTCATCAGAATTGGCGCCATCGCTTGTGTATTATCGGTGCTAGCAACGCTGTACCCTAGTTGGCAGGCGGCTCGCGTACGACCTGCGGAGGCTTTACGTTATGAATAAACAGAACCAAAGGCCAGAGCCGGCGGCAGACCTTGTGTTGCAGGCCAGCGGCATTACCAAAACTTTTGCCCAGGCCAGTACCCGCGTGGAAGTTCTACGCAATGTGCAGCTAGCAGTACGGCGCGGCGAGAAACTCGCGATTGTTGGCGCATCGGGGTGCGGAAAAAGTACTTTATTGCATATCTTAGGTGGGCTGGATGATCCGGATCAAGGGGAGGTGTCGTTGTTGGGTAAAGCGTTTTCTGCGCTAAGTGACCGGCAGCGCACGACCTTACGTAACCAGGCGTTAGGTTTTATCTATCAATTTCATCATTTGTTGCCTGAATTTAGTGCGCTGGATAATGTCGCGATGCCTCTTCTGATTCGTCGCTTTTCACTTGCCGATGCTCGTGAGGTTGCCGCTCAGATGCTAGCGCGAGTGGCACTGACAACGCGTGCTCAGCATCGCCCAGGCGAACTCTCGGGCGGTGAACGTCAACGGGTCGCGGTGGCGCGCGCCTTGGTGAATCGCCCTGCTTGTGTGTTGGCGGATGAGCCTACAGGTAATCTAGATGCAGGTACAGCGAATACAATATTTGAATTGCTGATTGAATTATCGCAAACATTAAATACGAGTTTTGTGATTGTCACACATGATGCACAGCTTGCTATGCGTTGTGACCGGGTATTGCAGCTAAAAGAAGGGGCGTTACTAGAGACGACTGCTGTTTAACTTTTTTTGTTAAGACTATAGGCTGGCTGAAAAGAGTGCCTTCAAGAGAATACCTAAAGCACTTGCGCATGCAATCAGAATGCCGCCAATGATTGAGGTTATTCTAATTGTCAACTGGAGTGGAAGGTTTTCTAATTTCGCATCAATAGCAGCAAACTGAGCGTTCATATCTTTGCGTAGATCGCTTATTTCAGGGTGAAAATCGGTTTTAGTCACGAACTCCGCCGTTTTGTATGAATGCTGCGCTGCAGCAGAAATTGCTTTAGCGTGTTTTTCGTTGACGCCTGATTTTACGAGCGTCTCAACGAATAGTAGTGTGTCGTAAGGAATAGCAGTCATTATAACTAATTTAAAAAGTTAAATTTAAACTAAATGGTAACATTAATTGGGGATTTTTTACAAAAAAATTTCTAATTGATTACACCACACAATAGGTAAAACTGACCATAAATTCCATAGGCCTAATGGCCAATTTTGGCCTTGTTTTATGCCAGTCCGATCCCATTCACGCATAATCAAATCATTAAAAAGAGGCTAGGTATGGGCGGCTATGGTAAGAGCAGTGCTGTGCGGTTTTGCAGCAGGTACATGGGCATTACAGCAAAGCGCTGAACTCCCTTCGCGATTAGGCTTAAGCCTATGCGTTGTAGGGTTGGGCCTGTGTGCCTTAGCTGCAGGTGTTTTTCATCGCCTCCAGTGGCCTTGGGGCAAAGTTCTATTAATTTTATGCGCTGCCTTGATGGCAGGGTATAGCTGGGCAGCATGGCGAGCACAGATTCGCTTGGCGTGGGCGTTGCCAATTGAGTTGGAGCGGCGCGATATTAAAGCAGTGGGCATTATCGCCAGTGTGCCACTCAGCGATACACGCCGTACGCGCTTTGTCTTCAAAATCGAGCAAAGCGATCCCGCTGTGCCGTTAATGCCACGTTTGGTCCAGTTGAGTTGGTATGCGCAAGCGGGGGCGCTGCCTGTGCGTATACGTCCGGGTGAACGTTGGATGTTCACCATCAGGCTGGTGCGCCCGCATGGCAATGCAAACTATCACGCAGCTGACCTTGAAGCATCGATGCTTGAGCGCAATCTGCGGGCGACCGGCTATGTGCGTGAACAACCCGCGCCACAGCGTATGGCGGGTCGTGCGAGCGGTCTTATGATCACGCTTGAACGTTGGCGTGATAGGCAGCATCTACGTATTCATGAAGTGTTAGCGCACGCACCACATACAGGGGTAGTCAGCGCACTGGCGATTGGTTTACAAACGGGAATTTCAGCGGCTGACCGGCAGCGCTTTACACGCACGGGTACAAATCATCTAGTAGCGATCTCAGGTTTGCATATTTCACTCGTCGCAGGTTTTGCTGCGGCGCTGGCCGGCTGGTTGTGGCGGCACTCGTGCTTTATCGGCGATCACTGGCCGCTGTGGTTGGCAGCACCGCGGGTGGCGGCCGTGGCAGGTGCTGCTGCAGGGTTGCTATATGCTGGGCTGGCTGGGTTTGGCATACCTGCACAACGAGCTTTGTTGATGCTGTTGATTGTGGCGTTGTCGTTTGCGAGTGCGCGCCGCGTTGCGGTCTCGGTGGTCTTGGCCTGGGCCTTGGCGGTGGTGGTGGCGATTGACCCTTGGGCCACGATCACGGCTGGCTGCTGGCTCTCGTTTGGTGCCGTGGCCGTGATTTTATTGGCGGCAAGCGCTGGTCGCATGACTTACTCTAAATCAGCGGATAAAGCGGCCCAAGAAATCAATGGCAGCATTTTTTCTATACGCGGCATCTATGCTTGGGGAGTGTCTCGATGGTGCCGCTTATTGGCAACCTTCACGGCATCTGCCCGCATCCAGGTAGCCGTCAGTCTCGGTCTCATTCCATTGACGGCGCTCTGGTTTGCACAGGTACCGTTGTTAAGTCCATTGGCCAATGCATTTGCTATTCCATGGGTGAGCTTTTTGGTGACTCCTCTCGTGCTGCTGGGGGTGCTGCTGCCAGTGCCGCTTGATGCGCTGAGCTTGAAGATGGCGCACGCACTCTTAATCGTGTTGGCTAAGGTCCTTGAGGTGATTGCAGCGCCGTCGTGGGCACTCTATTCAATCCGCACGCCAGATGTGCTCGCCCTTGCATTTGCTGCGCTTGGTATGGGTTGGTGTTTGATGTTACCCGGTTGGCCTTTACGGGGGGCTGCGCCACTCCTATTTTTACCGCTGGCTTTGCCACTCTCTTCCACCCCCGCAGAGGGCGAATTTCGCATTACGGTGTTAGACGTTGGGCAAGGCGCTGCCACCCTGATTGAAACGGCTCATCATCGACTGCTGTTTGATACCGGGCCACGCTACGATATCACGGCGGATGCAGGTCAGCGGATTGTGCTGCCGTTTCTGCGCGCGCGAGGTATTGAGCGGCTTGATGCACTGGTGATTAGCCATGCCGATAATGATCATGCTGGTGGCGCGCGAACTATATTGACTGAATTGCCCGTGGCTCGCATGCGAGCGTCACTGCCGCCTAAGCATGCGCTATGGCGGCAGGCGCGCGCGCAGCAGGTAAGGGACCTTGCGGCATGTCATGCCGGCGAGAGTTGGCTTTGGGACGGGGTCCGTTTTACCATGCTATGGCCCAATGAAACGCCTGGGCGCAGAGGATTAACTCGAGCCGCAACCAAGAGCAGCCAGGCGCGTGGCAGACGTGAGGCACGCAACGAAGTAAGCTGTGTCTTGCATATTAGTAATCGCCATCATGCAGCATTGCTGCCGGGGGATATCGAAGCACGTGAAGAACGCGCTTTGCTGGCACATAATCCGGCAGCGTTAAGTGCCACCTTATTGCTGGCCCCGCATCATGGCAGCCGGACTTCATCAACGGCGGGTTTTTTGGCGGCCGTGGCGCCACGCGAGACGGTTTTTCAGGTGGGGTATCGTAATCGGTTTAAGCACCCTAATGCCACTGTGCTGGCCCGTTACCAAGCGCATGGCAGTAACTTGCATCGCAGCGATCACGATGGCGCAGTGCAGTTTGAGACTGCCGGCGCTGAATTTTTTGTTGAACGTTACCGTACGACACACCGGCGCTACTGGATGGGGCGCTGATTGAATTAGGTACGCCAAACTAATGCCAGCTTAGCCAAAGCACTTGGTCGATGGGCCGGGATTGGCTTGCTCTAAATGCGATAAAAAGAAAGATTTGCAAAGAGCCTAAAACATCAGCGCTTGTGCACGGTATAATTCGGCTTTCCTGCGAGCAATTTAGCAATGACTCAATACGTTTTTGTCACCGGTGGTGTCGTCTCTTCTCTTGGTAAAGGCATTGCCGCCGCTTCACTGGCTGCGATTCTTGAATCGCGCGGCCTTAAAGTAACGCTGCTCAAGCTTGACCCGTATATTAATGTTGACCCAGGCACCATGAGCCCGTTTCAGCACGGTGAAGTTTTTGTGACCGAAGATGGCGCAGAGACGGATCTTGATCTTGGTCATTATGAGCGCTTTATTAGCACCAAGATGCGTAAGGCCAACAATTTTACGACTGGGCAGATTTATGAATCTGTGATTCGTAAAGAGCGCCGTGGTGAATACCTTGGCAAGACCGTGCAAGTGATTCCGCATATCACTAACGAAATTCAAACTTTTATCGAGCGTGGTGCGCAAGAGGCAACCTGTGGGCAGCCTGATGTCGCAATTGTTGAAATCGGCGGCACGGTGGGCGATATTGAATCGCTGCCTTTTCTTGAGGCGGCGCGGCAGATGAGCTTGCGCTTGGGCCGTCGCCAGGCCTGTTTCGTGCATTTGACTTTAGTCCCTTATCTAGCTGCTGCTGGTGAACTGAAGACCAAGCCGACTCAACATAGCGTGCAAAAGTTGCGTGAAATTGGCATTTTGCCGCACGCATTGCTGTGCCGTGCACAGAGTCCAATTCCAAATGATGAGCGCGCTAAAATTTCGCTGTTTACAAATGTGCCGCAAGAGGCTGTGATTTCAGTCTGGAATGTCGATAATATCTACAGAATTCCGCAAATGCTGCATGATCAGGGCCTTGACGAAATCATCTGTAATGAACTTGAATTATCGCCTGCGCCGGCTAATCTGTCGGTTTGGGCTAAACTGGTGGAAGCTATTGAGCACCCGCAACATTGCGTCACCATTGGGATGGTGGGCAAATATGTTGAGTTGACTGAATCGTATAAATCTTTAATCGAGTCACTTAAGCACGCATCGATTCACACCTCGACCAAGGTCAACATTGAGTATATCGATTCCGAGTTGATTGAAAGAGACGGTCCGAGCATTCTTGCGCATTTAGACGCAATTTTAGTGCCAGGTGGCTTCGGCCGGCGGGGTACTGAAGGCAAAATCACGGCCATTCAATATGCGCGCGAAGCAAAAATCCCCTATCTGGGCATTTGTCTCGGCATGCAACTGGCTGTCATCGAATTCGCCCGCCATGTTGCCGGGCTGAGCCAGGCAAATAGCACTGAGTTTGATCCCGCAACGCCGCACCCAGTCGTGGCGCTGATTACTGAATGGCAAGAGGGCGATGGCCGCATCGAAAAACGTAGCGAGGACTCCGACCTGGGCGGCACGATGCGCTTGGGCGCTCAGCGTTGCCCAGTTAAACCTGATACCCACGCCGAAGCAATCTATGGCGCCTACGTGAGCGAGCGGCACCGTCATCGTTATGAGGTCAACAACCGTTTTGTGCCAAAACTCGAAGCGCAGGGAATGTTAATCAGCGCCCGCACGCCGACTGAAAACCTGCCTGAGATGATGGAGTTGCATAGCGAGTTGCATCCATGGTTTGTTGGCGTGCAATTCCACCCTGAATTTACTTCCACGCCACGTGATGGTCATCCGCTTTTTAAAGCCTTTGTGCTAGCTGCCCTGCATTATCAGCACGGCCGTATAAAAACTCAGATTGCCTCAGTTGCTAAGGATTGTTTATGAAGCTTTGCAATATCGAGGTTGGGCTTGAGCAGCCGTTTTTTCTGATTGCGGGTACCTGTGTCATCGAATCCGAGCAACTCACGCTCGATACGGCTGGCATGCTAAAAGAAATCTGTGATGCCTTGGCTATTCCGTTCATTTATAAAGGCTCATACGATAAGGCTAATCGCAGTTCAGGTCAGTCATTTCGTGGGCTAGGGATGGACGCGGGGCTGAAAATTCTAGCTGAAGTAAAGCGCCAGATTGGCGTGCCAGTACTGACCGACGTGCACGCCGAGCATGAAGTGCCGTTGGCTGCCGAAGTCGTCGATGTTCTGCAAACGCCGGCTTTTCTATGCCGCCAAACAGATTTTATTCAGGCTTGCGCGCGTTCAGGTAAGCCCGTGAATATTAAAAAGGGCCAGTTCCTAGCGCCGCATGATATGCAACACGTCATCAGTAAAGCACGTGCTGCGGCGCGCGAGGCCGGGCTTGATGAGGACCGTTTTATGGCATGTGAACGAGGGGTGTCATTCGGTTACAACAACCTCGTTTCCGATATGCGCGCACTGGCGATTATGCGTGAGACGGGCGCGCCGGTCGTCTTTGATGCCACGCATTCAGTGCAGTTGCCAGGCGGGCAGGGCGCTTCTTCAGGCGGCGAGCGTCAATTTATTCCAGTGCTGGCCCGCGCTGCAGTGGCAACGGGTATTGCTGGGCTTTTTATGGAAACCCATCCAGACCCATCAAAAGCAAAATCGGATGGCCCCAATGCAGTGCCACTCAAACAAATGCGCGCATTGCTTGAAACCCTAAGCGCATTAGATACGGCGGTAAAACGGGTACCGTTGCTGGAAGATGATTTTCATTAAACCCGCGCAAGCAACCATTCACGGCGTCACTTAACCTTGATGATCGTTGCCAGTCAAGCATAAGTGAACAAGGGTTACGCAGTGACAGGACAATCTTGCAAATAGCATTAAAATTTTTAATCTGATTATTTTTTGAGGAAATCATGAGTGCCATCGTTGATATTATCGGCCGCGAAATACTGGATTCCCGGGGTAACCCTACGGTCGAATGCGATGTATTGCTTGAATCAGGCACCATGGGTCGCGCTGCCGTGCCATCGGGTGCTTCGACTGGCTCGCGTGAAGCCATTGAACTGCGTGATGGCGAGTCGGGTCGCTACCTTGGTAAGGGCGTACTCAAAGCGGTTGAGCATATTAATACTGAGATTTGTGAAGCAGTGATCGGCCTTGATGCCTGTGAACAAGCCTTTTTAGATAAAATTTTGCTTGAGCTCGACGGCACTGACAACAAATCACGGCTGGGCGCTAACGCATTGCTTGCGGTATCAATGGCGGTAGCCAAGGCCGCGGCTGAAGAAGCGGGTTTGCCGCTGTATCGTTATTTTGGTGGCTCAGCAGCAATGCAAATGCCGGTGCCGATGATGAATATTATCAATGGCGGCGCCCATGCGAACAATCGCCTTGATATTCAAGAATTTATGATTGTCCCGGTGAGCCAGCCGAGCTTTCGTGAAGCGCTGCGCTGCGGCACCGAAGTGTTCCACGCGCTCAAAAACATTCTAGTGAAGCGTGGCATGAGCACAGCGGTTGGCGATGAAGGCGGCTTTGCCCCGGATTTTGCTAGCAATGATGAATGCCTATCGACGATCTTGCAAGCAATCGAAGCCGCAGGCTATCGGGCGGGCGAAGATGTGTTGTTAGCGCTTGATTGTGCGGCGAGCGAATTTTATCGGGATGACCGATATCAACTCGCAGGCGAAGGACTGCAACTGCGCGCCAGTGAGTTTACCGATTACTTGGGTGCGCTGGCTGACAAATTCCCTATCGTATCCATCGAAGACGGCATGGCTGAAAATGACTGGGACGGTTGGAAGCTATTGACTGATAAGCTGGGCAAAAAAATCCAATTGGTGGGCGATGATCTGTTCGTAACCAACACGCGTATTTTAAAAGAAGGGATTGATCGTGGCATTGCCAATTCAATTCTGATCAAAATTAATCAGATTGGCACCCTGACTGAAACTTTTGCCGCGATTGAAATGGCCAAGCGTGCGGCTTACACGGCTGTGGTGTCGCATCGTTCGGGCGAGACGGAAGATGTGACGATTGCCGATATCGCGGTGGGTCTCAATGCCGGGCAAATCAAAACGGGATCGCTGTCGCGCAGTGATCGAGTTGCAAAATACAATCAACTATTGCGAATTGAAGAAGATTTAGGCGAGGTCGCCAGCTATAGTGGTCGCGCAGCATTCTATAATCTGCGGTAATGGGTCACTGCAGAGCGGATAGTTTCATCTTACCGCCTGTTTTACCCAGCGCATCGCAACCTATAGTGTATAAGCGCCAAACTGTGGCGCACTGGCTTATTCTTGTTATACGATGCGGCTTGTCACAATTGTATTGAGCATTTTACTGGTCCTGATCCAGTATCCGCTATGGAGGGGCCATGGCGGCTGGTTGCATGTGCATGAGCTTAAACAGCAGCTTGAGCGCCAGCAACAAAAGAACGTCGGGCTAAAATTACGCAATGAGCAGCTAGCAGGAGAGGTACGCGATCTGCAAAACGGAGTGGCAGCCATTGAAGAGCGCGCACGCTATGAGCTAGGTATGGTCAAAGAAGGCGAAATTTTTGTCAGGGTGGCGCCTGATCCGCCGCCTCGCATCAAGCAGGAGAAAGCGCAGCCAAGCCCAAACAGACCCACCCATAGCCGTACTCTGCCCAGCCGGTAAAAGGCCCAAGCTGGGCAAAATGAAAAGATGAAATCTCTTTTGTTGTTAGTTTGCAACAATTGCATAAAGAGCAAGCTAGAAGCGAGGTATCTAGCTGCTTTATAGTGTGGTGACCGAGCATTTGCAAGAATGAGATACTGATTACATGGAACGAATGCTAAACCGGGTGCAATGGCCGGCCCCTGATATCACATCCCGCGCGAGGACGTGCAAGAAAACAGAACTGTTGTTAGTGAGTTGGGCTCGCGATGAGGCAGAAGTTCAAGCCGCACAACGCTTGCGCTATCGCGTGTTTGCCGAAGAAATGGGCGCTTGCATTGGTGGCGCGCTAGGTCTTGACTGCGACGAATTCGATGCACACTGTGATCATCTGCTCGTGCGTGATCCACAAACGCTCGAAATCGTAGGCACTTACCGCGTATTACCGCCGCACCGGGCCATGCGCCTCGGACGCCTATACGCACAAGGCGAATTTAACATTGAAAAATTAGCGCCTTTACGCGAGAAAATGGTCGAAGTGGGCCGCTCTTGCGTGCATCGCGATTACCGCCGCGGCATGGTCATTATGTCGCTATGGACAGGTTTGGCTGACTATATGCAGCAGCATGGTTATGAAACAATGCTTGGTTGTGCGAGTGTCTCAGTGGCTGACGGCGGTCATTTTGCGGCTAATCTATACCGGACTTTACAAGCTGAATCAATGACGGCGAGCCAATATCGCGCCTTTCCGCGCGTCGCTTTGCCAGTTGACTCCCTGCAAACGGGGGTAAACGTTGCGCTGCCGCCATTAATCAAGGGGTATCTACGCCTTGGCGCAAAAATTTGCGGCGCGCCTGCGTTTGATTCAGATTTCAATACAGCTGACTTCCTGACATTATTCAAACTCTCGGAAATTAATCCGCGTTATGCCAAGCACTTTCTGGCTGATGAGTAGCATAGTGACCGCTTTGAAATAGCCAGGTGAGGGGGGTAACTTGTGTCTGATGGTTTACAACCTCACGTAATTCCAGGTGCGCACTAAACTCAAGCACGGCCACGAAACGCTGCCCAATCAACTAGGCAAACCCATCCACCTACCCGCCCACCTTGCGCTGGATATTTCAAATGATAGAGGGCATTGCGCTTGTGCGTCTCTTCGATCATCAGCATATCTTGATTCGCAAAGCCGTTTCCAACCTTAACCAACTCAGAATTAAAATTATCCAGTTGTTCGGAGATACCACTTGCAAAACCTATCAGGTTCCCGAAAAAAGCAGCGGAATGTAGGATAACCTCAGTTCGGGATAATTTTGTCAGCCCAGACATGCTGCAAAGGTAATTTAGGCTTGTTGGGCATAAGGCAGTAAGCAATGATTGAAGATACCGTCTTGCTAGTCAAGCGGTTTTTCCATAATTTTCATCATAAGGCACGCGAGTTTTAAGTACGCCGAAACAAAGGTGAACAAGTTTTCGCATGCATGCGCCAAGAGCAGACATCGCGGCTTTGCCACGGGCACGTAGACGTTCATATAATGCTTTAACGTGAGCGTTATAGCGTATCGCGACCACAGCAGCCATATAAAGTTTGGCGCGGACTTCTGGAGAGCCTGCCTTAGAAAGTCGGGCACGGCCAAATACTGAGGAACCGGATTGTCTCTCCACGGGTACTAAGCCAAGATAAGCGGCGAGTTGTTCAGCCGTTTTAAATGAATGAGTTTGCATCACAGATAGCATCGCTTTGCCTACTTGCGGACCAATGGCGCGAATGCTTTTCAATAGATCCAAGTCTTCCTTCAAAGCGGGATGCCAGTCAATATGATCATCGATTTCTTGTTGAAGTTGTTTTAACTGCGTCTGCAAGAAAGTAATACTGTCGTCGAGCGATTTTTGAACGCGCTCAGGAGCGGCGGCGACCCGAATCTTTTCCTGACGGTTACGTTCGCGCTGTAAGTCTTCAGCGATAGCTTCTTGACGGGCTAGCAAAGCCTTAAGTGTTCTAGCTTCTGGTGCAGGCGGAACCCATGCAGCGGGCTTACACATCAGCCCAAAACGCGCAATCAAAAAACTGTCAACACCATCAGTTTTGGTGCGAATAGCTAGGGTATTTCCTAGAGATTTGACTTGCGCCGGATTTGCAATGGAAACAGTGACGCCAGCGTCGTATAAGGTCTGAGCAGCTTGCTCGTGATAGACCCCTGTGGCTTCCATTGTGACGTGAAGATCAGCAAGTTTAACTTTTTGTTTAGTGAGCCACGTCAATAGCTCAGTTAATCCTGTTTGATTATTAGCGACTTTCTTGGATTTACGCTTGAGGCCAGTTTCATCCAGCAATAGTGAGCAATCTAGCTTGGCTTTAGCAACATCAATACCCAGGTAAAACATTTTTGCCCTTTCAATTATTTTAAACATGGAAATACCAACTCACTCACTTAACTTGTACATACAGGGTCGAACCCTTGGCTACCGTGCAGTGTTCTGCTGGTGAGAAGAAGAGGTGAAGGGCTTAATCTTCAAAGCAAGGTCTAGGCCTTAGTTGACTTCAAAAGCTCTCTTCACCTCACGTGATGGTAGCTAACCACCACAGATAAAATGATACAAGTTGACTTCTTTTCGCGGACACTTTTAAACTACCTAAAAGGAGTCCGTAATGA
>JASSUC010000027.1:0-34948 GCA_031963245.1 Mycoavidus cysteinexigens
TGCGTCTGTGGGACGCGCACAGCGGAGCGGCTGGGCACACCTTAGAAGGACATACTGATGGTGTTAAGAGCGTGGTGTATTCGCCGAGCGGTTTGCAGATCGCCTCGGGGAGTAATGACACTACGGTGCGTTTGTGGGACGCGCACAGCGGAGCGGCTGGGCACACCTTACGCGGGCATACAGCCTCTGTTACTAGCGTGGTGTATTCGCCGAGCGGAACGCAGATCGCATCGGGCAGTTGGGACAAGACGGTGCGACTGTGGGAGGTCGCCTCGGGTCGGTGTTGTGCGGTGATTGAATGTTTTAAAAGCGAGGTTGATAGCGTAGCCTGGAACGCGGCGCCGGAGAGTTCCTATCTATTGACTGGCAGTCGCGATAAGTTTGTTCGGCAGTGGGAGGTGATCGGAGAGGGGGATGGCGTTCATGCGCACCTGCGTTGGATGTCACCACCGGAGAATAAGCTGATGGTGAAGGATACGGTATTGGAAGGGGTGGTTGGGTTAAGCGAGATGAATAGAAAGTTGTTGACGCAACGCGGCGCCCATGATGGGGGGGTCTTGTCGGATTTAGCCTGAGAAGATGCGTTGAAAGCAGCGTATAAACAAAGCGTAGCAAAAGACCTTCACAGGTTTTTTGCTACGAAATAGTGTCTGATTTAAATAATGGTTCATTATGGCCAGTTTGTCGTAAATGGGAGATATTCATCTCATTCAGTGAAGAAAATGGCTCTGCAGTCGTCACGAAAAACCCGATGAGATATGACTCCTTGACGTCATACTCCTTACGGTCCCCGTTCTCAGTGAATGGGGGTCCTGGCCGATGTAATCGGGCCGTTTTCAAACAATGTGGGCCCATTCTCATTTAATGTGATCCGGCGCAAGCGGATATTCTCAATTAATCTGGTCCCAAAACGATCTATGTTATCGGTCCCGAGCTCGGATGTTATCGGTCCGCTACAGTTAGTGATCCAAAACTATTCGGATATTTAAAGGAAAAAATCCAACAGGAGCCAGAGTTAAAGGCAAAGCTACTGAGCTGGGTCGAACGCTCAAAAACAGAAAAAGTGCAGCCCATGGCAGCAAATTCGCTGACACTATTGGTGCAAAGTGGTATCCAGTTTAATGGAGCGGATTTAAGGGGAATCCGAATACCTGGAGCGGATCTGAGTTATGGTTTATTCGATTCAGCGCAGTTGCAAGGGGCAGATTTAAGAAACTCCAATCTTTGCTCGAGTTGGCTGCGCCAAGCGAATTTAAGTGGCGCGCAGATGGAGGGGGTACAGTTTGGCGAATGGCCGTATCTCACAGAAGAGAGCTACGTGCTGTCCTGTGCGTATTCACCGGATGGGAAACACTGCGCCGTGGGTCTTGAAAACGGAACGATTAGTGTGTATTCGACTTTGGATTGGCAAAAAATCCACACCTTAGAAGGACATACCGGCAGGGTTTTGAGCGTAGTGTATTCGCCGAGCGGCGCGCAGATCGCCTCGGCCAGTCAGGACAATACGGTGCGGTTGTGGGATGTTGCCTCTGGTCAGAGTCGGGCAGTGATTGAAAGTTTTGGCAGAGGTATCTATAGCGTTGTCTGGAAAACGACCCCCGACAGCACCTATCTGGTAATTGGCAGTGGAGATAGGTTAGTTTGCCAGTGGCAGGTGATAGAAGAAGGTGACGAAGTTCAGGTGCGCCTGCGGTGGCTGTCACCGCATAGCAAATTGGAAGTAAGAGCTACCTCAATCGATGGCGTGGAAGGCTTAAATGAGTTGAATAGGCGGCTCCTGAAGCAACTCGGAGCGGTGGGATGTCAACAGCGATTTAAAATTGATACAGTTTTCCAGCGAACAGCGATTTAAAACTGATACACCTCTGTTCCACTTCGGTAGTGCGAGTACGGTGCGTACAGGAGGAAGGGCAAAGCCCGACTGGAGGAGCGCACCGTACTCGTAGCGTTCATAGCTGATCTCCCCTTACGATAGGGTGAATCATTCCAGCTTGTCGCTGGTGTCTGAGCCGGTAGCTATCGCCGGCGATAGGCACAATATGTGCGTGATGCAGTAAGCGATCGAGCAACGCTGCCGTTAGCGTTGTGTCCTGCGCAAAGGTGGTGTCCCATTGGCCAAATGGCAAGTTACTCGTAACGATGACACTGCTTTTTTCATATAGGGTAGCAATCACCTGGAAGAACAAATTGGCTTGCTCGCGATTCATCGGTACATAGCCCACCTCGTCAATAATCATCAGCCGATAAGCCTTGATGGTCCGGTGTAAAGTGGCTTTCATATTGTTTTGCTGATAAGCCGTCGTCAACAATAGCATCAGGTCCGCGGCTGTCGTGAAGCGAGTTTTAATGCCGGCTTGTGCAGCCCGATAGCCTAATGCAATGGCCAAGTGGGTTTTGCCCACACCACTAGGGCCAACCAGCACCACGTTCTCATTGCGCTCTACAAAGTTCAATGCCGCCAATTCTTCTAGCTGAGCTTTTTTTACACCCTTGGCAAAGTCATAATTGAAATCATCAAGTGTTTTGATCGCCGGGAAGCCTGCCATTCTAGTCAGTACGCTTTGCTGTCTGGCCTTGCGCCCTGCGGCTTCTTGCTTGAGCAATTCTTCCAGGAAGTCACTATAGGCGAGTTCCTGCTTCGCTGCATTTTGTGCTGCCGCGCTATAGCCCTGGGCCACGAACGGGAGATTGAGTGCACTGCACAGGCTGCCGATTCTCTCATGCTGTAAATTCATGCCACACCTCCCTGAACGATTTGTTGCAACAAGTGTTCATAGACGCTCAGTTCGTGCTGCACAGGCACCTCCTGGTTAAGCCGCTCCGTGACGACCGCCGGGCGCTTGGGCGCCTCCTTGATCACTGGCATTTTGCGTTGTGGGCGAGCTGCCGCAATCTTCCCTCGCCACGGCTCAGGGACTACTTGCAAATAGCGACGCTCTTCTTGCAGGCGCGCGTTCGGCTTAACTTTGGTTGTACCGTGAATGCGCTCATTGGCTATTTCGTCGAGCCAGCATCTGACTTCTCGATTGGCTGTGACCGCATCTAACTTCAGACCAACCGCTCTGAGTTGGCTAACCAACGGTACATAGAACGAGCGGCGTAAATAACCATTAAAGCGCTCCACTTTGCCCTTGGTCTGGGCTCGGTACGGGCGGCATAACTTAATCAGAAAGCCACTATGTTTCGAATAGTCCAAAAACCCAGGATGGAAGCGGTGTTCTCCCTCACCATAGACGTCGCGCTCGAGCACGATTGTCTTCATGTTGTCGTACAAAACCCGCTTTACAACTCCTCCGAACGATTCAAACGCTCTCTCGTGGCACTCAATCAAGGTCTGAGCCTTCATATCGGTAACGAATTCCACATAGCTAACTCGGCTGTAACCAAGCGTCGCGCAGAACGCATAGAGCGGGTCTGATCCCTTGCGAAACTCGACCCAGTCAACCTGCATTTGCTCGCCTGGCTCAGTCTCGAACCGAATCACCGGATCCTCTGATTGGGTCGGCCTTATAGTACGCAAAAATGCACGCAATTGGCTCATGCCCCCTTGATAACCTCTAGCCAATATCTCGCGATACAGCACTGTCGCCGGGATCCATAATGGCTTCGCTGATTCTTGACGACTGCATAGGTAGGTCTCATATTTTTCTACCTTGCGCACGCGCTTGACATGACGTGAGTATTTTCGTTTATGCGGTGCACTGCATAAGCCGAATTATGCGGAGGGCGGGATTATGCAAAGCTACGCCGCTAAGATGGCGGTGTAGCTTGCCTTAGGGAGACGTGGCGCTCCGCATTATCCCGGTTCAAACAGCGAGGCAATCAGCGCGTCCGGCGCAACGTGCCAGACTCGTTCTATCGCCGAACGAGCCAATAGGAGATATTTGAGCCTCATTCAACCAAGTGAGGCCATCATGCTAGAAGTGCATTTACATTCTCCCGTTACCCGGCAGCGGCTGCGTGCCGGCCCGGCCTCAGATCATATCGACGGCTTCGCCGACTGGCTCGATCGCCAAGGATATAAGCCGATCTCCATCGGCAACGCGCTACGCGCCCTTGCGGGCTGGACGGACTGGTTACTCGCCGCAGGCTTTACCGCGCGAGACTTACTTCCAGGACTTGAGGCGTGCAGGTTAGCCATCAAGACCGAACATGTTCGCTACCGTCGCGGACCCAATCACCGCTCGGTCGTGGTGGCTTCGGTGTTCATCCGATTTCTCCAGCAGACGGGCGAACTTCCGCCGTTCGCCACTTCACCGTCTGCAGTTGATCTCTGGCCTGTGCTAGGAGAATTCCGTGCGTGGATGCGTAGTCACCGCGGACTGACCGACACGACGCTTGATGCCTATCAGGGCAGCATTGTGGGACTGCTCGATGCTCTCGGGAGCGATGCTCGCGTTTATTCCGCTGAAGCCCTGCGCACCTTTGTCCTCGACCGTGCGAGTCCTCACGGGATCCACAGCGCGAAGAGAATTGTCAATGCGGTCCGCTCGTTCCTTCGTTTCCTCGGTTTGACCGGGCGATGTCCTCCGGATATGCAATATGCCATCCCCGTTTCGCTTCGTGGCAACTGTCTTCGGTCCCTCGGTTCCTGGTATCTGAGGACGTCGAGCGTGTGATTGGCTCCTGCACCGGATACATCAACGGACTACGGGATAGAGCCGTGCTCCTGCTTCTGGCGCGACTCGGGCTCCGTGCCAGCGAGGTTGCCCAGCTTAAATTTACCGACATTGACTGGCGCAACGGGAGGATCCTGGTCTGCGGCAAAGGACGTCGCCAGGAGGCGCTCCCGCTACCACAGGATGTCGGCGATGCGATTCTGCTTTATCTCGACCACAGTCGGCCCGCGTTGCAGGTGCCAGAAGTGTTCACAACTGTCCTGGCTCCATGTCGCGCCTTGACGCGTGCAGCTGTCAGCCATATCGTGCGGAGCGCGCTGCGCCGAGCGGGAATCAAAGCGCCAATTAATGGCGCTCACGTCTTGCGGCATTCCGCGGCCACGACGATGCTTCGCCAGGGCGTGTCCCTGGCTGGCATTGGAGCGGTCTTGCGTCATCGTTCGCCCATGACGACCGCTCACTACGCCAAGGTAGATTTCGGGCTCCTATCGCAAATTGCACAACCATGGCCGGGGGTGTCGTCATGCTAATCGCTCATGTTGAACGCTACATATCGCTTCGTCAGGCACTTGGTTTCAAGCTTCGCGAACTGTCGAGAACTCTCCGTGCGTTCGCCAGGTTCGCCGACGCGCGGGGTAACGCCCACGTTCGCGCGTCCACTGCAGTGGAATGGGCGATGGAGGCTCCCTCGCCGAACGCTCGACACGTTCGGTTGCAAAGCATAGTGCATCTTGCTCGCTTCCTGCATGCCGAGGATCCAACCCACGAGATACCATCCAACTTGTTTCACGCGCCCAACTGCCGTCCACTGCCGTATATCTATGCACCAGAGGAGGTGGGGCAGCTTATCGGGGCGGTGCGTGGCCTACGTGAGACGTACCCCCTTCGACGTCAGGTGTACGCGACGATGATCGGGCTAATTGCCTCGACCGGGCTCCGCCTTTCGGAGGCGCTCGACCTCCGGCTCGACGATGTACTGCCCGATGGCGTCCTGCAGATCCGATGTACAAAGTTCGGTAAAATCCGCTTTGTGCCATTACATCCGACGGCGGCAAAAGCCCTTGATCGGTATCTAGAAGCGCGTCGTCGGTTGGCCGTGACGGACGATCACGTGTTCTTGTCGTTGGGGAACAAGCGGATTTCTTCTAGCATCGTGGAGTACGCCTTTAGTCGAATGCGCCTGCTTGCGAGGCTTGCACCAGCACGGACACGCCCGCCACGTATCCATGATCTGAGGCATACGTTTGCAACCAGGGCGCTGGAAACATGCGCAACGCAGCGCGAGGCGGTTGGTAGTCACTTCGTCGCCTTGGCGACGTACCTCGGTCATGCCGACATCACCTCTACCTACTGGTACCTGGAAGCTACTCCGGAACTCATGACCAAGATCGCAGCAGCAGCCGAAGCACTGATAGCTGGGGAGGCCATATGACACCCATTGCCCCGTTGATTACCCGCTTCCTACGCGAGCACATGCCAATCGAGCAGGGCTGCAGCCCTAACACTTGTGAGACTTACGCCCACGCCTTTCGACTCCTGTTCATCTTCGCCAGCAAGCGCCTGGGACTCAGGCCTTCACAGCTGTGTCTTGAGCAACTTGATGTCACGTTGATCCTTGACTTCCTCTCTCACATCGAAGCGCAACGAGGCAATTGTGCGGCGACTCGAAATGGGCGTCTCGCCGCTATCAAGGCCTTTATCCGATATGTCGAGTTCCGTGTGCCCTCCGCCCTGGCACAGGCGAGGCAGATCCACGCTATTCCGGGGAAACGCCATGACCAGAAGCTACTGCGGCACCTCACCATGGATGAGGTTCGTGCCATCATCAACGCGCCCGACGTCACAACACGACTCGGAATTCGGGACCGTGCGATGTTGCACCTCTGCTTCGCGGGAGGCCTGCGCGTTTCCGAATTGGTAGAATTGCCGCTGGCGAACCTGTCGCTGCAACGAATGCCGAGCATCCGCGTTCTTGGCAAAGGGCGCAGGGAGCGATGTCTGCCGTTGTGGAAGGAAACTACCACCGACCTCCGGGCCTGGCTGGCAGTGCGTGGGGCAGTCCCTGTGCCAGAACTGTTCGTGAATGCCGAAGGGGCTACGATGACCCGGGCTGGCTTCGAGTACATACTTGCGAAGCACACTCGCACTGCAGCGAAGAGTTGCCCTTCCTTGAGCGAACGCACTGTATCACCCCACCAACTCCGGCATAGCTGCGCTATCACGATGCTTCAGGCGACCCGGGACATCCGCAAGGTGGCACTGTGGCTCGGTCACACCGATATCCGCACGACAGAGATCTACCTGCGGGTAGACCCATCGGAGAAGTTAGAGGCAGTGGAGGTAGCCTTGCCACTTGGTTTGCGTCGCGGTCGATTCAAGGCCCCGGACGCGCTGATCGCCTCGTTGTTTGACCCGGGATAATGTGGAGTGGTACGTCCTGGAAGGCAAGCTACGCCGCCATCTTGGCGGCGTAGCTTTGCATAATCCCGCCCTCCGCATAATTCGGCTTCTCTGCCAACTCTAGATGACGACGTACCGTGTTCACCGAACACCCCACTTCCTCTGCTATCTCACGCAGGATTTTGCCATGCTTCTTTAGTAATCTGATTTCCACATACGCCTCATTTGTTATCAACGCCGCACTCAAAAATGCAGCTATCTTCTCAAATTCGGTGTATCAATTTTCAATCGCTGCTGTGTATCAGTTTACATCCGCTGCTGACATGGGATAAGAAATGAGGTTTATAGCTGGTGCTTAACCCGGTTTTTCGTTCCACAAAGCTGCGCTGACTTGACGCTGTTCAATAACATTAGACCCAACCTGCTTATGCCAGAGGCTGGCATAAATACCGTCTTGCGCCAACAGACTGTGATGGGTACCTTGCTCAGCGATAGTGCCATCTTTTAATACTAGAATTAAATCCGCATGCTGAATGGCTGGCAGCCGATGGGCGATGATCAGTCGAGTGGTGTGTCGATATTCTTCATGCAAACTCTTGAAAATCGTCGCCTCAGTTTGCGCGTCGAGCGCCGCCGTCGGCTCGTCTAGAAGAAGTAGATGGCTGGGTCGAAACAGTGCGCGGGCGAGCGCTACGCGCTGCTGTTCGCCGCCGGATAGTTTGTTGCCGCGTTCGCCAATCGGCGTTTCGAGCCCAGCGCTGGCAGCAGCTATAACTGACGTGAGTGCTGCGGTGCTGATGGCCCGCGCAATTTCTGTCTCCGCTGCCTGCGGGCAAGCAAAACAGATATTTTCACGCAGCGAACGATCTAGCAAATGCGCGTCTTGAGTCGCATAGCTGATCGACTGGCGCAGCACTTGCTCGGAAAACGATTCAATCGGTTGGCCATTGATCAGAATGGCACCGCTATCGAGCGAATACAAACGCAACAGCAGCTTCATCAAAGTAGATTTGCCGACCCCGGTTGGGCCGACAAGCGCACAAAATGCACCCGCTGGAATTGAAAAACTCGCCTCTCGTAAAATATATTTGCCCGGCACATGGCTAAACTCAGCTTGCTTGAATTCGATCGATGGCGCTTGTTCAAAAAGTGTACGGCTGGCGGGCTTGAACGGCCATCGGATATTGATTTTGGCCAGTAGTTCTTCAAGATTAAATAAGCCCAGCCGAGCTTCACGGATGACATAACCGAAGGTGCTCAATGGCAGCGTAAATTGCAATAGGTAACTATTTAAAAGTACAAAGTCGCCCACCGTCAGCCGGTGCGCGAGGATATCGCGGCACGCCAGAGAGGTCAGTGTGGTGAGGCCGATGCCAACAATCAATAACTGCAGCGCGCCGAGCACCTCCATGTGGCGTGCGATCTGGATGCTGGCTTGTTCGCGGGCTCTGAAAGCACCTTCAAGCTGTGCCGATTCGCTGGCTTCATTGGCAAAGGCTTTGATGGTATCTGCATGCGTCAGCGTATCAATCAGACAGGCCGAGGCACGATCCGATACCCAGTTTTTCTGGCGCTGCAATGGCGTACAGTGCGCAACTGTGAGCATGGTGGAATACAGATAAGCGGCTAAAAAGCCGATGAGCACTGCAGCATAGACCGCGCCAAACAGCGAAAACACAACCATGCAAGCCAAGCCAATGGCAACGCAAAGTGGCGCGATATTCCAGAAAATTCCGAACAGTGCGCGCATTACACTGTCTTGCGCTCGACTCACTTCACTCGCGGCAGCACCGCTTTGCTGATCACTGAGCGCCGCAGCAGAACGATCGAATACCTGGCTGACATAGTTTAGGGTGATGAATCGTTTGATGCGCTCGTTGATGGCAATCGCCAGATATTGCTCGCCGCGTCGTAAGGCCTGCGACAGGAACCACGCACAGCCGTAAGCTACGCATAGCATATAGGCGCTGATGGCTGAAGTCGGTACCCTAGAAAAACCGTCGATCAGCCATTTGAGGAGCACGGGTGTCACGACGCTCAGGCCAATTACACAAGCTGTACAGGCAACGGCGGCAACAACTTGCATACGGGCATAGCGCTCATTGGCCCATAAGCAACTCAGTAGAAAACCAAGCGTTTTGAAAGTTTTGGATATTTTTAGTGCGCTCACCGGCTAGCTACTGCCATCCTTGAATAAAGAGTTCAGCGGCATACACCTGAAGCAGGTCCATGAAATAGCCATTACGACCTTTACTGCTCTCCTGGATTGCTGTGCGGGTTCGAATTGGGTCAAGATAGCCTTCCTTGGCTAGGTAACCCTCAAGGCAGTGTGCCATCACGTGGTCTTTATGCTGGCGTATGCCGAGCAAATTGATGCCGGATGTTTCGCCTTTATTACGCCGCCAGAGATGCGGATAATGCGTCGCGGCGGAGACGGATTTTCTGAGGAGAATGCGATTATGGGCCCCCTCGAAGTGACGATAGCTGGGTACCGACAACGCAAATTCCACCATTGGCTGACAAAGAAATGGATAATGCGTGCCGCTTTTGAAGGGATAGGCGGGGGTTCTGACATCATCTAGCGACAAGTATGCCAGGAACAACTGGTATAACTTGCCCGGCAGGCGAACCTTGGTCTTTTGAATAAATGGATGTAAATGGGACCAGCCATCGAGTGGCTCTAGTTGCGCCGCGTCAGACAGTAGCCCAAACGTGCTTTTAACTCCTTTAGCAGGATTTGGAGAAAATAAAGACTGGGTTGCCTGCCACATAATTTGGGCCAGCGATGTGCGGCGGATTAATGCCAAATCCATCGTCATCCGAAACAACTGCCGCCAGCGTAAGGTGAGCATTGCATCGGCTAAGACACCAAAAGGCGGGGGCGCGAGAAAAAGTGCATCGCCGCCATGTCCGCTAATTAACATGCTGTTTTCACGCTCGTCGAGCGAGTCGGCAAAATGCTGATGAAAGGCGAGCAAGCAATAGCGGAGATGCGGCTTTGCGACGCGCGGGATTTGCGTGGTCGGAGCGAATGACAGCACCGGGTTATCGATTTCGTAAAGGTGGGCGTCTGTGCTGTGAGCCACGCGGCGCGCATGCTCAAGTTCATTGGACGAGCCAATCTTGGAATTGTAATAATGGGCACAAGAAAGCCGTTGCGCGGTCGGGGCCAGCGCCCGTAAAGCTAGCAACACGGAACTCGACTCCAAGCCACCTGAAAGCTCTAAGACCGGCCGATCGTCGCCAGATACATGCAAACTCAGGTAATTTTTTAAAATATCGTATGGATTTTGCGAGAGGGGCCCATAGGCAGAACGCATGAGCGGATCCCAAACCGGCGACATCTCTGGCTTGCCTCCCTGCGTATAGAAAATCGCACACCCTGCCGGAAGTTCTGAAATACGATCAAATGGCATCTCACCACTTTGTACCGAGCCGGTGCGTAACCAAGTGGTAAAGAACGATGGATTCCATCCCGGGCGTTCGCCCGCTTCTGTAAGCGCCTGATGCAAACAGGCAATGGTGTCTGAAAACAGTAGCCCGTGACGCTCAGACCATGACCAATAGACGGGCCACTGATTACTTGGGTCACAACAGCAAATAAATTTTTTGGCCACCTTATCAAAGCAGACAAATAAATATGTCCCCCAAAATTTGGCGGTTAATAAAGCGGGGCCTTTTAAGGCAATTTCACACAAGTCACTTTCATTAATTTCAGTATTGTCTTGCTTTGAAAACGCTTGTCCATAAAAGCAATAAGAATACGTTGTCCCTTCGCGACACCGGGCGCGCGTACTATGACGCTCATCTGCCTCTTGCCATAATGCACCCGCTAGCTGGCCGCTTTTATCATGGGTTAAAACCCAGTCCCGATTTGCTGTTAAAAGCTCCTGTGTGTTGGGATAAGCGATGCCGAGAACGGTCATAGGGGAGTTCCAATAATGGAGTTGGAAATTCAAGAATGACAGACAGCTCCTCTCTCCGTAAAGAGCTGTCGCCAATGATCACACCATCAGTTTCTGACCACGCGTGCGCATAAAACGGGAAGGATTGCACGCCAACTATTAACTTTGATAAGAGACCCGCACGTGCACACAACAGGGTGAGCGCCGCAGACCACTCCAAACATTTGGTTTGTTTCGGGTACAGTAGACACGCCCAATTGAGTGCCTTCACAAAAGGAATGTATTCCTCTGCTTGTCCAAAACGTGGCTCGGCTTGTTCTATAGCTTGAGCGCAGAGCGTCAAAATCCCAACCAGTCTATTTTTTACCGCCTGCCGATGCACGGCTCTCAGAGCAATGGCCGCTTTTGCAATCAAGCTCCAAGCAGGCCTATGCTCGAAAGCATCCTCAGGCAACTTCCAGCCGTTAGCAGACATGCCGCCAGTTTGAGGAGAGGGACTCAGCGAATTTAATTTAGGATCGATCTCTAGAAACGTTTGCTCGGTAACCAGATGAGTGTCAATCAATTTTTGCAGAATATTTGTGTTGGCAGTCGTATTTGCTTCAAACAAAGCAGAATCAAGACCAAGATAAGACGCTACCGCCGCTGATTGCGCATGAGATAGAACGATGTACCGGTCCCGGATCACGTCAAGCACAATAATTTGCTCTGAGAAACGAGCCCCAAAAATATTGGGCATCAAATGATGAGGCATCTATTTTTCTTGTGTAGTTGCGGTCAACAGAACACCGAGCAAACGTTTATAAGCGCTTGCCCGGCGTCACATTAAGAACTTAAACGGTTATTTTAAGAAACGTCGTCGTCGTATTTGCCAAAGCCAGCTTCATTTCTTTCTCCGACGGCACCCATCGTCGACTCAGACGCACAAAACTCCATCAGTGCATCATCGTTCAGTTGGATCTCTTGCGTATTGATTTCTTTGCTCTTAGTCATGATTTTTTCCTAATGTTTCTTATTAAAAACAAGCCGCCCCAAGATGCAGGCGAATGACAGTCGCTAACACACGGACAGAAGTGACGAGTGAAAATCCCCCCGGAACATTCCATCGCGTGTTTTATAAGTATAGTAAGAAAATTATATTAAGCAAGGAGAGAGGGGTTTTTTATTTAAACTGAACGGGTGTATTTCTTTTCTGAATTCTAAACCTTCAGTAAGATACGTTTCTCGGGGGCAAGGTCAGTTTCGTTCGAAGATTACCGCAAACGTTCGATGTGAATTTCTGAGGCGTGATGGCGGCTATGAAGCACGAAATTACAGCTATGCTGTGCAATGGCGGTGTGACAATTGTCAATACCTGACATCTTCATGATGCCTTTTCCACAGTCGCTCACGACCACATCTTTTGAACGCAGCCGCACCGGGCGGTTTGATATCTGCTCCTGCAAGCCGACTTCGGGAGGCCTACTCCCATCTCTAGTACAGCACCGCAAGCTCACGCCTGCGTTCGTGACACACTGATATCTGCTCCTGCAAGCCGACTTCGGGAGGCCGACTCCCATCTTTAGTACAGCATCGCAAGCTCACGCCTGCGTTCGTGACACACTGAAGCAACGCGTCCCTTAAAAAGCGGCTTGTATATCTGGAAATAGTATCTATTCTTTAAAGAGAATAATCAGTAATAAAGTAAAGTAACTCCTATTGATCAGGAGAGACAGGATGAAAACTGATGCACAGCTCTATGAAGATATTATGGATAAGCTTGCTTACGAGCCCAGCGTGGATGCTTCTAATATAACCATCGCAGCGACCGGAGAAGTCGTTATCTTAGGTGGTACAGTGGGTAGCCTGTTTGAAAAATATTCTGCAGAACGGGCAATCAGAAGTGTTGCAGGGGTAAAAGCGGTGGCGAACGAATTGCACGTGGAAGTAGACACACGATATAGAGTGTCGGATGTCGATATTGCGAATGCCGCCGCTAATGCATTGAAATGGAATAGCGCCCTGCCTCAAGAGCGTCCTCAGGTCACTGTCGAGGATGGGCATGTGACATTAACTGGTGAGGTAAATTGGTGGTATCAACGCGAAAGCGCTGAAAAGGCTGTCAGAGGGCTTACAGGAGTAAAAAACCTTAATAATCAAATTAAAATACAACATAAAACCTCACCTCAAAATATTAAAAATTTGATTACCAAGGAATTCCATCGACATGCACAATTGGATGCAGAACGGATCCAGGTTGAAGTTGCAGGTGGCAAAGTAAGACTAAAAGGTAAAGTCAATTCATGTTCAGAATTAAAGGAGGCTAAACGAGGCGCCTGGTCAGCACCAGGCGTGACTAGCGTAGAAACAGATCAATTAGTAATCGATTGGCTTGTTTGAATTGCCAAGTTTATAATTTGATGATGGCTTTGGTATCCGCACAACAGAAATAGCAGTTTTGTGATTACACTTGTGAGTTACAACATAATGTATTGTATTAAAAGTAAAATCAATTATTAAATGAAATGTCAGTTATTAAAAGTTCTGAATTAATCAGTTACTCTGAAAGGATGGCACAATTACGATAGAAATGCCTAAAAAAGCAGAGGCGATGAAACATTATAGAGAACTCAATATTGAGTCAATCTAAACAATGGTAAAAAATCAATGAAAGTTGCTATCTTCAGTACCAGAAGTTTTGAAAAGCCTTTCCTGGAGGAGGCCAATCAAAGTCATCATCACGAGTTGCATTTTTTAGATACCCGCTTGACAGAGAAAACCGCGAGCATAGCCGTAGCTTATCCTGCGGTGAGCTGTGCAGTCACTGACACGTTATCGAAAACGGTATTAGCAGAACTTGCTCGAGGCACAACCCGGATTATCCTGTTACGTTCAGCAGGCTTTAACCATGTAGACCTTGATGCCGCCAGGGCTTTGGAGCTTACTGTGTCTCGTGTATCAGCTTATTCACCTTATGCCATAGCCGAATTTGCAGCAGGGCTTATTCTGACATTGAATCGTAAGATCCATCGTGCTTATGCGCGGGTACAGCGGCAAAATTTTCTGCTAGATGGATTACTCGGCTTCGATTTATATAACCGTACAGTAGGTATTATCGGCACGGGCAATATTGGGAGCGCATTTGCGAAAATTATGCATGGTTTTGGCTGCCAATTACTGGCCGTAGATCCCATTCCTAATCCGCTGTGCAAAAAATTAGGCGTACGCTATACTACAAATATAGAGCTTTATCGTCAAGCTGACATTATCAGTTTGCATTGTCCATTAACTGATAACTCTTATCATCTAATCAATGAGGAAGCTCTATCCAAAATGAAACCTGGTGTAATGTTAATTAATACTGGACGGGGCGCTTTGATAGATACTCGCGCCGTTATCAGTGCACTAAAAAACTATCAAATAGGCTATTTGGGTCTGGATGTTTATGAAGATGAAGAGGTATTATTTTCTCGAAACCTGGCTGATACCATTATTCAAGATGATATATTTGTTCGCTTACAGGCATTTCCAAATGTTCTAATTACCGCTCACCAGGCTTTCCTCACTCATGAGGCTTTATCCAATATTGCTAAAATCACGTTAGAAAATCTCACTGCCTTTGAACAAAACAAGCCTGTTCCTCATATTAATTGACCAGTTTTAGGTCGGAATTTAAGTTAACATTAGCTAATCTTTCCAGGACAAAGGTGTCCCGGAACGTCTGATCAAGTACGACAGCCTGTATCAATGCCTCCTGAGTCCGTGCTTTAACACCTTGGCGCACACAGATGATTAACCTAAGTTAATTTACGGTGTACGAGATTAGGATTAACACCCATGCAAAATCTATCCCCAACTCTCCAAAACAGATTGTTGCTGGATATGGTTAAAAGCTCGATCTCTCGTAACAAGGATTGCGCCAACAGAGACAGCATGTGCTGCAATAAGCATATCCATGTCAGCAAGGCTAACACCAATCATTTCACAAAAAATTCGTAAATTTCCATAGGCAGCGGCAACTGTAAAAATCTAAAATAGCCCGCCTTGCGCGGGCTGTTTTTAAGCTTGATGGTGCAATGCGGCTTGCACGCCTTCATCTGTTTGCATGGCTTGCATGAAACGATGGACGTTAGGATAGTGGCGAGTCGTTTTAGGAAAATAGTCTGCCCAACGCGCCATGGTAAATGCATAGGCATCGGCAATACTGCGGCGTTGACCGAGCAAATATGGAGTTGCGTCAAGCTGACGATCCAATGCTAGCATCACCCGATCCACGCGAGCATGGCTGGCAGTTTTTACCGCTGTGATACTTTCTTCATCGCTATTCACGGTATAGCGCTTTGGTGAGAAAAAAGGCCAAAAAGCTGGATGAAAATCACCGGTCAGAAAAGACAGCTTTTCATCAAGTGCATAGTTGCCAAGAAGGGTGCCATCGCTGCCTAGCTGTGCTTGTGGATATTTGTTGACGAGGTATTTTAAAAGAGCGGCCGCTTGCGTCATGATCGGGCCCTCATCATCTGTCATCGCCGGCACCATGCCAAGCGGTACAAGTTTTTGATATGCTGGATCGCCTAACTTCACTCTTTCAATTGTATGGGGTGCATTAAGCCATTTCAATACAATCAATACAGACAGTGCGCAGGTATGAGGAGAAAAGTATAAAGTGAGCATCACGACCTCTTTAAATGAATGGGTTGAAAGGCGGGTTGCTTGACGCAACTCGCACTAGCTTAACTCGAAATACTTGCAATCATCGGTTTCTCTCTCGGTTTATGCCGGCCCGCGCGTGAAACGCATGGCCTGATTCTCTTGGATAATGCGTTGCCACACTAGGCGCTTTTTTTCATCACTGAAAAATACCCAGTTTGAGACTTCAAATGCAGTGCGCCCACAGCCTATGCACACTTCATCAAAAAGAGTTGAACAGATGCCGATACAAGGGCTATCAGGAAGATCGTGCAGTGTGGATGACATCAGTTTTTGTGAATCAGGGTTACGCGTAGAGGAGATATACAATGGCTTTTATTTTACACAACTGGCCATTTTGACGAGTTGCGCGGTTAATTCCTTCAGCATATTTTTAGCTGATTCGTCTTTGAGTTGGCCCTGTTCATCGAATGCATTATGAGCTTGGCCCACTGCTACCACCTGTGGCAAAACCTGGCCTTGTAGCGTCCAGGCCAATAATTGACGCAATGCTAACAGCCCGCGATAGCCTCCAAAATTGCCGGGGGAAGCACTGCCAAGGGCAAATACTGGCTGGCCGAAGGCGGTGAGTTTGCCGCCATTTTCATTGACGCGGGAGACCCAAGCAATGGCATTGAGTAACAGCGGTGAAACGCTTGCATTGTACTCTGGGCTGGCAATAAACACACCTTGATGAGACGCGATGACCGCGTGCAACTCGCGGGCAATGGTTGGCACACCGCTGGCTTGCTCTAGGTCGCCGTTATAAATTGGCAGCGGATAATCGGCTAGATCTAATGGCGTGACCTGCGCGTTTAGCGTCTCCAGTTGCTGTGCGGCTGCTTTGGCAAGTAAGCGGTTGTAGGAGCCAGTGCGCAGTGAGCCAGCCAAAACTAGGATCCGGGGAGGGTTCATATGCAACCTTTAAAGAGAGAGAAGAGGGCTAATGTAGCCGAGCTGTAAGTTTATTACGACGATATCGCGCATTTTTTTATAACGATGGTCGCTTTCATTGGAGTTTGGTGATATTTTTGCGTTTTTCAAGGGCAAGTTTCGCCTCGCGTTAAAACCAGGAAGCGCAAAAATGAAGATTAAAATAGCCGGCCATCTGACTTTATCTGCTGTATCGTTCTTGCTTAAGGCATTACAGCGTGGGTTGCGCTTGCCGCAAATTTTAATCTGTGTAGGGTGCGCTACGTCATCTGCGTTGGCCGGAACAAACGAGCCGCGGCTGAATCTTTATAATTGGTCTGACTATATTGCCAAGGATACGATTGCCGGTTTTGAAAAGCAAACGGGCATTAAAGCACGCTATGACGTTTACGATAGTGCTGACACTTTGCAAGCGAAGTTGTTAACTGGACGCTCGGGTTACGATGTGGTGACCCCCACCAGCAATTATGCTGGCCGGCTGCGTGCAGCAGACATTTTTGAGCCGCTTGACCACGCAAAACTGCCTAACCTGAAAAATCTTGATCCTCAACTGATGAAGATTGTTGCCGGCGCCGATCCGGGTAACCGTTATTTTGTGCCGTGGGCCTATGGCACGACGGGCCTAGGCTATAACCTCACAAAAGTGCGTCAGGTGCTCGGCGAGGAGGTGCCGCTTGATAGTTGGGATATTCTCTTTAAGCCCGAATATGTCTCCAAGCTAAAAAGCTGTGGGGTGTCTATGCTGGATGCGCCAGATCAATTGTTTGCTGCGGTGCTGCATTACCTTGGTAAAGCCCCTGACAGTACCAACCCGGAAGATTATAGGGCGGCGCTCAAGGTGCTCAAGCAAATCCGGCCCTATATTACGCAATTTAATTCAGCGGGGTATATCAATGATTTAGTCGGAGGCGATATCTGTTTTGCTTTTGGCTGGTCTGGCGATGTGGTGATTGCTGGGCGCCGTGCGCGTGAGGCAAAGAAAGAGTATCAGATTCAATATTTTATTCCGCGCAGTGGGGCGCCTATTTGGTTTGACGTGATGGCTATTCCCAAAGATGCACCGCATAAAGAAGCTGCGCTGCAATGGATTAACTATATTGAAACGCCACAGGTGCATGCCGCGATTACTAATCAAGTTTACTATCCCAGCGCGAATCTGGCGGCCAAGCAGTATCTTGATCCATTAGTGGCGAACGATCCGGCCATTTACCCCCGCCCCGAGATGATTAAAAAGCTATTTTTGCTGAAGCCGCTACCCCCTGAGACGGCGCGTTTAATGACGCGACTGTGGACTGAATTTAAAACCGGCTTTTAGTTTTTTTAGGGTGGCTAAGCGCCGGCATCAATCAAGTCAAGACGAATGATCTAAATTTTGATTGGCAGTAAGCTGTAGCACAGATAAAATTCGTTATTTCTTAAATAAGATGTCCGCTCTAAAGCGGTGGCAAACTATCAAATTCAACTCTCTTAAGTCAGGGATATTAATTTTTAATGAGCAGAGATTCCTCGCATGGATTGGGATGGGCCCCTTCCGTTACGCCTACTAAGCCATTTAGCCTGCTCAGCCAGGAAGGTGACTTTGTGCAAATTATTGATGCAGTCAAAAAATTTGGGGCGACGACGGCTGTGCAAAATGTCAGTTTGTCAGTCAAAAAAGGGGAAATTTTTGCTTTGCTTGGCAGTTCAGGCTGTGGCAAATCGACTTTGCTCAGGATGCTGGCTGGTTTTGAAACCTTGACTTCGGGCCGGATTCTGATTGATGGTGAAGACCTAGCCCAAATGCCGCCCTATCGGCGCCCGGTGAATATGATGTTTCAGTCGTATGCGCTGTTTCCTCATATGACGGCACAGGCTAACGTCGCGTTTGGGTTAAAACAAGAGGGCCGGCCCAAAGCGGAAATTCAAGAGCGCGTCGCGAGTGCGCTTGAACTGGTGCAAATGAGCCATCTGGCTAAGCGTAAGCCGCAGCAATTGTCGGGTGGCCAACAACAGCGTGTGGCGCTGGCGCGCAGCCTGGTGAAGCGACCCAAGTTGCTGTTGCTGGATGAGCCGATGTCGGCGCTAGATAAACAAATCCGCCAGCGCACGCAGATTGAATTGATGGATATTCTCGATAAAGTCGGGGTGACTTGCATCATGGTCACGCATGACCAAGAAGAAGCCATGGTGATGGCAGACCGGCTGGCGGTGATGACGGATGGGCGGATTGTGCAAATTGGCACGCCGCACGAAGTCTATGAATATCCAAATAGCCGCTTTTGCGCTGAGTTTATCGGCTCGGCCAATCTGTTTGCCGGCACGATTGTTGAGGACGAGGCCGATCATATCTTTGTGCATAGCCCGGAATTGCCTAAACCCTTATATGTCAGCCATGGGGTCACTGGCCAGCTTGATATGGAGGTGATGATTTCAGTGCGCCCAGAGCGGGTTGCCGTCACGCGGCAAGCACCGGCGCAAGATTACAACTGGGCGCGCGGTAAAGTCGACAATATTGCCTATCGGGGCGGCTACACGCTTTACCATGTGGTGCTTGATTCCGGCAAGATGGTGGTAGCCAACGTCTCAAGTCTAGCGCTCACTGAAATGCAAGCACCGACTTACGATGATGAAGTGTTTATCAGCTGGAGCCCAGAGTCGGGCGTGGTGCTGACGAAATGAAGTCACGCCTGCAACGCTTAGCCCCCCAGGGCCACGCCGCGGTCATTGCGGGTCCTTATATTTGGCTATTACTTTTTTTCTTTGTGCCTTTTTTGCTGGTCGTCAAAATTAGCTTTACAGATTTGCGGCTGGGGATTCCACCTTATACCGAACTCGCTACGCTCAAAGATGGCGCGCTAAAAATCACTCTGCAATTATCGAATTACGCGTTTTTGCTAACCGATAACCTGTATTTCGCGACCTATGTGAATTCATTAAAAGTGGCGGCGATTTCGACCGGACTGTGCTTATTGATCGGTTATCCGATGGCGTATTACATTGCGCGCTCAAATCCTGCCACCCGCAATATCTTGCTGATGGCCGTGATGCTGCCTTTTTGGACCTCGTTCTTGATTCGCGTTTATGCGTGGATTGGGATTCTGAAGAATAATGGTTTATTGAATAATTTTCTGCTGTGGGCCGGTTTGATTGAAACCCCGATTGAGCTTTACCACACGAATATCGCTGTCTATATCGGTATGGTGTATTCGTATTTGCCTTTTTTAGTGATGCCGCTCTATGCGCATTTAGTCAAAATGGATTTGCGCTTATTGGAGGCGGCCCATGATTTGGGGGCGCGGCCATGGAAAGCTTTTGTGCAAATTACGCTGCCGCTCTCAAGAAATGGCATTATGGCGGGTTGTCTGCTGGTTTTTATTCCAGCGGTGGGGGAATATGTGATTCCAGAATTGCTTGGCGGAGCGGATACTTTAATGATTGGCCGCGTCATGTGGAACGAATTTTTCAATAATGCTGATTGGCCAATGGCTTCGGCCGTGACTTGTGCGATGGTGCTGCTGTTACTTGTGCCAATGGCGCTGTTTCAGCACGCCCAAGTCAAAGAACTCGCAAGCAAGTCATGATCAAACCAAACCGATCATTACGCCTGGCCATGCTGGGTACGGGCTTCTTTTTTCTGTATGCACCGATTCTAAGCTTGATTGTCTACTCGTTTAACGAGTCAGCATTAGTCACGGTCTGGACGGGTTTTTCGCTGAAATGGTATCAAGCGCTGCTGCATGACGAAGAACTGCTAGCCGCGGCGTGGCTATCGTTACGGATTGCGGCGCTGACGGCCTTTGCATCGGTGGCCATTGGCACCTGGGCGGGCTTTGTGCTCGCGCGCATGGGGCGCTTTCGCGGCTTTACGCTGTATAGTGCGATGATTAATGCGCCGTTGGTGATTCCCGAAGTGATTCAAGGAATCTCGTTATTATTGCTCTTTGTCGAATTGAGCAATTGCTTTGGTTGGCCGGCTGAGCGAGGGATCCTGACCATCTGGGCGGGTCACGTGATGCTGGGCATTTCTTATGTGGCGATTATTGTGCAGTCGCGCGTGCGCGACTTAAATCCGGCGCTAGAAGAAGCGGCGCTTGATCTTGGCGCGACCCCGATTAAGGTATTTTTTACGGTCACTTTACCTTTAATTTCACAAGCCTTGATCGCCGGCTGGTTGCTATCGTTTACGTTGTCACTCGATGATCTTGTGTTATCGTCCTTTTTGTCGGGACCGGGTTCAACAACCTTGCCGTTGGTGGTCTTCTCGCGCGTGCGCCTGGGTTTAAATCCAGAAATGAATGCACTGGCGACGATTTTTATTACAGTGGTAACCATTGGTGTTGTGATTGCAACCCATATGATGCAGGTCGCGGAGCGTAAACGTAGGATGCAAACCTTATAAGCTTCCACTTCGTTTAAGCTCACTTTGATACAGTGTGTCATGGTTATTTATTTAAGCCCTGACGACACTGATAAACCTATTTGGGTTGCTGAAATTAAACAACATGAATGAGTTCTCACCATTTTTCATAGTTTTGGGTCATGCGAAATAGTTTGATTCGCTCTACGCTGCCACCGGCGCTGTGTTTAAGCGTGATGATGGCGCTTAGCATTTTGCCACGGCTCGCCTCTGCGGTGCCTGCGGCGCGCAGTGCCGTGGTGCCGTCGGCGCGCGCGGCAGAGGGCTTGACTTATGCGCCGCGTAAGCTAAGCGCGGCCCGCTCCAAACGGCTTGTCACTAGCCATTTAAAAAGTAAACCGGCCGCCTATCGGACTCCTGTCTACCGGTCGCGCGCACAAGCACAAGTGCGGCGCACGAAGGTGCGACGCGTAGCATTTAAGCACTCTGCACCATCGCTAGGCCGCTCCTTTGGCCTCCACCAAACGCCTGATGCATTGGCTTTGCGTTCAAGTGTGGCGTATGTGATTGATCAAAATACGCAGGAGACGCTGTTTGAAAAAAATGCCGGGGTAGTGTTGCCAATTGCCTCAATTAGTAAGCTGATGACCGCAATGGTGACGCTCGATGCTAATTTGCCGCTGACTGACACACTTGAAGTTAGCAACGAAGACCGCGATTTTGAAAAAGGCACGAGCTCGCGCTTATCCGTAGGGTCGCGCTTATCGCGCGCCGATATGCTGCATATTACGTTGATGTCATCTGAAAACCGCGCTGCGGCTGCTTTGTCGCGCCACTATCCAGGGGGCCGGCTGGCCTTTATTACGGCGATGAACCAAACAGCCCAAGCCTTGGGGATGAAGGATACGCATTTTTTCGACTCCACGGGACTCACCAGTCGTAATGTTTCCAGCGCGCGCGATCTGGCTAAAATGGTCAACGCGGCCTATCAGTATCCGTTGATCCGTGAGTTCTCAACCGCTGCAGGCCATCATGTCTTTACCGGCAAAAAGGCGATTCAGTATACCAGCACCAATGCGCTGGTAAGCAATCCCAGCTGGGAAATCGGCCTGCAGAAAACGGGCTTTATCCGTGAAGCGGGAGAATGTTTGGTGATGCAAGTCACCGTGCAAAATCGCCCACTGATTATCGTCTTACTTGACTCAACCGGTAAATATTCACGACTTGGCGATGCCAAGCGCATACGCATTTGGGTTGACAAGGGTGGCGTGCAGCATATCAGTCGCGCTGCTGCTGGCATTTAAATCAGGCCCTGTAATGGCCTGAAGAAGAGATTCGCCAGAGCAGGTTCCGTGATGAACGCCTTGGCAAGAGATTTAGGCTTGTGCTGGAGCGCTTATGGTCCTGCATGGGGCAGAGTATACCCACGGCCTTTCAGGACTGATACAGCACGAAAGCAGCTTATCGATTTTTCAGCAATCCCAAGGTGAGCAAGCAAGAAATTGTTAAACAGCGTTCAAAAAGTGGCGCAGTTTTTTATAACCGCGCCACCTTTATGGCGCGATCATAAAAACTGCGCCATAATTGCTTCATATTCGGAGGTAAAGAGCGTTAAATGAAGCCATCTGCTAAACAATTATTACTTTCCATACAACACTCCCCCGAAGGGCTTACTTTAGCTAAGCTGCTTGCCCTGCACCCCGAGTTGGCGCGGCGAACCGTTCAGCGTTGGTTAAGCGAATCAATTATCCAGAAAAAAATCGTGGGGGTGGGGGCAGGACGCGCTAGACGATATGCAGCGGCTACCCCGTCTTCAGTTTTGCCTTGGCTGCGTCAACAGTGGATTACGGCTACTTATTTCTGTTGCTTGAGGACATCGCGGATTTCCCGCAGCAGTACGACATTCTCTGGTGGAGCGGCAGCAGGGGCGCCTACGATGGGCGTTTGACCATCGCGCAATTTGTTAATAAATTTCATCATTAAGAAAACCACAAAGGCCAAAATAATGAAATTAATCACGACCGTCACGAAACTGCCATAGCCAAAAAGCGCTACGCCAGCTGTCTGTAAATCTTTATAGGAGTGGGGGTTGCCCTGAAAGTCGGCGGGTATTGCGCCGAGCTTGAGAAATTTATTTGAAAAATCTAGGCCGTCTGTAAATATACTCGCCACAGGCATAATTAAATCCTTCACGGCTGAATTAACGATCGTCGAGAAGGCGCCACCAATAATGATACCAATGGCTAAGTCCATCACGTTGCCGCGGATGGCAAATGTTTTGAAGTCTTGAATCAATTTCATACTGAACTCCTATACGCAAATTACGCTAAAAAAGCAGAACGTTAACAGGTAGCTCGTTGACCACCCTCTATAGCGGCTATAATACTCTCCCCAATACCCATAAGGCCAGTTCTAACGGCCAGCGTAATCAGGCCAGTGATAACGGCTACCATAACACAAGAAAAATTTAAAAATTACAGCTTAAAACAAGTAAAATGTACCTATTCTTGAACTTTCATTATGCTCAACGCTGACCTTCATTGTCATTCAAATTTTTCAGACGGTGTCTTAACGCCGGCAGAGGTCGCTCGTTATGCCTACGAGGGCGGCGTGAAGCTATGGTCGCTGACGGATCACGATGAATTAGGTGGCCAGCACGCAGCGCATCAAGCCGCTACTGCGCTCGGCATGCAATATGTCCATGGCGTTGAAATCTCGGTCACTTGGTCTGAGCGCACCGTGCATGTGGTTGGCTTGAATATTGATCCAGACTGCGTCGCTCTGGTTGCTGGCCTAGCTGAGACCCGCCGAGGGCGAGTGGTGCGCGCGCAAGCAATGGCCACAGGGCTGGCCAATGTGGGTATAGCAGATGCTTATGAAGGGGCGCTGCGTTATGTGTCTAACCCGGATTTGATTTCACGCACACATTTTGCGCGCTATTTAGTTGCCGCGGGTTTTGCGCCATCGCTGCCGGCAGTGTTTAAACGCTATCTAACTGAAGGTCATCCTGGTTTTGTGCCGCATTGCTGGGCGCCGCTGACGGACGCAGTCAACTGGATTAAAGCGGCCGGCGGCGTGGCCGTGATCGCGCATCCAGGCCGTTATCGCTATACGCTGCTTGAATATGAGAGCTTGTTTACCACTTTCAAAGAATTGGGTGGTATGGCGATTGAGGTCATCACCGGTAGCCATACTCCTCAGCAGTATAAGGAATATGCGCAGGTTGCGCGTCACTACGGGTTTTGGGCTTCGCGTGGTTCAGATTTCCATGCGCCCAAAGAAAGCCGGACGGCGCTGGGCAGCCTGCCAGCGTTACCGGCTGATCTAACACCCGTCTGGCAAGCATGGTTGTAAGGGTTGAGCTAATGGCCACGGTTTTATCTTCTATGTGTCTCGTTAGGCCTCTGAAGTAGGCGCTAGATGCATGATTCATCTTGGATTTTTTAAACCTTGTGTTCGCGCTTGGTTACAATAGCGGGTTATGGACCATTTAATACAAACTGTTGCGGTATATGCTTTACCCGTTTTATTCGCAATCACTCTGCATGAAGCTGCACATGGCTATGTAGCGCGATTGTTTGGCGATAACACGGCCTATATATTAGGGCGAGTGAGCCTTAATCCACTTAAGCATATCGACCCGGTGGGGACGATTGCGATGCCGCTGTTTCTTTATTTTGCAACCAGTGGCGCTTTTTTGTTCGGTTATGCAAAACCGGTGCCGGTGGCCTTCGGTAATTTACGCAATCCGCGCTGGCATAGCCTTTGGGTCTCGCTGGCCGGACCTGGCTGCAATTTTGCGCAAGCTTTTATCTGGGCGCTGGCGGCTATTATTTTGGCGGCGCTGGGTGTCGATGAACCGTTCTTTTTACGCATGGCGATGGCCGGCGTCCTGGTGAATCTAGTGATCTGCGTGTTTAATCTATTGCCGCTGCCACCGTTAGACGGCGGGCGGATACTGGTTTCGTTGCTGCCGCCTCGCCCCGCCCTGAAGCTAGCTCGGCTTGAACCGTATGGTTTTTTTATCGTGCTGGCGCTGGTGATGACGGGTGTGCTAGGCAAAGTGTGGCTGCGCCCGCTGATTGGGCTGGGCTACGATATCATCGCCTTATTGTTAACCCCTTTTGTTGCTCTTATACGCTGAGATTATGTTGTTTCCAGATCGTATTTTTTCCGGTATGCGCCCAACTGGGGCGCTCCATCTTGGCCACTATCATGGTGTCTTAAAAAACTGGGGTCGGCTGCAGTCCGAATATCCATGCCTTTTTTGCGTGGTTGACTGGCATGCATTGACCACCCACTATGAAACGCCGGACGTGATCGAGCAGCATGTTTGGGATGTCTTGATCGATTGGCTGGCGGCGGGCATTGATCCAGCGCAGGCGACGCTGTTTATCCAAAGCCGCGTGCCCGAGCATGCCGAACTGACTCTGCTGCTTGGCATGGGTACGCCGCTAGGTTGGTTAGAGCGGGTACCCACTTACCGTGAGCAAATTGAAAAACTCAAAGAGAAAGATCTAGCGACTTACGGTTTTCTGGGTTATCCGGTGTTGATGGCGGCGGATATTTTGCTGTATCGCGCATCGCTTGTGCCGGTTGGCGCAGATCAAATCCCTCATGTCGAAATGACGCGCGAGATCGCACGTCGCTTTAACTATCTCTATGGCCGAGAGGTCGGTTTTGAAGAAAAAGCGTTGGCCGCGGCCAAAAAACTCGGTGGCCGGCGCACCAAACGGTATCATGAGTTACGCAATGCCTACCAGCAAGAAGGGCAGAGTGAAGCGTTAGAACAAGCGCACGCGCTCTTGCAGGAATCTCAGAGCTTATCCATGAGCGACCGGGAACGGCTGTTTGGCTATCTTGAGGGGGCGTGTAAGCTCATCTTGGTTGAGCCGCAAGTGCAATTGGCTAAGGCTTCACGCATGCCAGGTTTAGATGGGCAGAAAATGTCAAAATCGTATGGCAATACGATTGGACTACGTGAAGATAAGCATTCGATTGAAAAGAAAGTACGCACCATGCCAACCGATCCGGCCCGGGTGCGCCGCACTGACCCGGGAGATCCAGACAAATGCCCAGTATGGCAGTTGCATTTGGCCTACTCGGATGAAACCACGCAAAACTGGGTGCAAAAAGGGTGCCGTAGCGCGGGCATCGGCTGTCTTGAATGCAAACAACCCGTGATTGACGCCATTTTGCATGAGCAACAGCCGATGCTTGAGCGGGCCCAAAAATATATTGATGATCCGTCGTTATTGCGCGCGATTGTGGCAGATGGGTGCGATAAAGCACGCAAAATTGCCCAAGAGACAATGCGCGATGTGCGCGAAGCGATGGGCCTGTCTTATTCCTAATCCGCTACAATTAAACTTGCTTGCCTAATCTATCCATAATTCGATGACTTATTCTATGAAAGAAATGCCTATTTTTTCTCTGCGCGGCAGTATTGTTGCGCTGGTCACGCCGATGTTCGAAGACGGCAGCCTTGATTTACCCGCCTTGCGCTCATTAATTGACTGGCATGTAGAACAAGGCACAAACGGTATTGTGATTGTCGGCACCAGCGGAGAATCGCCTACCGTTTCAATCGACGAGCATCAGCGATTAATTAAAACTGCAGTGGCCCATGCGGCCGGGCGCATTCCGGTGATTGCAGGCGCTGGCGGCAATTCGACGACGGAGGCGATTGTCCTGACTGAATATGCCAAGCAAGCCGGCGCTGATGCGACTTTGCAAGTCGTGCCTTATTACAATAAGCCAACGCAAGCGGGTATCTACCAGCATTTTACGAAGATTGCCGAGCAGGTTGATTTGCCGCTGATTTTATATAATGTGCCAGGTCGTACGGTGGCGGATGTGAGCAATCAAACGATCTTGCAACTGGCGCAAGTGCCAGGCATTGTTGGGGTTAAAGATGCAACCGGCAAGCTGGAGCGCGGCATTGAATTAATTCACTCTGCACCGGCGCATTTTTCAATTTACAGTGGTGATGATCCGACGGCGGTGGCATTGATATTAATGGGCGGTCACGGCAATATCTCGGTGACCGCCAATCTTGCGCCGCGGGCCATGAGCGATTTGTGTCAGGCAGCGATGGCAGGCGAGGTTGTGCGTGCCCGGGCAATCCATATGCAACTTTTAGCGTTGCACCGTGATCTTTTTATTGAATCGAATCCGATTCCAGTAAAATGGGCATTGGCGCAGTTGGGTAAGATTAAAAGCGGTATCCGCTTGCCGCTGACGCCACTGGATGAATCGCATCATGCTGCTGTGCGTACCGCGTTACACGCAGCAGGTTTGGCGTAAAGCCTCCTTGCCACTCATCTACCTTCTGGCTGTGAGCCAGTCTTGAACAACCTCCGATGAAACCTATTAAGCTTTATTTTTTTGCCCAGTGCGTTGCCACGACCTTGCTGATCAGTTCTACCCTGACGGGCTGTAGCTCAGTCAATGAATGGTTCTCCCCAGACCGGGTCGACTATAAAAGCGCACACGCAGCGCCAGCTCTGTCGATACCTCGTGATTTAGCGCCGGTACACCAGCATAACGAGTATTTTTCTACGCCGACAGAGACGACGATTAAAGCGTTAGGGACGGTATCGCAACGTGCGGCAGCGACGCCCAAGCTACTTCTAGAGCAGGCAGCGCAGCCGGTGAGGCTACAGGTTGAGGATGATGGTTATCAACGTTGGCTGGTCGTGTCAGGCTATACCCCCACGCAATTATGGCCATTATTGCGAGCATTCTGGACGCAGCATGGCTTCACCTTAACCCTAGATCGGCCTGAGATGGGTTTAATCGAAACCGATTGGACTGAAAATCGCGCGCAACTTTCTAATGATTGGCTGCGTCGCACGCTTGGTCAAGTTGCAGATAAATTATATTCATCAGGCATGCGTGACCGCTTCCGGATGTTAGTAGAATGCAATCCAAACGGAGCGACTTTGATTTCAATTACGCACCGTGGGATGGAAGAGGTGTTAATTGGACGTTCCCAAGAAAGCTCGCGCTGGCAAGATCGGGCGCGCAATCCAGGGCTTGAAATAGCGTTATTGAAGCGGCTGATGGAACAATTTGGGCTGACTTCTGCGCAGGCAGATCAGCTCAGTACTCAAGCGCGCCCAGCTCCTAAAGTAAAACTAGAAAGAAAATAATTTAAAGCCATGAGAACGGCGATATTCAAGCGCTGCTTCTCGCACACAATTGCTCACTAGGATTGCATCATCGCCCGGCTTTGGGATCGTTTTGGACAGTCACAAGAGCCGCGATGAAACGCAAGAAAATCAATCCAGAAACGACCAAACCCCACCGCACTGTGCAGCCCTCCATTTTTTCCTGGGAGGGCGATACACTGGTCCTCAATATTCTTGGTAAGCCAAGCGCAAAACAGAATGCCATTGGCAAGGTCAAAGGACACCAGCTTAAAGTAAGCGTTACGGCGACGCCCTGTGCCGGCAAGGCAACTGACCATATGGTGCGCTTTCTAGCGAGAGAGTTTGGCGTGCCAACCTCGGCGATCGAGGTGGTGTTTGGCCGGATGAGTGTGAATAAGCAATTGCGTATTAAAGCGCCTAAGCAGCTGCCCGCGGTTATTCAGCAGCAGGATTGGGTTGAGCCTGCAGGAGCGACGAATTAGCCATTGGAAAGTTCAGTATGTGCAAATTTTGCACGTACTGCCGAGGATGGGAAGAGTTCGCTCGCACCGGCGACACCGTGGTTGTGCATAGCATGAATCGCCTGGTGCGCATGGCGCGCTGCTTGAGGGTGTGATTACGTGAAATCCGAAAATTTTCTATGCTCACAAGGCCAGGCGGATGTTCGCATCGTATAATATCGTCTGTGTTGTGGAGAATTTAATCATGAAGATTGTAAAAAATACCGTAGTGTCCCTTTCTTATACGCTATCCGATGCGCAGAATGAACTGATTGAGCAAAGCAGTGAGCCAATGGCGTATCTGCATGGTGGCTATGAGGGCACTTTCCCAAAGATTGAACAAACCTTAGAGGGTCAAGAGCTAGGGTTTGAGACCAAGATACAACTTGAACCCACCGAGGCGTTTGGGGAATATGATGCTGAACTCATTAGAGTCGAGCCGCGTAGCCGTTTTCCTGAGCCATTGGAAGTCGGGATGCAGTTTGAGGGCCTGTTAGACGAAGAGGATGAGGACGAGGATCCAGACGATTTGCCGATCTATATCGTCACGGATATTGCCGAGGATCATGTTGTGCTAGATGGCAATCATCCACTGGCTGGCGTGGCGCTCAGGTTTGACCTGAAAGTAGTGGCCGTGCGTGCCGCCACGACCGAAGAAATTGACCATCGTCATGTGCATGGAGCGGATGGTCTGGCACTGCATTCTGCTGCGCCAGAAGATGATTCTGCACCCGTTCTGCACTAAATTTTAACTGCTGCTTTTCTGCTTTCGCCCCCACCTTGATTGCTATGACAACAGGTAGTGGGGGGGATTTCTGGTTTATTCTGCTTGCGTCGCGAGCGCATGTAATTCAAATAATATTTCCAGCGCTTCACGTGGCCGCATTTCATCTGGATTAAGTGCACGTAGCTTGCTCAGGCTAGGGTGTTCCGGTTGAGCCGTGTCTACACTCTCGTCAGGTGGGGGAGCAATGGGCGCACCATTGAACAGATCGAGTTGCATCGAAGGGCGGCTTGAAGCTTGCTGTTCCAGGTGCTGCAGGTGTTTGCGCGCAGCCCGAATCACCGTGGGCGGCACGCCGGCTAATTGAGCTACTTGCAAGCCATAGCTTTGATTGGCTGGACCTTCATTCACGGTGTGTAAAAACACAATCCCTTGTTGATGCTCGGCGGCGGATAAATGCACATTGGCGGCTTGTGCAAACTCGTCAGGTAATTGCGTCAACTCGAAGTAATGGGTGGCAAATAGCGTGTAACAGCCATTCGTGCTAAGCAAATGCCGTGCAATCGCCCAGGCCAGTGCCAGCCCATCAAAAGTCGAGGTGCCGCGGCCGATCTCATCCATCAGTACTAAGCTGGCTGGCGTGGCATTATTCAGAATCGCGGCGGCTTCGGTCATTTCAACCATAAAGGTTGAGCGCCCCCCGGCCAAATCATCAGCGGCGCCAATCCGCGTAAAAATGCGGTCAATCGGCCCGAAGCGCGCGCGCTGAGCAGGCACATAAGAACCAATATAGGCCATCAGTGCAATCAGTGCGGTTTGCCGCATAAAAGTTGATTTACCCCCCATATTGGGGCCGGTGACCAAAAGCAGTTTACGCTGCGTAGAAAGCTGGCAATCGTTGGCAATGAAGCGCTCAATTTGAGCGGCCACCACAGGGTGGCGTCCCTGCTCAATCTCAATCCCGCTTTCATCGGTTAATTCAGGCGCCGTCCAATCATGAGCGCGGGCACGCTCGGCGAAGGCTGCCAGGACATCGAGTTCAGCCAAGGCGGCCGCGATGCGTTGGCACTCTGCAATATACGCCAAGAGCGTTTGCAGCAGTTCATCGTAGAGGTTTTTTTCACGCATCAGGGCGCGCTCTTGAGCTGACAAGGCTTTGTCTTCAAAGGCCTTGAGCTCAGGGGTAATATAGCGCTCGGCGTTTTTTAAGGTCTGCCGACGCCGATAGTCAGCGGGTACTTTATCGGTTTGACCACGGGTTACTTCAATAAAGAAACCGTGCACTTTATTGTATTCGACTCGTAAATTCGCAATCCCAGTCCGCGTGCGTTCACGCGCTTCCAACTCAAGCAAAAACTGTCCGCAGTTTTCGGACAGTTCACGCAACTCGTCAAGCTGTGCATCGTGACCACGGGCAATCACGCCGCCGTCACGAATCATGGCCGACGGCTCAGTTGCAATGGCTCGCTGCAGTAATGCTACGCACTCGGCAGGCGGTTCGAGTGCGGCCTTTAATGCACTTAGCAACGGAGCGTGTTCAGTCAGCGGGGTGAGATGCGTGCGGATGGTGGGTAATTGGCTAAACGAATCGCGCAGGCTCGCTAAATCACGCGGGCGGGCGTTCAAAAGGGCAATCCGGCTGGTGATGCGTTCGATATCCGCTATCTGCCGTAGGCTCTGGCGCAAGCCAAGCAGGGCGTCGCCGGCAGCATTCGGTATTGCCTGGAGCCACGCGGTGACGGCTTGTTGGCGTGTACGGGCAAGGTGTGCTGCACGGGGTGGGTGGTGCAACCAATGGCGCAGCAGGCGGCTGCCCATTGAAGTGCAACAGACATCGAGCACGGACAGGAGGGTTGGCGCTTCCGTGCCACGCAGGGTTTCGGTGAGTTCAAGATTACGGCGCGTGGCTGGATCGAGGCTAATATAGTGTGTTTCTTGCTCAAGCTGCACGCTGCAAATATGGCGCAGTTGCTGGCCCTGAGTGGCTGCAGCATAGAGTAAGAGGGCGCCTGCTGCACCGCAGGCAACGGCTGAAGAATCAACGCCAAAGCCATCGAGGTTGGCGACGCCAAGCTGCGCACAGAGGCGTGTATGGCCTGCTGCCAGGTCGAAATGCCAACTAGGAACCCGCGTTAAGGCGCCAGACCAATGAGCGAGCGCGGTGTCGTTATGATCCGTATCTGCGACCAGGATCTCGGCCGGGCGAATTCGCTCAAGCGTCGCTAGCAGATCGGCCGGAGTGGTCTGGCTAAGTCGCAAAGCGCCGCTGGCTAAATTGAGCCAAGCCAGGCCAATGGTTGGCGTCCGGTTGCGCCGGCTTGGCACCGCGTAAAGAGCCAGCAAGCAGGCATCCTGCTTGTCTGAAAGCAGAGCGGCATCGGTCAGGGTGCCGGGCGTGACCACGCGCACGACTTTGCGCTCGACGGGCCCTTTTGAGGTATTAGGATCGCCAATTTGCTCACAAATAGCGACAGATTCCCCTAGTTTGACCAATTTTGCTAGATATTGCTCGAGTGCATGATACGGCAATCCGGCCATTTTAATGGCTTGTCCAGCCGATGCGCCGCGTTGCGTTAGCGTCAAATCAAGTAAGCGCGAAGCTTTTTCCGCATCCTCGAAAAAAAGCTCGTAAAAATCCCCCATCCGATACAACACTAAAGTGTTCGGGTGTTCGGCTTTAATGCCCAGGTATTGTTGCATCATTGGCGTATGGCCGTTGGCTTGGCGAGTCTGGGGCGTGATGCTGGAGGTAGAAAGGTCTTCGTTTGCTGGTTGAAAAGGCATATTCCGGTCTAAGTAAGGCTTAAGTGCGTGCTTTTGTAGGCGTTAGTCTAATCCAGTTTAGCGTTTAAGGCACGGTAATCTGGCGTCAGCGTACGGTCGAGTGGCGGCAGTTAGACCCCTAATGTCATACATTATTTATGTCGTTGCTGGCTCCAACTTGACAAAGATTTCTCATGGATTATCTTAGAAGACCATCGATTGATTTTCGCTTTGCTTTTGAAGCGATTAACTAAACGGGGATTGTTATGGATGTCGCAAGTTTTATGGGGAAAATGCTAAAAATAGTACAAAATAGATGGCGCCTTGCGTATATGCGCGCTGAATTACGGCTACTGGATGATGAAGCGTTGAAAGACGTTGGCTTGACACGGGCGCAGGTATGGGAAAACCCAAGGTTGGCCATTTGGTTAAGGAATGATCCTTATCGTCAGCATAAGGCAGGTTAACTATACAATACGGAGTATGGGGGCAGTTCAAAAAATCTACGGCGCCCCCATTTTGCAAGACTGATGTTTGATAGTGTGGTTTGCTTTTCTTCACTCAGCCTGAGAGGCTGGTCAATTTACGCAAAACTCACGCCAAAACGTTCGCTAAGCCTTTCTGACTAAAAGGCGAAATAATACATTTCGAAGCAAAAAAACCGGCACATCGTGTGTTGCGATGGGGCCAAATAATGGGGCAGAAGAGGGCTAACGAAGCAAAATTTGTCCCAAACTATGACGCTTGATTATGCTCGCTGATAACCAGCGTTTTCTGGTTGTACTATGCACACGTAGCCTTGGAGTGCGCGGAATTTATCTATCTCTACACTGAATTATCGGGGTGCGCCAGTGTTCCTTGATTTATATTTTTTATAAGTTCATGCAATAATTTTGTAGCTCTCGCCAAATCCAACTTAAATCTCAGCTCTTTATTACGTTGAGCAAGCTCTGCATTACCTTGAGCAAGTTCTTTATTATACTGGGCAAGTTCTCTATTACGTTGAGCAAGCTCTGCCTGACTTTGAGCAAGGTACTTAGTATTTTCAATCAATTCTTTTCTATTACTTATGAATCCATTTTTATGTTTATTGATTTCTTCAGTTCGATCATGAATTACTTCAACTACCTCGCTCAGTCCATTTAAAAATCTCCAGTTAAATATTTTATTTTCAGGCGTTACCAATATCGCCTCATCTATTTCATCTTTTAGCTGCTTCGTATCTTCTAATGTTTTATTTATAATAATTTCTCTATTTTTCATGTCCATGTCACGCTTAAATAGGATTATTAAATTTTTTTGTATCAATGCAACCCTACTTGCAAATCCCCCCATAGGTTTTTCAAGTGAATTTTCTAAATCAAGTGCAATTTTTCCTAAAGGGTCCTGTTCACCTACCACCGCATCCCAAGAATCCATTGTCACTTTTGACAAGTCACTGGCTATCTCTGCTAAGGATTTTACAGGCGTAGGCGACTGCGCTACGTAACCGACATCATTACTACCCTGGTTATCGCCGCCGCAGCCTATAAAAGGGAAAATAAATAATAATATTGAAATTAGAATGGCTTGCATCGTTATCTAAATTAAAATTTAGGCAAAATCTGCAGAAATATTAAATTCCTCTTCATCATCACTACTATGCGTTGAAATTGATTGGCCACTATTATTTTCATTTATTATGAAATCTCTAAACATAGCTTCTAGCTGATCTAATCGGCTTCTAAGATTGTTATTTTCTGACGCAAGATACGTATTATCTTGAATAAGTGCCGCATTATCTTCAATAAGCTCTTGTCGGTCTTGAGTAAGCGCCGTATTATTTTGCTTCATTTCTTTTTGATTTTGAATAACATCGTCGTTATCTTGAAGCGTCTCTACACCGTCTAATATATTACCGGTAAAGATATGAAAGCCATTTAACATCTGTAAATCATCGCTTGCGGTGGGTGGCGTTATTAATATGGTTTCATTGATGTCTCCCTGCAATTGCACCGCGTCTGCTGCTATTGCGTTCAAATTTTCTCGCCTGGCCTGCCTATCTATATTGGAATTTATAGAGGCGTCTTGCTCTACTACCTCTTTCACGCGCTCCATGAGCAGCACAGTTCTACTTGCAATGCCTCCTAGCGGTTTTCTTAGCAATCTTTCAAGATCACTTGCAATCTCTCCTAAAGGTCTTATCGTCACTTTTTCGAGGCCCCGCGCAACTTCTCCTAGAGGTCTTATCGTCACTTTCTCTAGTTCACGGGCGATCTCTCCTAAAGGCCTTATCGTCACTTTCTCTACGCCACGTGCAACTTCCCCTAAGGGCCTTATCGTTACTTTCTCTACTTCACGTGCAACTTCCCCTAAGGGTCTTATCGTTACTTTCTCTACTTCACGTGCAACTTCCCCTAAGGGCCTTATCGTTACTTTCTCTACTTCACGAAGAACACTTTCTACAGCACCCATTACTTTCTCCTTGGGTTAGAAAAACAAACAAATCCCCAATTTAAATTTCCTAACGGATAGCTGCTCGCGGATTTTAATTGTTTAGAATGATTAAGATAATTTATAAAAAATATAAATCAATCAATCTAATTCCCGCGATGCTTATGAATTTAGCCTAGTCGATGAAAGGAGCAAAAGCAAGAAATTTAAAAATTGATAGAAAAACGGTGTTGGAAATTGTCTACTCAAACCTTGCTTTTACTTTTTGTCATACAAGTCGCAGTGACGGATACTTTTCTTGGAAAGCAGATTGTTTAGAAAGAGTAGAAAATAGAAAAACGAAAAATTAATAGACTTTGAGTAATTCAGGACTTCGTAGGCAGAATATCGATTGATTTGATGTCGTACCATACAATTTTGGGTAAATTTTATTTTATAAAGCTTTTTTACTTTCTTAATAATTTGTAACTCCCCAGGTACCTTTGACTACTATATTTTGTTAAAAACCTTTTCTTT
>JASSUC010000045.1:0-5697 GCA_031963245.1 Mycoavidus cysteinexigens
ATGGTCCTCACTCCCCGAGGCAATCTGCAAACCGCTCGGCGAATACACCACGCTATAAACCTTGTCGGTATGGCCGGTTAAGGTGTGCACCACCGCCCCGCTCTGCGCGTCCCACAGACGCATCGTCCTGTCCTCACTCCCCGAGGCAATCTGCAAACCGCTCGGCGAATACACCACGCTACTAACACCGTAGCTATGGCCGGTTAAGGTGTGCTCCGACGCGCCGCTCTGCGCGTCCCACACTCGTACCGTCTTGTCATAACTCCCCGAGGCGAGCTGCGCCCCGCTCGGCGAATACACCACGCTAGTAACAATGTTGGTATGGCCGCGTAAGGTGTGCACCGCCGCGCCGCTATGCGCGTCCCACACTCGCACCGTCTCGTCATGACTCCCCGAGGCGATCTGCAAACCGCTCGGCGAATACACCACGCTAGTAACAATGGAGGTATGGCCTCTTAAGAGGTACACCGACGCACCGCTCTGCGCCTCCCACACTCGCACCGTCTCGTCCCAACTCCCCGAGGCAATCTGCAAACCGCTCGGCGAATACACCACGCTATAAACCTTGTCGGTATGGCCGGTTAAGGTGTGTCCCGCCGCGCCGCTGTCCGCGTCCCACACACGCACCGTATAGTCACCACTCCCCGAGGCAATCTGCAAACCGCTCGGCGAATACACCACGCTACTAACATAGGAGGTATGGCCGGTTAAGATGTGCACCGACGCACCGCTCTGCGCGTCCCACACTCGCACCGTATGGTCCTCACTCCCCGAGGCAATCTGCAAACCGCTCGGCGAATACACCACGCTACTAACACCGTAGCTATGGCCGGTTAAGGTGTGCATTTCTTTCCAATTCGACGTCGCATACACACAGATCTTACCGTTACCAAGTCCTATCGCACAGGTTTTCCCGTCCGGTGAATAGGCACACGAGTTCACATCGCTCTCTTCTTGCAAATACGCCCATTCGCCAAACTGCACCCCTGCCATCTGAGCACCGCTTAAATTCGCCTGGCGCAGCCAGCTCGTCCGAAGCGTGGTCTTTCTTAAATCGGCACCCTGCAACTGCGCTGAATCGAAGAACCCAAAACTCAGATCTGCCCCGGGTATCTGGATGCCTTTTAAATCCGCTCGATGAAACGGTACTCCCGCTCTGACCAAAATCGTTATTGCATTCGCCGCCGTTTGGCGTACGCTTTTATCCGCTTTCGAGCGCTCGATTATCGCTAACAGCTGTTCCTTAAATTTAGGCTCTTGCCAAACGCGATCAGTCAACAAGCGCACAACCCCCAGATCGCCAATCCAATGCTTTGGGCTTAACGACACATCTCGTTGCATTTTTGGCGGCAAAACAGCTCGCTCTTCAAAACTATAGACTGAAGCAGAGCTGCCTCGACGCTGGCGGGCGCTTACATCCACACACCCATCGAACGACTCAAACAGCGACCTCGCCACAAAATATTCCAGCACCGATTTATGGATAAATCGGTATTCAGTGCCACTTCGGATCAGCGGCCACGCGTCTCGCAGCAGTTGATTTTCTTCTTTTCGATCGAAAAAGGCGTCCTTCCAATTTCCTTTGTCGTTGAGAGACGAATAGTCAACTATCGGTTTACCTGCATTCTCGATATACACTTGCACCGCTAATGCTTGCACAAATGCAATGCCGTGCTTAGCAAAGCCTTCGTCAGATAACACGCTAAAAACCTCTTTTTTAGTCCCCGTTAAACTTTGGTTGCTTAAGCGCTGCTGATTGCGCTCGAACCAGCTCCTGACGAACTGATCATACAGATCCAGGCGTAACTGGATGGCAGATACCGCTTCCCCCTTTTTTTCGACGTCCGGCAATGCCTCTAGCACCACCCGCAGCAAAAATGGGTTGCTAATCAAGTCTTTTAAATTAGATTGTTGGGAGAAAGCTTCTTGGTAGGCTTGTGCCGTCCAGCCTGTTGGGTTGTGCGCCACATATTTTTCTAGATATTGATCGCTCTCTTCTTTTGAAAATGGCTCGACCACGACTTCTTGAAACGCCGTGTCCTTGTCCTGCTGAATCGGATTCGGTTGAAAACGGCTTTGGTAGTCCTGGCCCAGATATTCGCTGCGACAACTAATCACCATGTGGCCCTGCCAGCCATCTGACTGGTTGAGAGCGTTGCTCACATACAGATTCTGCGTCTGACGTATCTCATCATACCCATCCAAAATAAACACGAACCTTTGTTTGTCATCTTTCTTTAATTTCTGAATCTGAAATTCTGACAGACCTCTTTTCTTTAACGCTTTGGCGATTAGATCTTGCTCGGGCTTCTCAATGCTCGGCAAAGATATAAACAGCGGTATCGCATCGGCTTCTTTTTTATGCTCCCATAAATGCTTTTCTAGGCGACGGTTGAAGAGTGTTTTGCCCGCCCCAGAGTCCCCAGTCAACAGAATCACTTTTTTATCTTTTAGAAGCGCTTCAACTTGGGGTAAGAGGCCAGAGGAATTGTTGACGCTATCGCTATTGTTATCGCTGTTGGTGCCAGTACCGCCCTCATACAGCTTTGCTTTGCCACGGGGTTCAACATAGAGTTGTAGAATTTGCTCAAACGCCTTATCTAGCTTGAGCGCAGCTAAATACTGTTCCTTCAGCGCGGCCCTAGGGTCGGCACGGTACACCTGCAACTGTTCGTATTCTTGCTGCACGGTGGACGCAAGCTGTTTGTGCAGCGTTGTCCGTATGTCATCGAAGATACCGTCTAATAGCTTCGCAAATTCTAGCTTGCCAAAATTTGGATCACTCTTTAAACGCGATATAACATGGCTGTGCCCCGTCCAAAACTTGTCCAGAAATGTTTTCGCTTCATTGCTGCCCGCTAACAGCCGCTCTATCACCTTAAACAGCACACCATGTGACCCTTGGTTCAGATAAACCTCCTCTCCCTTTTGGGCTTGCAAATCAAAGCGCAGAGGGTCCTCCATCCGAACCGTCGTCGAGTCAATAAAATCCTTCAGGCAGTAGTCATAGCTATTGGGCGTTAATGAAACTGGGATAATCCCATGCTGACCTTTCAGATGCACTGCTCGTATTTCCAAAAAGGCCATTTCCGTCAACACATGATGGAACTCCGACCTATATTTTTCCTCTTGGGAAAATGTTCTAACCACCTCACGTAAAGCTGGAGTACCCTTTTGTTTACCGTCTTTGACGTAGGCCTCTCGATCTTTGTCATAAGCTTTTTTAAGCGCATCACAAAACTCTTTATAGTACTGCCCTTTGTACTGTTCTTTGGGCCGCCCTTTTAGATAGCTTCCTAAGACATCTGAACAACACACGATCACCTTATCCACCGGTTTAACATCCTCTCGCAGCTGATGGGGCAGCAAACAGAGCTGATTGGTTAAGATGTCTTCTAGCTTCCCATCCTCTTTCAGATTTTCATCCGAGTTTGAATACGGTTGACCCGTCGGCGTTTGATCCGAATAGAGCGTCACGCCCCGGATGTGAGATAGCTTATTGATTAAATATTTAGACGTCGAGGCCTTGGCATCTCCGTGAACTGAATCTGGATTGTCGTGGGCATACACCAGAAAAAGCCTCGGTTTCTTGGACACCTCTAAAGAGCTTAGCGTCAACAGCGCCTTGTCAAACATATAATCCACCAGCACACCTTTTTCATGGACTGATTTGTTGAATATGCTGTCTAAGAGCTGGGCAAACTCAAGCCCGCCAACCGTAGAACCATCCTTTAACCTCGAAATAAAACCGCTGTACTCCCGCCAAAACTTGTCCAGAAGCGTGTTTGCCTCATCGCTAGCAACTAACAGTAACTTAAGCAGCTTAAACAGCACCCCATGCCGACTTTGATTTGGATACACTTCTTCATCATTTTTGACCGGCCCCTCTAAGCTTGGAATATCCTCCACGCGAAACGTACTCTCTGGAATAAAATCAGCCAGGCAGTCCTTATAGCTATTTGGGGTTAACAATACCGGGATAATCCCGTGCGGATCTTTCGGATGCTCTGCACGAATTTTCAAAAATGCTATTTCCGTCAATACATGATGGAACCCAGCTTTATATTTTGGCCCTTCTGCAAACTCACTCACCACCTTACAGATTGCCGAAGCGTCCTTTTGTTCACTATCTTTGCTATAGGCCTCTAGATCTTTGTCATAGGCTTCTCGAAGTTCCCCATAATACTTTTTATAGTCCGGCCAGTCTTTCAGGTAATTTCCTAATAGCTCAGAACAACACACCACGACCGTACCGACCGGCTTCACATCTTGTATTAACTGAGCCGGCAACAATGAGAGTTGATCGGTTACGATATCTTCTAGTTTACGGTCATCTTTCAGGTCTCCCTGCGAGCTTAAATACAGTCGCCCCATTCGCGCTTGATCCGAATGCAGTTTGACTCCTCCGATTTGACATAACCTATCTATTAAATATTTAGACGTCTCGACCTTTCCCTGAGCTGTGTCGTCGTGCGCATACACCAGAAAATAGCCGGATTTATTTGGCACCTTTAGCGGCCCAAGCGCCGACAATACCTTTTCAAATAGATACTCCACCAGATCACTTTTTTTCTGGACAGCCATTAAGCTGGGTATGGCACTCCGAACTGAAGCCCATCTTGAGTGAGTGCTATCTCCTGATGGCGGCAGTTGCACAGCTTCCGCATGATATTGCTTGGCTTCATCGTGCCCCCACATTTCAGCCTTAAGATAGCTGGACCGTGCTTTGGAAAATAAATTTAAGCCTTCTAACACTTCTCCACGTTCGAAATAGGCATCAGCCATCATCTTTCGCAATGTCTCATCGGCTAATGTGTGGGAAACTTGCGCTTTCCTCAAGGCCTCTTTTACGCTTCCAAGCGACTTCAATGTGTCTTTCACCTGATTGTATAGGGGCAGCGTTGCATCCAAGTTTCCTTTTTCCCTCTCAGTGCGAGCTTGGCCTAAATAAAGTTCACCGAGGTTCCGCATGAGGGTTTCTGTTGACACCGACTGAGATATATTCCCTAACATGTTTGTTCTCCATTTTCTTTGATTGGTATTAATTAGATCAGATCGGAACTACTCGACTGCGCACCGCTATCGCGATTTTGCAGCTATTCATTCATGGTCGATACAGATTGCGCAAAAGCTAAATTGAAACTGATTTCGCTCGGTCGAACATATTGACCCGATACAAGAAGACTTAAGGGATATTAGTGGCACAGCTCTATAAAAACAAGAAAAATGTTTTTTGTTTTATTGTTCTTGACGATAGGTCAATGTTTTCTATAAACAAAAAGTCTATTGCTCTTGCATCACGGTGACTTACCAAAATTAGTAGTTCAAGTTTTTGTGACTTTTTGAAAACTAAAAAGAGGGGGCTATTTCAGAGAGCGCTTTTTCAGCGTAACTTTATAAAAAATTCGGAGCAAAAAAATGAAATAATATGTATAAATCGCACAGTTTTTTTGTTCTACAAATCGTCCAAAAAACCCCGCGGATACTTGTCATATGCACCCGGTTTTATTGTATTTTGTAGAACGGAATATAATCTAAGTCGTTGATATTTAAAAAGATTTACTAGGCCTTTTAATCCGCTGCTTTATTGTTTACACAAAAATAGCTTGACACTCTCAATTTTATGTTTATATAACCATTAATATGGATTACGAATTTGACCCAGCCAAAGACGAAAGCAATCTTGATAAACACGAT
>JASSUC010000046.1:0-5615 GCA_031963245.1 Mycoavidus cysteinexigens
CTCATTGATATCCAGATTGGCTTTGAACTTGCTCAAACTTATGGGTAATTGCAAGCTCTTTCGAGGGGCTACATTGTCTTAAAAGCTTCTAACCCGACCATTGCTGGTCACGCTAGTTTGAGTAGGCTACTATCGGAGGAACGACAGGTTTCTCTCTCCTCTTGAAACAATACCTAACGCGACTTTGCTCGTCGCACTACAATGCTCAATTATAGAGAATAACGGGATAACACTATGTTGGGCAGCATCTTTTCGTCATCGCGGAGCATGCTCTCGCTACAAGAAACACTGGATCTCGCGAGCTCTTACTTAGAGACTGCCAGTAAGGCTAAGGATCTCAAGATCGCGTTAGTGTTATGCGACGACGCAGAAGCCTCGTTATCCGAGATGAAAAAAGCAGTGAGAAAGGCACACGCTCCTGAAACCCTAGTAGATCAAACCCTGAGAGATAAAATCGCCACCGTATATTTCGAGCATGGCAAAGTGTTGGAACAGTTAGGGCAACCCCATAGGGCAAGGACGAGCTATAAGAAGGCGCAAAAGTGGGGCTATGAGGCAATCCAGCTTGCACCTATTGTCCCTGCCGTGTCGCAGTTTGTGCGCAGTGTGTCGACTGTGGCTCAGACTGCCCCATCTGCTTCGATGTCTGTCCAGCAAAAAAGCGCGTGGATCGATTATTTGTTTGAGAAAGCGCTATCGACATTGGGATCCTTAGAGGTACCCAATAAACCCAGCCTTTTTCTGGTGTATGCTCACGACAATAAAGATCACGGAGAGGCTAAGGCCTCTACGTCTAAATATTTAATCGAAAAGTTATCTGAAATTCAAGTCACCCTGTATTCCGATCAAGCTCCGATGGCGCAACCGTATTCAAACTCCCCTGAAGAGTTGAAAGAGGACACACGGTTAGAAAATATCTTAAGCAATCAGCTCTGTTTATTGCCTGATCAGTTACAAGGTGGAGTGCAACCAGTCAATAAAGTCGTGGTGTGTTGTTCTGAAGTATTAGGAAGCTACCTGAAATGGCCTAGCTATGAAAATTTTTATCAGGAACTTAAAAAAGCCTATTCAGAAGATTGCAAAGCTTATCGCCAAGGCAGTGAACGAGCTGGAGCTTTTGCAGTCCGCCAGGTAGTGAAGAAATTTTCACAAGAGCCTGCCTATAAGGCTGGGTTCCACCATGTGTTGACGGAAATGGCTTTTTTGGAAATTCGGGCAGAGCAGCGGGAAGAGGATCAACACGGCATTATTCCGGTTTCCTTAACCCCAGATAGTTATCAGCAATGCCTGACGCGTTTTATTACATCTACCACGGTGCGCATGGAGGATATGCTCAGATTTGATGTGGAGGGCAAAGCAGAACTGGACGTGTATCCTAATCAAAAAAATCAGCACGGCGTCCTTTTTAAGTTAATCGAGCGGCTTTTAGCGGGCAACAATGAGGCCAAAACTTTTCTGAGCAAGTTTTGGGATGGACACAGCAAGCTTATGTCCTGTTTAAAGGATAAATCTTCAACGCTGGGCGAACTGGAGTTTACCAAGCTATTAGACGGCATCTTCGACGGCATACGCACCGCATTGCACAGTCAGCTTGTCTTCACCGTGCAGCAACACCACCAACAACTGCGGTTGTTCCATGCAGACCCAAAGGTAGCACTGAAAGAACAGTATTTCGCTGCGCTCAAGCAAGATGAAACGTTTAAGGAAACCCAACAGCTGTATGTTGAACCGCGCGGCAAAGCGAGTTTAGATGGGAAGGTGGAGACGTTTGACCTTTTATCCAAAGTTAAAGCGCTGATCAAGGATAAACAGGTGGTGCTGTTGACGGGGGACTCGGGGGCGGGCAAATCCACCTTGAATCGTGTCTTAGAAAAGCACTTATGGGACCACAAAAAAGAAGACGATGTGATTCCGCTGTTTATATCTCTGCCGAGTATTGACAAGCCTGAGCACGATCTAATCGCCAAAGCATTAAAGAAAAGAGGGCTATCAGAATTTCAGATTCAGACCTTGAAGAAGGAAAAACAAAGGTTCGTCTTTGTTTTAGATGGCTATGATGAGATACGGCAGGCGCAGAATCTATATCTGAGCAATCGGATCAATCAGTCCGACGGCTGGCAGGGCCAGATGGTGATCAGTTGCCGCAGCGAATATCTGGGCCAAGATTATCGAAGCCGTTTTCAACCGAATCCGGGTCAGCCAGGCGAGGTAGCGTCATTTGCAGAAGTGGTGATCGAGCCGTTTTCAGAAGAAGAGCGGAATCGCTATCTTAAAAAATATGTGGAGCACAACGAGATGGGATGGGCAGCGCAACGCTATCAAGATGCGCTGGAGCAGCCTTATTTAAAAGACTTGGTGAGTAACCCATTTTTACTGCAAGTGGTGCTGGAAGCGTTCCCGTATCTGGAAAACGATGGGAAAGTGCGCAGTGCTGTGCAGTTACGCCTGGATCTGTATGAGCATTTTGTCAGACGCTGGTTTGAGCGCAACCAGCAGCGCTTAAGCACACAAAATTTAGCGGGAACCCAAAGAGAGATTTTTAGAGCGTTGAGTGACGATGACTTTACCGAGCATGGTATTGCATTGGCGCAAGATTTAGCGGTGCACCTATATAGGGAACAGGAAGGTAACCCGCTTGTCGAGTATTCGGCACACAAAAACAAAGGGAGTTGGAAGGAAGCTTTTTTTGGCCGCGCAGAAGAAAAACAACTGCTGCGAGAAGCCTGGCCGTTGACACGAAACGGCAATCAATACCGATTTATTCATAAGTCACTACTAGAATATTTTGTGGCACGTGCACTTTTCGATTCATTTGATGCATGCACGGCAGCAGATAGCCGTTCCCGCCGGGGTAGCAATGCCTCTGTCTATAGTTTTGATCACGCGCCTGTTCTATCCAGCCGAGCACAACCAGCGCTCCCCTTAGCCCCCAAGCATTGGTTTAACGACTTGGGGGTGGCGCGCCTGTTGACTGAACGTGTTGTGCAAGAACCCGCTTTTAAGCAACAGCTTCTTTCAATTATTGAGCGTTCCAAAACGAATAAAGCATTACGTCAAGCGGCAGCCAATGCAATCACGATCTTAGTCAGAGCAGGAGTGCAGTTTAATGGAACCGATCTGAAAGGCATTCAAATACCTGGCGCGGATTTGAGTTATGGGGTATTCGACGCCGTGCAACTACAAGGGGCAGATCTGAGAAAAGTCAATCTACGCAATAGTTGGCTGCGCCAAGCTAATTTAAGCGAGGCGAAAATGGAAGGCGTGCAGTTTGGGGAATTGCCGAGCTTGCAGTTGGAAAGACCTGTTCATGCTTGCTGCTATTCGCCCGATGGGCGCTACTTGGTCGTAGCAACTGGAGAACATAATAAGCCAGGAAAGCTTGCGTTGTATGAGGTCGAGACGTTAACGCATGTGCACACGTTCGAGGGGCATACCTTCGGAGTGTTAAGTGTGGCGTTCTCAAACGATGGCCAAACGCTGGCATCGGGCAGTCAAGACATGACAGTACGGCTGTGGTCGGTAGCCGAGAAAGAGCCGTTGCACACGCTTGAAGGACATACCAGCTGGGTGGGCAGCGTGGCGTTCTCAAGCGATGGCCAAACGCTGGCATCGGGCAGTTTGGACAGTACGGTACGGCTGTGGTCGATAGTCGAGAAAAAGCCGTTGCACACATTCGAAGGACATACCGGCGCGGTGAATAGCGTTGCGTTCTCAAGCGATGGCCAAACGCTGGTATCGGGCAGTGTGGACGGTACGGTGCGGCTGTGGTCAGTAGCCAAGAAAAAGCCGTTGCACACATTCGAAGGACATACCGGCGCGGTGAATAGCGTTGCGTTCTCAAGCGATGGCCAAACGCTGGCATCGGGCAGTGAGGACTATACGGTTCGGCTGTGGTCAGTGGCCGAGAAAAAGCCGTTGCACACATTCGAAGGGCATAACGGCAGGGTGAGTAGCATCGCGTTGTCAAGTGATGGCCAAACGCTAGCTTCGTGCAGTTTTGACCATACGGTGCGGCTGTGGTCGGTAGCCGAGAAAAAACCGTTGCACACGCTTGAAGGACATACCAGCTGGGTGGGCAGCGTGGCGTTCTCAAGCGATGGTCAAACGCTTGCATCAGCGGGCATTATGGGCGATAAGGTGCGATTGTGGTCGGTAGGCGATAAAAAGTCGTTACGCACATTCGAAGGGCATATCCTCTATGGGAAAAGAGTTGCGTGCTCAGGCGATGGCCAAACACTGGCTTTTGGCAGTTATGGCAATACGGTTCGGATGTGGTCGGTAGCCGGAAAAAGACCGTTGCACACATTCGAAGGGCATAAGGATGAGGTGACAAACGTCGCGTTTTCAAGTGATGGCCAAATGCTGGCGTCGGGCAGTAGGGACGGTACGGTACGGCTGTGGTCGGTGGCCGAAAAAAGGCCATTGCACATGTTCGAAGGGCATGCCAACTATGTATTTAGTGTCGCGTTCTCAAGCGATGGCCAAACACTGGCATCGAGCAGTGAGGACTATACGGTGCGGCTGTGGTCTGTAACCACAAAAAAGCCGTTGTACACGTTCAAATTGGACCCATTCAAAGGATCTTTCAGCATGGCGTTAAGCGTTGCGTTCTCAAACGATGGCCAAACGCTAGCCTCCTGCGGTATAGACAGGACTGTGCGGCTGTGGTCGGTAGCTGAGAAAAAGCTATTGCGCATATTCGAAGGGCATACTAAATCGGTAAAAAGCGTCGCGTTCTCAAGCGATGGCCAAACGCTAGCCTCCGGCAGCGATGACAATACTGTGCGGCTGTGGTCGATAGCTAAGAAAAAGCCGTCGCGCACATTAAAAGGGCATACCGGCGACGTGGCAAGTGTTGCGTTCTCAAGCGATGGCCAAACGTTGGCCTCGGGCAGCTGGGACAAAACAGTGAGACTGTGGTCAATGACTTCAGGCCAATGTTTAACCGTGATTCAAGGTTTTAATGAGGTCATCTACTCTGTTGCTTGGTACACGAGCGCTGAAGGAGTCTGGCTGGCAACGGGAGGCGAAGATAAGATGATACGTTTTTGGCAAGTGCATCGGCACGGTGAGGCGTGTCGCGTGACATTACACTGGGCCTCAGCGCAGACGACATTATCGACACCAGGGATGTCCATTCAAGATGTGATTGGACTGAGTGCGAGAAATACACAGTTGCTCAAACAACGCGGCGCGACGGGAGAGCCGCGGCAGACTACAAGGTCCGCGCTTTAAGGAATTATCCGAACTTCAGGGGTAGAACAAGCAGTCGTGTTACCAGCTGCCATCTCGATCACAGCAATGAATGACGGCACTTGCATAGTACCGATATACTCCCTATGCGTGCCGGAACCGCTGACCAAGGAGGTCGCGCTTTATCCGGCATCCATTTTGCTCATGGTGCACTTGGCCCTAGCAGAAAACTAGCTGGACAAAACATCGGTGCGGGCTGGCTCGTGGGCACTGCGTTGCAATACTTAATAGGTAACTCCCCAGGTAGCCCAGCCTTATTCAGTACCATAAGCAATCCGAAGTCATACAAGTTTATGTAGAATACGTAGATGTCAAAAAAGTCCTTAACCAAAGCGGAACTGTGGCGAAAGCTTGAGAGCTTG
>JASSUC010000069.1:0-72390 GCA_031963245.1 Mycoavidus cysteinexigens
TAGCGTCTTACCTACCATTTAACTTTACCTTAAAGGCTCAATTATAGAGATATTTCTTGGTAATGACTTAACAGCAGCACATCATAAATGCTATGGACAAGCCCTTTGATTAAACATTTCGCAGAAGACATAAGCCTATCAGGAATGGTTTATGTACTTAGCACGGACGCTGAACTCTTTCAGATCTTAGAGATAAACGTCAAATCAGTATAATCAACACCCATTATCAAGATCGAATGCGGCCCAAAATCAAATGGCCTTTCCCAATCTTCGAACATTTTGATCAGCGCTGATTTCAGGCTAGCGGGTGCACTACCGTGAACGACTATCTGCATACCCTCTTTTTGGTCATCGTTTATCCGTCTTTGACATTTTATTTGAATCTTATCAATCCATGATCGAGAGATTGGCAAAGACGCCGACTCAGCGAATCGCGCAAGCTGCACGTTGAAGTATTGCTCGGCTTGCGCCTTGAGCTCGCTTGGGCCATTGAGCGCGGCTTCGACATTTGTAACCGGGTAAATATCTGGCATATTATCGGCGCCTACACAAACGGGAACCGTTACCTCGTAGCTTAAACACAGGCGGGGTTTGTTGCCAAGCGACTGCCAAAAATTCCCTAAACTATTTAAATGCTCAGCGGGGGGCATCACTCGAGCAAATAACTTAGGCACATTCTTAAATATTAATTGCCCCTCCGAATCCTTCAGCGTTTGTGCGTTAAGTAAGGCGTTTAACACTCTGTTCATGATGCGTGACGCTTGGTTCTCAGGGCCAATGCGGCTTTCATCCGTGCTATCGTTAGCAGGCGGGGTTTCCCAATATGAAACTAGATAGCGGCAGCGCAAGTTCACCGTACGTGGCAGCAGCTCTCCGTTATTCGGCAGGCGCTGTGGCACATGGGCTTGACGAATTTCTAAGTTTTCGTGAATATCATACAAAAACACAATCAGGGTTGGGCTACTTAAGGCATCGTCCGGTTTTTCAAATAACTCAAAACGAATGACCGGTCGAACCATCACCGGCATGTCTTCATCTCGATCTCTATCTGAGGGCAAATACGCGATTAATGCCTTTTTGATAGCGATGTTTAGTTCAAGTATGGTTCTGTCTATATAGTTTGTTGCCATGGTCTCTCTCTAGGTTATCCCCGCACAAAAGCTTCTAAGGTCTTGGCTGCACTGCGTTGTCCCGCTGTGATGCAGGCATGATTAAGGTGAGTGAAGGTTTTGTTTCTCTCTTTAGGTTCCTGTTCTAGCTCAGGTCTTTAGCATTTGAGGTGACTGCGCGCTCAAAATATTGGGTATCATCCGCCCTGTTTTGGCGAGTTCACGTCGCAACGCTCGTTCAACATGCACACACTCGATTTGTGGCGCTCCTTCACTCGCCGCGAGCCAGCTTGAAAGTAGTGCTACGTTGCGGATGCTGCCGCCGGTTAATTCCACGCAACGCGCAAGTTCTGTAAAATTGATGGCGCTTGATAGCGCGATTTGTGGCGGCCAAATCGTGCGCCATATACGCTCACGGATAGCGACATCAGGAAAGCTAAAATGCAGCATAAATGTAAGGCGTCGACAAAATGCAGAATCCAGGTGCGAGCGATTATTACTCGCTAACACGACCAATCCCGGATAGCGCTCTAGACGCTGGAGTAAATAAGACACCTCAATATTCGCGTGGCGATCGTGCGCATCTTTAACTTCGCTGCGTTTACCAAACAGCGCATCGGCTTCATCAAAAAATAGCACCCCTGCATCAGCCGAGGCTAAATCAAAGATTTTAGAGAGATTTTTTTCGGTTTCACCGATGTATTTATTGACTACCGTAGAGAGATCAATTTTGATCAGATCGACACCTAATTCGCCCGCCAATACTTCAGCCGCCATTGATTTGCCGCTGCCAGAGTCCCCGTAAAATAAAGCGCTAATCCCCGTTCCATAGCCGATTTTGCGACCAAAACCACGCTTCAGCACGGCCTCACGATGCTGGATTGCGGCTAAAATTTCTCGCATCTGTAACTGTAGATCATCGTTTAGCACCAAGTCCTCAAAGTTACGACACGGCTCTGTGCGCTGCGCGAGTTTGCCGAAGTTTTGTTGCGCACGTAATTTAAGGGCGTCGACTAAATCACCTTGAGACAATAAACTGTCTGGCGCGCGCTGCTCTCGGTAAAGATTGGCTTCCTCGAGTACACAATCTAAGGTGTCAGGTGAGACGCGAAAGCGCCTAAGGAGGGCTTCTAATGCTAAATTCGGCTCAGTTGGTAGGCGGTTTAGGCGCTCTTGTAGCAGGCCGACTTCGTCCATTAATGAGCGTTGCGGCATGTCTAGGACTAGCTGGGTGCGCCCTTCGAACCAGAGCAATGGCGCCTCAGGCTCACTTAGACACACAATCGGACCATAATGCTCGGCAAAACGGCGGGCAAGCGCTACGATAAAATGAGGAAATTTCTCATCCAGTACAGATAGAGAACGCAGTACCAGCCACCCTCCTTGCAGATGGGTTTCGCGCAAGGCTGCCATTAGCGTATCCCACGCTAGGTCTTCTTCTTGTGGTAGTTGCTCTAGATCGATATAAAAAGCATGTTGTTGCACGCTTTCTGCGGCTCGCGCCACCGCTGCCATGCGGCCGCTTCCGCTGGCGCCTTGTAGAAACACAATCGGCGCATTGCGTTGATTTTTAGCCCGCAGGCAAATTGTCCTAATGGCCTGTGTGAACGATCCATGCAGATCTCTGTAGGCGGGTGGCTTGAGCCATCTTCCACACGGCTTAAGCAACTCTGGTAACACTTCATCACCAATCAGATATTGAAAAACAATTTGCTCAAGCTGAAGCCCAGTGTCCTCTGAGAATTCGACTGGCCGGCCTTTATTATCTACTGCAACGAGTAGGCCATGGTGCAGTAGTCGCCCTTGCGATAATAGATATTTTCTCTGGTGGGCACACTCAAGGGGGCTGTCACAAAGCAATTGCAAGAGTAAATTAGCCGAGGGCCAATGTTTATTTTCATCTTTTTGCATAAAAGAGAAAATCAGCGAGTAGGTTGGCTCAAACCGGGTCAGTAAGCATAGCAATAAAACTTCTCGCTCTAGTAAAGAAAGATCGAAACGTTCAACCAATGCATCCAAACGGCTGCCAGAGGCGGCCTGGTTTTTACTCAGGGGGGTGTTTTTCCATGACTGTGCCTTGGCAGGCTGTTCCCTTTGTGCCCAACGGGGCGCGCCCTTAGGTCGCTGGATACGTGCACTTAGCTCTTGTGAGGTAAACAGGAGTTGTTCTAAATCATGATTACCATCGCGTTCATGTTGTTCTAGTAGCTTGAGTTGCAGCCAAAGATCAACGCGCTCCAACTCGGGTAAGAGCTTAGAGATATGCTCGTTTTCCATGCCATAGATTGAGCTTAGCTCGATTTCTTTTAGGTTCATATGCATCAATAGGTCACCGCTCAGTGTAAAAGGACTTGCGCTATCGCCATTCGCTCTCGATTATCAGCAAAGTGCATGCGGCTGCGTACATCACTGGGCGATTTCATAACCAGGTCACGGGTAATGGATCCACCAGCCATGGCAAGCTCACTTGCGTTAGAGACCACGGTAAATCGTGTAGCAATACGTCAACTGCGTTTGACTCGAGAGTCAAGACTTTGTGGTTGTCGACTTTACGTAATTCGCCTGGACGTTGTAAAAATAAGGTACGTAGGTCGCTGATGCCACAGCGACTTAAGTTCGGCAATTGGGTGAGGACATGCATCAGCCATGCATCGAGCTGCGTACGTACGCCTAATGCCGGTGACTGCCATAGCAACTCTTGGGTGGGTGGGAGCGCACATAACAGACGGTTTAAAGGAGCGCGCCATTCAGCAACCGCCTCGTCTCCCCAAGCCAGCCAGTCCAAATAACAAATGGCTTGCATACGGGCATTTTCATCTACAAAATTTTGTTCTTGAGTTAATTCAAAAGTACGAAATAAACGAGGTAAGAGCGGCCAAAGTAAGATGATTCCAGCATTACTTACGGCGAGGGCTTCTTTTTCTGTGGGTTCCAGTATTTCGCCAGCCCATACGCTTTTCAGCTGTATGGGATGATGCGATTGAGGCGCTGTAAAATGCGTTGATACCGGGTGTCCATGCAATGGAGTTAAAGCGGATTCGTGTGGCTTGGGTGGCAATCGGTGAGTCTCAACCTTTGAATGCGTCTCCCGCATAGGGGGGTTGTGCTCATCCCTTGGTGTTTGCGATGACTTGGTACTCACTGGCGCCAAAGACTTGGCAAGAGAAGGTTTGGTTTGGCGTGGTTGCTTTAACCTTAATTGAGGACCATGCTCGGCTGCAAGATTTTCCCCTTTATGGCGCGAAGGTCCAGCCAAAGCAGGCGACAATAACCTGGGCTTGATTGAGGCCGAGTGTCTATCTAATGAAGATAGATTGGCTTCACGTGGATTGGCTTGCAAGGCGTTGGCATCGGCCAAATTCGAGGGCTTATCCAGTATAGGGAGACGGCGCTCGGTTTTTTGAATCTGCGATCGCTTTGACCGCGAGTCACAGCCGGTTGCGGACGTTTTTTTTAATATAGGTTCAGCATCTTGATTGGGAGACTGTAAAAGCTGTCCCGAATCGATTAAATTTAGGGTCTTCGCGTCGGCCGGGTGAGCCGACGCTGAAGGCAAGATGGCGGGAATCGATGGAGGTGGCAGGTCGCACGGCTGGATGCGTTGATGCAAATCGGCAAATGTCTTAGTCGAGAGTATGCTTATCAGCATACAGCGTACTTGAGACGCGGCACATATTGCCTGTAAACCGATCCGCACAGCCGGTAATATAGAAGGCGTTAATAATTCAATTAGCCATGCTTCAAATTCTGTAGTGACGGGTTCGGCCAAATGATCTAAGCGGCTCGTAAGAGCATGCGTGACCGACTCGATTTCTTGCGCATAGTGAGGATGGCGCTGTAGAAAGATCAACGCGCTTAGCGGCAGATAAATGCCCCAATTAGGCTTGGCGGGTACTGGATAGTCGGCAAAAGGGGCTAAGAGCCATCGACTGAGCGCTTGCAAAGCAGACGGGGTAAAAGTTTCGCACAGTCTTCGAAGCGCATCAGGCCTTAGGCAGCTTTGCGCTATATGCACACGCCAGTTGGCCTGACGCGAATCTGCCAGGTGCTGTTCCAGCCAAAGCGCGGGGCTTGAGGGGGGATGCCACTGCTCAGGATGCCTTAAAAATCCCGTATGCAGAAAAAATATTAATGATGCCATTGGGTCAAAGGCGCTTTGCTCACCCATGGACTGAGTATGCTGGCCCCTTTTGTCCGCTAAATGGTCAGGTCTCTTAGCTAAATTGAGCCCTGGCGCGTAACGGCCTGTTGGTGCGGCAGAGCATGCCTGCGCCCAATTCTGCTCACCTCGCGGCGGCGTCTGTGGTTGCGGCCATCGAACTTGTGGCTCAGCATTCACACTGGGTGTAGAGATGGCGTTGCGATCTATTTCTATGCTGTGCTGCGGCCTTTGGTATAAATACGTTTTTAAGCAGTGTTCTAGCTTAATCCAAAGCTTCGCCTCTAACTCAGACTCTAGTGCATCAAGCTGAATATCTCCCAGATTAATGCTTAGGCAATCGATTTTTTGCCAGGCAAAATTCGGTACTGCCTGCTCTAGGCGCTGTATCAGAGTCGTTAAACTGGTCTTAAATACGCTCTTAGCCCAAGCGCTACAACGATATTGTACCGGTTGCGCATGGGCTTGACCGACGCGAAAGACAAAGCGTAAGCGGCCAATCGTCGCGATTTGTTCATCTGCTCCTTTGTCTATCCACTCCAAGATCGGCCTCACGTGCAATGGTTGAGCCATGCTAGTTTTATCAACTGCTCAGCATGGGGGCCAAGCGAAATACCCAATACAGGGTCTGCTTTGACAGAGATTGAATTCATTGGTCTTCGTTTTGGGCCACATAAAACAACTCAGACTCCTCATACGATTTCGGGTCTTTGGAGGCTTTGGCCTTGGATTCGTCGCTATTGTTCTCATCAACAATGTGCGTAAATCCAATGCCAGTACGCTTATCCAATGGTATATAGCCAATCGATAGCTTATCGAGGAGATAAGAGGAACGGTCTCCAAGCGGCATATCATCTTTTTGCCAGACGTGATAACTCTGGGCAAACTCTCTGTATAACTCTTTACCAAGCCAATGAATTTGCGGGATGATATGGGTCGGTACTTCTTCTGCTACGATCTGACGGATCCATTGATCTGTGAGATACGGATCCCCCTCTCCATCTAGCCATTCGCGGTTGAGGACAATGCTGATCGTAAAAGAAAAAGCGTCTTGGCTGTAGGCTACGGTCCAAGACCAGTCTTTTACCGAGCTAGGCCAGGTTTGGTCGTTCGACTTTTTTAGCTCCTCAGAGACTTTTAATTTGACATCGATCCAGGCTTTTATCGGATCGAAATTGAGGACTTCGGCGAGTAATGTCGCGATATCCTGACCATTTTTACGACACACTAAGCTAACTTCAGCGCCTTTCTTAAGGTCTGCTGGGTACGGATAAATATCCGGATTAATTGACAGGCGTTTTTGGGTCAGCGGGTCGGTATTTATTTGATCCGGTGCATACTCTAAAGGACACGGCTCTCTTTTAAGCCAGATTTCACTAAAACGCCATGTCCAATTTTTTGAAATCTTATGCGCGTTATGCTTTAAACGTACATGATGGTTTAAGTTGATATGGACTTTATTTGCTTCAACTTTGCAAATGACATTTGCAAGAATTGAAAAGGTTTCGTCTTCTTCTTTTTCATCTTTTAGATCAATTAATTGCCAAATCTTGACCGCTCCACAGCCTTGTAAATCTAAAATCAGGATGTTTTCCTCCCGCTTGAATTCCACCTCAGCGATAGCTTGCCATTGTTCGAATAATTGGCTTGGCGCTGCCGGTAGGAGTTGTCGATTTTCGATAATATAAAATGGCAGCGGCGCCTCTTTGCCTGGCAAGATCTGAATCTGCTCAAATAGTTCCGGACCCACGCCGAGGCGCGCAGCAATCCGGCGTTGCAACGCAGATATTTTACTGACACTAATCGCTGCACGCTGGTAAGCCAATTCTGTAATTTGACGCAAAAATCCTTGTTGAACCGCCCGAAATTCTTCTGGGGTGCGATTTAACAAGGTGCGTGCCGCTCGATCTTCGCCAAAATAGCCCAATAAGTAATGGAGAATCGATAGTTCCTTATCATTATCTATTGATTGAATATGAATCTGCTGCTGAAGATCTGTTTGCGTCTGGATCGGCAAAATATCTTCAAGCTCTACCCCCACGGAGGGTTTTATGACCGGCCATTGGCCGCCCCAGATCAAGGGTTCCTTGGGTCGCTGATCAAAGGATAAGAGAGACGATAACTTAGCTAACTGATCACAGCCATTGGCAAGCCACTGTTCAAAGGGCAAAAGAAATTGATACAGTTGTTTGACTTCCCCTTTTTGTGCGTCACTCAGGGTGTCCCAGCCCTGCTGCAATTGATAACAGGGTGGCAAAAGTTGGGCTGCGCTATGGTAATCCGCGGCAAAGCGAAAGCGACCATATGGCACTTGCTGTAAATGTGCGCTTACGATCGCTTGTTGCTGCTGGGCTTTTAGTTTTTCAGTCAGGCGTTTTTGCAGCTCGTTCTGGTCAACCGAAATGGGCTGTCCACGCTTTAAAAATCTGACTTGTTTAATCAGCTTTTCATAATCAGGGTCCCCTGTTTCTGCGCGCCACACCCAAGGGTATTGTTCAGACTGAACTTCAATGCGGCCGTTTCCGCAGTTCAGCAAGGTGATCTGCACAATCTCTGGCAAGCTTTGCAATTCGCTGACCAGCGCAAAAAGGTCCAGCCAGCGTGCCTTGGTATAATCCACTTCGGGAGGCAGCGTGGTGATCCAACCCGCTTCAAGTTTGGGCCCTTGATAGACACTCTCAGTCAGCCATCCCGCTTGACGCAGCGCGTCAGCACTAGAGCGATGCGCCATTGGACTGACCCAAGCCTCCGCGCAAAGAAATACATCGGCTAGCAAAGACGCTATGTGTTGCTCAGAAAAGTCATCATCTAATTCAATCTCTAACTTGAGCTCGAGCAGTTGCGGTTGTAGCCATTTTTGTTGAGTAAATGATTCACACAAATTTCGGTGCTGGGTTAAAAATTGCGCCAGCGCCTGCTCAGCTAAAGCTCGGTCTAGGTTCGGGTTAAGCGCAAGCCATACGGTATTGCCGCCATGCACCACAAAATCTTTTAAGGCCGGTGATGAGGCTTTTGAGAATTTGAATTCACCTTTATTTACATCGTAACGATAATGGTATCGCTGATCAGGGTGTTCGCCTTGAACTTGGACATCACGAAAGTAAAATTGGGTTTGATTATTCAGATCCAAGATCGCGCGACGATAATCATCCGCGGTGACAGGTCCGCAGGTTAATGCCGTTTCTGGGCCGAATTCAGGGGCAAAAATAGCCTCACTGGGTCGCCGGTTTTTATTCTTTTCGTCAGGCGTAAGCAAATCAATTAAGGGTAGCGTATGACGATAACTCAGATCGGACGTGATATAAGTTAGCGCTTGTAATAATGTGACCCCTGGGTCATGGTCTTCAAGGGTTGTCCACTTTTGAGCTGCATATCTTTTAAGGGCCTCTTGGGCTCCCGCCCATAGCGTATCGAAGTGAATCTGTTCACGCACCTGAGCTGGAACACTTATTTTTTGTGCCATTACGTCCCCTCTAATTGTCGTTTATCTGCTTGGCTGTGACACGGGCCTGGCCGGGCATGCTCTAACCCTGCCCAGCAACGGGTTGGCAGTTTCAATGTGCCATAGTTGCCGTGATCGTCCACAACAGTAATGGGAATTTCAGATGTGTACGAGCCGATATCCCCTAACTCTAAGCCATCGATTGAGATCTCATAGATGGATAAAATATCGCCATCGGGAGGATCTGGCTTGAAGGTTGCGCGCGCTTTTCCTTTTGTTAGACCGTGCTCTGTCTCGGGGTCGGGATTAATTAGAATTAACCTAATTAAGTTGTTTTGGCTGAAAAAAGCGTGTACTGGCTCTGCTTCCAACATCTCAAATTTGCATATTTTTTTGTCGACTTTGAATTCGCCAAGCGGCACGCCATAATCGATTCTTTCTGGTAAGCGGGTGACTGATTTTAGGTGAATATTGTATTTAGTAAGCCTAACTTTCACCCCTGATGCCAAATCTGGCAAGGCCACATCCCACTCTATGGGCAATTTATCAAGAGAGCCCGCGCCGCTATCCCAAACGACTTGACTGTCGTCAATTTTGGGATACACAACAAGCGTTAGATATTTTCCCGCTTCATGTGAGCGTAGCGAGATTTTTTCGCCTTGTTCTTGAATCTCAATGCCGAGACCAATTCTATAGGTTCCGGTTACTTCACCCGCATAAACATAGTAAGTTTTCTGCGACACATCACCTTCATTGGTCGCAGAAAACGCTCCACTATATTCAAGCGCTTTGCAAAAATCGTTGCACTGCTGCGTGTACCCCAGCTGTTTGCCATTTAAATAAACTTTCTGGGGGGTGTATTTCTGATTAGGATCCGGCTGGCAATAAAGCCTTTCACCCGTATCACAGTCATACAGAAAAATTTGATCGGCTGTGACATTTATTTCCTTTGATGCAATTTGAATGCACGATGGATATTGAACGATTACGCCAACTTGGTTCAAACCATTGCCATAGATTGCTGCCTGACGATATTGACCTTGCTTCTCATCAACAAATGTAATGCCGAGTTTTGCATATTCAGGCTTAGATTGAACCAGCACAAGAACTTGTGCCGAGTCCGCTAAACACGACTCGGCCCGTCCATTCAGTTTAACGTCGACCGTTTCAACCTCGGAGCGTTTTTTAATAAAAGACCTCAGTTCGTAATAATCAAGCCTTTTACCAATCACTTGCGCCTCCGTGTGGCCTGAAATCCAAGGTAAATATTGCTGCTCCAAAGCCTGCCAGAGTTGGCGTAAGCCGTACGCCTGGCTGATGCCAGATTTAAATTTAACGGCTAATTCGATTGGCACTGGCACATATTCCGGATTACAGCATTCCAACTCGAGCCAAGAAGACGCCCGTCCCTTTAGCCAATCTCGCATCTCATTTAAATGTGTAGGGCTCAATTTGGGCTGGCGCCCATCGGGGTTATCCATGATGTCGAGTGACGGCATCATGACCAATTTCCGGATGGGTCGCGCCTGATATGAGCGAGGCGCTTCAGCATCGGCCAGACGCATTTCAAAAATACCAGGGTAATGGTCTTTTAATAAGGTCACTAAATCCCAACCATTTAAGGCCCTTGCGCGGTGCCGTAAACGCCGCGCGACCCGCTGGCTAAAGGCCAGCTTTGATTCAGCCGTGTTGCCCCCTTCTGCAGGCCAGGGCTGTTTCACTTCTTGCAAACCCTCAAGCGTCTCAAGCGCTCGTGTCACCGAACCTACTGGCAACGGCTGGATAAAATGCGCAGCGTCAATCGCCTCGGGTTGTATCAAAGTCGCCCAGCCGACATTAGTCTGTATCCCCAACAATTTGGGAAAAACGGGCATTTGTTGATCCGATTGCACGGTCCTAGCCGGCACCCCAATTTTTGCCCGCAGCCAGTAGCGGCCTGCAGGCAAGCTACACGCTTGATCAAGCGCGTCAGTGGGCCAATTCATCAACCATATTCCGCTTTTGTGTAATCCCGCTGTCCCATCGCTAATATATTCATTCGCCGCTCGCCACTGCTCGCCCTGGGCGAGGTACTCCCAACAGATTTTTTGGGGCTGGGGACTGCGGATGTGCCAATATAAGCTTAATAACTGATTGGGCTGGATACCCGTTATGCCCAAGTACAATTCCGCGCGCGGTTCCGCACTATGGCATGGTTCTGACACGTCTGCCGTAGACGAGATATAGCCAAAAGGCGTATATACTTTTTGCTCGCTCACCACGTTATCCTCCGCGGTGTAGTCTATTTGTAGCGACTTCCAGTAGGGGGTGTAGGGCGGGTTCCAGACCTCAGGGACATCAACTTTTATTTCTTTGATGACTCTATCTGTATTGGGATATTTAATTTCTCTACCGTTATCATCGACAACCGGCACCTCCTTAAAATTCGGGGCGACTGTCAAATGTTGCGCATATTCAGCATGAAAAAAAGTCGCATTGAGTTCAAGGCGCAAGCACCATGGCCAGGTTGTCGAATCGTTCTGATCCAATTGAGCGAGATCTAAAGCACACGGAATCGCCACAGGGATCTGCAAATCTTGGCCGCTGGCAATGCCTTGGCGATCTTTATCGTAAAATAGTTGGATCGCTTTTTCGGGTGGGTAGTCCTGATTCGAGGCAATGCGTGTCCCATCCGCTTTGACGAGATAAGGCGTCACGGTTAGTCTATCCAGGGCGCGGGCTGGCTCTGGATAATTTTTATACCAGTCACGCCAGGCACAGGTCGGCAAATTTTGCCAAGTAGGGGTGACGGTAACCTTGGTTAGGCAATGCCCTAACAGCCACCAATCTCTAAGCGCCAGGTTAATGCCACTGCCTATTTGCGGTGAGCCGCCAAATGGGTAAAAACTTTGCTTATTGACTGCCAAACCATCCTGAGTGGCTATCTGTACAGCCGTCGCGTCAATGACATATAATTTAATATTCGCAACGCTGGGTACCGACTGGCAGTCGGTGCGGGTGATCCGCAGCAAGGCATCAGGCGCTGTCGTTTCGGCTAAGTTTAGCGGTGCAATGCATTCGTTTGGGTCCAATTTCAACTCATACGTGCTGGTATCAATGACGGTGACAATCAGTCGGCGCCATTGCTCACCGTTGCCTAATTCTGCTTGAAGCGTGCTGGCGTCGATTGGATAGGCTGATAAAGGCGTCGCAAATTTAACGATCCAGCAGCGTGTGCCCCCGGCTACTGCCAAGACTGGTGAGCGAATAATACGGCCCACGACCACCGCTTGATCTTGGCCTGCTTTGGCATTTTCTTCTGGTGTTGGCGAGGGGTCAAATAACCGAATACCATCTGCTGGCCACTTTTGGTCAGCAAATGCATCAAATACGATGCGTTTAGTCCAGGTCAAGGCATTTTCTGTCGAAGGGCGGCACCAGCGCAAATCGGTCCACTGCGCATGATTGGATACCAGGGTCTCTTCCAAGCGGTATTGCAGAGGTGTGCTGTGGCTGTCTTGCCCCGCATCAAATAGTGTGCCGGCCGGCACCACCAGTTCGTGGGCGCTGTCGCTTAGGCCAAAACTCAGCGCGATACGATCGGCTTGTGCCGGCAGCTCGGTTAATCCGAGCAGATCGCGATAGTATAAATCCTGATAACGCGTTGGCAGCTGGTTCAATAGCGTGCGTGGCGTCTCCAGCAATTTTAAAAAAGCCAGAATAAAAGCCTGGGTTTCTGTCAATTCACCGTTGGCTAACTCCGGTTGTGAGAATAGGCGCGCCAACTCAGACTTTAGCTTAGGCCAGTTAGCAGTTGAGCTCAATATCACCTCAGCCCAGGTACTGCTTCCTTCAAAAGGAATCTGTTGGCAGTAAGTTTTAAGCTCATCGAGTAACCGTCCGATCTGACGATCATCCAAAATAAAAGGCATATTCTGCGTGGTTATAGACTCAGGCATAATTCCACTTGCTCTCTAGTAAACGCGGGTGAGGACGCCTGCCCAACTGTGTTTGCGGTTAACGACACAATCAGCCCGCCTTGGCAACAAACTGACTGGGAATAAAATGACCAAACCCAGGCGTTGGGATCAATAGCGGATCAATGGTGGGCGGGCCAGGCATTTTGGCGGGCTGAATTGGCATAAACATGGCCATAAATCTTTGCCCCTTTGTAATCAGCGCACGACCGCTGGTGACCGGTAGTGCGATCTGGTCTGGCATTAAGGTCACGATGATTTTTCCTTGGCCCAACAGAAACGGGGGCGCATTGTATAGTGCATTGATCTGTAAAATTTTCTCGTCACCGACAACACACACTCGCCTGCCGCCAATCTGGCACATACCCGTGCCCCTAATCGTTACCGGCGCTAATACGGTGACGATCCGATGACCGAACATGGGCTCAAACATCAGCAGGTCGCCATCCACCACAATCGTGTCTAACATCAAAATCCCCCGATGCGGGCCTGCGCTAGATCCAGTCGCCCTGAGAGTTGATCGATCTGCTGACTGCCCGCCAGTCGATATAACACGTCAACTTGTAGGGTGTTGGGGGACTGTGCAGTTTGATGTTGGTGCGCATCAACTGACTCGAGAGCCGCGCGCGGCTCGTGCCGAAAAATGCTTTCAGTGACTTGGGTTTGTATCTCGGCGAGCAAATCTTCATTAATCGTGCAAAACATCGCCGATTGCAGATCACAGCCATAATTCGGTCGCATAATCCGCTCCCTGGGCTGGGTCTGGAATAGTACGCGCATGCTTTGGCGCACGTTTGCGATGCCTTCGGTCATCACCACGCCGCTGCTTGAAAAAGTTGGCGGGAACTTCCACCCTCGCCCATAGACGTCTGCTTCGCGTGTCACTTTAGCTCCTAAGGTAATATTTTGCTCAACATAAAATATAGGCTCGCTTCACGGACCTAGATCAATTTTCAAACTTTTCACTTTAACGCCCAAGCTACCTTGCACTTCGGTATTGAGCGCGCTTATTTTGGCTCGTGCCGTGGTGAGTTCCAGTTTGCTAGGGCCACTGCCAATTTTTACCGTAGCACTGCCCTGCGCGTCGATTTCGGCGGCATTAAGCTGCGCCTTTTGCGGCACTAGAGCAAGTTCGCTTGCGCCGCTATTTAGTTTGGCGCTTCGCTCTGCCTGGGCGTGCCAATCGGTCCCTGCTTTTAGCGTTTGCGTTTGCTCAGCCGTAAGGGTCAGGTTGTGTTTTGTCTTAAGCAGCGCATCGCCGCCGTCACTTTGGATCTGTAGGCCCTTGTGCAGCACGACCTTGTCGTCGCCCAAATTCGCGGTGATTGAGTGCTCTTTACGATCAAAAAGCCATTCCTGCTTTTGGGCGCCCTGTACCAAGACGACCCCTTTGACAGAATTGTCTCGGCTTGGGGCAAAGGGGGCGGGTTTTTTGGGATTATGCATGGCGCCCATCACCACTGGATAACGCGGGTCATCCTCAAAAAATCCCAGCACCACTTCATCGCCCGCCTCTGGATAGAAGCAAAAGCCACTCTCTTTACTGGCATAGGGGCTGGATAGGCGTGCCCACAAGGGTTCATCTAAACCCAGTGTAGGGATGCGTACACGGATCCGATTCCAGTGCATTTTGTTATCTGGCTCAAAGCTATCGACTACGCCAATATATAAGCCGCTTATTTTAGGCACCATCGGCACATCAATTTGCCGTAGCGAATCCAGCCCAAGATAGAGCGTCATACGCCATCTGCGATCACGAACGTCAAAGCGATGCTCCACGCCCGTTACGATGCCCGTGCCATCTAAGGCGTTGCCAAAACCCTGGATCTTTAAAGTCTGGCCTAATTCAATATCGCTGCGCCCTTTGATGGCAAAACGTCCCTGGATCCCGGTGGCATGCTGGGCCGTCAGACGACTATTGACCAAGGCCGTTTGTTCCGCCGCTTCAAGCGGCACGCTATGCCATACTTCCCAAATTAAGGGGTCAAGCGCTGGCAGCTTGAGCGGGTCCAGGGCGCCACTGCCCAAAGGGGCGGCCTTTGCCTGCTTGGCAGGCAACATTTTTTGTTGTGACACGTCCCAATTGGATAGCTTGATGCTAGACGGTTGCGTCAGGCTAGTGAATGCCCATGCCGCTTCTTCAATCAGCGCGCTTTTATTTGTTGAGATGGCTAAAAGGGTATGCTCAGCGGCGCCGGCCAATTTGGGCAATGTGATTGTGACGGATTGGTCTATTGGCAAGAGCCAGACGCCGTTTGCGGCCAGCCTAATACGCACAAAATCCCAGTCTGAAGAGGCACACTGCACCATTTGTTCATGCTGCACGCTTAGCCCTTGCTGAATTTTGACTGGAATTTTATGTTGATTAAATAGTCGCTCAAGCATTTGCTGATCACTTTGCTTGGCAAAAACTTGACTGCGATGGCTCGCCACTAAACGTTGCAATGGGTGCTTAAGCTTTAGGGTCAATTCCTTGGCCCCTTGCCTCACTTCAAACCCTAACGAGGCCACCAGGCCAGCAAATAATACTTTGCCCTTTACCTGCACGGTGACCTCTGTCCCCACACGGCACGCCAGCAAATCTTGAGACAATAAAGCGTAGTCGTCATGCATGTCTAACACGCTTTTAAAACGGGCCTTGCCCGATGGAATTTCGTTGACCGCAAGGCGCACTTCAAGCATCACCAGCTTAAAATTCTCTAGTGTCTGTCCTTTGCCGCCGCCAAAGTAAACCTCGATTTCTGGCAGCGCTTCCTCTTTGCTGGGTGGCGCAGCGGAGGTCAAGGTTGGGGTATCGGGTAAATTCACCATGGCGCTATTGCTTTGCAGATCCAATCACCAGCTCTTGTCCCGGCTGGGCAGCACTTAAATGATTCAAATCGTTGTTATAGGCAAGTGACAAATAATCGACTTGCCCGACCGCAAGTGCAGCACTCGCCGCGGCCGCAGCGGCCGCCATCAACGGTAAGGAGTCGAGTGCTGGCGCTTTAAGCACAGCTTGATTCAGTGATTTGGCTTGCGCTTGCTGGTCGGTTAAGCTCTCATCTGCGCTGATCGTCAAGTGCACCAGCGCACGTTGCGGCGCAGCATTGCGATCAAATAGGGTGTAACTCACACTAAGATGGGCGGTGCGACCTGCAAAATAGCCATTCCCATGCCAACTCATCCGACCCCATTTGATACGCAAAAAATGCGGCTCGCCGGTCTTGCCATCAATATCAAAACACAGCGCGCGCAATTTACTCAGCTGTTCATCCACCGATTGTCGGTTGCCAGGTAATTGCGCATCTAAAATCAATTCCAGATTCAGATCCCCTGGGCGCAGGTGCTGGTAGCGATTATTTTGCCGGTGGTCGCTCAAATAGGTCTGGGCATCGTATTGCGCGCTATAGCTTAATTGAATTTTTGTTGGGTTATACATCGCGGTCATTGAGCCCAGGGAGACATGCCGCTCACGATCTTGAAAGGCTTCTAGTGTGAGTTTTGATAAGGACCTTTCAAAAATAGCCATCAGATGCGCTCCTGTTGTTCGCGTAGCTCTTCCACCACTTGCCGCACCAGTCTATTGATTAACCTTGGGTCATCCATTGCCAGGTTCGCTGCCAACGCTTGGCGTCGTTCGTAAGTTTCTGCAACGCCTTGCGCGATTACATGCGCCTCGATAATTAACTCATGGATTTCGATGGTCATGCATATACTCCGATCCATCTTATTTCGTTATAAGCGAGCTCTAAGGTATTAATCAGTACCGCATTGCCCTGCGCATCCAGTTCGCCAGCTTGCCATTTCACGGGCAATGCATCCGTAATGATCCAGCTGCAGATTGGGATGGATTGCCCATTGAGCAAAAGCACCACGACATCGACATAATCGCTTTCAAAGCTACCCAAAACTTTATTAAATAAAAGCGATAATGGAGTGATAGGCATCACGCCACGCTCAAGCACCAGATTGCCGTGTGTAATGCGCTCTGGTAAATGTAAGCTACCTACATTCTCCCCGCCTTCGTGAAAGCTATGCACGCTGAGTTCACGCCCCAAACCACTAATGCGTTGAAAACGCAGATCAATTGGGCTCGGTATACGGCGAATAAAAAATGTCGCCAAAAACCGATGCGAAAGACTGGGTTCGAAAAATTTAGACATTAGAATATGCTGACGTTGATTTGGGGTGAGGTCGGGATGAACTGATCTTGATTCATATTTAAGATCAGTGTCACATCAATAAATTCAGCTGCTCGCAACACCGCTACACGGGTTTCCACAATCAGCCTGCCGGCTTTGATATCCGCGGCGCTCATACTTTCATTTAGGCCTAGCAAGATCTGAAAAGCCTGGTTTTCTTCTGACCCGGCCAAGCCCCCGCGCTGCCAAAGTTTACGTAACCAAGCATTCATTAACCCCTTGAGCTTGCACCAGGTAATTTCGTTATTCGGCTCAAACACGGCAAAGCGGCAAATCTCAGTCAAATTAGCGCCGATATAGGTCATCAGCCGGCGCACTTGCACATAACAAAAAGAGCTGTGTGCAGCGCTGGCTAAAGTGCGGCAACCCCATACACGTATGCCCCGCCCGGGAAAGCTGCGAATCATATTGATGCTCATTTGTGTCGCATCAAACCATGTTTCCATCTGTCCTGCCTGGTATTCAGGCTGGACTACTTTTGTCAGGGCCACATTGGCGGGTGCCTTCCAAACCCCGAAGGTTTGGTCGGTATGCTGAATCACATGAGCGATTGCGCCACAAGGTGGCACCACAACCAGATTGTCTAAATCATAAGTTGAGCGTTCTTTGAGCGTGTAATCGGTTCGTAAATACGGTCCATACAGTGCCGCATACTGTCCACGCTCACCCAGCCCCCCTTGGGTTCGCAGTCTGTGAATACATTCTTTAGTCGCGTTGAGTTGCCGCGGTGCATCCAAGATGAAAAACAAATCTGAGCGGCCTGAGCAGGCCGATAAAACGGCTTTCCAGACGTCAATATGCGCTTGCGCAACTAGACTGGCCTGTTCTTTTGCGGGCATTTCACCCACCAATTGACTGATTGTTTGGCCCAGTTCCGGTAATGCGACTAAGCTAATCGTTGGCTCGCTTAGGATCGCGGCATATTGCTCGGCTTGCTGGCTGAGCTCGGCCAGTGTTTTTGCAGCGCTCAGCCGCAACACAAAGCAGCTACCGCCGCCACTATCAAAATAATGTTGAACGGTGTGGTAAAGCGGGCTTTTTAAGGTTTGCTCCAAAGCTTCTTTTTGATCCCATGCTGCTCGCCATTGTTCAGAAGATTGCATGGCATGCAAACCCAATGCAAGCTTGCACGACGCCAATCCAGCACCAATAAACACCGGCAACGCGGTGGGTAATTCAAAAGGAGACGAGATCCGGATTGAATCAATCAGCTCTACGCCCGGCTCGCGTTTCATTACGACACCATATCTTGGGTGAATTGCAATTCGATAAATTCAGCTGGACGTACTGCCGCCATGCCAATTTTGACAATCAGCTTGCCTTGTTTGATGTCTGTCTCAGTCATGGTCACGCCTTGGCCAATACGCACAAAGTAGGCTTCTTGAGGCGCACTGCCCAATAACGCGCCTTTGCGCCACAGGCCATCTAAGTAGATATCGATCGCGCTTCTGATACGCTCCCAGGTGATCGCGTTATTCGGCTCGAATGCAGTGATACGTAAGGCCTGGCTAAGATCGCGCTCGACTGTATTAAACAGGCGCCGCACCGAGATATACAACCAGTCTGGTCGAATCGGGTCTTCTGCTGTGCGTGCGCCCCACGCCAAAAATCCTTTGCCTCTGAATTCACGAATCGGGTTAATTTTATCTTTCACCAGTTGGTAGTTAATGGCATCGTCAATTCGTATCGGCGACACTTTGTTATTTGTCGAATCAATCGAAGCTAAGCCCTCCACGCCAATTAGCGCCACATTGGCCGGTGCTTTCCAGACTCCGCGTTCTCGATCTGTACGGGCAATCACGCCCGCCATCGCACAGCTGGCACGCAAATAAATGGGCTCTGCAATGAATGCTGCCGTCACCATTTGATGAATCTTGGCGCACAGTGCAGTGTTCTCCTGGCTTTTTTTGATGTTTGCTTTCGCTTCTTCTATCTGCTTAAGTTTTTCCGGCGTGTCGTCTCCGTTATCTTGTATTTCTCGCAACTTCTTTTCAAATTCAGCAAGCTGCTTTTTTGAAAATTCTGTCATCTCAGATAGAATTAATTCGCTTTTATTGTCTTTTCTCCCCCACGCTGTGGCATCTAGCCCTTTAACCTTAATCAAGGCATCACTCACGTGATAACGATAGGACGTCTGTAATAGCGGAAAATAGACGGCCGTTTGGGTTGGATCCCGGAAGGTGTAATGGAGTAAGCTGGTGGCCAGAGGTTTTTTTTGCGGCGGGGTGGTTTTTTTCTTATTCGGTAACGCATCCGTCAGTAAAAAATAATGTTTCTCTTGTAACGAGCCCAGCGCGTTATAGAGGTCTTCATCCTCTTCAGTATATTCACACCAGCAAAGCAGTGTGATCTCCAAATATTGTTCTATTTTGGACGCTAATGCGGCAAGCGATAGGGCATCGCGCGTGGCAAGTGGCAGGATGTAGCATGGCCCGCCACCGTTTTCAAAGTACAGGCGCACACTGTGAAAGCCAAGATAAGGCTTTTCGATAGCACTTTCCTTTAAGGTATAAGGGCCATTGGCCGTGTCCGGCGTCGCGTTTTTTTCTAGCGTAATCGAGACGCTATCTGAAGGGCCAAATCGGCTCGTAAATTCGAGCCAACTCGCAATCTGGATACAACTGGCGTCTACGTAAGGGGTACCGTCTTTATTGTTGAAATGCCCAATAAACACTGGCACCGCTGTCTCGCCGCTATGAATGCTCATCGCTAGCGCATTGCGCTCTTCAATGTAGACCCCTGGGACAGTCAAGGTTTCGCTCATAATTTTTTTCTCAGGCAATAGATATTCAAACCCTTTTATGCGGACACAACATCACCGATCCAATCACGCCTCGGTTAAGCTGGTACAACTTCTTGGGTTAATTGCAAAATAATGAATTCGGCTGGACGTACTGCGGCTAGACCCACCTTGACAATCATCTTGCCTTGTTTGATGTCCGTTTCAGTCATCGTCACGCCTTTGCCAATTTGCACAAAATAGGCTTCTTCCGGCGTACTGCCCAAAAGCGCACCTTGCTGCCATAGTCCATACAGATAAATATCAATGGCACTGCGGGTGCGTTCCCAAGTTGGATGACTATTGGGTTCGAACAGGGCAACGCTCATCGCATGGCGAATATCTTTCTCAGCGGCATTAAATAAACGCCTAACTGGGACATAACGCCACGTATCTTTATTTGACTCTAGGGTTCGGGCGCCCCAAATCAATGGTCCGGTACCACGAAACTCGCGAATCACATTGATTGATTTACCCCCCTCTGTCGGTACGTTACACTCACCATTGACCATGTCTGAGATCTTGTACTTGGGGGTTACGCCGCCTTTGAGTTCAACATTGGCTGGGGCTTTCCAGACCCCTCGCTGCCGATCCACAGCGCAATACACCCCAGCAACTGCAGCGCTAGGCGGAATATCGGTCACTTTATCGGCTTTTAACCATGGGTAGTACACCGCCGCATAGGGGTTGGTATCATAATTTTTGGTAGCGTCGCTCACCTCTTTGGTGCCGCTCATTTCAGTTTGCGGGCCATCGTATAACGCAAAGTAAGTTGCACCGGGTTTGCATAGCTTGGCGACCGCCGACTTAAAATTGTCCAAACTGCTGCCGGCTTGTACCATCAACGTAATATCGTCTAGGCTCGGGACCAATTTTTCCAGCTGCTCAACACCTGTCAAATAGCAACGGCCGCCACCATTATCAAAATAGGTTTTTAACGACTGGTAAAGTAGATCAGTTAGCATGATTTTGAGTAATTCTTGCAGCTTATCTTGCCACTCTTTTTGCTTAGCTTCGTCGTGCTTTCGCTCCTCTGGAGTGGGCGACACAATACTTGCCGAGATCGCCTGGGTGACGTCTAACCACGAACCTATTTCAACAACTTCTTCGGCTTTAAAGATGCCACTTTTATGGCTATTCTTATCGAAGGAAAATACGGGAATGGCTGTTGCACCGCTAATGATCGAAAGAGACAGCCCAGATGATTCTTCGATATAGACACCTGGCACAGTGTGGTCTGTCATGATGTATTCCTCAGTCAAATTTGATCTGTATTTTGAGCTTTGACGTCACGTTTTAATTGAAGTGCAACGCCAAGGGCCTCGAGTTTTGCTTTAATGAAATTGAACCGTCAGCCGGTCTGCTGCCAAATTCAATTCTTCAAACGCGACCTCATTACTGGTTGCGTCAAAGTTGGGCGCCGATAATTTCGTTGGGAACGCGTTGCTAATATTCCATGTCACCAACAATTCGCTGCCCGATTCATCCGTTAAGCTAATTGAGATGTCTTTCTTTTCAACTCGGTTCAATGAAATAGACGCCATCCAGTCATACAGCTGACTATTTTTTTGCACGATGCCACGTTTAAGCGTAATGTTAAGCGTCTGGTGCTGACCGGGCATTTGAAAGAGTCCGCCCATACCATCTTTGTATTCAATTTTTTCTACTGCCTGCTCTAGGCCAGATACATTATTAAACGCCATTTGTTCCTTGCCCACAGATACCGTAAATCGGTAATTGGGAATTGGATAGCTGGTCGCAATCGTCTTCGCATCAAGTGCCATTTTTGTCTTCCTTTTAAATGATGGACACGCGTTAATAAGACTCGTGTCCGTTCAATACGTTAACAATGAATAGGTGGCGCAAATTAAGTCATACACCACCTATCATCCCCGGCACATCATTACGCTGCTCAAGAACTTTGCGCTTAACGCGTGCATCGTAAATACTTTGCCGGCTACCAATTCCCAGTCGTGCTACCAACTACACCTTAGGGATCGGTTAAAACTTAGAATAGGAGAATTCTGCTGAATTGGTTAGAGCAAAATGTTGTTACGAAATCAGCTCGTAAATTGAGATGAGCAACTTCAGAGAATATTTACCCCTACGGCTAAGAGAAAGCCTGGCGCCAGGACTTAGGCGGCATTACTTAGTTAGAAAATTGGCTAGATCTAGATTCAGTGCTGTAAGTCAATGAATGCAATCATTAAAACAAGTGTATATAAAGGCGTTCGACTACAGTACCTAATGAATAATTTTCCTAGACATTCGCCACAATGAATTGACCTAAGGCTTAAAATATTTGTAAAAATCGACTATTTCCACTTGCACAAACGATAAATGCAACTTTTATTTTCAAATTTTATGTACATCGCACGGGGCAGTGGGCATTATTTTGTACTACTCTGGCTCATATGCATAGCTATACCAAAAGTGCCACTAGTTAGTCGAGTCGCCTAAGAGAGAAGTTCTCTTAGGCGATATAAATAATTATCTGAATCAAAACAATTAGAATAAGCTATTTTAGTTTTTAATCCACATATAACATTCGAAAATCACACCACTAAAAATATATAATATTCTCGCACTAATTAATTGACCAATTACTTGTAGATGCCAATTGGGGCGGCGGATCACTCAAATTAGCTAAATTAATTGGATTTCCATCCTCATGGAATCCTAAATCGTCTATGTTTACCAAATTCAATTCTTCAATATCGATCCTTCTCAGTTTAAACTTCGGTGACGTTTGGCTAATATCATAATTATCAGCTACTATCTTAGTATGCATCATTTTCTTTATCGCTTCACTCATGTTTTCAGCAGATGAATAATCGAAAATACCGATATTGGGATCATAAAAGTGAAATGTCTTTTCTCCATTTCCCACCGTAACACCTACTAGCATAGAATGTTTTGGAGCCTCCATAGAATAAAAAGTAGTTATTTCACGACTTTCTACCTCATTAACAATATCATTAATATCTTTTCCCTCGCTATGAGTGGACTGTAGACCCTGAAGCATTCCATGGAATCGGCTTAGTACATGAAACATATTAAACTTCATTGGTATTTTTGCAGCTGCGAAATATAAATTTTCAATGAGATGTTGCTTCCGAGCCTGAGGATTTTCAGGCGTAGGCGTAGCCATAGCCTTAGCCATAGCCACCACCAGCGGTAAGCAAACACCGCGACCCTCCTTGTCTGCCGCAATCATCAAAAAGTTTTGCGGCAACATGGTCACTTGGCTACTGCCTGGCTTCAGAACCTCAGCAAAATACCTCGCTAGCCTGAGATATTTGTCTGTCATTTTAGACATTCTAAGGGGATCAATACGGTTATTGATGGCGCCCAATTCTTCAAACCCTGATATAGCTAAAGCCCTCTCCCGAATATCTAAATCAGTTCTCTGGAGGAATAATGCAGTCCTATCGGCATTTAATTCACCTGTTAATTCAGTTATTTCATCATCTAATATGGTTTCATTGTTACCTGGTGCATTTTGAATGGCAACTAAATTTCTTCTGCGATTTAATATTGTTTCACGACGATTTATCATTCCCTCAAATTTATTTAAATCATCTCTACGCTTCTTAAATTGTTTTAACTCTTTTTCTAATTCCGTTCCAAGGGCAACAAATCGGCTTATAAGATCTGGCTTCGACATGCTATTTATTGCTCCATCAATTGGAGTCGTATTTTCACCTCTTTCGGCCGATCTAAAACGGGCGCCGTGCTCGTGTAGCCTAAACAACTCAGACAATCTGTTATATGTTTTAGTATCACTATTTAGATCATTATCAAGCTGCTCATCATCGCCGGTCTGGCGGGGAGAAGACGATCGTCTATTGGCTCTTATCGCCTGGGTAACTCTCCTAAACATAGGTATAACACTCCTTCCATATCTTAAAATTTCTTTAATTTCAACCAATAATTTGTAATTGTGTAACCCAGGAAACTTGCGCCCACGCGCTCTCCCAGAGCCAAATATAAACCTCTCGACTAGTCCGGTTTCTAATACAGGGCTGATGGTGTCGTATCTTGACCATTAGTTCCCGTAGATTAATTCAAAACCCAATGTAGCTAAGCCTAAATTTGTCCCTCCCCGTTAAAACCTCGGAAGAGAAAAAGTGACAAATAATTAGCGTCAATTATTTATTATATTTATATTTTTAACTAGCAAATAAATGTCCATAGTATATGACCAGTATTTAAATAAGGTATCCATATATTTTCTCAATTGCTTGATTATCGAAAAATTGAATTCGAACATCTTATTCAATAAATATTGAAACGCGGAACAATTCCACATGTTGTCAGATCTCGGCTTAGCTCTACCAGCCATCAAACGTTATTTTTTATGTTATCTAAATTATGGGCGCGCTTTAATATAACTTTCGTCCGTCAATACGCGATGAATAAGCCAAGCAAGATCGCGTCATACACCAACTATTCACAGCACCTCTCGTACCACTCTAAAATTCTGTGCTCTATGTATGTAGCTTCACATCTTTTGCCTACTATCAAACCCAGCCGCTCTACCAATTACAACTTACGTATCTGTTAAATTGAGAATAGCAAAATCCACGAAATTGTTTAGAGCAAAATATTGTTACGAAACAGCGCTGTGCGGATTGAGGAGGACTATCTACCCTGCGATCAAAATAATATTGACATCAGGCCTTAGACTGCATTACCTACGCTAGAAAATTCGCTGCATTTAGACTCAGCACGATAAGCCAATAAATAAAACCATTAAAGCAAGTGTTTCATAGGGTTTCCGGCCACGGTATATCGTGAATATTCCACCTGAATATTTGTCATAATAAATTGAACTAAGGCCAGAAATTTCTACAAAAACTTGCTTGGATCGCTTGCGCAAATAATAAATTCAATTATTATTATCTAGAACTTGGCACGCATCGCAAAGTGCCTAGAATGCTGTCCAAAGCAACTCGCGGATAACTATTTTAGACGACTTAAGTCATAAAGATAGTTAAATAGATGGCGTAAATTTATGCGCACTGGCTCGTGCCAGAAGAAATACACTAATTAAATTTAGTTTAGAAAAAATCGAGCTGTTTGAATCAACCAGAATAGGAAGCACGATGGGCACTATGTCAAAATCCAAGCTTAAAGAGGCGTTTAACGCATTATGTGTGCCGAACCAAGGTGACTTCGAACTCCTCATCAATTTCTGTGATGAGGGCAATCAAATACTCTCCGCTTCGCAAGCTGGATTGATCATAAAAGATAATAGATTAGCGGTTAACCCAAATCAGGATGTCGGTTTAGGATTTGACCATAACGCCCTGGTTCTAAAGCTGAAAACCGCCCTATGCGCAGCAGACAGTGCCGTACGCGTCCTGCTTAGCACACATTCCGGATTGAGATTTAAGCAACAGGGCATAGCTATCAACAATGGTGATGGACTTGAACTCTTATCTAACGTACTGAAACTCAAATTGACGCAAAAAAGTGGTCTTGCATCGGATACCCTTGGACTGCGAGTTGCTCTTGATGGTAACCAAAGCGGGTTGGAAATCACGCAAGACGGTGGTTTAAGAATTAAACACAGCAAACTATTTCAGATCAAAGAGGGTGCCCTGACCCTTAATCCCGCTACATGCGGCACATTATAAATAGTGCAGATTTTAATCACACAATATTTAAGTTAGGAGAATAGCAAATGTCATCTAAAGCAGACGATTTAAAAAGGAAATTTGTTACAGGGGCGGTTCTCAAAGAGGTTGATTTTAGCGATTTGATTGGCCTGGCTGACGACTCTCTCATCAAACTCGGGTTAACAAGCGATTTCCCAGAATCTTTACCTGGCCTTGAAAATACATCCAAACAACTTGCCCTCAAAGTAGGAGATGGGCTTGAGATCAACCCACAGAACAATCAGGTTCAAGCAAAAATCAAACCCAACGCTGGCATTGAAGCAACGGCAGATGGCTTAGCGCTTAAAACCGATCCGAATGGCGGACTAAATTTAGATCAAGCGGGCCTGCTCATCAATTATGGAGATGGCTTGAAATTAGATGGATATGCAGATGAGTCTAAACTTTCGGTTAATGCCAATACGGGTTTAATCGTCAATGCCAGCGGCATTCAAGTCAATTTAGCAACGGAATCGGGCCTGGAGCTGGGAGACCATGGACTTAAAGTTAAAGTCGATCAAAAATCGAAGTATCTGACACTCTCTGAAAATGGCCTCGATCTATCTGAGGCCGGAAAATTGTTACTGGAACAAAGTGGTAACCGTACCTTCATTCAGGCTATAGAAAATGTCCGAAACAAACTAGCAGAAGGTAAGCCAATTAATTTTCCTAAGTTAGAAACAACTTTAGAAAAAGGCGGTCAAGATATTTGGGGGAGAGACATTTATGAGACTATCGATAAAGCTCTTGATTCTCAAATAAATTATTCTTCAGAATTTTACATTAAGGAATTCTTAAATCAGCAAAGAGCTATCCCAGAGTGTATTCCTTGCACCGGATTTCATTTCAAAATTAGTTCACAGCCCGTTACCGGAATCCCAAGTAATTTTAAGGTATCGATAAATATAAATGCGGAACCTAAGGATAGTTCATATCCATTAAATGGGGAAGAGAATGGAGAAATCAAATATAATTTATATTATATTAATAAAAATAATGCTGCTGAGGCTCTATCTGAATTGTTTAAAGGCGATTATTCGTCTACTCAGTATGTAAAATACCTCGACAGTAAGGTCGTCACCTACAAAATTTCAAACATTATAAATGATAATCGGGAAACATCCGCTATTTTTAGCGGCGCAACGCTTCCAAAAGGATATATTTATATGGCTCAGGCAAAATATAAAATAAAAGTTAAAACTACTAATGATGAGGACACAATAGTCGGTACAATTACATTTGTTTTGGACTTTAATTTGGACTCCAATAATAAATCATAAAATAAATTTTGTCATGAGCGATTGAAAACAGGTCAGCGTCTGGACCAAACCACAGTTAACATAGACATCAATCCGGCTGCGCTCGCACATGATAAACACAGCCGCCTTTACTTGGTAAAAAAATGGGGCAACGATATTTCGGTTCCGGATATTTTGCCTCTGCTCATAGCCGCGTAGAACCCAGTCCAATAGCTTAGTTAAAGGCGCAAGCGCACGATTTAAAAAGGATAAGCCGCTGATCTTATTTCGAATATTATGCAATGTTTTCTTTGTCGTAGCAGCGCACTGCTCGCCGTCTTTTAATTTTTCTGCGTAGAATTTGTTTGCGCTTTGTACAATTTCCTCAATAAGATTCTCACCTAGCCGCTGCATATCATTATTCCAATCACTCACACTCATTGGAGTGTTTTCTGCTGGTCTAATTTTAATCAGGCGATACTCAAAACTCATAGTATGCTGTTGCTTATTGATCAAGCAATCTTTTAGATGATGAAATTCTGTTGAGATCATACCTAAACTGTTGAAGAGCACATTTGCCTGATCAATCGGAACAACGAAACCACCCATATATGGAAGTCCGTGCTTTAGTAACAAGCGCCTCGCTTCTGTTTTCATTTGATAGAATTTTTTGATGCTTGCTTGATCATTCGATCGCACCGTCTCCGCCACATTGGCTCTTTCGCTCTCAATGGAGAAATTTATCCTTATTAGTGTTAACTCTTTAATGTATTTATTGTTTAACATGTTGCGTTCCTAATTATTCTAGGCGCACCATGTTCCAAACCGAGCAAGTGCGCCCGGTTTAGTTCGAAATGGGAAAGCCATACGTCGCTTATCTATAAGCAACTATGCTATTTTCCAAAAAAATAAAGCAATATTTATACGGTGGCTCAGCTATTCACCTATATTTCAGCAAAGATACGATCTAATATTTATATTTTTCTTATATTCTTATTTTTATTTATAAGGCATTCTTATCACAAGAGATATACTATCCATTGCATGGCATGCCGGAGTTTTCCTAATATAATGGATAATAACAAGCCACCTTTGGTGATCGTTATTTCTTCTAGTTCCTAACCTTTACAAAATGGACACCTTACAAGAGTCCTCTGTAACACAGAGGTAAAGTAGGTGCATTCGCAAACATTGCACTTCTCCATCATTGCTTCGTCACTTTTCAGCTCCTGCGCAAGGCGCCAAGCACCAGAAATATCAAAAGGTATATTTTTTCCTAAAGTAGGAATTTCTTTGCGAATCGAATGATATACGCTGTACGCCTTATTCAGGGCACCAATATTCACTGCCTGGGAGGTTTCCTCGTTACAGAAATTGCAGTAAAACTGCATAAGAAGGGAAGCATCTATCTTTGAGGCGCGACTATGAATCAGCGTAGCGCTACTGCGAAAAGTCCGCGATTGTCTGTTGGGCTTATACCCTTCTTTTTTCAACGCCTGATGAATACTAAGGACCTGCCGATATGTCAAACCTGTCTCAAGCATGATAATTTTGGTAAGGTATCCAGTCAGGATCATGTATCTTGCTGTAATTCTTTGATTCAATGAATCTGTGTGTCTTTTTATTTCTGAGCAGTGGCTCATCTCCATCTCCTGCATTGAAGTGATTGTTGTAATTTTTTGACTAAGGGGCTCGTTATTTCATCAAAATTTGCGTTTAAGATCTCCCCTATAATTGAACTTTTGCAACGCAAAGAAAAGCGCATAGGAACTACCGTGGTTAAATAACGTAACTGATTATCAGTCGCTTTGGCTACGTGCTCAGCCAAAGCTCGCGAGACACCAAAGCGCTCCTTTGCAATTTCGAGATCTTCTGCTGCATCACGTTTGAGCAACAGCCAATACGCAGCAGCAAAATCATTTATTTTATGATTGATAACCTCAAGCGGATCATAGCTTTCAACCAGTTCCGATAGGATCAATTTTTCGTCTGCTTCCAATTTGAAGGACAGCAAAACCCCTGAAGCAAGCCGTAGAAGTTGTGTCGGTAACGCCATGGCTAAACGATCAGCCACATTCTGGCTAAGAGAAAACCGATTCGTCACCTCGTCAGGACTTTCTTTGGCAAGGGTTCTAAGTAAATTCCATAGGGTCAGATCAAGTTCGAAGATATTTCTATCCCCCTCTTTCTTGTCCAGGCCGGCAGCATAGCAATCTAGGATTTTAATGATATTTGACTCGAACATCATAGCCCCCTTGCCTATAGCATGCTCAAGTTGATATATATGGCTCGGATCAGTTGAGGTTTGACCCGGCTCCTTTCTTTTTCTAGACGGCTAGTTTTTGTGTCTTCTAGTTGCACCATGAAATTCTCCCAATTGTCATGTTGATTCGCATCTATCCAGCGCGCATTACAAAACACATGTCTCTGACACAGATATGACGATTTTAAAGGTCACGCTTCGGGCTACTTTATAAGTAAAAAAAAACGTCGCGTCAATCAAAAAAACATTTAAAAACAACGATGTAACTTTGTTCTATCGAAACAGAGTTACAAAATGCTTTGCAAGTAATAGAGTAGCAAACGGATGCGTCAAGCATATGACTCTTTTGTGCCAAAAAGCGCAATAACAAGGGAAGTAAAACAATCAGTAACCTGCCATCCAGAATCTGGACCTCTTACTGTTGCAGTTTTCTAAATTAGTTAAGCCTGTGCTAGTACTACCACAGTGGAACAGAGGTGCATCAGTTTTAAATCGCTGTTGACAATAGTGCGAGCAGGCTGCTTCCAGCACAGTGCCATCGCCTGACAAACGCTCTACATTCGATCCGCTTACTTTTAAAATCGAACGGGTCAACGATTCAAAGAAATCATGGCTCAATGAAGCCGCATACATCACTATGAAACGCTCAATGTTCGCATGGTCTGGCGTAATCCCGCCTGACACCCACATACAGCCTAAATCCAATCTGGCCAACTGCTCTAGCTCTCGCAATGAATGCACTCTACGCATTACCCCGTATAGGATCAAACCCATCATCTGGCGTGGACAATACGGGGCTCTACCTGTTGCGACATATCGCTGCTCAAACACCCCCCAATCTTGCTCATCGAGTAATTGCGATACGATAAACGGTGCCCGTTGATTAGCCTGTTTTAAATAGGCCGATAGCCTAGTGGTTCCTATAAAGATCTCACGCGGCTCACGCACGATGAAACGACGACCTGTGGTCTGTGAGGTTTCCCGCGTCTCTTCGCTGCACTCAACGGGCATCCCGTCAAATAGATCAAACTGCTTCTTATCGGTTCGTTCAATCTTGCTGGCCGTGCTCATCGGTGCATTATCCTCTTCAGGTCTGAATCCAGATTCTACCGAGCAAAAGGCTTTCGCGAGCCCCCGAAACTCTTGATCGAAGCGGCCAAACGTAGTGATGTCATCAAAGCGTCGAGCGTAAAACGAGTAATCGTTGACACCACGGTGATGGAGAAGGCGATAGCGCATCCAACCGACTCGCGACTGCTAGAGCGTTGCCGAGAGCACCTGGTGAAAGCGGCGAAACAATATGGTTTAAAGTTACGGCAAAACTACAACCGAGTCGCGCCCCGCCTATCAATCCAAATCGGTCGTTATGCGCACGCAAAGCAGTATAAACGGATGCACAAGGCGTTGGGTACACTGCGTTCTCGAGTGGGACGAGTGATGCGTGACGTTGAGAGACAAATCGAGGCGGTGGCCGAGCAAGGGCGTGAAGCATTGAGAGAGTTGATATCCCGCACAAAACGAATCATTTCGCAAAGGCCCAAGGATAAAGACAAACTCTATGCTCTGCATGCCCCGGAAGTGGAATGCATAGCCAAGGGCAAGGCGTGTAAGCCTTACGAATTCGATGTAAAAGTATCGATCACGACGACTCACCAGGAGGGGCTGGTGGTTGACGCCCGTTCGATGCCAGGCAATCCTTACGACGGTCATACGCTGGCCGAGGCGCTAGAACAGGCCGCGATCCTAAGTGATGTGACTCCAGAGGTTGCCATCGTTGATCGGGGTTACAAAGGAATTGCGATAGAGGGTGTAAAAATCTATCACTCTGGCATGCGTCGGGGTATTACCCGAACGCTAAGCGCGATCATCAAACGACGCAGTGCCATCGAGCCCACTATTGGTCATATGAAAGCGGATGGGAAGCTCGGTCGAAATTGGCTTAAAGGGGCATTAGGCGATGCCATGCACGCTGTGCTCTGTGGCGCTGGGCATAACTTACGAATGATCCTCAGAAAGCTTCGGCTTTTTTACGCCTTTCTTTTATCCGTTTTATTCCGTCATACCTTTGCTGTTGGTTTCAGTTTTTAGATCAAATAGTACGCAAAACGATTTATTCAGGACCGACTTAGTAATCTCGGCCTTAATACATTTAGTCGTACACTAGAGCGAAATACTAAGTATATTTTTTGAACTACTCTGATATTTAGATAGGCGCGGAGAGTTTTCTTGGATTACAAAGTTCCATAGATTATGGCTTCTTTATTTTTCATAAATCCGTAGCATTTTATGTTTATTAAATTATAGGAAATCTAATGTTTGATCATCCGCAAAGACAGAGATCCAATAGAACTCCAACTCCTGATCATTCCCCCCCTTTCAGTAAAATCGATAAGGCATATCCAGATGATGAAATGTCTACCACGAAAGATTCTATATTAAGAGAGTGGATCCACAACCAGAAAAGCTTAGAAAATGGAGAAGTAAAAACCTGGCAACGGATCGACAATCAGCGGAAATTTGTATCTAACAACGAAGATCCGGCCGTACGAGAATGGCATTTCGAACAAAAAAGAGATCCAGACATACGAAAATGGATTAAAGAAGAAAAAAAGCTTCTAAAACAGGGAAAATCAACAGAGCAACGACAGCAAGCAGGTGGATCAGACAAGGATCAACAGCGCGCAAGTCTTCCATATAATAACGGAACAAACTCAGGGGAAAGGCCGCGCCACCCGGAACAAGTAGCCTATTTGCCCTCCTCGCAAGAAGGCCGTACCCGTTTGCCCTCCTCGAAAGAAGAGCTAGTGGGTTGGCTCTCCTCGAAAGAAGGCCGCACCCATTTGCTCCGCTCGCAAGAAGGCCTTGCCCTTTTGTTCTACTCGCAAGAAGGCCAAAATCTTAAGTTCGCCGAGCGACAAAGGCTAGAAATAGCTCAACACCTTTCGGTCGCCTCATATGAAAATATAGTCAGTTTACTCCCCTCACCAAGAGACCAAACAGACCAAACTGGTGAAAATTCGTCTTCCTCGCGAGAAGGCCAAGCTCGTGAACGCAACGGGGGCGCGGAAGTTTCACGGAATTTGCGAGGCATGCGTACAGAAATTTTTGAACTTTTGAGAGATACGTATAGGCAGAAGACAACGCTATTACAACACAAAGAAGACGTGAATCGCCTTAGAACGACAATTAACCAAATAATGTTTAAAGAAATTAGTCAAACATTATACGAATTTACTGCCAAAAAATTACAAGAAAAATTAATAAAAATGGCAGGTCTTGATTTTCGAGGTTCTCGTAACAGAGAAAATTTAAGTGCCGCCCAGAAAAACGGACAAGGTATTATTTCTAATTTAGTTTCCATCGCTTTTAAAGTTATGGGATATGGTGATATTGACCGAAAAATGACTCCCCAAGCGAGTCAAGAATTCAATAAAATGGTTATGAATGCAACGCTTGAAATGCACGAACAAGCTGGCTTTGTTTTAAACAAAGAACAAAAATCAAAAATCAAATTATATAATGAGCATGAGAAAAAAGAAGGAAGCCCTTATTTTTCAAGGCTTAATGTGCGAGAGAATTTACGTGACAACCCTATCGAAGGTCAAGAACATAACATACCTGAACTATTCGAAAAAATCTTTCCAGAAAAAAATATTATTTACGCAGAGTTATCGAAAAAAACCCCCAAAAAACAGGAGTGGAGCCTTATTGATAAATACATTTCTTTCTCAGGAAGTTTTTCAGCAGAAATTATTCCGCTAAGAGATGACGTTAAGCTTATAACAAAGGGTCCTGATCACATAGGAGGAAATGTTATTACTAATAATATAGAATATGAGGCTACTAGAGGAAATGATACCGAGGTTATGTTGTTACAGCATATATCTAAATATCTAGAGAAACATAAAGATGAGAGAGCCGAATATGAATTAGTTATACACTCACAACTTAAGCCTTGTTATTCTTGTTCACAGTCCATGCTTTATTTCATCAAAAAAATAGGAGAGAGAAATAACAATTATTCTCTTAAAATTTATATGGCTCATGAGGGTAATTATCCTGGCGCTCAAAAAAGACGTCAAAAAAATGGCTAGTCCCTATCGAGTACCGGCATAGTCGACGCTATGATTGATTACTGAACCCCAGTTCGGGATAAGGAAAGGCAGAGCAAGAGAGAAATATTTGATTGAAAGCAAGTGAGCGCCTAGCATTTTTAGAAGGAATTTAAGTTTTGCGAACAGAACCCTCCCAGAAAGGACAAGGCGCTCATGGACAATCTTACCGAACTTTATTGCTTGGGATGATTTTTGCAAAGAATTTGAACCCGAACTTAACAAGAGACTGCTGGCCAGTGGAAAGCGCAAGCGCTTGCGTGCGACTAGCCTGTCTTTGGCAGAACTGATGACGCTTGTTGTTCTTTTTCATCAAATTCGCTATCGCCAATTTAAATCCCTCTACTTGAATCACGTTTGCCACCATCTGCGCGAAGCCTTTCCGAATCTGCCTTCGTACAATCGCTGTGTTGAGTTGCTGCCGCGCTGTAACCTTGCTTTGGCCGCTCTGTTTGAAACCCTCAAAGGAGAATGTTCAGGGATCTCCATTGTAGACTCTACGCCTATCGCAGTTTGCGATAACCTGCGTATTAGTCGCCACCGTGTATTTGACGGCTTAGCCGCGCGTGGTAAGAGCTCGACTGGATGGTTTTTGGTTTCAAGCTGCATGCAATCATTAATCACCAGGGCGAATTGCTGAGTATTCGACTCACGCCGGGTAATGTCGATGATCGTAAGCCTTTGCCTGAACTAGCGCACTCACTGTTTGGCACACTTTATGCGGATAAAGGATATCTTTCAAAAAAACTCTCGCAGACCTTAAAAGAACGGGGACTTGATCTTATTACCAAGGTTCGACGCAATATGAAAAGCGTTGTCTTATCCGCTTTCGATCAAGCCATATTATGCCGGCGTTCGATTATCGAAACCGTCTTTGATGAGCTGAAAAACCTTTGCCAGAGTGAGCACACTCGTCATCGATCACCTATTAATTTTGCCGTCAATTTACTCAGCGGCATCATTGCTTACTGTCTTATGCCCAACAAGCCTAAATTACCTTTGCAGCATGCCTGGGCTGACAAAATTATCCCGAGCTGAGGTTACTGTAGCTGTTGCAACCGCAAATAAAATTCTCGGAGCCCTAAAGCTTGTTCACGCCACTGTCGACAGACACTGGCGTTAAAGGCGTGGACGTTGGCAAGCTCAGTAAGCGAAATTCCGGCGGGTTCTCGGTCAAACTCGGTGGGAGATCCGGTAACTTCACCGCTAAATGCGGCGTTGTGGCTGCGCACGAAGCCAATATTGATGCCAAAACGGGAAGCATCTTCTGGAGTAACATAAACGGGCACCTCCTTGATAATCGTATTGCCTTTTTCTTTTACAATTTTGATGCGATCTCGGTATTGAATTTCTGTCCGGCTTGCTAGCTCTTTTTCTGCAAGGGCCAGCCTCGCTGCTGCGACCTCTATATCGGCTCTATATTTGTCAGAAATGGCTTGCATCCTATCAAAGCGCGGCCCAAAATATAGATGCGCGGCAAGAATTACACCGCCCGTAGCACCGATAGCGAGTGCTAAAGCGTATTTACCCTCTGGTATTGCGAGTATAGCTTTTATCAAACTAAACATCCTGCTGCCCTCCTATTTAGAGATTACGCCGCTCTTAGAGGAAATTCTTGCACGCGATTGGCTAACCAACCATAAATAAAGCTTCTATTGCGGCACCTCGCTTCTGCAAGTTCAATGTAACGTACTCCTTGTAGAATATTGAGCGCTTTGAAAAGTACGTGCTCGCCTGGTTTACCGCGTCGATTTAAAAAAGCGGAAAGTTTGACAAGTGTTTTTTGTCCGATAACACCATCCACCGTCAAATTGGGTGCTTGGCTTATTTGATCATTTAGTGCGTTAAGTGCGCGCTGTAAAAATGCTACTGCAGTGCCAGTACCCATATTAACGCCCGTATCAAACAATTTAAATGCAATGGCTTCTGAGAAAGCCGCAATCACGTCAAGCTTTAGCGCATCCCAATAGCGACGTTTATAAATTGCTTTGGCGGTTTCTAGCGGCAGCGATTGCATAAGACCTGGGTACCCCTCCTCACGTGCGACCGCCTCGCTGATACCATATCGCGTTTCTCCACCCGGATCGTCAGGATTATTTGAATATCCGCCTTCGAGATTGAGCACATATTCAAATGCGCGATTAAATATTGTCATGCTGCTCTATTTTTTCCGAACCCAACAGATAAAAAACCATAGGCTCACCCCGGCAACAGACAAAACTAACATAAGCTCTGATGGATCGATCGTGGCATTGTATGTTGCTGGTTCGACTATAGACAGAAAAGAAGCTAAGGCCATACTTGAAATTCCAAGCGTTCCGCCTATTTTGGTAGGGACACGCGGATTAAGGATCGCCCAAATGCTGACAAGTAAAATAACGATATAGCCTAAATAAGCAAAAATCTTCATTCTTGTTTCTCCCCGAAAAAATAGCGTTTGATTGCTTCGGTAAGATTAGGAATTTCTTTGAATATTTCACTTATCACAGCGAGTGCAAATAAACCTACCAAAAAATACGTGCAGAGTTGTGTTTTAGTACCAGGAACTTCAAAGATTTCTACGATTGCAGGAGCAATAAAAGTCGAGCAAAAAAGGCCCACCAAGAATGCATAAAGCTTCTCTAGCATGGTCAACCCTCCAGCTAAGCTTTTCAGTGAACAAACCGAGCCAGCTGCACTAGGTAAAATAACCATTATCCATTTCTGGCTATCCAGCCATAAAGTGTTGAATAGCGTTAATGTCGATTCAGCCATAGTGTTGTTTTAACCCAAAATCCACTTATTTTGCGTAGATGATATTTGCTAAAAACTATGCAATAGAAACATTTCTTAATCAAATCGTGTCACAAGATCAAAATATCCTCATGACTTAATGTCCTACTACCTATTCTTTGCGGCAAAATTATCTCCTCCACAGTTTCTTTTTCTTAGTTTTCTCTTTTGTCTGCTGCTGAACATATTCTTTTGACGAGAATGTGGTAAATTCGTCACCCGTCAAAGATCTCTCGCTATCATGACCGTCATAAACCGATGTTGAGGCAACCTCCTTTTCTTTTTGATCCAGAATTTTCTCTAGGTTTGTTGCTACTTCTTCGCTACTTAAAGTTGCACCTACACGCATCGTCGCATTTGTTCGAACCGCTTCTGTTAAGTTTACATTTAATCGATCATCGCTCGCTGGCACCGTAGCATGAGCTGCTTGAGTCGGACTAAAAGAGGTATCTGTCGCTGAGCCTAGCGACTGCTCAGAATGGTTGACCGTTACATAGAAAGGTTCTGTTGCTGATGAGCTGTTTTTCAACTCGCTAAACTTTTCATTTACCTTATCTTTATTTTCTTCTTCTTCATCATCATCTACGAAATCTCTGTCAACTTCTTCCTCTATATCGATCATCCAGCCATATCTACCGGCTTGATCTGCCTCTATCACGACAAATAACTGATCATCTTCTCCAGCGAGTTGGGCCGATTTGTAAATCAGATTTTCTTGACCTTCTTTAAGAAAAAAGTACTTGATTCGGATCAATAGCAATTGTAAATTTAGATTTTTTAGATCTGGAAATTTTTTTCTTAGATCATCCGCTAAGAATTCAGCTTTTAATTTAAGTTTAGGATAGTTAACTTTATAGTCCCCGATTACTCTAATTTCATATTCACGTTCGTTCGATTTACCCAACCAGACATCAAAATTGGGCTGTATCTCATCAGGCATCAACTCAAAAGTTAGCTCAGCGATGCCGTCCTGAGAACACAGTTTTTGCTGCATTTTTTCATTATTTATAGACCATTTTGTATAATTCTCAGGTGCATCTTGTGTACTACTCTGGGAGTACATGCCATTCAGTAAAGAGAAATCTAGACCATCAAAGGCTTTTGTGAAATCATCTCCACAACCCGTCATCCAGTGACTCATGACCAGCAGACCTATTAAAATCGATTTTTTCATAACGTCCTCGTCATCCGTGTTAATGTCTTTAATCTCTTGCAAGCCAGATGTTATTTTTTGTGTTTAATCATAACCAGCACCTTTTTAATCCTCGGATTTACTTCATTGAAATGAGATAGAGGTATCAATCCGCCTGATTTAGTGAAATTAACGAAAACATGTGTCAATCGCTCGATCATTTGTATGTGTGCAGCTCGCATTTCGCTGACTCACTGGGTGCGTGTTCATTTTTCAGAGTCGCCCATGTGTTCGGCTTAGCATTTGCGAGAAAAGTCACCGTTAACCCTTGCGTTTGGTAAGTCATGCGGTCTCATCTTCTTATTTTTGGATGACGGCCTCTTACATACCCACTGATGAATTAATTGCTTCTTGCTGTTTACCTTCAGAAGCGGAACTTAACGCTCGTCTTACCTGCTTAGTAGTGGTTAACGGTTGCACTGTATGAGAAATCTCTTTAGGTATAGCCAAATTCGTTATTTCATAACGTAATATTTTGACTCCCCAATCGACTGCCGCCTCGATTAGCGTGTTAGCAACACTATGGCTGATTAAGTCAGATGTTTCAGAGATTTTATCGAACTCAAGCTTACCGATGACTGAGCGTAATGTGGTTTGTGCAAGCTGGGTAATGACAACACGATAATTATTTGAGTTATAGAAGACTTTGACTGGATCGGTGATTTGGAAATATAAAACACTATCAACCTGCACTTCCACCTTCTCGCGTGTAACGTAGACTTGGCTAGGTATTTCAAGGAAGGTTTCTTGCAAATCATACTGATACGCAATGCGATCGATCAGGGGCAGCACAATGTTCACGCCCGGCGCCAAAGTGGTGTGATAGTGACCAAACCGCTCAAGTACCCAGGCATGCTCCTTAGGTACGACCTTCAAGAACAGCGCGACGGCAGTAACGACAACGCCTAGGCCTATGAACATCATTAGATTGATATCGAACATGTTTTTATCCTTATCGACAGATTGGATATGGCCCCTCTGCCAACTGAGCTAATTAACGCTTCACTAACAGCCTATGTTTTAAATACTTTTTTAGATCACAATCTGTCATCACTAGGTTTAACAGAGATAATTCAGTGTATGAGGATACCGGCTGTAAGTAGGGCTGTATTTGTGCGCAATTTTTACAATTTCAGCGTGTTAATGAGAAATTAATCCACTTATTAGATTTTATTTACTTATTTCTTATCTAATTTAACGTCAGCATCTGTTCTAAAAAACTTTCGTAACTTCGTCCAATATCGCTGGAAATGCAAAAAATACGTACGAAGGGACTGACTGAAGCGTGTTCCTATCCGTGAAAATACAAATCGCGAGTAAAAAGAAGTGAAATAAAGTTCTTGGGAGAGAAGTGTTAGACGAATGCTGCTTACCTTGGCATTTAGCGGCGGCGCAGTACGACCCGTTCTCATTGTGGGGAGAACTGAGTTGTTTTCCGCGTAACAGAGAAGCTTAAATGAGGACATGCATCAGATCATGAATAGCTATCACAACGTTTTGAGCCTTTTTATTCTCATTGGATTGAGAGTCCTTACTTTTTTCTTCATGCCTGATTTGGCGCACGCCGGGACCGGTGGTCAATCATTCAATACAGTATGGACCACTATTAGGGCATGGATTCAAGGCACTTTAGGACGAATTATTGCGGGAACGCTGATTCTAGTTGGAATTGTGGCAGGTACAGCCGATCAATCTTTAATGGCCGTCGATATGGGTATCGGCTGTAGCATGGGACTTTACAACGCCCCGCTCATCGTCAAATCTATTATGACAGCCACTTTGGCCGTGTCAGATACGCTGGAATACATTGACAAGATAGCCCATCCTCTTGACGGAAGCCCTTCCATCTATAGCTCAAATTAGCAATGGTCTAAATATTTGATCAAATTTATATTTTCCACACATTTGAACGTTTTCAAGCAAATGGAACATTTTTGCAAAAAATCTTATATTTGTTCAGATTGTCATGATATGATCGTGGAGAACATTTTTAGGCAAAGAATCATATGTTAGAGATAGAGGATCGGTACCCGCGAGATTTTCGAGTGAAAAGAACGTTGGCTCAAGATTTGACGGGATTTTCTGGGACGGATAAAGAGTTTCGTAACCTGATTGTCGAGCTAAGTAAGAAGAACAGTAGTTCTGATAGTGAAAACTTAACTGCTGAACTCAACAAGAAAGGGGGTGGTTCTTATAATATCTACTCACCCTATAATATTCGTCTTGCCAGAAAGCATCTATTAGGTATTGAGACTGAGAGAGAGACTTTGGAGCTTCCTCCACTGCTTGTTTTCCATATGACAAAAGGTGGGGTGGGGAAAACGACGCTTGCGGTCAATGTCGCCGCAGCCCTTTCTCTTTATGGTTACAAAACCCTCATAATCGATGGCGACCCTCAAGGCACCGCTTCCGAAATGTTAGGTGTCAATACTGCTGACGACGAGCTGGTGCATATTGGCCATTTGATGGGCGAGCATGTGAAAGCGAAAGAGCACGCTACTCAAGAAAAGGCTATTCGCCAATCTCTTTGCAATATCTATCCAAACGGAATGTTGGATCTGATTCCGGCAGACATAACATTGGCAGCAGCCACACTATGGATGGTTCAGGCGACAAGGCGTGAACAAATTTTTCGCAGTTTCCTAGAATCCAATAAAAGATTTTTTAGCCAATACGATGTCATCGTTGTCGATACAGCACCGTCGACCTCTACCCTAACCCAGGCATTTCTTGACGCGGCGAAGAGTACCATCATAGCGCCCATTACGCTTGATGGGCAAAGTATTAAAGCGGTACGGGTACTGGCTAGCATATTAAACGAACTTAATTTGGGTAGAAAGTTGAACTCCCTTCGACCACTCATTATCGCTAATGCTTATCGTAATAATTCTCTTTCTACATTAGCGTTACAAAAGGTAGCGTCCGAATTTAAAGCCTACTTAGCTGAAATTATCGTCTCTTTCTCGCCCTACTTCCCGAAGCAATTCGATTTATCGGACGATGACGAAGTCAATTTGCCCGCGTTAGAACGAGAGCATGGCAAGCAAGTTGCTCGCAACTTGCTTGATCTAGCGGCTTTTTTGATTCGGCAGTTTGATATTCGGTTGGCTAACCATGTAGATGCACGCTTTAGAGCAACAGCATGACAGTAGAAAAATTAAAGCGCAGACCCTCAAGCCTGAAAGTTTCTGGATTGATTGAATCAGGTAGGATTAATCCTGATCAACTCCAAAGGAGCGATCTTGGTCTATCTATGGATGAAGCTTTAAATTCACATAAGACGAATAGTTCGCAATCAGAATCAGTGCATCAAGAAAAAACTGATTTTGATCAGAATCATATACTGCCGGCCCCTAAAGATTCGGCTCCTAGCCTTTCGTCATCAGAACATGGCTTCAATATAGATATACGTAAGCTAAAAAGCCATGAATGGAACGCTCGCGTACATCGAACTCAGTCTCGCATTCGAGATTTAGCTGTACTGCTTGCCGCGAATGGGCAAAAAAGTCCTATCATTATTACAGAAGATCCAAAGGGACCCGGTACTTTTTATATTCTTGATGGTGAGACGCGTTATCAATCTGCTTTATCTCTAAATTGGGAGACTTTGTGGGTTCTCCCTATAGAAATTGATCCATATAAGCCCTTGGCGTTCTATATTCGATCTTTGCAGCAAACCAACTCGACTGAACCCATCTCTGCTATTGATCAGGCGATTCGTTGGCAAAAGCTTATTGATAATGGGATTGCAACACTTGAAGAAATTGCAAAAGAAGTAGGTAAAAACAAATCGACCGTTTCTAAAATGTTGGTTTACAGTCGATTTGTGCCAGCCGTTCGTGAATTCATGTCGGAGCACTTGGAAAAGTTTCCATACACCCTAGTTCACGATCTATCACGTTTTATCGCTGATGATAAGAGTGAGGAGGAAGTCCTGGACCTTTGTAGTTTGATTGTCGCAGAGAATATTTCCCGACGAGGTCTAGAGGATCTGGTTAAGCGCCTATTGCCTAAAGATAGTGGTAAGCGCTCATATAACAAGCGTAAGCAGGCACAGATACACATACCTATTAAGTATGGGAACACTGCTATTGGCGGTTTTCGTACATTTGATAACGGTGGGGTTGAATTTAAAATCCAACCTAAAGTTGAAATGGACGAAAACTTACGGATACAATTAGTCTCTTGTTTGGAAATGCTCGCAGAAGCAGCCTGCAAAGGTAATCCAGAAGAAATGAAATTGTCCATGATAAATAAATTAAATGAATTTAAATAAATATCAATTTATTTTTAGATTTCATATGACTCGCCTCCTCCCTCTTTGGCAGAGACATTTTGTCAAAGAAAATGGTTTTTCTATGGCTCATAGTCGAGTCACTGTTTCCCCTGGGAAACAACCTTGCTTATACATCAAGGTCAAGACGCCGTTTCCCCGGGGAAACGGTATTTCCTATACATCGCCATCGGGACATCATTTCCCCGGGGAAATGACTTTTCAGATGCACTATGGTCGGGGGACTATTTCCCTGGAGAAACAGAATAAACACCCAAGCAAAATTAAAGAACGCCCTTTCCGGGGCGTTTTTGCTATGTGTCAACCTAATTGGAGAATAGAGATGATTAAGTAACTTGTAATTACAGAATCAGAAAAGGCAAAAGCTTGAGTTGGCGCTCAAGCTTTTGTGGGTGTGCAGACCTGAATATCCGATACATTTCAAATCCTTCTGAGCACAATTGAAGTGTATGTAGTAATTCAGTCTCTGTCAACGCCTTTTCTCAAAATTTAATTTAATTGAGGCGAAGATGGAAAATATACTTCCGAATACGCAGGTTTTACCGTGGGCCATTGCAAATTCAATTGTTAGAATTTACGAAGATAAATTCTTTTCTAATTTACATTTTTCTACAAAACAAGTTCTTTCTACTTTAATTCGATTTGGTCTGAATATTGAAAATACCAGTCAATCAATTTTCATAAAAAAATCGACCATTGCACATTTGATGGAAGTAAATGAAGCAACGGTATATCGTGCTCTTTCTAAATTAGAAGAGGCTAAATTAATTGAAAGGGAAGTGCAAAATAAAACACCATCAAATTTCAAAATTATTGGTAAAATTAAAATTACTTCAATTGCATTAAAAGCATTTGGAATAGAAGAGTATTTAGAAAGACGTAAAGCAAAGTTACAAGAAAATACGACAAAAGTTTCAGCTTTTAAGAAAGCTAATACCGACCTTGCACAGATGCAAGACAAGAACATAACCCCCCTACAGTCTTTACAGAAACAGTCTGGACAAAATCTTTTCAAGGAAATTCAAGGAAGAAAAATTCCCCAAGATTTGGCCTGGCTTGTAGAAACAAATGAACTAAAGATCTCAGCGCTATTGAAACTTATGAAAGTGGCTCGACAAAAAGGTAAGCTTCTGTCTGACATCGTAGCCGTCCGTAAAGACGCGCTACTTAAAACAACTGGACGCGATTTGTATGGTTATCTTTGTTCATTGATTGATACAAAATGTGATTTTGCATATGCAAGGAAGAAACAAGAAGAAGAAAAAGCAAAGCAACAAAGTGCTGCTGAAGCTAAAACAGAGGCTAAACAAATGATTGATGTAGCTGAAACAAGCCTACATGGTAAAAAATTCCGCTTAGATTCAGGCCAATACATAGAGTTCAGAGGCGGAGCATTAGAATTCACTGATGTTAATGGACGTTCCGAAGGGTTTTGTCCTTACCAAAAAAACATACCGCTTATCAAACAGGCGATACTTGGTTCTTTAGAGCCTGTAGCTGAGATTCCTCAACATGTTTCAAACGTTGATCAAGATAAAAAATTTGATAACGGAGGCTCTATTAAATCTGTCATCGCAGACCATCTTGATAGCTTAAAAAATTTATTAGGGCTAAATTCTGTTAAGCAAAAGGTTGATCCGTTGGCTGTAAATTTTATCTAATATTTTTAAGGGTAGCTCTCGATTGCTTCAAAAGAAATCGGAATAAATTATGGATGAATTGACTACCGTAAAAGCACAGATCTTTCAAGAGCACGATAACATCAAGGCTTTAGCCTTGGTTAAGGCGTTGTAAAATGGATCAGAGTATAGATTCGATAAAAACTCGACCAGCACGCAGTTGCCACCTCCCCAAAACCAATCTACTTCCCATATTCATATTCTTTCCATAAGGACGGTTAACCGACATAAGGGGTTTTTAGACAATTAGCCTGATTATGTTCATGTACTGGTTGATCATGTAAGTGTAGCGTCCCGATAACATAGGTGTTTTACGACACCTAAGATGCTGCACACCGACGAGCAAGATGGGGTAATGGACACTATCCCTACTACGTGATGCTTGCATATATGAATGCATAAATATATAATGTATGCATTGAATGCAACTAGGAGATTTGAATATGGCAATGCTAACGGTACGAAATTTACCTGATGAGGTACATCGGGCCTTGCGCGTGCGGGCCTCCATACACGGCCGCAGCACAGAAGCGGAAGTGCGTGAGATTTTAGGATCGGCAGTGAAGTCAGAAGGACGGGTGAAGCTGGGTTCCCTGTTGGCCGACATTGGCCGCCAGATCAAGCTGACTGATGAAGAATTCGCCATAGTGGAACAGGTGCGCGACAGGACTCCGGCCAAGCCAGTGAACTTTGAATGATCCTGCTTGATACAAACATGGTTTCGGAGCCGCTGCGTCACGCTCCGAACGCCCGTGTGATTGAATGGATCGACGCACAGCCGCTTGAAACGCTGTACCTATCCACCATTACGGTTGCTGAGTTGCGTGCCGGCGTGGCACTGCTGCCGGCTGGGAAGCGCCAGGCCGGGTTGTATGAGAACTTGGAAAAGCGAGTGCTGCCCCTGTTTACCGGACGCGTGCTGGCATTCGATCTTGGATGCACACAAGCCTATGCCAAACTGATAGCCAGGGCGCGGGCGGCTGGCCTGGCTATCGCCACAGCCGACGGATATATTGCAGCGATTGCGACGGCCAACGGATTTACTGTAGCTACACGTGATACAGGCCCATTTCAGGCAGCAGGTGTGGCAGTCATCAATCCTTGGGAACAAGATGTCTAATTAGTCGTCCCTGAAAAAGTCCTTTTTTGTTCAAACGGCGATAAAAAAGGCGTAAGTCATATTGAATGAATGCCGTTGACTGGCCCAAAAATAAAGCCAAAAAAGCGCTAAGCGCTTAAGGATCTTCCTTAGATTGTGACCGGCGCCACATAGCAACGCATTCATTGCGTCTCCATGCACGCCTTTAAGGAAATTTCTCGACAATCGTCCATCCGATTTCATATGACCGATGACAGGCTCGACCACATTTCGACGTTTGAGCTTCTTCTTGATCGCTGCTGTCACACCTTGCTTCATTCCCGCTATCCAGACCGATAGGGTGCCTAATTTGTGCCCCTTGTACCCACGATCAACGTACGCTTCTCGGGGCTCAATACCCGTCAGTTTGATGACTTGTTCAATTGCCTGTTTTAAGGTGTGCCCATCATACGGACGTCCCGGCAAAGCTGTCATGCCAACCACGAAGTTATCTGCACTAGTACTCGCAATACTGACCTTAACCCCAAACTCATAGCGTTTATGCGCTTTGCCCTTGGCAATGCATTCCGTTTCTGGGGCATGCACGCTGTAAATCTTATCCTTGTCGTGCCGCTGCTGTGTATGAATGCGCTTTGCAATATTCAACAGCTCGCTTAAACGATCTGTATTCATTTGCTTAGCATGTGCATAGCGGCCATTCATCATCAGGGCTTGTTTACTCACTCTCTCGTAGCTTTGTCGTAAAACCAATCCGCACTCTTTGGCCTGCCGTACTAAAGCCGCTCGTGCTTTGTGATAAAGTCTCCCATCCGTTGGAAATGCAATGGCTTTTTCTTGCACTGTCGTGTCTACATTCAACACTTCCACCGACTTAGCATCGATTGTTTTACTCTTCAAACCCGCTTCTATCGTCAGCGTCAACATCGTTTCGCAACCACTTGCTCCGATACGGCTTCGAAAACGAGTCATCTGGCTTGGGTCTATCGGCAATCTGTGCTGGAAATATTGTTCTCCGCAGAAATACTGATAATACGGATTTGCAACCCACCGCTCCACCACCGCTTCGTCTGATAGATTGAACATGTATTTTAAATAATGCAGACCTACCATCAGGCGGATTGCTATGCCTGGTCTCTTTACCATCGGCATACAGTACACCAAACTCTTTCTCAAAGGCCTCCCAATTGATTTGCTAAGACAGCTTGATTAGCGCGTGGCGAAGGTCCAATAGGTTCGTCAATTCATGACGAAACATATCTTGTTCACACTCAAAATTAATTGTTTTCGGTTTCATCAATTTGCCACTTTTTGTACGGTCATTTGCGATTCTATCGTAGTTTTATGGCAAATTTATAGCCTTTCTATTGCCTTTTAAACCCCGTCGTTATTGAGCTGGCAGGTTATTTCAGGGACGACTAGCCCAAGAATTACTTGAAGAAGTGATGAAAATAACTTCTATCTGCGTATTTCAGACTATCGTGACCGCCTATTTCAGCATCGTGACCGGTCATTATAGATTTATCGTGACCGCTGATTACAGAATTGTCGTGACCGATTTTGGGTAAAATTTTTGAAATCGGAAAGCTAGAAATGATCGGCGATTTGATAGGTCTGTAGGTGTCAAGGGATCGGCATAGGGGGGATCTTCTCCGCCCCTGCCACACCACCCGGCATGCGGGTCCGCACCGGGCGGTTCGAGAAGTTGAGGTTAAGAGGAGAGTTTAGGCATACCAAGCCGGTCAAAGTAAGCAATGGTCAGTATCTTGTTCAGCCCAATTGCACTATTGTGCCACCAGCGACGACCATTTTTCGCTATCTTGGCCGCCAGACTATTTGAGGCACCTAGTGCTAGCAATTCTCGATAGATCGTTTTGCCGTGTCGCCATTGTTTCAGTTGAATAGCCCTTAATCGATGTCGCATCCATTTATCCAACTCTCTGAAGACGTTGGGCGTTTGGGCTAATTGATAGTAGGCTTTCCATCCCAACACATAACGCCTAAGCTTTTCAATCACCTGTTCCATACTGCGCCCCCCTGAACGCCCGGTCAGTTGCCTGATTCGAGCCTTGAACGTCTCTCTTGCTTGTGTCGATACTCGACGTTTGACCTCTCTTTTGGGAGCAACCCATAGGCTATATCCCAGGAATTTGCGGCCAAATGCGCTAGCAACCGCACTCTTAGTCTCGTTGACTTTTAGATGCAGTCGTTCGTACAAGCGTTTAAGCCGTGCCATGACTCGATGTCCTGCTCTCCAGCTACGTACGTACACATTACTGTCGTCTGCATACCGGACAAACCGATGGCCTTGCCTCTCTAATTCTCGATCTACTTCATCAAGTAATACATTAGCAAGTAATGGCGATAGGGGGCCCCCTTGCGGGGTACCTTGATCTCGCTTTATATGGACACCATCTTGCATCAGTCCCGCATTCAGATACGCGCGAATGAGCCGTATTACGGCTTTGTCTGCAACGCGTTTCTGAAGTCGGCTTATCAGTATGTCGTGGTTAACTCGGTCAAAGAATTTCTCTAAGTCCAAATCTACCACGACACGGTAGCCGCTTTGAACATGATGCTGTGCCGCCATCACTGCGTCTTGTGCTCGCCGACCAGGCCGAAACCCATAGCTGTGCGCACTAAACGTAGGGTCGATCAATGGTTGCAGTACTTGCAACAGAGCTTGTTGGATCAGTCGATCAACTACAGTCGGGATTCCTAGCTCACGCTCCCCTCCGCCATTTGGTTTGGGTATCATCACCCGCCTCACTGGCATGGGTTGGTACTTCCCTGCTAATAGCGCTGACTTAATAGCTGGCCAGGCGTTTTGGAGGTATCGTCCGGTTTGGTTTATGTCCATTCCGTCTACTCCCGCTGCGCCTTGGTTCGCTTTAACTTGTTTCCAAGCTCTTCGCATATTCTCTCTCGCCAAAGCCTGTTCAAGCAGGCTTGGCCCTGTGTCTTCGGTTTCAGTTCGCGTGCAACCTGTTTCATCGCTGGCAGCGCGGCGCCCGGCTTCACCGTTTGCCACTTCTCCCCGCCCCGCTTGCGCGGGCATCTGATGCTTTACTTGTTCCATCGTTCTGTCCTTAAACACTTCTTCTCGTTCGGTCCTTCGTCACTAGCCTCAGCCTCACCGGCCTATCCTGTGACTAATACGACCTCTGCTGACTTCTCACTCCGGCTTACACCGTCGCCCTTTCAGGCGTGAGGCGAGATCTCCCCAGGTAAGAACGCTATCCTTCACAGCACAACCGCCAGATCTACGCCACCTCGTCTTGTCCAATAGAGTTTTGCAGTTCCGAGCCCGCTCGCCCTACTTGGTAGCGCCTTCTATCTGATTCTTGTCCATCGGCTCACTGTTTACGTTCCACGCTTCCTCCCCACACTCGGTCGCCCTCATGCAGTTGCGCTTCGCTTCACTCGTTATGGACTACTTGTGGGAGGACTTACACCTCCAGGATAGCGCCCATGCTGGGCGCACTCGGATAAGGAAGGGCTATTACTAACCCTCCCTCTCCTAAGAACCGTGCAGGCGAGTCACCTCGCACACGGCTCAAGCCAAGAGTCCAGCGCTGGCTAAGGCACCGGGCAGTCTAACAAACTGGCTGCCTGAGCAATATACGCCTGGAGCCATTTCGCCCTTCTGGTAAAATCGAACCAGTTGACCTGGTTTCTTAATTCACCTGGGCGCGCAAGCGCACAACAAACCTAAACGGTCTGCCTCATCTGCTTTCCCGCGTATAACGGTTTGCCAAGATTTCTTGCCCACTCTGACCAAGAGCAAGTCTGCTCGCTTTCGCGCAAGAGAATGTTTCACTCTTTATCCCCCTCATTACAAGGCGGCCTTCGCTTTTTGCTCCTTCCTGTACCCGCAGCGCCAACAGCATTCCTCGCGGTTTGCCTACCATTTCTGGCAGCGTTACGGGCTTATCCTGTTCCGCTTGAATTTCAGTGCGAGTCGGATCCCTCTTCTTTGCCGGCGGTTGTTTGTCCATGTTGGCCGAACTTTGAGCGACCAAACCTAACCGCGTACCATTTTGGTTCAGGCCCAGCACCTTTGGCCTGTTCATTTTAACGACAATTACAGAGATTCACGTGTGTTGATCGTATTCGCACATCCCTAGCCCCTCTCCGCTTTAGTGCTAGCAGATTCGGCTTTGCCTCGCGGCTCGGCTTACCGATTACTCGGCGGTTACATTGTCATCGGAGCTTCACACCGGACCGTTGCCAGCCCCGCATGTCCGACTAGGGAACGATTGATGGAGCAATCGGTCTTATCTGGTTATATTTCTCCTGTAAGACAGAAATTCAAACGACTTTTCAGGTCGCACCAAAGCTGTAATGTCGTATCTGGGCAAAATTGAGATGTCGTTTATGATGCCGCTGTTCCTTGATATAGGGGCGTGGTATGGCGACACCAGGTACGATTACAATGACGATGCGAGAAGTTGATAGACTGAAAGTAATTCAATCCGTTGTAGACGGCGGATTGATGGTGTGGAAAGCCGCAGAACGGCTTGAGTTGAGCCGGAGACAGGTGGAGCGTATGATTGCGCGATATCGAACCGAAGGTGCCTCAGGCCTGATTTCAAAACGAAACGGACGCCCGAGCAACTACCAATTGCCGGAGGGTGTTGCGAGCCACGCGCTGGGTTTGATACGAGACCGTTACGCTGACTTTGGCCCAACGCTGGCCTGTGAAAAGCTTCGAGAATGCCATGGCGTTATTGTCTCCAAAGAAACAATCCGACGCTTGATGACAGAAACAGGTTTGTGGGTGCCGCGTAGGCAGAGGTTGGCCAAGGTTTATCAGCCACGCGCCCGGCGTGCGTGCCTGGGCGAACTGATACAGATTGACGGCAGCGATCATCATTGGTTTGAGGATCGAGGTCCTGCTTGTACGCTGTTAGTGTACATCGACGATGCTACAAGTCGCATCATGCAGTTGCATTTCACAGCGACGGAATCGACCTTCAGCTACTTCGAAGCGACGCGCAGTTATCTGGAGCGACACGGGAAACCCGTTGCGTTTTACAGTGACAAGGCGAGCGTCTTCCGTAGTGGGCAATATGCGACGACTGGCGGCAAAGGTGTGACCCACTTTGGTCGCGCTATGTATGAACTGAACATCGAAAGTATTTGTGCAAACTCTAGCCAGGCTAAAGGTCGTGTTGAGCGCGCTAACCTTACGCTGCAAGATCGATTAGTGAAGGAACTTCGACTGCGTGGCATCAACACTAAGGAAGCGGCTAATGCCTTTGTACCGCACTTTATCGCTGACTTCAACGCTCGCTTTGCAAAGCCACCTAAAAGTGATTTTAATGCGCATCGGCCGCTGCGCGAGGATGAGGATCTCAATACAATTCTGACATGGCGCCAATCGCGTCGTGTTACGCGCTCGCTAACAGTGCAATATGATCGGGTGATTTACATACTTGAAGACACTCCTGAAGCTCGCAAGCTCATCAGTCGATATATTGAAGTTTATGAGTATCCTGATGGCCGTATTGAATTGCGATCTGACGGCATTGCTTTTGCTTATCGACGCTATGACAAACTGTCTGAAATCAATCAAGGAACGATTGTTGACCATAAGCGTTTAGACCATGTTCTACATGTGGCTAAACTTATGCAGGCTCAACGCGATGACCGAAGCGCTTCATATACCCCTTCTAGGACTAACCGAGGTGCCGAACCTAAGCAAAAAAAGAGTAAAGAGGGAACGAAGCAACCGCTCAGGTTTACGGCTGATGACTTAAACGCAGCAATTATGCATAAAACTGTTTATTGCGATAGTGAAAAGTCGCTACATTCAACTTAATTCTGCTCTAAACCCATCCATTTCATACCAGTATGCATTGTAAATTGCGACACTTTAACTTTGCTGGAGATGCGACATCTTAACTTTGCCTTGACAAGATAAGCTGTCTCTAATTACCGTTATGTTAAATTAAGGTATCAATGTGCGCAGAGAAAGCCCTGCACCTTATTGATCGCTTCACGCCTCCATAAAAGAGAGTTCTTCTCCCTCTTCGGAAAAAAGGTCTTCATCAGACGCTGATGATCCCCTATCAGTATCCTCTATGTCTTCTAACGGTTCGCTGACCGCCCCACGCTGCCTCAAGAGTTTCTCGTTGATCCAGCTTAAGCCTTGCACGTCTTGAATAGAAGCATCCGCCAAAGTAAGGACATCGTGCATCGAACTCCAGAGCAGGCTGGCGCTATATTTATCGCCCACTTCATGCACTTGCCATACACGAACGGAATAATCTGCGCAGCCAGTCACCAGATAGTCGCCATTGGGGGCTGCTTTCCAGGCAATACCACGGACTGCTCCTCTAAAACCTTGAATGGTCGCCTGGCACTGACCCGAGGTAACATCCCATACACGCACGGTATTGTCCTTGCTACTAGAAGCAATCTGCTGGCCCCCGGGCGAATACACTACGTTAGTAACACCGTCAGTATGTCCTCCTAAAGTGTGGCTGAGATGACCGCTTTGCGCGTCCCACAGACGTACCGCCTTGTCCTCACTGCCCGAGGCGATCTGGGCACCGTTCGGCGAATATACCATGCTATTAACTCCACCAGTATGTTCTAAGATGCGGCTGAGATGGCCGCTTTGCGCGTCCCACAGATGCACCATACAGTCTATACCCCTCGAGGCAATCTGCCCGCCGCTGGGCGAATATGCCACACTAAAAATAGGTGAAATATTATAGCCTCCTCGTGTGAGTATGTGGATAAGTTGACCGCTTTGCGCGTCCCACACTCGCGCGGTATCGTCCTCACTACTGGAGACGATCTGCTGTCCGCTGGGCGAATACACCACGTCAGTAACCCAAGTAATATGTCCGCGTAAGGTGAGGCTAAGCCGACTGCTTTGTGCGTTCCACACTTGCACGGTATCGTCCATACTACCAAAGGCGATTTGCTGTCCGCTGGGCGAATACGTATAGCTATCAGCATATCCTTGTAAGATATAGCTAAGCTGACCATTTTGCGCGTCCCACACTCGCACGGTATGGTCTTTATTACTACCAGAGGCGATTTGCTGGCTGCTAGGCGAATACATCACGCTAGTAACACTGCTAGTATGTCCGCATAAAATGTGGCTAAGCTGACCGCTTTTCGCATCCCACACTCGAACGGTATGGTCATCACTACTAGAGGCGATCTGCTGGCCGTTGGGTGAATACGCCACACTAGTAACACTGCCAGTATGTTCGCTTAAGTCGCGGCTGAGTTGACTGCTTTGCGTGTTCCACAGCCGCACGGTATTGTCTGAACCGCCCGAGGCAATCTGTTGACCGCTGGGCGAGTACACTATGCTACGAACAAAATCCGTATGTCCGTGTAAGATGCGGAGAGGCTGACTGCTTTGCGCGTCCCACACTCGAACGGTATTGTCCTTGCTACTAGAAGCAATCTGCTGACCACTGGGCGAATACACCAGGCTACTAACAGAGTCAGTATGGCCAGTCAAGGTGAGGCCGGGCGCGTCGCTGTTCGCGTCCCACAGCCGCACCGTCTTGCCAGTACTTCCCGAAGCGATCTGCGCGCCGCTGGGCGAATACACCACGACCCTAAGGAGGTTAGTATGTCCGTGCAAAGTACGGCTGAGCTGACCGCTTTGCGCATCCCACACTCGCACGGTATAATTACTACCAGAGGCGACCTGATGGCCGTTGGGCGAATACACTACGCTTTCAACCCAACCGCTATGGCCGCTTAAAGTATGGCTGAGATATCCGCTTTGCGCGTCCCACAGACGCACCGTATAGTCATGACTGCCCGAGGCAATCTGGGCACCGTTCGGCGAATATACCACGCTAGTAACATAGCTGGTATGTCCTTCTAAGGTGTGGCTTAGATGACCGCTTTGTGCATCCCACACTCGCACGGTATGATCACTACCAGAGGCGATTTTCTGGCCGCTAGGCGAATACACCACGCTCTCAACAGATTCTGTATGGCTGCGTAAGGTGTGGTGGGCCTCACCCGTGTGCGCGTCCCACAGCCGCACCGTATGGTCCTCACTGCCCGAGGCGATCTGCTGGCTGCTGGGCGAATACACTACGCTATTAACCCAACTGCTATGGCCGCTTAAGGTGTGGACTTTTTCCCAGTTCGAAGTATCATACACGCTGATTGTGCCATTCCAGAGGCCCACGGTGAAGGCCTTACCATCCGGTGAATAAGCGCAGGAGAACACACTGCTCTCTTCTTGGAGATAAGGCGATTCGCCAAAATGCACCCCTGACATCTGCGCTCCACTTAAATTCGCCTCACGCAGCCAAATATTGCGAAGATTGGCGTTTCTTAAATCCGCCCCCTGTAACTGGGCGGAGTCGAATACCCCAAAACTCAGATCCGCCCCAGGAATCTGGATTCCCCTTAGATCCGCTCCGTTAAACTGCGCCCCTGCTCCGACTAAAATCGTCATCGCATTCGCCGCTGCGGTGTTCACGGTATCTTGGCTCGTTGAGGCTTTGATCCACCCCAACAGCGGCTTCACCAGCGCCTTGTTCTGTTGGACGCGCTCGACTAAAAAACGCTGGACGGCTAAATCCTCCACCAGATTGAATTTGTTCAATAACGCAGCTAAATCAGCTTGAATTAAAGGGCCAAGCCCTTCCCATGACAGGCGCATTTCTTTTATCCCGTTCAGCGCAGTAGAATCCGCAGATGCATCGAGTCCGCCTGGGTTATCCAGCTCCTCCCATACTGCTCGTGCCACCAGATAATCCTGAATTGATTTATGAACAAATCGATATTGCTGGTTCTGACGAATCAGCAAGGCGCTAAAACGCAACAGATTTTTTTCTTCATCCTTGTTACCCAAAAATTCCTCATTCCGTTTATCCTGAGCCATCCCTCTGCGGGCGATCGGGGAATATTCCGCCACCGTTGTCTTGGCCTCAGACATCGCCAGCGCAAAGTCGGTATTGAATGCCTGGCTATGTCCAATAAATTCGCCTTCTAAATTGCGGAAGGCTTTCTGCTCCGCATCAGTCAATTTGGGCTGAATCGCTTTTAGACGAGCGAGCGAACGCTCAAACCAAGTCTGCACAAACTGCTCATAGAGCTTGATTCGAGTCAGACTCACTTGACCAGGCTGAACCTTGTCCAACGCAGGCAGAACGCTCATGACCATTTTGAGCAAAAAGGGCGTGCCCAACAGCTCCTTGACATTCGGAATACGCCCTAATGTGTCTTTATAGTTCTGAGCGCTCCACTCAGCATGCGTATGCTCGACGTACTGATCAATATAGGTTTCGATCAATTGTTCAGAAAACGGTGCTAACTGATATTCGAGCAGCAACCGCGAACAGCCTCGTGGCTGGAGATGGTTTTTATACCCTTCCGTTAAATACTCAGGCCGACAACTTAGAATGATTTTCGCCTGCCATTTGTCCAGTTTTTCATCCGCATATAAATTCCGTTGTTCGGCAGGAATTTCATCATAGCCATCTAAGATCAAAATAAAGCGCTGGCTTTGGCGCAAAGCTTCGATCTGCTCTGGTGAAAAACTGCACTTGTCCGATAAATACTGGCCAATCAGGTTTTTGTCCGGCCTGTCTACAGTCGGCAAGGAGATATAGAGTGGGATCGGCCGCCCTTTGGAAGCAGACGTTGCGCTGTATTCCCGCCACAAGCGACGCGCCAAATGCCTGTTAAAGGTTGATTTGCCTGAACCTGCTTCGCCCCGCAGCAGCAGCACCAAGGTTTTGGGGCCGGAATCCTCCTTTTGAGTCAAAAAGGCCGTGACCGCTTCGTCTAAATTAAAAGTGGTCTTTCTATCCGTGATGGTAGTCGCGTGCGGGGCGACATACATGGCCAGACCATCCTGAATTTCTCCTGACTCTTCCCAGGCCGTGAAATATTCTTCTTCGAAGTTTTCGCCCAGGATCGCAAGCGGTTCTTTCCTCGATCGCAGTTCTGTTTCTTGCTGATGTTTAAGCTGTTGGTGTTGTTGCTGTACGGTAAGGGCAAGCTCGCTGTGCAGCGCCTTCTCTATCTCGCCAAAGATGCGATCTACGAGCTTGACAAACTCAAGCCCGCCCAGCGTTGAGGACTGATTTTTTAACCGAGAAATACACTCGCTGTATCCCTGCCAAAACTTGTCTAGAAACGTTTTGGCTTCATTGCTGCTCACTAACAAGCGCTCAATCACCTTAAACAATACCCCGTGCCGACTTTGATTCGGATACACTTCCCCGGCTTTGGTTTGCGCATCCAATCTGGGCATATCTTCCATTCGAACCGTCGTCGCTGGAATAAAATGCGCCAGGCAGTGCTCATAGCTATTGGGCGTTAACGAAACCGGGATAATGCCGTGCTGATCTTGCCAGTGCTCTGCCCGGATTTGCAAAAAAGCGATTTCCGTCAATACATGATGGAACCCTGCTTTATATTTTTGCTCTTGTGAAAATTTCTTAACCACCTCACGAATGGCCGAACTACCCTGTTGTTCACAGTCTTTGAGGTACGCATCTCGAAGTTCCTGATAAAAATCTTCATAGTGCGACCATTCTAGGTAGCGTCCTAACACCTCCGAACAACACACCACGACCTTATTGACCGGTTTCACATCGTTTCTTAAGCGAGTGGGCAATAAACACAGTTGATTGGTTAAAATGTCTTCTAACTTACCGTCCTCTTTCAATTCTTCCGCGGAGCTTAAATATGTTTGCCCCATCGGGGTTTGATCGGAATACAGGTTGACTCGGACTTGAGATAACTTCTCGATTAAATATTTAGACGTATAGGCTTCGGCTTGTCCGTAAGCGGGATTGTCGTGGGCGTACACCAGAAACAGGCTGGGTTTATTCGATACTTTTAAGGCGCCCAACGTGGATAGCGCCTTTTCAAACAGATAATCCACCAGCGCGCTTTTTGTTAGATCGGTCTGATTGATATTTATCGGACTTACATTTTCATCTTTAACTAGAAATGAGCCGTACCGCGCGCTTATTTGTTGATGTAACATGCGCGCTCCGGGTTGCTTCATATCCATATGACGCGCGTGCTCTAAGGCCTTTTTATAATTCTCCTCAGCGCCTAATTTATCGTACTTACGCAGAAGAGTGCTATGGTAAAAATGACTTGCAGCCAACCGCTCTCTTGTTTTTCTTAATTCAGACTCATTTTGAGTACTTTGCAGTAAGTCTTCTGCTTCGCGAATGCCTGCTTCAAAGCATTCCTTTGCTTTCTCTAGATTTCCTTGCTCTTCATAGTGGGTTGCTTCCTCTCGAAGCCTATTGGCTGCTGGCAGGCCTGAAACTGAAATGGGTGTTGTATTAACTCCTCTACTCCCAATCCCCATCAATGCATTCAAATTAAACATCTTCTTTCCTTTTTGAACTGTGGCTGCATACCAAGAATAAAAGTAACGTCTTGCTTTATCTTTCCTCTATAGGGAATCAAGCATATTCATTTAAAGCGACTTAAGCTAGCTCTATCTCACTAGAGAGCCATCTAAAGAGTACTAAAATTTCGCTAGCCCTGACGCTTTTTTATCGAAGTTTAGTCCACGCAATTTTACTCAAAATCTGCCTTGGAATACTAATCCTTAATTTGCTACAATTAAAGCTTAAACTTTCATAATTTGTGCTTATGCCAAAGCAACAAAGTATCTTCTCAATAACCCGGGGCAACCATCGCACAACGCTTCGCCGTTTAGTCGGCTCGCTTAGTCAAGCTCGGCGGAGCCGTTTGCTCGCGCGACGTAACGAATTTCAGTAGCTTCAGCCCCCCGGAATAAAACACTCTCCAGCTAGAGCGCGAGTACAGAATAAGCTTACGGCCTTTTCTTCATCTACCCATAAATGGCCCCTTGAAAAGCTTGACTAAATAAGACCAGGTCTATAGACTTGGTCTTATTAAAATTCATTTAGCGAGGGAATCATGCACAGTGAAAGAGTAAAAGTAGCCTCTTATTTAGCTAAAGCTAAATTTCCAGAGCTTCTACGCGGAGTCCGTGCTGGTAATGAATATGAAATTACTAGCCGCGGTGTAGTTGTGGCAAACCTTGTATCAGCCGAAAAAGTGCAGCACCAAGAAAAAGAAGATGTCATTGAACAAATAAAAGCGTTCATGAAGAAGAAACTAGGAAAGAGGGTCAATATTAAAGCCTTGATTGAAGAAGGACGTGCATGAAGTCGTGTTTCGTACTTGATAATTCTGTCGTGATGCGCTGGTTCTTTGGCGACGGAATGGAAAAAGACTTGGAGTACGCAACATGTGTACTTGACGCCATGAGCACATCAACGGCAATCGTTCCTGCCGTTTGGAGTCTTGAGGTTGTTAATGTGATTGCTAGAGCGGAGGCTAAGAGTCTCGTTGCGGAGGCGAGTAGCGAGGCTTTTATCGGCATGATCGGACAATTAGATATTAGTGTGCATGTCGCTACGACTGAGCAAGTAACAGGAGCGATATTGCAGCTTGCACGGCGTTATGCGTTGTCGTCCTATGACGCTTCGTACCTGAGCCTCGCCTTACGCGAGAACTTACCACTCGCTACGCTTGATAGCGATCTGCTGCGAGCCGCACAGCAGGCTGGGGTTAAGCAGTTTTTAGAATGCTGAGAAAGTGAGCAGAAATGCAGAATAAAAATTTGCTTAAAATAAGCGAATTGCTGCTAAAAATATCTAAATAACGCCATTTCCAAAATGTCAAGGCTCAAATCAAGCATCCCCGCCGCAAGCAGCGGGGTATGAACTACGCTTCTCCAGGCAGCCGGTCTCCGACCGGCCTACGTCGCAAGCGACGGGGAATAGGACCCGAAGAGATTCAAATGGCCCATTTTTCTAGCGTTAAATAATAGAAAGCGTAGGGTTGTCCACGGCAGCCCTCGCCGGACCCTATCAAGCCCAAGAGGACCTAATATGCACATAGCTACCAAAAGTTCCATCTATAAGCTTGCCCTTTATTTATAAGGCTTTCAGAGATTTCCATCTAAGAGGATACGCCAATTGAAAAACACTCATCGTAACTGATAACCCTATCAATAGACTGGTTTTTGGACTTTGAAGAGAGGTTTCCATAGCATTCATAGCCTACTAATCGAAGAGCCCCTGTCAAGATGGCATTTTTGGTAGCTATGTGCATATTGGGCCTCAAAGCAGAGAGTGCCGCTATTTTTTATAAAAAATGGCAAGCAGTGGATAGATTGGAAAAAAACTTATGGGTAACTGAGGGAGGCTCACAAAATCCTTGACCAGGCGGGAAAGGGACGCACGTGTAACTCAGTTTTATAACATGGGCTTTGGGGTTGAGTCCTTGAGGAGGGTCTGAATGATATGTACGATTTTTGGGCCGATTTGAGGATTTTGGAGTAGCGGGAAGCTTTTGCCTAGCTTATTGGATAATTTCCCATCGTTATTGCGTACCGACCGAATGATACGGTCAATCTCAGAATCGGGTCCTTCGATGATTTCTTTGATTTGCGCGCGTGCGGTGCGCAAATCACGTAAGTCACAGGCTTCTTTGCGCATTTCTTGATTAATAGTAACTCCCCAGGTTATCAGGTGGAGATAAGTTTAGAAATGAGCAGAGGAGCCCTGTTTTGGGAGGCAAGGCGGATGGACTGGAAGATATTCCAGCCCTGTTTACGCGCGGTAGAGATAAAGCCCCGAATGCGAGCGAAGGTGTGAGCGCCAGCGTAAGAACGAAAGCCGCCGGAGATTTTTTGTTTACACTTGATGACCCCTGGCCGGGATTCGTAAAAAATCCGCCACATCTCAGGCTAATACCAATTCTGAATAAAGTGAGTAATAATAGGGTCATGCGATTAAGGAGAAAAGCATGGCGCGCAAAGCAAGTGGTAAGGAAGAGTTAGAGGCGGCCCGAGAAAGGGTACGCAAAGCAAAGACGGTGCAGGAATTAAGGGCAGCCCAAGCGGTCTTGTTGCCGTTAGAGTTAGGATTAGATATGAAGCAAACAGCGTTAGCCATAGGCCGCTCGGTGGGCGCAACGTGCACGCTGCGCACTCGTTTCGTCCAGGTTCTCAACGGAACACGTGAAGCATCCCAAGGTAAACAAGGGATGCGCAACCGCGCAAAAGCGAGCCTTGAGCGAGAAGCAGAAATACTAGATGAGGTATTAAGCGAAGCGGCAACAGGTGGAGTGGTCATTATTCCGCCGCTTAAACCGCTGGTCGAAGCGAAGCTGGGCAAAACTTTATCCCTGTCAACGCTCTATGCAATGCTGGCGCGTCATGGCTGGCGCAAGCTGGCTCCGCGTAAACGCCACACCTAAACGGATGTTGAGGTCCAGGAGGACTGGAAAAAAAACTTCCAAGTCGGCTTATAGAGGAAATCGCTGCTTTCGCGAACAAACAACCGACCCGGCTCATGTTCCAGGATGAGGCTCGTTTTGGCTGCATCAGCGATACGCGCTCCTGTTGGCATAAAAACCCCATCGACCGCAAGTGCGGATGGTACTCACCCACCAGTACACCTACGCTTACGGGGCAATCAGTCCGCTCGATGGACGCTTCGATTCTTTGATGTTGCCACATGTCAAGGGTGAGTGCATGCAGCTTTTTCTAGATGAAGTAGCCGCTCGTTATCCACAGGAAAATATTCTTATGGTGCTCGATGGTGCAGGGTGGCATAAAAACCAAACCATACAGCTACCATAGAATCTGCGCTTGATTTTCTTGCCCCCTTATTCTCCAGAATTGAATCCTCAAGAACATGTTTGGGACGAACTGCGCGAAAAATATTTTCATAATCGAGTTTTCGATAGCATCGACGCCCTTGAAAACCGGTTGTGTGAAGCACTCAAACAATTCGAATTAGATCCACAAAGACTCCAAAGTATGAGCGGATGGCAGTGGATTATTAATTGTGTTTCTAATTGGAATTAGTATAAACTGCTGATTTGAATACAAAATTGATGGTCGTTACGCGTATCGTGCTTGCCAGAATCGATCTGGCAATCGATTTAAGCACCGTAATGACCCCTGGCCGGGATTCGCAAAAAATCCGCCACATCTCAGTCTAAGCTGCTGATTTATGCAAAATTGCGTCGGATCAAGCGGTGGAACGGATCGTTAAAGGTGAGGCGTATCGTGTTTACCAGAATTGATTGGGCAATTGATTAATGCAATAGAATCAGTACTTTAAGCTGAGATGTGGCGGATTTTTTGCGAATCCCGGCCAGGGGTCTTTATTTGAATGCCCAATAGTTCACCATATGAAATGCAAAAACCCCTCTCCTTGTTTGATAATCCGTATTATCAACCTTGCATTTGCTTTGCAAAAACCGGTATTTTAGATTTACACTAGGGGTTTTAGGCCCAAAACAGAACGCTATGGCTTACGAACCTCTTGAGGTCGGACGACCGTATACCGCCAAAGATTACGCGGCGTTGCGCGGTTTCGTGCAACGCTTACCGGCAGCGGTGCTTGTCCGCACCTATTACAGTGCTGATGATCCGGTGGCCACGACCCCCGCGGCGCTCGAACGTCACTTGATGACGATGCGCGATCATTTGATCGATCTGGCGCTGGAGCACGGCAATGCACCGCTCGTCAAATATCTAAAAGACAGTTTGAAACGGCTCAAAACCGAACAACTGACGGCTACCGTGTTACGCATGGTCGTCGAAGCCGCCCAATTGGCCGAGACACCTCCCAAAGCCGAACACGCGATTGGCCTCTGGTTTAAACCCAAAGTGACGAAATACCTGAAAGGCGAAGGGTTAACGACGTTAAAGTCATTGATTGAGTTTTGTAATGCACGTGGCGGTACCTGGTGGCGGTCGGTACCCCGCATTGGCGCAGGCCGAGCAAAAATCCTCGTCGCGTGGCTCAGGCGCCATGAAGAGACATTGGGTCTACGGGTGGGCGCTGATGTTGAGTTTGATGCACCCGTTCCGGTCGGTGAGTCTGTGATTATTGGACTTGAGCTGTCACCGCATCGGCTCGCACCGCTTGAACGGCTCCACCTCGTCGGACCTTTATCGGGCGAGGCGGGCATCAACCGCTCGCCTTCATTTTGTTTTATTCAGGCGCATCATGATTTGGCCGCTGTGCGCACGTATTTGCACCGCTTTCGGGATCAACCCAAAACGCTACGCGCCTATACAAAAGAATTAGAGCGCTTTGTGCTCTGGGCTGTGATGGTACGTCGCAAAGCCCTTTCTTCGTGTTTAGTCGAAGACTGCGAAGCCTATAAAGACTTTTTAATGGCGTTGCCCGCAGACTTCATCGGCCCCCGTCGCGCCCGAAACAGTTCGCGTTGGCGACCGTTCGCTCAAGAGCGTTTAAGCGCGAACAGCCAACGCTATGCCATTCAGATCATTCGGTCCGCCTTTGCTTGGCTCGTCGATGTGCGCTACCTGTCCGCCAACCCTTGGCAAGCGGTCAATGATCCGGTCACGATCACACCGATTGCAGAACTCCAACTGGAGCGGGCTCTCTCTGCTTCGCTCTGGCAGCAGGTGCGCCAGGCGCTGAACACCCGCTGCGCCGGTCCAGACGGCCCACAATGGCGGTTGGCGCGTGCCGCCATTCTGTTGATGGGTGACTCCGGCTTGCGCCGCGAGGAAACTGCTGGCGCTCAGCGCGAAAATCTCACCCGCTCGCAAGTCAATTCATCTAACACCCTGGTTTGGGAGTTGATCGTGGTTGGGAAACGCAATCGTGCTCGGGTCGTGCCCATCAGTGGAGAAACCCTCAGCGCTTTGTGCGCGCATTGGCAAGATCGAGGATTGGATTTCGAGGCGTCTGAAGCGTCCGGGCCACTGATCTCCCCTCTGGTGCATCCTTCAACGCCTGCGATGCAACGTAAAATCGCCCAATCGGAACACCCCTATCATGCAGAAAGTCTCAGCCGGCTCGTGAAACAGAGTTGCACAAAACTTGCCCGCGACGAAGTCGCCTTCACGGAAGAAGAACGCCAGTGGCTCACTACCGTCTCCGCCCATGCGTTTCGGCATACGTTTGGTACTCAGGCCGCCGCCTATCAGATGCCGATTGAGGTGGTGAAAAAAGTCATGGGCCATATGAGCATCGATACGACGTCCATTTATGTGCAAGCAGAAAAAAAGCGAATGATAGAAGCCGCAGCGGCTTATTATGCGCGTGAGTAGCCGATTTTTAACTGCCAATGAGAGTTCCGTGTACCGCATTTACAAAGTATGGGTAGCCTATGCAATGCTCGTGGCCGAGGCCTTTTATGCTTACTGTCGTCGAACAGAGCATTGGCCCGTTATAGTATCGCTGGGCGTGTTGTTCGTCAGCCAATTGGTTCTTACCGCCCTGGGCGTCGTTGTCGTTGCTTACAACGATTGGCCTGCCGCTGGTGTGGCTCTATGGAATCGCGGTTTGGCTGTTCTTCGCCTATGACTTAAACCGGACCAACCGATGAAGTCGGGATAGGAGAGAACCGAGATTCTTCCCCTTCCACACCCTACGTATTGGCCCAGACGGAGTTATCCCCGTGAGCTGTGGATAACTCAACAAATAGGCTCTTTTTTTCTATCAGCGTAAGCTTTTGGGTGCAAAGCTTAAAAATTAGGCATTTCTAAATTAGCGTTCCCCCGGCTGTGCAGGGGTCGGGCTGTCGCGCTCCGCGTCGAGCCTGCCTTCGTCAGTCTCGCCCCTTCGGGCTTTCATCCCTAACGCACGCGCCTTATGGCGCTTATAAAGCCTTGTCAGCTTTAGGCCCAATAGGGCCTAAAGATAGACGCTCGCCGCGCAGCTTTTTGTCCCGGTGCCAGCGCAATGGCTTCCATTTTCCTAAGTTCTCCGCCCCTTTTTGCGAACATAGCCCCCTCTTTTAGAAAAGCAAGGGCCGCCCCGCTGTGCGGAGCTGCAATCCTCACCCGTTCGGTGCTCGCCTGCGGCTTCCGGTTTTACCCTTGCTTTTCTAAAAGAGGGGGCTAACCCCGTTTGCGGGACGAAGAACTCAGGAAAACGGCGGCAAGCATGAAACACCGCCATCGCAACAAAAAAGAAAACGTCGGGACTCCGAATCTAGGAACCCGGTCAGCTTTTAAATGCAGTTTAATTTTTTATGGAGAAAATAATGATTAGTCAACAAGAATGGATCAGTCAGATGGAGGAAATAACGGGCAGTAACGGATGGATCAGTCATAGAGAATGGCGCGATGAAGTCATCGCGCAGCACGACTTAAAAAAGCCTTTCGCGCCTGAAAACGGGGAGGCACTCAAATTTAAGGCGGGTGATGCGGTCATCTACACGAACTCAAACGATGTCACTTTCCGACGCCGTGTCACAGGTCTTTATTGCCCGGATTTCCGTTGTTCGCTTTATGCGCTAGGTGCTCGCTACCTTATCGATTCGGATTCCCCTTGGGTGCCGGTTTCGGAATACAGCTTGCGCCTCCTTGATGAAGACAGCACCAACGCTTCGGGTGGAGCGTATGCAGATAAGTGATTTGGCAACAGTAGCAGAGCAGTATTTATCTGAAACTAATTGGCTTCCAGCTATTTTACGTAAAAAAGAGGTTGTTGTTTAAGTAGTCAAAAGGTGCTGTTGCAGTTACAGCGCCTTTTTTTCCGCATTCATAAAAGCATGATCGAACTCCCCCTGCTGTGCAGGGGCCGGGCTGTCGCACTTCGCGGCGAGTCTGCCTTCGTCAGTCTCGCCCCTTCACGTTTTCACTCCTAACGCGCGCGCCTTATGGCGCTTAAAAAGCCTAGTCAGCTTTAGGCCCAATAGGGCCTAAAGCTAGGCGCTCGCCGCGCGGCTTTTTGTTTCGACGCCGGTATGGTGCTCAAAGCCACCGTTTTCCTGAGTTCTTCGTCCCTTTCCGCGAACATAGCCCCCCTCCCTAAAAAAGCAAGGGTCGCCCCACTGTGTGGTGCTGAAATCCTCACCCGTTCGGTGCTCGCCTGCGGCTGTGCTCCGCATGCGGCTTCCGGTTTCACCCTTGCTTTTTTAGGGGGGGGGCTAACCCCGTTCGCGGGGCGAAGAACTCAGGAAAACGGCGGCAGACATGAAATACCTCCATCTCAACAAAAAAGAATCACGCCGGGACTCCGAATCTAGGAATCCGGTCAGCTTTAAAGGCTTTTAACCAAGGAGAAGCAGATATGAGTGACGAGTAATTATGTAGAGCAATAGGGATGAGATGGAAGCATCATTTTTCGTTGATTTATTAAATAGGAGTAAGCAATGTCACAACGCATCTTGAGAACCGAAGTTCAAGGTCAAAAGGCTACCCTTCTAATGGGTTGGGATCGCCCACTGCAAGGCTATTTTATGGTGATTGAACGCACTTATCGCAAATTAATTTATAGCAATTTAAGGGACAAGAACATAACCTTTTTTCTACAGGAGCCTGATTATTTTATTGAAAAGGCTAAGTCATTTGGCATCAAAATTCCACACAACATGATTGTTAGATTACGTGAGGACAAGAAAGCCAATACTGGAAATGCCAGATCATGTTTTGCTTCAGACGGAACTGAAAGAATCTACTGAGAATAGAGGCGACGTATTCAGAATTTTAGGTTCGGGTTTTATGCAAGAAATGTCCAACGTATCTTGGATGAGCCTGGGGAAATTGACGATCAAAAAATGAATCAATCATGTCTGCAATAAATAATGCTTTCAAGGTTATTGGAAATGTCACTAAAGATATTGAACTGAAGCGTACCTCAGAGGGCGTCGCCATGGCGACTTATACCGTAGCTGTCGATAATGTTTATTGCGATAAACATGGAGAGAAACACAAGAGAACAGATTTTATTCCGATCACAGTGTATGGCAAGCAGGCTGAAAACAATGCCAAATATCTTAAGATGGGAGCAAGAGTGATTGTTACCGGACAAATTAGGAGTTGGTACATCAGAGAAAAAATAAGGGTGGATTCAATTTCTTGGCAGAGCAGGTATTGTATGTAGATAAATCTAGTACCGCCAAGGCAGAAGAAATGGACGAATTGTTGAAAGAATGGGTCTGTGAGTACGATGAAGTATCTGCATCTAATGAAGCTTAATGGTAAAGTTTTTCTTATTCTTCTGGCGCAGTCAAATCAGTCGTTTTTTTGGCTGCTTTGAGGGCGGAGCGAATAGCCTATCACGCGTCGTATTTACTAAAAACAACGAGTCTTCCCATCGATGCGGTTGTACACAAGTGTGTTCTGGTGTACAACCGCACGCTTTCACTGACTATTGCGATATGCAGGTATTGTGCTGATGACATCGAAGCGAGTGGACTTGTGGAAAAACGTTCAACTCATTGTGGTTGGCTATTGCACTGAATTGCCGCCATTCGGTGTATTTCTAACTTCCTAAGCTGCTTGCGTTGCGACGGTCGATTCGGTCGATTGCTTCCTATGGAGAATCTGCCGAATTTCTGGCAATACTGCCTTCCATATCTCAGGGTGAAACGCCAGCAGGTTTTCACCCTTTAACAGTCCAATTACATTTTTCTCGCTCTGGCGTCGGCAAACTTCTTCCTGCTCGCGTTGTTTGGCGCGAGCAGCCGCCAATTTTTTGGAAAGAGATTCTATTTCAGCTTCAATGGACAGTTTTTTCCGACTTTCCCGTTTCTTTATTATCTGTTCATCTGTAGTCATTTCCATTCCTCATGTTGATCAACAATTAGCAATATGGACACATTGAAAGTACGTTCCGGTTAAGTTCGGAAATTTTGCCCTATTTCAGTGTAATCCAGTTGCGTCGGCGCAGAGTTATTGCTCATTACCTACATCTTATACGAACCAGGTGAATTAGCGTAAGTTTAACCCCACCATTTTCCTAAAAATCTATTACACATTACGCACAGGTTGTGCACGTGTTATTAAATCACTATAATGCTTAAGAATCAACGTGCTATGGTAACCCGCTTTAAGTTAAACAAAAGCGTAAATATTTTAGAGGCTTTTCATAAATTCGTTGATGTATAAAGAAAAATGAGCAACTCGGAGTAACCCGCATGTCTGAAAAACTAGAGCAACATAGTACTCGCTTCAACAAGGATGAAATTGAGCAATTGCGCGAGATGGCGAGACAGCGAAAAATTTCCGTGGCAGCGCTGATAAGGGGATTTGTTCTCGAAGGAATGCGAAATGAAAGCTTGCATCGCGAGGTGATTGAGCATGAGTTTGACTACCTGCGCCGCGAGGTCACATTGATAAAAGGGTTGGCCTGTGCGGCGATTGCATCATCGCTGCAACTTGGTACTCAGTTGCTTGAGCGAAACGAGGGTGATTCCGATGATGTCTACATTAACCGCAAGAAAACATTCCTAGACTCGTCTTTGCAAAGCGCTTTTCGCCTCGGGAACCAGGTCTACGATATCCACGAAGCAAGCCGAAAAGGAAAATAGCCATGTTTGTGCCTGATCAGCTTGTGTCGGTAAATAGCATCCAGGCCCTAAGACCGGGCCGATACCGTGCTGACTGTACGGCGTTTATTCATCGCGACACTCAGGTTATTTACTACCTGTATGGTTACACCCGTCAAGGCGATGATTCAGTTTCGGCAGCGGATATCGTCGTCATATATCCGGATGACACAACCGGAGCAATAGACTTCATGCTCTATCCCGACGGCGAATGGCGTAACAGTCACGGGCTGGCGGCTCGCAGCCTTGTTGAGCTTCTTCCCGCTGAGCTTAAAATGGCGCGCCTCGTTGAGGTTTTTGAACTAGACGACCGTGTAGTGGAGAACTGAGATGAGCGGTAAGGGGCTGACAAACGCCGGCGCTGGTAAGGCGCTCCTTTATACGCGCGTGATGCTTGAGTTTCACGCCTTGCGTTTTGCGTTTATTGTCGGGGCAATCCCAGTTTTACTGTTGCCGACAATATGGTGGTTCTGGCATGCGACGCCCACTGAATATGATTTGGTAAAAATCGACATTTTGTCGAGATACGTTGACTCGGGCATATCTCGGCGTTGGTATATTCGTAATGGTTATGGCGACAGATGTCTGGTTGTCGCAAAGGTTGGCGATGCTACCCGAACGGATATATTGACTCCTCCTCAGTTAAAAGTTGCATTGGGAGCGGAGTGGGGAACGGTCGACATCTTCCATGCGGTAATTCGTCGGTCGATTTGGCTGGCGCCGGCCGTGGCAATTTGTATGTGGGCATTCATGTATTGGTATGGCCGCCGTAGCCAGCGTAATCGTCGAATTCGCGGGGCTCAGGAAATTGTCAGTGCCAAGAAATTATCGGCGCGCGTTAAGTCGGACGGGGCATCACCTTACACGTTTGCTGGTGTGCGTTTGCCAGCCGGAGCTCCGATGTGCGGCATTCTCGCGTTGGGTGCGCAGGGATCGGGTAAGTCGTTGGCGATCCATGATTTGATGAGGCAGGTTTTTGCGCGCAAGAAGAAGTGCATCATCTATGATCAGAGCGGTGAATTTTTCCGAGCTTACTTCCGTCCAGGTAAGGATTATTTTTTCAACCCAGCGCTTTCAGGATCTGTACCTTGGAGCATCTTTTCAGAACTGAAATACACCTATGATTCGAATACCCTCGCGCGGGCATTTCTGCCACTAAAAGAGGGAATAGGCTCTGGCCAGAACGCGTTTTTCGAGGATGCGGCCCGTGCATTGTTCGGTGTGATCCTGCTTCGTCTCGCACAACGTGGTGCGAAGCATACGGCCGACATCGCCCGTGCATTCCTTGAGATGCCGGAAGACGAGATGGACTATCTTATCGAGAAGTCGGTCGCCAGTTCCGCGGTGGGCGGAGATTCAAAAGGTCAGCGCCAGGGCGTTATCAGTTCAATCGCTATTTACCTCGATGGGATCGCGGCCGTTCAACCCGGCACATGGTCTATTACCGATTTCATCGAGTCCGATGATGATGCACGCCTATTCTTGTTAAACACCGACGATACGTGCGCTATGTTTGAGCCGCTCTATCGCCTGATGCTCTCTATATCATTTTCTGTGATCGCTGCGCGCCAGGAAATTGTGCACGGGGATCGCTACTGGTACTGGGCTGACGAAATTCACTCTATTGGCGATATCAAGCTGGATGAACAGCTGGCTACTAAGCGAAAGTATGGCGTTTGTATTGTTAGCGGGATTCAGAGCGAAAGTCAGTTCTTGTCGTTGATGGGCAAGAACCGTGGTAACACCGTTATGAACTGTTTTAACACCATTTTGCAGTTGCGCATGAATGAGGTAGAAATGCTCAATCGGGCGGCGCAGCGCATTGGTGAATCGGAGGTTGAAGATGTGACAATCAATCAGCAGCTTGGCGTCGCGGCTTGGCGTGATGGTGCTTCGCTTCAGTTCATCGACAAATCGAAGAAACAAGTGCTGCCTTCTGATATTGGCGAGCTTGGCGAATGTCAGGGCTTTCTGCGAATCGCTGGCCCCTATCCGGTAGCCCGTGTTGATTATGGGCATTGGTTGCGCCGGCGCCTGTTCGGCTTGCTGCCAGCGCGGATCGCACAGTTTGCAAAGCGTCGGATTAATCCGACGCGCAATCCTGATTTTCGTATTGTTCCTGTGGACAATGCTGAATCCGAAGCGGACATTCTCGCCAAAGTGAGCGCGGATGCATTAGCGCGTAAGCAAGCCGTGCAGGCCGAGACATCTCAGGAATTAGTTGTAACCGGCTTTAAGATGGAGGGTACCGAGGATGGCCATGTCCCGCTTGCTGCCGCGCCGCTGGGTAATGACCTGTCGTCCATCGAACTGGATACGTCGCGGGCTGTAGAACTTCGGGAGATATCATGAAAACCGTGATTGTCGGGTTGTGTGCTTTGCTGGCGGCGCTTGTCGTTTTTGCCTTTCAAGTTTCATCCGTTATTGGGCCGCCTGGAAAAGCTGTCATTCGATTGAGTAGCGATATTCGCGGTTACTCCCTGGAGCAGGTGAAAAACAACGCGAGCGCCCTTGGTGTTCGTGATTTACGGTTGGCCGCCACTCCATTAGAGATCACTGCGACCTTTGCTCTATTTAGCCAATTTGGCGACAACCAATACCCGGACTTTCGAGTTGTTACCGCAGACCATTTGGGACGCGAGCGCGAGCGTATTGTGTCACGTGATCACTATCAGCACAGGTCCGGTAATGTCACTTTCGAGACCCTTTCGTTCTCGCTTCCGCGTCGCGGGGAAGAGGCTCGTATCACTATTTTTCCCTTTTATTCCAAGTGATCTCACTTAAGACTATTCAGGGGAACGGTGGTGTTTCGGACGCTGTCAATTACCACGATAAGGCCTTTGCGAACGATGGCCGTGCTCACTCTGATAACTACTATGCGAACGAGCAAGCTCGTGCAACCTGGGGCGGGGCCGGCGCGGTCATGCTTGGCATTTCCGGGCAGACTGTTACGCGCGATGCTTTCGCAGACGCGCTCTGCGGCAAGCTTATTAATCCATTGAGTGGCGAGATTCAAGATCTAGGCAAGGGCGTCAAGGATCGCCGGCATGGTTATGATTTAACCACGTCACCGTCCAAGAGCGTTTCGGTAATGGCGCTAGTCGGGGGGGATGAGCGCATCATCGAGGCGCACCGCGAAGCGACTGCTGCAGCGATGCAATGGCTTGAAAAATATGCAGCCATTGCCCGGGTGAGAAATCAGGGGAAGGTTGAGCGTATTAACACGGGAAATTTACTGTACGCCACGGTTATTCATCACACCAATCGCACCGAGGAGCCCCAGCTACACTCACATAACGTTGTGATGTCGGCTACCTATGATGTGCGGAACAAACAATGGCGCAGTTTGACGAACGATCAGATTATGCAGCTTAGGCGAGCAGCGGACCGCGTTTATCAACACACCCTATCGGCTAAATTAAAGGATCTCGGTTACCAACTGGAGTACAACAACAACAGTTTTGAGATAGCCGGTTTTTCCAGGGAGCATCTTGCAGCGTTTAGCAAGCGTTCAGCGGCCATTGACGATAAGTTACGTGAATGGGGAGTCGACCCGGAAAATGCATCTTACGAGCAACGACAGAGTGCGACGCTGGCCACTCGCCAGGCGAAGCAGGAGAGCACGATGGAGGTGCTCCGGGAGCATTGGGAGCATGAAGCGCAAAGCATTGGCTTGGATCTGCTTGCCGTTCGACAGTCTGCGGACCGTGCTGCATCGCAGATGCTCGAGAGATCCCAGGAATCGTGTGAAGAAGAGGCTGGTAAAGCGGTTGCCTGGGCAGCCGAGCATCTGTCTGAGCGCGAGCAGGCTTTTGCCCGCTTAGAACTGTCCGAAACCGCGCTCAAATTTTTGCGAGGCAAGACCGTCAGTGTTGATGCCCTTGAAGTCGCGATTGATCGCTACCTTAAACGAGGGATTCTTGTCCAACACGAAGAAAGCGAGCTTCTTACCACCCACCGTGCAAAAACGGCTGAGCAAACGCTGGCTTGCGTCATCACCGAAGGTAAGGGCAAAGGGCGCACCATATTGTCGTCAATGGCAGAGTTTGACGATGCGGTGGGCGCCTTTGAGCAGAAAAAGAGCGAAGCCATCGGGAAGCCGTTTAAATTGACTCATGAGCAAGTCGCAGCGGCGCAAAACCTTCTTTTACACCCCGACCAGGTTCAGGGTATTCAGGGTGATGCTGGCACCGGAAAAACGGCGGCTCTGGAGTTTGTTAGAGGGCTTGCAGAGGCGCGCGGCTGGCGGGTTCAAGGTATGGCGACGTCTGCCAGTGCGGCGAAAGAATTAGGGGCTAGTAGTGGAATCCAGAGTGAAACCGTGGCTATGTTCCAAGCCAAGAACACTGAACAAATTGCGCGTCTAACCGCCAAAATTGCTGACCTGAAAACTGCCATCGCCCGAGATTATGTCCTTGCATCTGGTACCAACCGGATTGATCAGCATCGCCTCGACGATCAGGATTGCCTATACGCTAAATCCAGTGGCCGAAAGGCGCTCTATACTTTCGATCACCAGCGGGGCGACGTCTATAAGACAGCTGATACTCTACGTAATGCAGTTGGCCTGTACCTGCTCAACCTATCGAAGGATGCGAAGCCAGCACAGATCGCCAGTGCGCTACGCAAAGAGGTGGCCAGCCGCTGGTCCGGCATCCTTTCTAAAATGGACGTGTTGGCGCGCAAGACGGCTGGCAATCTGGGCAACCGCCTGGTGAGCTATCAGCCAGTCGGTCTTACCGAGGCTGTCAATGCGCGGGCCGCATTGGCTGCTAAGGGAGTTACTTATTCAGACCTGGTCACTTCCTTAAACCGGACGGAGGCTGAGTTGGTGAATATTCGGCGTACGGGTAATATTTATGGCGCCCCGACTTTACTTATCATGGACGAGGCTTCTCTTACCAGCGCCAGCGACATGGCACGGGTTGCCTCCTTTGGCGCGTCTTTTGGCGCACGCATGGTTCTGCAGGGAGATACTAAACAACACGAATCGGTTGCTGCGGGACGAACATTTTGGCAGGCACAGCATCTCGGTATGAACACTTCCTACCTGGTTGAAACGCGACGATTCGATCACGCAACGCCTCAAACCAAAGAGAGCCTGGCACGGATTGGTGAGCAGCGTTTCGCGGAGGCGGTTGCTGCTCTGGATCGCGTTGAGGTTGGATCATCTAAGCTAGCGGAGACTGTCAGTTTGTTGTATGTACAGTCGCTGAAGGAGTTGAGTGACCGTGGTGTTGAAAATCCGTCAGTTGGGGTTGTGGCGCTCACCAATCGTGATCGGAAGTCGATTAACGAAGAGATACACCAGGCGCTGCAGAAGGATGGGAAAGTGTCGGTCCAGGATTTCTTAAAGCAGCATCTGGACGATCCGAAGCTAACCGCGGCGGAGCAACGTTTCGTCGAGATACTGCGTGGGTATCGCGTGGACGCACTTATTTTTTCCAAGACCTATAAGGAAATCTCGGTCCAAAAAGGTGATCTTGTTCGCGTAATATCTCTCGACGTGGCCAACAACAAAATCACGGCGGAAACTGAGCAAGGCAAACGTATCGTCTTTGATCCGCAACGCCAGGATTGGTTTAAGCCTTATGTGATGGAGCGACGCGTCTATTCCACCGGTGACAGCATCCAGGCACGGACCGTGATCAAGCTGAATGAGGCACAGCAGCCGGCTGGGCTGAAGAAAATTGCCAACGGAAGCCGCGGCATCATTGTCTCGATCGATATGGATAAAGCCGTTATCGAATGGAAGGAGCCTGGAAAGCCACGTACAACACTGACCAACGAGCAACTGCGCTGGATTGACCATGCCTATGCCAGAACCAGTTATATTGCACAGGGGGGCACCAGTCATCGTGAGTTGTTCGCTGTCAGCGAAGTGGGTGCCAGGATTGTGGACCGGCAGGCGATCTACGTTGCGCTAAGCCGCGCTAAGGACAACACGGTATTGATCACTAGCGATTTCAAAACCCTGGTCAAGAATGCGGGTGAGTATAGACCGAAGACAATGGCACTGGGCGAGACAGAACTACAAGTTGCCAGAGAGGCGATAACTGAGCGTGTCGCGTTTAAGCGCTCAATCCGTCAAACGCAGCATGTCGATAGCGAGCGTGAGCTTAAATTTCCGGAGGCCACGCTGAGCATAGAGAAGACCCATCCTGAACTGCAGCGGTAGCTATAAATACCCCTGGTATTGAAACGCTAAATTGCTGCAAGTCGACTAACAGTATCTGGATAGAGCTCAACCATCCGAATGAGCAATGCCGCTTGAGCATTAGGTTTTGCTCGGCCTTGTTCCCAGTTTTCTAATGTGCGAGGATTAGTTCGTAGATAGCATGCAAGCACTCCGCGCGACAAATGTAGACGTTCACGCAACTGCACAAGTTCTTCAGCAGTGATCTGAGGGGCTGGAGCCATCTCAACCACATGCTTTCGTAACGTAATCTTGCCTTCACGTTCAGCTGCCAAAGCTTCAAATCCTTCAGATAGCTCAACAAATAAGGTTCGTTTTGTCATTTTGACCTCGCATCAATTTCATTATGGAGCATGCTAGCCAATAGCTTCAGCTCTTTTGATGTTAAGTTAACCATTTCATTTTTATCATAAAGAGTAAACAGCCAAAATTGGTGAGCTCCTTTCCACCAATAATAAATGATTCGGAGGCCCCCACGTTTACCTTTTCCGCGGCGTTTATCAACAAACCGAAGCTTACGAAGACCGCCAGTGCCTTTGATGAAATCACCAGCCTCCGGATTTTTCATCAGTTCTTCTTGAAAAATCCTATAAGCTTCGTCATCCAAATATGTTTCGCGGAATCGCTGGAAAGCAGGTAACTCTATAAAAATCCCTTTCATGCCATTATTATACGCAAATAACGTATAGATTCAAGATATTTTTTCCAATCGGCCATCGAGGATCAACGGAGCCATTAACCGACTTAAGAGTTGTCGCTAGGCTCGCATCGGATAAAGCAATGTCAACCAGGGCAAGCTCGCTTTGCGGGCAATCGTCGCTTATTAGGGGTAGGAGAGTGGTCCAAACTGGGGGCTGAAGTAATCAACTGATCGAGTATGGCCCCGTTTTTCTGGCGGCTGTTTGGCAATATCAATGCAC
>JASSUC010000047.1:0-5385 GCA_031963245.1 Mycoavidus cysteinexigens
TAGCGTGGTGTATTCGCCGAGCGGCGCGCAGATCGCATCGGGGAGTGGTGACAATACGGTGCGTCTGTGGGAAGTTGCCTCGGGTCAATGTCTCAGCGTGATTCAGGCGTGGAGCGCCGTGATTAGTGTGGCCTGGACGGGGCTGAATGGACACAACTATTTGGTGAGCGGTAGTGCAGACCGGTCAGTGCGGCAATGGGAACTCAAAAAAGATCCAGAAAAAGGCTATCAAGCCATATTGTGCTGGCGTATGCCGAGGCATGAAGAGTTGATGGTGAAGGATACGCTGATTAAAGAGGTGCACGGTTTAAGCGAGGTGAATCGAGCGCTGTTGAAGCAGAGGGGCGCCCAGGAGGGGCAGTATGCTCTGAGTGGGCCTGAGCCGACCGTCGGCGCGAAAAGCCGTTGGCAGGCCTTCCGCTCTAAATTGTCCGTCGCCGATTGAACATAACGCCCGATTATAGACAGTTTTTGAGTTTTTGAAGATAGTGAAATTTAAGCGATTTTGGTGGAAATTGCCTTATTTTGGTCTATATTAGTGAAAATTTTAATTTTAAATAATCCGTAATATGCCACTCGTCTGCTAATTTTCCCAAATCTAAATACCATTTTCGAAATACTCGTGTACCTCTTTCTCTGCGCAAGCATCCATTTCCATGTGGGCAGTTTTTTTAATGCCAAATGGAATGCCGATTGCAAGACTTTTTCCCCTAAATCACAGCCTTAAGCCGGCCACTGCTGCGCTGTATGTAACACTCGAAGAATTGTTACCGCGTGGATATTTTCAATATAAATCAGTACGTAATTGGAACGCACTACCATCTCTCGCGTGCCTGGTATGCGCCCGGCACGGTAGAGTTTTGGTCGTTTAAGCAGGTTTGCCGCCTTGGATTCAATGTCGTCTTTTAGACGTTGAGCCGCGTCTGGATTATCGTCCGATATGTAGTCAACTATCGCTAACAAGTCAGCGCGTGCTGTCTCCTGCCATTCAAGCTTCAACACGACGCTTCCTATCGATCAACGCTTGAACCTCATCCATAACCTTCTGATGAGCTACGGGTGGGCGCGAATCGTCCAGCGCCTCCTGTACCTTTGCCCGAAACCATGTGTCGTAAGTTTCTGCGTCTGTGGTCAGTCCGGCGGGTAATCCACCTTCTTTGGTGATCCGAGTAAGCAAGATGCGTACAGCATCCGAAATAGTCAAACCAAAATTAGCCAGTTTTTCTGCTGCGGAGACCTTAATTTCGTCGTCCACACGGACATGTAACATTGATGTATGGGTCATTAAAGTGCCTCCAAGAGTTGATTGGCTTAATTGTATCTCATATGAGATACAAAATCAATCTCTGACAGCAGTGATTATGCGTGAAGCCACTCACCGAAGTAGGGGTAGAACAAGTAGTCGTGTGACCAGCCAACATAAAACGCGCGGCATGGCTCTAAATGTGTCCGAAAGTGGCGTACGAATTACGGCTTACATCCGAAATACATTTAGCTTATTTTCGTACACCTATGAATAGGCATGACCGAAACTGTTCCTTTTCGGACGACGTTTTCGTTTAGTGAGCAGGCCCCTATCAGGAGGATCGAAGACTGGCTGAGGGAATTTAACAGCAGCGGGAAATTCGCCCATTGACATTTCGCGGGTTAAGTCAAAAACATCCAAATGCTCTGATAAAATCCAGGACGAAATAAATATAAGGAGTGTAAAGGATGTTGGATAATTCTATTTCTCATGCCCTGATAAGCAAACAATTGCAGGTGCAAGCACAAGGCTATCTGGATCAGGCTCGTTTACAGAACAAAGTACAGCATCTCGAGATGGCTTTAGCCTCGTATGACCAAGCAAAAGTGACCTTTAGACATGCCGCGGATGTATTCCAACTGGTTCCTGCGTTATCGGAGATAAAAAGTGCTTTGAACCAAGCTCGTACCCCTCAAACACGGGAAGAAGACGCTTTACGGCAGCGCATCGCGGAAGTCTATTTTGAGCGCGCGGAACTCTTGGAGAAATTGGGCAAATCCGGCAAAGCGCAGGCAAGCTATAAAAAAGCCCAAGCTTGGGGCTATGAGGAAAGGCATCCTGCATCTATTCCTCCCGCCGCTCTGCTTTCTGTGAGTAATGCGTCGGCTGTGATTCAGGCGGCTACATCTACCTCAATGCCTGCCCAGTCAAAAAGCGAGCTGGTGGATTATCTATTTGAAAAGGCCCTGTTAACGCTAGGCGCTTTAGAAGTATCGAATAAACCCAGTTTGTTTCTGGTCTATGCGCATGACAATTTCGCACACGGTAAGGCGGAGGCCAGTACATCTAAATATTTAATCAATAAGCTATCTAAAATCCAAGTCAACCTGTATTCCGATCAAACGCCGATGGGAAAAAAATATTCCGACTCGCCAGAAGCGCTGAAAAAGGATGGCAAGCTCGAAGATATTCTAACCAATCAGCTCTGTTTGCTGCCCGCGCAATTAAGAGAAGATGTCAAACCGGTGAATAAGGTAGTCGTCTGTTGTTCTGAGGTATTAGGCAGCTACCTAAAGTGGCCGCACTATGAAGGTTTTTATCAGGCGCTTCAACTGGCTTATCTTAAGGATAGTCAACAACCGATCAATCCAGAAATACCTGAAATCCGTGAGGTGGTGAGAAAATTTTCCCAAGAGGAAAACTATAAAGCAGGTTTCCATCATGTATTAACGGAAATGGCCTTTTTGCAAATTCGGGCAGAACATCTGAAAGATCACGGCATTATCCCCGTTTCGTTAACCCAAGGGAGCTATGATCAATGCCTGGCGAAATTTATTTCAGCGACGACCGTTCGGATGGAGGATTGTCTGCGCTTTGAGGCGCAAGCCCAAACAGGGCGAGAAGTGTATTCTAATCAAAGTCGGCAGGGTGTGCTGTTTAAGCTGATTGAACGACTGTTAACAAGCAGCGATGAGGCCAAAACATTTCTGGACAAGTTTTGGGATGGGCACGGCAATTTTATTGCCCGTTTAAAAAAAGAACCTCCGCTGAGTTACCTTGATTTTGCCCAGTCAATAGACAGTATCTTCGATGACATACGCACAGCGCTCCACAGTCAGTTGGCCTCCACCGTGCAGCAACAGCACCACCAGTTATGGGTGCTGAATGCGGATCCCCGAGAGGCACTGAAGGCAAAATATTTCGCTGCGCTCAAGCAAGATGAAGCGTTTCAGGAAACTGAAAAACTGTATGTTGAACCGCGCGGCAAAGCGAGTTTAGAGGGGAGGTCCGAGACCTTTGACCTTTTATCCAAAGTGAAAGCGTTTCTGAGGAATAAACAGGTGGTGCTGTTGACGGGGGACTCTGGGGCGGGCAAAACAACCTTCAATCGCCGCCTAGAAAAGCACTTATGGGAGCACAAAAAAGCAGACGATGCGATTCCACTGTTTATATCTCTGTCGAGTATTGACAAGCCTGAGCACGATCTAATCGCCAAAGCGTTAAAAAAAAGAGGGCTGTCAGAATTACAGATTCAGAAATTAAAGAAAGAAAAATTTATTTTTATTTTGGACGGCTATGATGAGATACGTCAGACGCAGAATCTGTATGTGAGCAACGCTATCAACCATTCAGACGGCTGGCAGGGTCAGATGGTGATCAGTTGTCGCAGCGAATATCTGGGCCAGGACTATCGCAGTCGTTTCCAACCGAATCCGATTGAGAAGGACAAAGACACGGCGTTTCAAGAAATCGTGGTCCTGCCGTTTTCAAAAGAAGAGAGTGATCAATATCTCAAAAAATATGTGGCGCACAATCCAACGGGCTGGATGGCGCAAGCCTACCAAGAAGCCTTCTCCAAACAATCTAATTTAAAAGACTTGATTAGCAACCCATTTTTGCTACGTGTGGTGCTAGAAGCGTTGCCGTACGTCGAAAAAAAGGGGAAAGCGGTATCTGCCATCCAGTTACGGATGGACCTGTATGACCAGTTTGTCAAACAATGGTTCGAGCGTAACCAGCAACGCTTAAGCACCCAAAGTTTAACAGGGAACCAAAAAGAGGTATTTAGAGAGTTATATGATGATGGATTTGCCCAGCACGGCTTCGGATTTGTGAAAGAGTTAGCGGTGCATCTGTATACAGAAAATGCAGGTAATCCGGTTGTCGAATATTCGTTGTTCAAAGACAAGGGAAGTTGGAAGGATGCTTTTTTCGGTCGAGAAGAAGAAAATCAACTGCTGCGGGAAGCGTGGCCGTTGATCCGAAGTGGTACTGAATACCGTTTTATCCATAAATCGCTGCTGGAATATTTTGTGGCACGGTCGCTGTTTGAGTCGTTCGATGCGTGTATAGATGTAAGCACTCGCCAGCGTCGAGGTAGCGCTGCTTCAGTCTATAGTTTTGAAGAGCACGCTGTTTTGCCTCCCAAAACACAGCGAAATTTATCGTTAATCCCAAAGCATTGGATTGGCGATCTGGGCGTTGTGCGCTTGTTGACTGATCGCGTTTGGCAAGAGCCTCTATTTAAGGAACAGCTGTTAGCGATAATTGAGCGTTCGAAAGCGGATAAAAGCGTACGCGAAACGGCGGCCAATGCGATGACGATTTTGGTCAGAGCGGGAGTACAGTTTAATGGTGCGGATTTAAAAGGCATCCAGATACCCGGGGCAGATCTGAGTTTTGGGGTATTTGATTCAGCGCAGTTGCAAGGGTCGGATTTAAGAAAGGCCACGTTTCGCACGAGTTGGCTACGCAACGCCAATTTCAGCGGAGCGCAGATGGCCGGGGTGCAGTTTGGCGAATGGGCGTATCTGGAAGAAGAGAGCCAGGTCACTTCCTGCGCCTATTCACCGGATGAGAAATTCTGTGCGATGGGTCTTAATAACGGCGTGATTCGCGTGTACGACACGTCAAGCTGGACAACAATCCACACCTTGACTGGCCATACCGACTATGTTTTGAGCGTGGTGTATTCGCCGAGCGGCGCGCAAATTGCTTCGGGAAGTTGGGACAAGACGGTGCGGCTGTGGGATGCGAACAGCGGCGCGCCCGGCCTCACCCTGACTGGCCATACCTCTTGGGTTAATAGCGTGGTGTATTCGCCCAGCGGCGCGCAGATCGCTTCGGGAAGTTTAGACAAGACGGTGCGGCTGTGGGACGCGAACAGCGGCGCGTCCGGCCTCACCTTGACTGGCCATACCTCCTCTGTTTATAGCGTGGTGTATTCGCCCAGCGGCGCGCAGATCGCTTCGGGAAGTAAGGACAAGACGGTGCGGCTGTGGGACGCGAAGAGCGGCGCGCCCGGCCTCACCTTGAAGGGCCATACCTCTTGGGTTAATAGCGTGGTGTATTCGCCGAGCGGTGTGCAGATCGCTTCGGGAAGTAAGGACAAGACGGTGCGGCTGTGGGACGCGAAGAGC
>JASSUC010000079.1:0-5286 GCA_031963245.1 Mycoavidus cysteinexigens
AAGGTTTTTTGCATAAAGGGGTTGACGAGATTAAGTAAAGGCAGCATAATCTCGTTCCTTCGCTGCTGAGTCAGCGAGACACGAACCGGAAGGTAAGTGGATGATCTTTAAAAAGTTACAGTCGATAAGAGTGGGCACTTGATGAAAGCGAGTTTCTTGTGACGCAAGTCATGAGGGGCGAAGATAGATATCAAGTCTCACAAGAAGTAAGATGGGTAGTAGAGCAATCTACGACTTGTCAACCTTTGAGAGAGCACCCGTCTGAAAAGATGGGGAGTTTAAACAGGTTTAAACAGAAGAGTTTGATCCTGGCTCAGATTGAACGCTGGCGGCATGCTTTACACATGCAAGTCGAACGGCAGCGCGGGTTTCGGCCTGGCGGCAAGTGGCGAACGGGTGAGTAATACATCGGAACGTGTCCTGTAGAGGGGGATAGCCCGGCGAAAGCCGGATTAATACCGCATACGATCTACGGATGAAAGCGGGGGACCTTAGGGCCTCGCGCTATAGGGGCGGCCGATGTCGGATTAGCTAGTTGGTGAGGTAAAGGCTTACCAAGGCGACGATCCGTAGCTGGTCTGAGAGGACGACCAGCCACACTGGGACTGAGACACGGCCCAGACTCCTACGGGAGGCAGCAGTGGGGAATTTTGGACAATGGGGGCAACCCTGATCCAGCAATGCCGCGTGTGTGAAGAAGGCCTTCGGGTTGTAAAGCACTTTTGTTCGGGAAGAAAACGTTAGGGTAAATAATCTTAATGGATGACGGTACCGGAAGAATAAGCACCGGCTAACTACGTGCCAGCAGCCGCGGTAATACGTAGGGTGCAAGCGTTAATCGGAATTATTGGGCGTAAAGGGTGCGTAGGCGGTTTGTTAAGACGGATGTGAAATCCCTGGGCTCAACCTGGGAACTGCATACGTGACTGGCAGACTAGAGTATGGCAGAGGGAGGTGGAATTCCACGTGTAGCAGTGAAATGCGTAGATATGTGGAGGAACACCGATGGCGAAGGCAGCCTCCTGGGCCAATACTGACGCTGAGGCACGAAAGCGTGGGGAGCAAACAGGATTAGATACCCTGGTAGTCCACGCCCTAAACGATGTCAACTGGTTGTTGGGGATAGCTATCCTTAGTAACGAAGCTAACGCGTGAAGTTGACCGCCTGGGGAGTACGATCGCAAGATTAAAACTCAAAGGAATTGACGGGGACCCGCACAAGCGGTGGATGATGTGGATTAATTCGATGCAACGCGAAAAACCTTACCTACCCTTGACATGTACATAATCTGGCCGAGAGGTTGGAGTGCTCGAAAGAGAGATGTAACACAGGTGCTGCATGGCTGTCGTCAGCTCGTGTCGTGAGATGTTGGGTTAAGTCCCGCAACGAGCGCAACCCTTATCCTTAGTTGCTACGCAAGGGCACTTTAAGGAGACTGCCGGTGACAAACCGGAGGAAGGCGGGGATGACGTCAAGTCCTCATGGCCCTTATGGGTAGGGCTTCACACGTCATACAATGGTCGGAACAGAGGGTAGCCAACCCGCGAGGGGGAGCCAATCCCAGAAAACCGATCGTAGTCCGGATTGCAGTCTGCAACTCGACTGCATGAAGTTGGAATCGCTAGTAATCGCGGATCAGCATGCCGCGGTGAATACGTTCCCGGGTCTTGTACACACCGCCCGTCACACCATGGGAGTGGGTTTTACCAGAAGTGGCTAGTCTAACCGTAAGGAGGGCGGTCACCACGGTAGGATTCATGACTGGGGTGAAGTCGTAACAAGGTAGCCGTATCGGAAGGTGCGGCTGGATCACCTCCTTTCTAGAAGATGCTTGAAGTCAAGTGTCCACACTTATCGGCTGTAATGGGTCTGTAGCTCAGGTGGTTAGAGCACACGCTTGATAAGCGTGGGGTCGTAGGTTCAAGTCCTACCAGACCCACCAAGGTACAGGCCTGTTGATAGGTCAAGGAAACAGGGGGGCATAGCTCAGCTGGGAGAGCACCTGCTTTGCAAGCAGGGGGTCGTCGGTTCGATCCCGTCTGCCTCCACCAATCTTTATTCGTCAGGGTTCCTGGGTGGGAGCATTGTCGAATAACGATTGTCTTAATCGACTGTCACGTTCTTTAACAAAATGGAAGAAGTAAGTATGAGTAGACATTCTTGAGATGGAATGTTGAATCATACATGGGTAATAGATTGTATCGACTTATCGAGACGGGTCAGCCGTTGAGATAAGGCAAACAAGTACTTAGAGACACCCTAGTTATAGGGTCAAGTGAATAAGTGCATGTGGTGGATGCCTTGGCGATCACAGGCGATGAAGGACGTGGTAGCCTGCGAAAAGCTTCGGGGAGCTGGCAAACAAGCTTTGATCCGAAGATGTCCGAATGGGGAAACCCGGCCCGAATGGGTCATCCTTGACTGAATACATAGGTCAAGAGAAGCGAACGCGGTGAACTGAAACATCTAAGTAGCCGTAGGAAAAGAAATCAACCGAGATTCCCAGAGTAGTGGCGAGCGAAATGGGAAGAGCCTGTATTTTTTAGCACGATAGTTAGCAAAATGGAATGGAAAGTCCAGCCATAGAAGGTGATAGCCCTGTATGCGAAAACTGTTGTGTGGAACTAGGGATACGAAAAGTAGGGCGGGACACGTGAAATCCTGTTTGAAGATGGGGGGACCATCCTCCAAGGCTAAATACTCGTGATCGACCGATAGTGAACCAGTACCGTGAGGGAAAGGCGAAAAGAACCCCGGAAGGGGAGTGAAATAGATCCTGAAACCGCATGCATACAAACAGTAGGAGCCTCGCAAGGGGTGACTGCGTACCTTTTGTATAATGGGTCAGCGACTTACATTCAGTAGCGAGCTTAACCGATTAGGGAAGGCGTAGCGAAAGCGAGTCCGAATAGGGCGATAGTTGCTGGGTGTAGACCCGAAACCGGATGATCTATCCATGGCCAGGATGAAGGTGCGGTAACACGTACTGGAGGTCCGAACCCACTAATGTTGAAAAATTAGGGGATGAGCTGTGGATAGGGGTGAAAGGCTAAACAAATCCGGAAATAGCTGGTTCTCTCCGAAAACTATTTAGGTAGTGCCTCGTGTATCACCTTCGGGGGTAGAGCACTGTCATGGTAGAGGGGTCCATCACGGATTACCTCGCCATAGCAAACTCCGAATACCGAAGAGTGCAATCACGGGAGACAGACGCCGGGTGCTAACGTCCGACGTCAAGAGGGAAACAACCCAGACCGCCAGCTAAGGTCCCCAAGATTGGCTAAGTGGGAAACGAAGTGGGAAGGCTAAAACAGTCAGGAGGTTGGCTTAGAAGCAGCCATCCTTTAAAGAAAGCGTAATAGCTCACTGATCGAGTCGTCCTGCGCGGAAGATGTAACGGGGCTCAAGCCAGTCACCGAAGCTGCGGATGCATAGTAATATGCATGGTAGGAGAGCGTTCTGTAAGCCTGTGAAGGTGTATCGAAAGGTATGCTGGAGGTATCAGAAGTGCGAATGCTGACATGAGTAGCGATAAAGGGGGTGAAAAGCCCCCTCGCCGAAAGCCCAAGGTTTCCTACGCAACGTTCATCGGCGTAGGGTGAGTCGGCCCCTAAGGTGAGGCAGAAATGCGTAGCTGATGGGAAGCAGGTTAATATTCCTGCACCGTTGTTAGATGCGATGGGGGGACGGATCGCTAAAGGTTGTCCGGGTGTTGGATGTCCCGGTCCCTGCATTAGAGAAGGCGCTTAGGCAAATCCGGGCGCGGAATTCAAGGATGCGGGGCGAGTAAACGTGAGTTTGCGAAGCAATTGGAAGTGGTTCCAAGAAAAGCCTCTAAGCTTCAGTCTAATGACGACCGTACCGCAAACCGACACAGGTGGGCGAGATGAGTATTCTAAGGCGCTTGAGAGAACTCGGGAGAAGGAACTCGGCAAATTGGTACCGTAACTTCGGGATAAGGTACGCCCTGGTATCTTGACTGGCCTGCGCCAGAAGGGAGAAAGGGTTGCAAAAAATTGGTGGCTGCGACTGTTTAATAAAAACACAGCACTCTGCAAACACGAAAGTGGACGTATAGGGTGTGACGCCTGCCCGGTGCCGGAAGATTAAATGATGGGGTGCAAGCTCTTGATTGAAGTCCCGGTAAACGGCGGCCGTAACTATAACGGTCCTAAGGTAGCGAAATTCCTTGTCGGGTAAGTTCCGACCTGCACGAATGGCGTAACGATGGCCACACTGTCTCCTCCCGAGACTCAGCGAAGTTGAAATGTTTGTGATGATGCAATCTACCCGCGGCTAGACGGAAAGACCCCATGAACCTTTACTGTAGCTTTGTATTGAACTGTGAACCGGTCTGTGTAGGATAGGTGGGAGGCTTTGAAGCGTGAACGCTAGTTTGCGTGGAGCCAACCTTGAAATACCACCCTGGTTTGTTTGCGGTTCTAACCTTGGCCCGTAATCCGGGTCGGGAACAGTGCATGGTGGGCAGTTTGACTGGGGCGGTCTCCTCCCAAAGCGTAACGGAGGAGTACGAAGGTACGCTAGGTACGGTCGGAAATCGTACTGATAGTGCAATGGCATAAGCGTGCTTAACTGTGAGACTGACACGTCGAACAGGTGCGAAAGCAGGTCATAGTGATCCGGTGGTTCTGTATGGAAGGGCCATCGCTCAACGGATAAAAGGTACTCTGGGGATAACAGGCTGATACCGCCCAAGAGTTCATATCGACGGCGGTGTTTGGCACCTCGATGTCGGCTCATCTCATCCTGGGGCTGTAGCCGGTCCCAAGGGTATGGCTGTTCGCCATTTAAAGAGGTACGTGAGCTGGGTTTAAAACGTCGTGAGACAGTTTGGTCCCTATCTGCCGTGGGCGCTGGAAATTTGAGAGGACCTGCTCCTAGTACGAGAGGACCGGAGTGGACGAACCTCTGGTGTACCGGTTGTCACGCCAGTGGCATCGCCGGGTAGCTATGTTCGGAAGAGATAACCGCTGAAAGCATCTAAGCGGGAAACTCGCCTCGAGATGAGATTTCCCGGGAATTCGATTCCCCTAAAGGGTCGTTCGAGACCAGGACGTCGATAGGCTGGGTGTGTACGCACAGTAATGTGCTTAGCTAACCAGTACTAATCGCCCGTGAGGCTTGACCCTATAACTTGTGTGTCTTATCTATTACCTAATTACTTCTTCCCCCCTTTTGATGAATTGAGAGCTTTCTCAGTTCGTTTACCCTTTACGCCTGATGACCATAGCGTGTTGGAACCACCCCTTCCCATCTCGAACAGG
>JASSUC010000048.1:0-5231 GCA_031963245.1 Mycoavidus cysteinexigens
AAAATAGCAAACCGCTATCTCAGCAGAGTTCAGAACGAAATTCAAGTTTTTAAATCGGGGGTAGCGGAATGTAGGGGATTATCAAACAAGGACGACATTTTGGGGTGGCTCCGAATGCCCCCCAGATGGGTCAAAAAGGCGAGCCGTGGCTCACTGTCCCGCCAGCCTGTTTTGAGGTGTCCCCTCATTCACCCTACTTATCTCCAATGGACACTAGACGACGCTGAAGGCTACTGACCTCTATCATTGGCAATTAGGCTATAAGCTTTTTATATTTCAGTATGAGAAAGTTGACGTTTTGCGCAAAAAACTTTTGCTAAACTCCTGCCTAAGAAAAAATCAGCGCTGATTTTAATCAGCGTCCTTCAAAAACAGGCTAAGGGAAAGAAATGGAACACATAGGACGCGCACTGGGGAATACGTTTGGGAGCACCACAGCGACCCGCAAGGTGGCCGATGATTATCACCAGCAAGCGCTATCGTATCAAAAGCAAGGGAATAATACTAAAGCGGAAGAGCACTACCATCAAGCGCTGGCGATGGGCCAAGAGGCGCAGAAATTCAACCCCAAAAAGTCGAAAGTATATCGAACTCTGGCGGCTATTTCGCTTGATTATGCCAGCTTGCTGGAAAGGCAACATCGCGTCACTGAGGCGAAAGATGTGTATCAGAAAGCCCAAGAATACGCGGATGAAGCCCATAAGTGGGAGCCGAAGCATCCCAAAGTGCAAGGCTTGTTGAAGGCTGTGAATGCTCAGTGCAGCCGATTTCTACGTGCTCAGGGAGAAACGGCTCAAGCGGATCAGGCGCTGGAAAAAACGGTTCAGTCATTACAGATTCAACAAAGCTCAGCTTCGAATCGCTCAGGCATTGCAGAGTATTTTTCTTCCTCTTCAAACTGGGCGCCTTCTCGACATAACCCCACTCAGGGTAGCCCTTTCTATCCGCTCAACAACCCAGCATTTGACGCTCATCTATCCAATTTTTCACCTTGCGCCAAGCCTTTCTTTACTCAACCACTGCAAGTAGATACTCGGTTGGCTTATGTTTTACCTCAACCCGGTGAATCTATCCAAGACACGCACTATTTAGCTTGGTGCTTACGACAAAACACGGCTTCTCAAGAAAACAAAGCGGCTTGGGTGGAAGACGCCCAAAGCGTCATTGAGAAATTTAGCCAAATTAAGCATAAAAGACTGGTGCATGTTCAAGAAGTGGTTGCGCTTGCTGCGCTCGATCACCCGCAGCTTCATCGTAGTCTGACGAATGCGTTATTAAATAGCCTAGAAGGCAATCGCCTACTCAATCTTGCCCTCTTGCAAGGTTTATCTGTCATGGTGCTTCATCGTACCCATCTGATGGAGGATCGTCACTCAATCGGCGATTACGTCCAAATACTACAGGTGCTATTGGGTCTATTAGAAAGAACCCACGTAGATCAAAACCTGGAGCACGCTCAAACTTTACTCCATGCCCTCTCCCTCTTATTGGATCAGATGGTTTACCTACAAGTCAAAGAGGTTGACCGGCTTAAGATTGAGGAACCTCTTAAAACGGCACTGAATCGATTTGCCGATGAGAAGAAATATCCTGAGCTGGAGTGGCCGATTCAGTATATTCAACAAGCGTTAGCCCGTTTACCGAATAATGAAGCTTTTTCAGCAGCACTGATGCGCCATGTATTACCCATGCTGGGTGGCCTCTCGTACTTAACAACTTTTGGCTTAAAAGTCGCCTCAGCAGAGGTCTTTATTTCAGGCTTTGAGCCAGATAAGCTTTGGGAAGCGTACCAATGCTTCAAAGACGTGTTTACAATTGGACACTCCAGATGCGCGCCCTGGTATGGGGAGCTGCGCTTTATCGATGTACTGATAGGTCTAGGCAAACTGGAGTTAGTGGAAAAACTCCTTGAAGGGAATACAGGCCAACGGGACGTGTCATTTCTACGCGGTTTATGTGATCGGCTGGAGCGAATCGCCAGTGTTCAGCATGACACACAGGCCAGAGACGGTGCGCTAAGACTACTCAAAGGGATTAAAGAAGGCCAGATTGAATGGGTGCCCCAGGAGGCGATTCAACAGTATGCAAGCCAGAGTTTAAATCGTTTAGCGCAAATGTGGCCCACCCCGAACGCTGAGGCGATGGAGCACATAGAGTTCACGCCCCCCGCCTGGCATCCGTTTTGGCAAGCTGCCCCTCGCAGCGTGATTCTAAAGGCTGTTCAAGAAACATCCCAATGGCATGCGGAAGCTAGAGAGCTCCCATCTCAAATCAAAGAAATCCATACGTCCGTTGGAGAATTGAAAACAGCCTATCTAGATCGCGTTAAAGAGCAGCAAGCCCTGGAGCTACGCTCGAAGAAAGAACCGTTGGCCATCTTAGGCCAGAATATCGAGGCAGAATATTTCACCGCGTGGGAAGAGCCGGGAGAAATTCAGGATGGGCTGGCGATGTATGTCGACCCACAGGCGACGACCCTCACAGATAAAGACACCCTTTTCGATTTAGGCGAAGCGGTCACGACCTTTTTAACGCAAGCCAATGACACTGGTCAAAAAACGCAGGTGCTGTTGCTGCGCGGTGAGGCGGGTTCGGGTAAATCAACCTTTAACCGCCATTTAGCGCGCCGCTTATGGCGAGACTATAGTGCGGCTTCAGATGAGAAGCCGATCCCGCTGTATATCTCTTTACCGACGATAGATAGGCCCAACAAGAACTTGATCGGCCAGTATTTATCAGATAAATGCGGTTTCTCGCCAGAGCAGGTCGACGCATTGCGGGCAAGCCAGCGCTTTATTTTAATCTTAGATGGCTATGATGAAATACCTGCGGAACAGCGGAATTTATATGCAGATGAAAAACTGGATCAATGGCAAGCAAAAATCCTACTGAGTTGCCGGCCTGAGTATTTAATGGAAGGCTATCAAAACCATCTGCAACCGCGAGATCGCTCACGCGTGCTGCTGGAGTATCAGTTGGCTCCATTCTCAGAACAGTCAATAGAAACCTATATTCATAAGTATGTTGAATATACACAAGCTCAGTGGAGCGCTCAAGCCTATCAAGAGATGTTAGCGCGTATTCCAAATATTAAAGAGCTATTGGGTACGCCCTTTTTGCTTAAAATGGCTTTAAGCGTGTTACCGACGTTAGACGCAGCTCGGCCCGGTCAAGTAACGTTAACCCGAATCAAACTCTATGAGCAGTTTGTGCAGACGTGGTTTGAGCGTTCTCTGGCGCGTTTAGATGCGATTCAGTCTAAATTGACGGAGACGCAGAAGAGCGCTTTCTATGGTTTGAAAGAAGAAGGCTTTATCAAGCATAGCCAGGTATTTAATACCGACTTTGCGTTAGCTATGTCAAAGCCAGGAGCTGAAACCACGTCAGCGAAATATTCTCCAATCGCTCACAGAGGGATGCCGCAGGATAAACGGTTTGAGAAATTTCTGAGCAATAAGGATGAGGAAAAGAATTTACTGCGGTTTAGCGCTTTGTTGACTCGCCAGCAACAGCAATATCGCTTTATTCATAAGTCGATCCAGGATTATTTAGTAGCGCGCGCGGTATGGGAAGAGCTGGAAAACTTCGCGGAATTGGTGCCATCGAATCGTTCTACGCCGTTAAACTGGGTAGGAAAGGTGCCAGTGTTATGGGAAGCGCTCAACCCTTCTATTAAAGTGGATACTGCGGCCTTATTGAATACCTTGAATGTTGTGGAGGATTTAGCGATCCAGCGCTTTTTGGTCGAGCGAGTTCAACACAATGGAGGGCTGCTGAACCCGCTGCTGGCGTGGATCAAAGCGTCAACGAGCCAGGATAGCGTGAGCAAGGCTGCGGCGAATGCAATCACGATCCTGATTAAAGCTGGGGTGCAGTTCCATGAACTGGATTTAAAAAAAATCAAGATACCCGGGGCAGATCTGAGCTTTGGGATATTCGATTCAGCGCAGTTGCAAGGGGCGGATTTAAGCGGGGTTAATTTACGGAATAGTTGGCTTCGCCATGCGGATTTAAGCGCAGCCGAGATGGCTGGGGCGCGATTTGGCGAATGGGCTTATCTCGGAGAATGGAGCAAGGTGAATTCCTGCGCATATTCGCCGGATGGGAAAAACTTTGCGGTAGGGCTTAAGGACGGCACAATCAGCATCTATTTGACTTCGGATTGGAAAAAAACCTACACCTTAGAAGGACATACCTCCGATGTTAATAGCGTGGTGTATTCGCCGAGCGGAACGCAAATCGCCTCAGGGAGTTTAGACCATACGGTGCGTCTGTGGGACGCGCAAAGCGGTGCGGCTGGACACACCTTAGAAGGACATACCTCCGATGTTAATAGCGTGGTGTATTCGCCGAGCGGAACGCAAATCGCCTCGGGGAGTTTAGACCATACGGTGCGTCTGTGGGACGCGCAAAGCGGTGCGGCTATGTACACCTTAGAAGGACATACCTGCGCTGTTCATAGCGTGGTGTATTCGCCGAGCGGGTTGCAGATCGCCTCGGGGAGTTGGGACCATACGGTGCGTCTGTGGGACGCGCAAAGCGGTGCGGCTGTGCACACCTTAGAAGGACATACCGACTCTGTTAGTAGCGTGGTGTATTCGCCGAGCGGGTTGCAGATCGCCTCGGGGAGTTCTGACCATACGGTGCGTCTGTGGGACGCGCAAAGCGGTGCGGCTGGACACATCTTAAAAGGACATACCAAAGCTGTTAGTAGCGTGGTGTATTCGCCGAGCGGGTCACAGATCGCCTCGGGCAGTTGGGACGATACGGCGCGTCTGTGGGACGCGCAAAGCGGAGCGGCTGTGTACACCTTAGAAGGACATACCTCCTGGGTTAGTAGCGTGGTGTATTCGCCGAGCGGATCGCAGATCGCCTCGGGTGGTGACTATACGGTGCGTCTGTGGGACGCGCAAAGCGGCGCAGCTAGGCACACCTTAGAAAGACATACAAGGCCTGTTAGTAGCGTGGTGTATTCGCCGAGCGGAACGCAGATCGCCTCGGGGAGTTGGGATAATACGGTGCGTCTGTGGGACGTGCAAAGTGGAGTGGCTGGGTACACCTTAGAAGGACATACCAACTCTGTTAGGAGCGTGGTGTATTCGCCGAGCGGGTCGCAGATCGCCTCGGGGAGTGGGGACAAAACGGTGCGTCTGTGGGACGCGCAAAGTGGTGCGGCTGGACACATCTTAAAAGGACATACCAAAACTGTTTGGAGCGTGGTGTATTCACCG
>JASSUC010000028.1:0-34101 GCA_031963245.1 Mycoavidus cysteinexigens
CACATCGCGCCCGGCCTTCAACTCAAGCGCGCCAGCCTGAATCTGTGTGCCGATTTCGGTTTGCTTGCTCAGGCTTAGGGCATTACGCTCGTCCCATACGATCTTCAGTTGTTCGCCGATGGTGGCCGTACCTAATATCAGATCCTGCTTCGCTTCTAACCTCGCAGCGTGCTCCACGTCAATCTGGGCGGCTGCCAGGTTGATATCGGATACCGCAGTCGCTTCCAATTCCCCTGCCTTGATCTGGGTGATGCCCACCAGATTTGTCCGGTTGCCACTAGCCGCATGAGTGGTCTGTGTCTGGCTTTGCAGTTGGAGATTCTGGCCAGTCTGCAGCGTGAGCTTTTTAACTGCAATCAGCTTGCCGGCGCGGCTATCGATGTCATCGCGTGCCTGGATGGAGAGCGTGTCCAGGCTGGCAAGAGTGCCGCGCTGGTTATCCATATAACTCACTCTCAGGTTCGTCTTGCCGCGACTCAGTACGGTTCCGGTGTTTTTAAACCGGCGGTCGCTGTGTAACTCAATCGTCTCCGCTGAAATCAAAGCGTTACCCAATGGGACGGCAGGTGCATCACTTTTAGCTAGATACACTTTAGGCACCAGTACGGTCTGTTCTGAGCCATCCGGTAATTTGACGTTTTGATTCACCAACCAGACTGGGCTTGCGCTTAAGGAGTCAATTTGCTGCGGCGTGGGCTCTATACCGAGGGTCAGATGGTGCTGTTTAGCCAAGTTTGCGCCTCGATGCATTAAGGCTTTGAATTCAGTAATTGGGTTTCGATAGCCGGATAGGTAGTAGTGACCTGTCAGGCCAATAATCTGATCGCGAATCAGTTGCTGTTCATAAAAGCCATCTCCTAAGCGCTTGGGGACGCGTTGGGGGTCGAGATTGAGTAAGCTCAGTAAAAAATTGCTAGAAACGGTATCGCTGTTGCGCGTAAAACGGGGATCGGCTTGAATCAGATAGGGTTGAGCAGGATCGAGCTGAAAGTACTGTAAGCCACTATTCAAAAAAGGGCTGCTGCTTGTTAGGGCAGAGGTGCGCACTAGCGCTGTAGAGGGCGCTTGATGGTCAACTGCGATGTGCTGTTGATAGACGGCTACATTCAAATTGTGGTGTTCTACCAGCGGAGCTGGATGGTAGGGTACGTGCCCGCTCCAATCACGACTCCAGCCCCGACTGAACATTCCACCATGCCAGTCTCTGTCTGACCATTGCGATGTTCCCTGATCGCTGGTGACACGCTGACCGTTGGCATCACGGTTATTAATCTGAGCCGCTCCACCCTCAAGGTCACTGAGCGCTCCCCCGGCAATAATCCGGCTTTTATCATTAAAAACCGCTCCCGATAAGCGGATCGCCCCACCCGCTTGAATTTTACCGGGCTCGCTGTGTGTGACCACAGTCGTTGTTACACGTCGGGTAAAGTTATATTTGGTAAAGCAAAAAATTTCTACACCGGAGTCGTGCACACGGTAAAGGCCCCCTACGTCACCATGCCATCCGATTTGAGATCCATCGTAGCGTTGGTTGGTATGGTGATCCTGACATTCGTGTATCTCTCGCTGTTCAATGACCTGTTCTTCGGTCTTGAACTTCCGGTTTGCATTGAGCAACGTTTCTGAATTGATCACAAGGTCGCCTAGCGCATCTATCGTTGATCCATAATTGAAAACATGCTCACTGACGCCCGTTACTTTGAACTGAGTATCAAACTGACCGCCAATAGTCAGATTACCGCCGCTATAGAGTATGCCTTGTTCGAAATTGTTAACGCACTTGGTACCGATCTCGAGGCTGTTTTGTGCGAAGATCACGGCATTCGTATTGATCAAGCCATCATGCGCGTTTATTGAAATTTTATTGCCAGTAATCAAATACTTGGGGTTTTTAAACTCATTCGGCTGAAAATCCCCCTGTATCATCCTGCTTAATTGGTTAGTTAATTGAGTCAATGCGCCCAATAGAGCCATTTCAGGCTCTTCAGACTCTCCAGTCACTTCAGTCTTTCGGCTTATACCGTTGCTTATCGCTTTAGCCTCGATCCAGACGTGATCTTTACCGTGCACAGTGCCTTGGTTGTCCAATAAGATGGCGGCTTTTATTTTGAGCGATTGGTTCGAAAAAAATGTCCCTCCCTCATCATTTGATATTTGAGGAGCGGTGACGGTAACAGGACCTTTACCACTAATCAAACCCGCCTCTTTTACCCCATCTGCATTACGGTTCACAATTGAATCGTGAGCCAGGATTTGAATCTGTCCTATGCCAGCAGTATGAAGCAGCCGGCCTGAGGTATTGTCAATCGTGTCTGCCTGCACATTCAATACCCTTTGATCACCGTTGGCTTCTATATGGCCGTGTGTATTGTTGAGAACTTTACTCCTCAGGACAAGGTCCGAACTCGTTGTGATTTGCCCATTTTGATTGTCGAAATGATTGACTTGGATCAATAGCTTATCTCTTGATTCAATGGTGGAAGACATGGTGTTGTTTAGAGTCTGTGCTGAACCTTCTACTTTATACTGAGCATTGAGGGAGCCACCTATGGTTAATTCTCCATCGCTATGCACTAAGCCATGTTTTTGGTTGTGTAGAGTCTGCGCTCCAATGATAAGTTGGCGGCGCGCCATGATTGCTCCAGCTTGATGTTCATCGGTATCCTTGCTACCATCATTGGCCAGGCTCTGCGCACTGATAACCACGGTGCTGCCTTGGATTACGCCATCATTTCTAAGCTGATCGTGTAGGATTAACGTCAGAAATCGTCCGTCGATCACAGCGCTTGCTTGATTCTCTAGGGATCTCGCCTTAAGCGAAATATCGCCCTCTATTTTTAACTCCCCTTGATTCAGTAAGCTACCCGAACTCGAAATCGATAGATTGCCGCTAACATACATTTTAGCCTGTTGGAATACAGTCATCTCGCTTTGACTAAGTTGCGCTTCCTTGTCAGGAAACTCTGTATTGGCTGTACTCTTCCAAGAGTGTGCCTCCGTGTCACGCACTTGGCTAACTCCGCTCAGCAGTTGAATACTCTTCGCCTGTACTTCGCCCTTTATTTTGCAAATGTGTACAATTAAATCCAATGTATCGCTTACAAATACCGTACCGCTAACGTCGAAAAAAAGTTCTTTTGTATTCAAACTCACATTTCTCGCTAAAATCTGACTTTTATTTCCATTGAAGATTTTGTCTGCCGCCATCTCGATCTTGCCCTGCAAACGGATCAGACCACCTTGCGTCTCGCCTTTATCCAGCATGTTATGCACTTGCTTCGCATGGACTGTAAGCACGCCCGCGTGATGGGTAAGGGTGTCCGGACTATGGACGCCAGTCGAGGTCGCCGTCTTGGCGGCTTCTTCCGTTCCTACACTAATGAGGCCTCCAGCGTAGTTGTTTAAGCTAGGGGTGTTAATGTCGATTTTTTGGTAGGCCGATAAGGTAGCAAATTTATTGTACACATAGTCGGCAGCTTTTATTTCGAGCGTTTGGTTCGAAAAAATGACCCCTCCTTTATCATTGACTATTTCAGCAGAGGTGACACTCACAGGGCCTTTGCCGAAAATCAATCCCCGCCCTTCTTCCGCATCCATATTGCGATTCAGCATTTTCTGACGCGCCACAATTTGAGTCTGTCCTGCACTTGTATTCAGCAACTGGCCAGAGGCATTGTTAATCAGGTCGACCTGCACGTCCAATACGCTTTGATCCCCCCTGGCTTCTATATGGCCTTCTTGATTGTCCAGTACTTTACTTTTCAGAACAAGATCTGAGCTCGCTATGATGTGCCCTTTCAGATTGCCCAACTCATCATTCACTGAAATATGGAACTTGCCCTCACTTTGCAAAATCCCTTCACCTAAATTGACAAGGCGATGAGTCTTCAACGAAAACGTGTCGCTTGCGTACACCGTGCTCGCATCGTTGGAGAAGAGTTCTTTTGCGTTCAGATCCACCTCCTTCCCTAAAATCTGACTTTTATTCGCATTGTAGATTTTCTCTGCTTTCATCACTACCTTGCCTTGAACACGAATTAAACTGCCTTTGGCTTTTTCACCCTTATGTGCCGTATTAATGACTTCCTGAGCATTCACTTCAAGTACGCCTAAGTCAGGAGCGTGACGGGCTAGACTTGGTACGCTATGGGCAGATTCCGCCTTGAATTTCTCATTCTTGCCGACCGTTATCAAGCCTCCTACATTCTGTAATTTATCGGTGTCAATCTCTATTTTCTGGCCAGCCGATAAAGTGCTCAATTGATTGCCCAAGTAGGGAGTTTTTATTTTGAGCATTTGATCCGAAATAATTGCTCCCCCTGCATAATTTATTATTTCGGGGGAGTGAATAGTAAGTGGACCTTTACCAAAGATTAACCCAGCTCCTGTTATCGCTTTAGTATTGAAATTCGCTATCGCTACACGCGCAACAATCTGAGTCTGCCCGGTTCCTGTATGAAGCAGCCATCCAGAAGTATTATTTATCGCAGCGGTGTAAACATCTAACACGCTTTGATCCCCTTGAGCGTCTATGCGCCCCTCTTGGTTTAGAATGGCTTGACTGCTTAGGATAAGGTCAGAATGCGCTGTAATTTGTCCTTTTTGATTGTCTAACAGAGCCACTTGGATCGAGAGTTTTTCTCTTGACTCAATCATAGAAGAGCCGGAATTCAGCAACTCTTGTGTTGAGTCAGTCAATTTGCGTTGGGTACCGATGGCATCTCCTATAGTCAGTTCGCCATCGCTACGCACTAATCCGTGTTCTTGGTTGCGCAGAATCTGTGCTTGAATTGTAAGCTGGCGCTGCGCCAATATTGCTCCAGCTTGATGTTCCTCGGTATGATTTGTACCATCATTAACCAAGCTTGGTGCGTCGATGGCTATGCTGCCACCTTGAATCACGCCGTGGTTTCTAAGCGCCCCCCCTGCTTTGAGCGTAAGATGAACACCATCAATCAAAGACTTTGATTGATTCTCAAGTTCTGTTGCCTCCAGCGTAACTTCACCTTGAGTTTGTATGGTGCCTTGATTGATTAAGCGCTTAGGCGTCGAAATCGATAGATGGCGACCTGCACTCAATTGATTTTTATGGGTGTAGTCTTCTTCGAACTCTGCGGCAAGATCTAGCCCTGCGCTCAGCGTTCCCGCACCCGTAAAACTGACCGCCTTGACGATTAAATCACCGTTTGATTGAATCCGAGGGCTAGCATTATCTAGCGTATCGGCTTGAATATTCAGATGCTTTTTAGCCCACACGCTAGCTGTCTCAATGAAGTGCAAGCGACTCGCGCGGCGCGAACTCTGGTTGGTCTCGCGACTTGCTGTGGAGAGTTCCTGTGGCCGCGTAATCATGGGCAGACCCGTATCCACGTAATTGATTTCGTGCGTCCCCGTGCTCATGTTGATTTTAGTGGCGGACAATTCTCCCTCTACTTTAATGGAGTACGCAATCAGATCAATTTGCTCAAACTGTTTGAGTGTCGTGTTGCTTTTGATCGTAATTTGACCTGCCTTTACGCGAAAGGCCTGAAGCTCGCCATCACTATTTAAAATAGGCTCGCCGGTGGTGAGCACCAGATGCTTGGTATTGAGAAAATGACATCCCCAAAAATCAATGCCGTTGGCATTGGAAAAAACCAATTGAGCCGGCTCCCCGGCGATTTTGATCACGCTATTCAGTTGCGAAAGCGTGCGCCCGATCACGTGATGCAAAATAATCCGAACAGTCGAGCCGTTCTGCAAAATTACGCCGGGTGGATCCACGTTGAAATTTGCGTGTTGGTTATATGAAATGCCTGCCGCATTAGGCTGGGCGGTATTCATAGAAGGTGAGTCTGCTTCCTCACTAGAGTGGGGTGTTATTGGCTCTTGTCTATTAGTGGTAATAGAAGCAGATCGAATGTGTTGAATCGAAACGCCATTGATTGGTTTTAACATCATCCACTCCATTTAATAATAATTAATTTATGATTTTAAATGATGTTTTTTAATATACAAAATAATTTTTTATTTTAATTGCATGATTATTTCATTTATTTAAATAATATTTTTTAATAAATTTGATTTTCTAAGGTTTTCTCTCGACGCTTTAATCCTCACTCGCAACTACTTCTAGTCCGAGGTTAAAGTAAGCGCGCCCAGCCCGGCCGGTTTTTTGATAATATCCTTCGACACTTGGATGTGCGATCTGAGGGTATTTACTAAGGACACGCATGACCCGAGCAACTTAAATCACACTCGGTACCCTCGGGCTTTGCTAAAATCCATGCTTTGCCTGATTGAACGCCCCTATGCCCACTCGCCGCATTCTTGTCACTTCTGCCCTGCCCTACGCCAACGGCCAAATTCATCTGGGTCACTTAGTTGAATATATACAAACCGATATTTGGGCTCGAGCCTTGCGTATGCACGGCCATCAGGTGTATTACGTAGGGGCCGATGATACGCACGGCACGCCCGTTATGCTGCGCGCAGAAAAAGAGGGGATCACGCCGCAAGCCTTGATCAAAAGAGTTTGGGCCGAGCACAAACGGGATTTCGATGACTTTGGGATTTCTTTTGATCATTATGATTCAACCGATTCCGCTGCCAACCAACAGCTTTGTGAGCAAGTTTATCTGACCCTGGCGGACGCTGGCTTAATTGATACACGCGAGATCGAGCAAGCGTATGATCCAGTCCGCTCGATGTTTTTGCCTGACCGTTTTATTAAGGGTACTTGCCCCAAATGTCAGGCTCAAGATCAGTATGGCGATTCATGCGAAGTCTGCGGCTCGACCTATCAATCCACCGAACTGGTGAACCCTTATTCAGTGGTTTCGGGCGCGACGCCGATCCGCAAAATTTCAACTCACTATTTTTTCCGGCTCTCCGATCCGCGCTGCGAAAATTTTCTACGGCAATGGGTGGCTCAGCTGGCGCAGCCTGAAGCCCGCAATAAGATGAGCGAATGGTTGGGCAACGGCGCAGAGAGTCAAGACGGTCATACCACGCAGCTCGCTGATTGGGATATTTCACGCGATGCACCCTACTTTGGCTTTGAGATTCCGCATGCGCCAGGTAAGTATTTTTATGTCTGGCTTGATGCGCCGCTTGGCTATTATGCAAGCTTTAAAGCGTTATGCGATCAACGGGGACTGGATTTTGATGCTTGGGTTAAACCCGGTAGCACCGCTGAGCAGTATCATTTTATTGGCAAAGATATCTTATATTTTCATACGTTGTTTTGGCCAGCGATGCTAGAGTTTTCCGGTTACCGTACGCCAACCAATGTATTTGCGCATGGTTTTCTGACCGTCGATGGGCAAAAAATGTCGAAGTCACGCGGTACCTTCATTACTGCACATAGTTATATTAAAGCAGGACTCGATCCAGAATGGCTGCGCTATTATTTCGCGACTAAGCTGAATGGATCGCTAGAAGATCTTGACTTGAATTTTGATGACTTCATCCTGCGTGTCAATAGTGACTTGGTGGGTAAGTATGTCAATATTGCCAGCCGCACTGCTGGTTTTTTAGCTAAGCGTTTTGATGGTTGCGTACTAGACAGCGCCATGCATCATCCATTACTGGTGCAACTACGCACGGCGCTGCCGACCATCGCCGCCCACTACGAAAGCCGCGATAGCGCGCGCGCATTACGCATCACCATGGAACAAGCCGATGCAGTCAATCTTTATATTGATACAAGCAAGCCCTGGAGTCTGGCGAAAGACCCTAGCCAAACAACCCCATTACATGAAACATGTAGTGTCAGTTTAGAAGCGTTCCGCTTGCTCACGCTGGCGCTCAAACCTGTTTTGCCGAGCTTAGCTGCTAAAGTTGAGGCTTTCCTTGGCATTGAACCCCTGGCCTGGTCGCATGATTTAACTCCGCTCACGGCTAAGCAGCCGCTGCAACCCTACCAGCATTTAATGACACGCGTTGAAGCTAAGCAAATTGAGGCGTTATTAGCGGCCAACCAGCATTAACTCAATCAAAGCGCCGGTTAAAGAGCAAATCAATGCCATTCAGCGTTCCAGTATGGGCCGTCAGTGACCAACTGCGAGAAAATTGCCAAGTCGCTTTGAAAATGCTGGCCGCGGTTGTGAGCCCTTGCTCATAGCCCAGGACAAAACGTTCATTCAGCGCCTTGGCAAGGTTAGCGACCTGCGGATCGGTTAGCCCGGCCTCACTTTGACCAATCGAAAATTCGTCGAGACCCATCGTTTGCGCGATCCGCTTGCCACCAACGCCACCTAGTAATGCAAAGGCTGCCGCGGTGGTATTGGTTTGCCCCAGATTCATGCTGTCACTGCTGCCATGGCCAAATAGCAGCCAAGAAATTTTTTCACTGTCGGGTAAATTGGGTTCTGAAACCAGCCGTGCGTTCGGCATACGTAAGGTACCGCTGACCTGCACGCCAACTTCAACTTCCTGATTACGTCGCATCGCGAGAACATTAATGCTTGGATTAGCAATCGGCCCATTAAATCCAAAATAGCCATTTTCAATCGCCAGCTTGCGACCAAATGCTTCATAGGTTGAACCCTGAGCGACTCGAATATCGCCAACGGCATGGAGTGGTTGCTTAAATTCACTGGTTACGCCTAATTTGCCGCGCAGTTTTAAATCTGCGCCAGCGCCATGAAAACGAAAATCCCGGCCGAGATCGATATTGATTTTTGCCGCCGGCAAAAAACGGCCGGCGGAGCGCTCGCCATCTGGCGCGACAAGGTTCAGTGCGGCCCCTGCTAGCGCGTCATTGGCGCGGATAATCACCACATCATCGCCCAGTTTAGGTGCTGACGTGGCCGGTAAATCAAACAGCGCATGGTCTATCTTAAAGTCGCCGTCGATCGCTAACCCACCTGCGGCATCATGATTGGCGAGCACGGCCTGGCCAGAGAGGGATAACTGTTTGTCTGGCGTGGCAAAGAGTTCGAATTTATCCGCGACGATCTTGGCCGATAAAGCCGGGTTGACATGATCCAGTGCAATGCTCCCAAGAATTCGCAGGGTACCTTCCACCCCATGAAATTCAACCTGCCGGAAATCAACCCGATTCTCAGATAGCGCAATGCGCACAATGCCTCGCGTCAATGCAATCTCATCATCGAGCAAGTTTGCGGCTAGGTCATCACCGCTTAATAGGCCTGACAATTTAGGTTTGGCAATCTGTCCGGCCAGAGTCAAATCCATCGCTAAACGCCCCTCAAACACATATTGCGGACCAAGCAAAGCGCTCATGGTTTTGAGCGAAGGCAGCGACACGGCGATCCGTCCTGACAGCGGCGCCTTGGGCGCAATCGACAACTGGCCCTGATTTAAACTCAGGGATGAATGTAAATTCGCCTCTAATGCACCAAGCCGCGCAGCGTGTGCGCGCAGGTTGAGATGCGCCTGCCGCTGGCCAGCTAAATCGACACGCGCTGACAGGTGATCAAGGCCAAGCGCGGTGAATTTCCGGCTAGCATTAAGCCTTATATCGCCGGTTCGCCGCATCAATTGTACATAGCCAGTCGCCCTCTCGCCTAATGAAAAATCCCAATCACCATCCAAGACAAGGTCGGTTTTGAAAGTATCCATCTTACCGGTCAAGGCCTGCTCAAGACGCAATAACCAACCCGCATCAACCCCTTTTAGCGTTCCTGCTGAACGAATCAGGCCCGGCTCGTAAACCAATGTGCGTAAATCAAGCATTGCTTGTTCAATCTCTAATTGCATCGCTCCAAGGCTGAAACGTTTAGGCTCGATGCTGATGGCAACAGGCGCGGCCAGGCGTAGAATGGGCAAGCCCGCGGCTACATTGAGTAGCGAGCCACGGTTTTCAAACTGGGTCAGCGTACCGTGCCAACTTATCTTCGCTAAGGTGCTTGGTAAACTGCCATGCGCCGCCATACTTAGATCGAACGGCTTTTTACTAGCCTGGCCGACTGCATGTGCCGTCAATCGATGGCGCTCGCGCGTACCCGCCACCCGTGCTTTCAGGGTTTGCATCGTCACGCCGGGCATCACGAGATTACGCCCATCCAGGTTCAATACGAAGGCGCTATTGGCCTCCTCATGCATCTCGATCTGCCCTGTTGCCTGTTCAATGCGAGTTTGGCCCAAGCCAAGCGACGCAGCTTGATAACTCGCAACAATATTAGGCTTGGCAAAATGCCCACTTAAATGCCCTTTTGCTTTGAATCTGCCACTTAAACCAGAATAAAATGCGGCTAGCCGTTCAAGGTGAGGCGCATTCAACTCAAACCATAACTGATCGCCTGGCTGGCCTAAGCTACCTTGCCAAACCGTTGTATTGCCCGCCATCGAGAATTGTACTGAGTTTAACAAGACGCGTTCGGCGCCTAATTGCACCATGCCCGAGCCGGTGAGCGGCAGGCCGGCATAAACGCTATCATATAATTCAAATTTTAACTCCGCCGCCTCTCCAGATGACATTGAAAATGGCGGCGTGATTTCAATCCGAGCATGGCTTGCCAGTTTGGCGCCTAGTGCGTCGACATCGATGACCATCTGCTCAAGCGAACCCGATAAACGCAAATGCACGTGTTGGATTGGCCAAACAGATTTAGGCTGCGGCCGGCTTAAGAAATGAGCCGCGCCAGTCAGCGCAAAAGGTTGGCGAGCATCAACCTGAAACTCCCCTTTAAGCTCGCCAAAGGGTGTGATGAATGGCTCAACGGTCAGCTGATGGCGATCACGATCGCTACGGGCGCGCACAGCCAACCCACTGAATTCAATCACCGCGGCGCTGGCTTTGCCCGTTTCATCGGCAAGGCGCGGTGTCTCTGGCGGCACCTGATGTAAACGCAAACGGTCAACGCGCAACTCTAGAATTTCAAATGCAAACGGCAGCGCAAGCTTGTTTGGCAGTGATGGCAAGCGGGGTGTTTTAGCCGTTTTGGGGGCAGGGGAAAAATGTGCGTCCACCGTGCCGATGCGCAGCCAATCTACTTTCAAGCGCCATGGCTTGCGCGCAAAACCCCACTGACCATCGAGCCGGTCAATGTAGATTTGCTTGCCTTTAGCCCGCCAGGCAAGTTGTTGCACATGCAAGCCGTGAGCCAAAGTGCCGCCGTCTAGGGTGCCGCTTAAACGGCCGCCCGACAGCATGAGTGCAATTTGCCAGAGAGAACGAGTTCCTTGTTCAGTATGGCTGGCATAGAAAAGTGCGCCTGCCATCAATGCGGCGATTGCCAAGCTACCTGGCACCAGCCAACCGAGTATGCGCCAGCCCCTCATCAGAATGCAATGCCAAGGGTTAAATAAGGCCGAATCCTACGATCTCGCAAACCATACCCCAAATCCAAGTTAATCGGCCCTACCGGGCTACGCCATCGCATTCCTATGCCCATCCCTTGATAAAAGGTTTTTTCTGTCCACTTGTCGGTGGCGGTTCCTAGATCATAAAATACGGCCGCGCCCCAATCCCGATTAAACCAATGCTGATATTCACCGCTTGCCGTAGCTAAATACTTCGCCGGCAGGATCGAGCCGGCTACTCCATGGCCAATACTTTGATAGCCATAGCCGCGAACCGAATTAACCCCGCCCGCCCGGAATAACAACGAAGCTGGAATACCTGTTGAACCACCCGTAGTCAGAACACTACCTAATTCTGCACGAAACAAAACGAGACCGTTTTTGCCAAGCGGAAAATACTGGCGCCCATGCATATAGAAACGTCCAAACGATTGCTCCGTCATCAAATCTTTCACGGCAAACCCGGCCGATAGCGAAACAATATTACCTCGACGGGCAAACATCGGGTCATCGACATCTCGGCGTGTCCATGACCAAGTTGGCACAAGCGCACGGCTCACATCTGGCGCGCTAGCATTTTGGCTTAGCTGATCTTCGTAATACAGCAGTGACCAAGCATAATCATAATGCTCTAATGAGCGTGCGCGTTGAGCGCCAAGACGCAGGCTGCGAATATCCGTATCTTCAATGTTAGTGCGGGTATGAGTCGCTAATAGGCTGTTGGTATAAGCTTTACGATCAGGCGGCATCGATAGACGCAGGGCAATATTTTGCTGGTGCTGCTCGAATTGGCCTTGCGCATGCAAGATCCAACTGCGGCCAAACATATTGTTATAGACATAGTTACCTTGCACCCGAGCGCCGGTATCGGATGAATACCCAATCCCTGAACGAATTGAATGCCATGGATATTCACTGACTTTCACTTTTACCGGCACGTGGTGCGGCTGGCTTGCATCGTTTGCCACATCGACTGCGACGCTGGCAAAGTAAGTTGTGTTTTGCACCTGCCTTTGCAATTCAAGTAGCCGCTCCACGCTATACAGCTCACCCAGCTGCAGCGGGTTCACATGATGAATGATTTTTTCTGGATACCGCTTTAAGCCGCTAATTTCGATCGCTCCCAGAGTAAAAGTCGGGCCACTATCGAACGTGGCCGCCAGTCTGGCCTGCTCACTGCGAGGGTCAATCAACGCTTGCGCGTGGAGAATTTTGGCCGCGGCATAGCGTTTTGCTTGCAACGCTTTTAATGAAGCGTTTTTAGCCCCCTCCCAAGCGGACTGACTAAATCCATCACCGCGGCGCAAGGTCCAGGCACGACGCACCAGATCCTCACGCGTAGGCTCTTCGGTTTGGATCGCTCCCGTAAAATTGAGCGCCACCGATGAAATCGCCGTGCACGGGCCAGGGTCAAGGCTGATGGTAACCTCTGGCTGATGGCCAAGCGTGACGACATCTGTCGTCACCACGGCACTAAAGTATCCTTCTGTTTCAGCGAGCTCACGCGCTTGTTGAGGTGCGGCCGTCACTAAAAATTCAAACTGTTCGTCACTGATATCAGCGCGCTTGGCAAAGCGCGCCAAATCCAAATGCTTTTTAAGCAAGGCTTTGAGCTTGCGAGGCGCCTCAATATCAACGGTATATTCTGCTTGTGCAGACACGGGTAAAAAGGCCAAAATGATGACCAGTCCAATGCCACATACCCCTTGCCAATCGCGCACGCGTTGGCTTATTTGTTGTCCGATCTTGCTCAAACTGGGTTCCAATAGAATTTTCCGATCGCTTACATAGACTCAGAAATTGCCGCAAGAAAATAGCATTGGAACACATTTATACCGCCAATTTCACCCCCAAAGACCTAAAAATTAACCTAAAACCGGCATTCAAGGGTAATTTAATATAAGATTGAACCCGATTGAACCCGATTGAACCCTAATGAAGTCGATCGCTGGTTAAGCTTACGACTACGTTAAACCTTAACTGCGAGATCTATCCAATATTTTGCTTAAAATGAGTCGCCACTACCAATCCGAGATTACTCAGTTTATTCACCAACTCAAACAGCAGCAGCCTGCGCTGGAAGAAGCACAGCGTCGCGGGCGCATGTTATTGTGGGATAAATCCCCGCTCAACCTTGACGAGCGTGCGCGGCAGCAGACCTCCCGTATCCAGCAAAAGCCCTACGTCTATTATTAAAGTGACTTAAGTCATGAAGCGGCCGGCACTAAGCGCGATAGCTGACGACGCGTTGATGGCGCCTACTGCTGATTCAACGCCAGATACGATTGATGGTGTGGCTTATGCACATCTGTATGGCGAACCGCTTTTTAAACTGCCGCATGATCTTTATATTCCGCCAGATGCGCTGGAAATTTTTCTCGAAGCATTTGAAGGGCCGCTTGATCTGTTACTTTATTTAATTCGTAAACAGAACTTCAATGTGCTTGATATCCCAATGACTGCCGTCACCCGCCAATACCTTGAGTATGTTGAGCAGATACGCAACCACAACCTTGAGCTAGCGGCCGAATACCTGCTGATGGCGGCGATGTTGATTGAAATCAAGGCGCGCATGTTATTGCCGGTCAAAAAAGCCGCCCCAGATGCAGAAGTGGAAGACCCGCGCGCTGAACTGGTGCGGCGTTTGCTTGAATATGAGCAGATGAAGCTCACGGCGCTCAAACTCGATCAACTGCCGCAACTTGGGCGCGACTTCCTACGCGCCAACATTTATGTTGCACCCAGCCTTGCCCCGCGCTGGCCTGAGGTCAGCACGGAAGATCTGCGCACAGCTTGGGCGGAACTAATGAAACGTGCAAAACTTGTTGAGCACCACCGCATTACCCGTGCTGAACTCTCAGTACGCGAGCATATGAGTGTTATTTTACGTAAATTACAGCACGCCCGCTTTATTGAATTCAGCGAACTATTTGAACCGACATCAGCAGCGCCAGTCATCGTCGTCAATTTTATCGCCATCCTTGAACTGGCGCGTGAAACACTGATTGAAATCACGCAAGCAGAAGCGTTCGCACCGATTTATGTCCGCCTCTCTTATACCCCTAGCACCCTTGAATCTGCGTCAACCAGCGATCCACACTTAACGACTGGCCAAGCAACCGCTCCAGAATCACTCCATCTATGAAAATCATTCGCTCGATCCAAGAACTGCGTGATCAATTACGGGGCCAAAATCGCACCGCTTTTGTGCCTACAATGGGTAATTTGCATGAAGGGCATTTATCCTTAATCCGACTCGCCCACCATCATGGTGACCCGGTCATCGCCAGCATCTTCGTCAATCGCTTGCAATTTGGGCCCCAAGAAGATTTTGCCCATTATCCACGCACCTTTGAAGAGGACCTCGAAAAACTACAACGCGAAAATGTCTATGTGCTGTTCGCGCCCACTGAAACGGATTTATATCCGGAGCCACAGCACTATCGTGTGAATCCCCCCGATGGCATGAGTTCGATCCTTGAGGGCGAATTCAGGCCCGGCTATTTCCAAGGCATGTGCACCGTAGTCATGAAGTTATTCTGCTGCGTTCAGCCACGTATTGCGGTTTTCGGCAAAAAAGATTACCAACAGCTGATGATGGTACGCGCGATGAGCCAACAATTTGCGTTATCCACTGAAATTATTGCCGCCGAAACGGTGCGAGATGAGGATGGCCTAGCGCTTTCTTCACGCAATATGTATCTTAATCAAACAGAGCGCGCTGAAGCACCCATGCTATTTAAAATACTATCGGATATACGCCGCAAAATTATTGAAGAAAACCGTAACGATTTTGCTACACTCGAGCAAGCAGCGATGGCTCAACTCGCAGCCCGTGGCTGGGACCCGCAATATATTACGATACGCAAACAGGCCGATTTGCAGGCCTTAGCTGCGCACGAAACAAACGCGCCATTGGTGATCGTCGCAGCAGCAAAACTCGGGACCACCCGTTTGATCGACAATCTTGAAATTTAAAGCAAGTGCAATCAGCTAAGATAGATTTTCACCTCCTTGTGATTTGATCTCTTGCCTGATTCCCTTTATTATCTTTCTATCATCCACTTTATTAAGGGCCGTCTATGCAACGCATTATGCTGAAATCAAAAATTCATCGCGCCGCAGTCACTCACTGCGAATTGCACTATGAAGGCTCATGCGCGATCGATGAAAATTTACTCGAAGCCGCCAACATTATAGAAAATGAACAAATCGAGGTTTGGAATATCAATAATGGCGAGCGTTTTTCGACTTACGCGATACGCGCCGAGCGTGGCAGCGGCACGATTTCATTGAACGGCTCAGCAGCACGGCGCGCACAGTTAGGCGACCTGGTCATCATCGCGGCATTTGGCTTTTTTGATGATGCTGATATACGTGCGGGCAATGTGAAGCCTAATTTGGTGTTTGTGGATCATAACAACCGCATCAAGGGCAGCCGTAACCATGTACCGGTACAAGTATCTTAGCCGAATTAGTTGCCTGGGTTGTTTGCATCAAGGTCGTCAGCGACCATCCCGAGCTTTTTCACCACATTTGATAAACCTGGGGGCATTCTTAGGTATGATCCATCTACCGATAATTTGCATTTCACAGAAACCAAATCAGTCATTTACCCCTCTCTATTCTTGATTTTCTCTTTGATAAGATCGCATCAGCTATAAGCGGCTCTCAACCCAAGCTCGGAAAATCAAGTAAGCACAAAGAATTATCGGCCGTTTAAATAAGATCTGGCGCTCGCCAGTTTAGCAAAACCATCATAAGGAGATGATGATGTTAAGCAATCCAGTTTCTCAAAACCTAATAAATAAACAACTGCAGGTGCAAGCGCAAGGCTACTTGGAACAGGCCCGTCTGCAAAAGACGATGCAGCAACTTGAGATGTCATTAGCATCGTATAACCAGGCAAAAGTGATATTTAGACAAATCGCAGAGGCACAATCTATTTTTTCGTTATCAGAACTGAAGGGTGCACTGAGCCAAGCTCTTAAATCTCAGACGGGCGAAGAAGAAGCGTTACGTCAGCGTATTGCGGAAATCTATACTGAGCGTGGAGAGTTATTAGATCACTTAGGAAAATCTGACAAAGCACAGGCGAGTTATAGAAAAGCAAAGGCTTGGGGCTATGAGGGATCGCTACCTATCTTGAGTGCTCCCCTAGAATCGTTACGCCAGCGTGTTACTGACATCTATACTGAAGGCGAAGATTTGCTAGATCGATTAGGCAAATCTGAGAAAGCACGAACGGGCTTTAGAAAAGCGAAAGCCTGGATCGAGCAGAAATCCTCACCTACCTCGAATACTTCTCTGACTGAACAGAAAGTATCAACGCCACCAGTTATTTCTACACCTACTCCTGTACAACAGCCACCCGTCTTCTCATCTGCTCAAGATAAAAACATACTGATTAATTATCTCTTTGAAAAAGCGCTCTCAACACTTAGCTCGCTAGAGGTATCGAATAAGCCCAGTCTATTTCTCGTCTATGCACATGACAACGATCAACACGGAAAAGCACATGCGTCGATTTCTAAATATTTAATCAGCAAACTTTCTCAAATTCGCGTCAACCTGTATTCCGATCAAGCACCAAAAGGCGAGCCTTATGCGAGCTCCCTTGAAGACTCGAGAGACGACGGTAAGATCGAAGATATCGTTACCAATCAACTCTGCTTATTGCCTGAGTCATTACGAGCCGATGTGAAGCCAGTTGATAAGGTCGTTGTCTGTTGTTCGGAGGTATTAGGCAGCTATTTACAATGGACTGACTACGAAAAGTTCTATCAAGAACTTCACGCAGCCTATTTACAAGATCGTGAAACCTATCGCCGAGAAGGGGCGCAATCACAAAGTTCAGCCGTTTCAATTCGTCAGGTGGTACGTAAATTCTCTCTCGATCGTGAGTATAAAGATGGCTTTCATCATGTATTAACGGAAATTGCTTTTCTACAAATCCGTAAAGCGCAGTTGCAAGATCAGCATGGGATTATCCCCATTGCGTTAACTCCCAATAGCTACGACCCATGCTTGTCACACTTTATTCCCGTGACAACGGTTCGAATGGAGGATATTCCTCGCTATGAGCAGCAAGCAAATGAGGTAAGCCACAATCAAAGTCGGCATTGGGTGCTGTTTAAGCTCATTGAACGGGTACTCGTTGGTAGTGATGAGGCTAGAACTTTTTTGAATAAGTTTTGGCAAGGTTATAGCGATTGCCTATCTCGTTTAGACAAGGGCACCACATTCGACGAACTGGCGTTTGTTAAGCTAGTTGATAGCATTTTCGATGGCATTCGTACTGCACTACACAGTCAGCTGGCTTTTACCGTGCAGCAACAGCATCAACAACTGCGCTTGTTGAATGCTGATCCTAAAGTGACGCTTAAAGCACAGTATGATGCTGCGCTTACGCAAGATCAGGTTTTTGCAGAAACGTTACGGCTTTACGTGGAACCCCGGAGTAAAGTAGCCGGTGAAACCATTGCGCTTTTCACTCAGGTACATGCATTTCTACAAAGCGACAAACAAGTCTTACTGCTTACTGGAGATTCAGGGGCCGGTAAATCTACCTTTAATCAGTTGCTCGAAAAAAAACTATGGGAAAGCAGAAAAGAAGTTGATCCAGTTCCACTCTTCATTTCTCTACCAAGTATTGATAAGCCTGAACACGATCTGATCGCTAAAGCACTTCACAAAAGAGGTTTATCTGAATTACAAATTCAGAAACTAAAAAAAGAAAAACAAAAGTTCATCTTTATTCTAGATGGCTACGATGAAATCCAACAGACACGGAACTTGTATCTCAGCAATCAGATTAATCAACCCGATAACTGGTTAGGACAAATGGTTATAAGCTGCCGCAGTGAATATCTGGGGCGACACTACCAAAGTCGTTTTCAACCCAACCCACATTTACAAGAAAACGACACTTTCTTTGAAGAAGTCGAGATTGAGCCTTTTTCACGCGAAGAACGTGATGCGTATCTCGACAAATATGTGACGCACCGCTCGACGGGTTGGTCAGTGCAGCAATATCAAGAAGCGCTTGAACAACCTCATGTTAAGGACCTAGTCCGCAATCCCTTTCTATTGCGTGTGACACTTGAGGCATTGCCTCACTTGGCTATTGAGGGAAAAACGCGGACAACCATTCAATTACGGTTAGATCTCTATAACCAATTTCTCAGACAGTGGTTTGAGCGCAATGAACAGCGCTTAGGCGGACACAATCTAGCGGAAGCTAAAAGAGAAAACTTTAGAGTTTTATGCGATGAAGGCTTTGCCGAGCACGGTATTGCATTCACGCAAGATTTAGCGATTCACTTATATACAGAACAAGTAGGTAACCCGGTTGTCGAGTATTTATCACACAAAAATAAAGGCAGTTGGAAAGAAATCTTTTTTAGTCGAGAAGAAGAAAAACAAATATTGCGAGATGCATGGCCATTGATTCGAAGTGGGAGTCAATACCGATTTATCCATAAGTCATTATTGGAGTATCTGGTGGCCCGTGCACTCTTTGATTCATTCGATGCGTTTACAGCGCCAGCAAGGCGCTCTCGCCGAGGTAGTAATGCATCCGTTTATAGTTTTGATAACATACATGCACTAGCTCGCCCTGCACCGCCAACCCTAGCTTTAGCGCCCAAGCATTGGTGTCATGATCTAGGTGTGGTAAGCCTATTAATAGAAAGAGTTCAGCAGGAACCCGCCTTTAAAGAGCAGCTGCTTGCAATCATTGAGCAGTCAAAAACGGATAAAGAGGTGCGTCTGACAGCAGCCAATGCGATCACAGTGTTAGCTAGAGCGGGGGTGCCATTTAGTGGAATCGATTTTACTGGGATTCAGATTCCTGGCGCGAATCTCAGTTATGCCATCTTCGATTCAGTTCAGTTATCAAAAACAGATCTGCGCAAAGTGAATCTAACCGGTGCTTGGTTACGGAACGCAGACTTAAGAGGCGCACACATGGGTGGGGTGCAGTTTGGAGAATTGCCAGAATTGCAATTTGAGGATGAAGTTAGTGCCTGCTGCTATTCACCGGATGGCCAACTGTTGATCGTCGCACATAACGATATCGTGACGCTACACGATACGAAAACGCTAGAAGAAAAAGGGCGTTTGATTGGACATAAAAATCAAGTAAATAGCGTTGTGATGTCGAACGACGGTCGATATGTGGTCTCTGGCAGTGCTGACAACACGGTGCGGGTATGGGATTGGCATGCGCCCAATGCCATACCTCGCACTCTCGGCGGACATAAGTCTCCGGTGAATAGCGTCGCGATATCGGCCAATGGTCGGTATGTAGTTTCCGGCAGCGACGATGAGAAGGTGCGAGTGTGGGACTGGCAAAAATCCAATGCCAGACCCTGTGTTTTACGTGGTCATGAGTCTTCGGTGATTAGCGTTGCAATATCGGCCGATGGTCGGTATGTGGTCTCCGGTAGTGAAGACGTGACCGCACGTGTGTGGGATTGGCAAATGCCTAATGCTGCGCCTTGTGTTCTCGATGAGGATGAGTATTCGGTGAATCATGTCACCATATCGACTGATGGTCGGTATGTGGTTTTCAGCAGTTGCGACTATACGATGTGGGTGTGGGACTGGCAAATACCCGATGCTGCGCCCCGCGCCCTCGGTGAGCATGAAGATCAGGTGAGTAGTGTCGTAATGTCCGCTGATGGCCGGTATGTGATTTCCGGCAGTGAGGACAAGACAGTGAAGATTTGGGATTGGCAAACACCTAATGCCGTGCCTCGCGTCCTCAGTGGCCATCAGGCTTCAGTGAATAGCGTCGCGATGTCGGCTGATAGTCGGTATGTGGCCTCAGGCAGCGCTGACAACACGGTACGGGTGTGGGATTGGCACACGCTTGATATGACACCCCGTGCCCTCAGCGGCCATCAAAGTGCGGTGAATAGTGTCGAGACGTCGAAGGATGGTCGGTATCTGGTCTCTGGCAGTATTGACAAAACGGTGCGGGTATGGGATTGGCAGGCACTTGATGCTGTGCCCCGCGTCTTCAACGGGCACGACCATTCAGTGATGAGCGTCACGATGTCGGCCGATGGCCGTATAGTAGTTTCCGGCAGCTTCAGCGGTAACGACGACGGAGCGGTGCAAGTGTGGGATTGGCAAAGGTCCGATGCTTCGCTTTCCATCCTCAGCGGGCATGAGAGTAGCGTTTATGCCGTCGCGATATCGGCCGACGGTCAATATGTAGTTTCCGGCAGCGACGAAGTACGAGTGTGGGATTGGCAAACACCCGATACTGAGCCCTACGTCCTCAGCAGGGATAAAAAATCGGTGATGAGCGTCGCGATGTCGGCCGATGGCCGGTATATAGCGTCCGGCGATTGCGATGGGATGGTGCAAGTGTGGAATTGGCAAACGCGTAATGCCAAACCCCGCGTTTTTCATGGGGATGAATCTTCGATAAATAGCGTCGCGATGTCCGCGGATGGCCGATATGTGATTTCCGGCGGTAATGACGATACAGTGACGGTTTGGGATTGGCAAACTCCCAGTGCTGAACCCCAAGTCCTCAAGGGGCATGAAGATTCTGTGAAGAGCGTTGCGATGTCGGCCAGCAATCGGCACGTGGTCTCCGGCAGTGAGGACAAAACGGTGCGGGTGTGGGATATCACTTCGGGACAATGTTTAGCGACGATTCAAGGGTTTAACGGAGAAGTTAACAGCGTTGCCTGGCGGAACATAAACGGCATCGATTATCTGATCACAGGCAGCGAGGACAAAGCAGTTCGCTGTTGGCAATTGATTCCAGCGAATGATCAATGGCAGGCCAAGTTATGGTGGGCATCAAGTCAAGACACTTTGACCTTGCATAGCGCAAAGATAGAAGGCGTCAAAGGATTAAGCCCAATGAATAGTCTTCTACTCAAGCAACGCGGGGCAGAAGAATAGGTGTAAGCAAGCAAACGCCCGGCAATATCGTCGTGTGGAGAGGGCTGTAACGTCTGACTGAATACAGCTTGGTTTTCAACGCACGATCCATAGTTGTAGGTAAAAGCAAAAGTCATCGGCCTTGCGTACGTCTGGCCGATTACTAAACTTGCCTTATCGATTGATCAGACTTATAAAGTTTAATCGTAACTCCCCAGGTACCTTTGACTACTATATTTTGTTAAAAACCTTTTCTTTTACCTATATATTGAAAATACAGCACGAAAATTGGCCAAAAATGGCAGTGCAACTGCAGCATAAGCTTTGACCAAACATCTTAGCCAACAATATATTGTGCGAACCTTCCTTCCGGTGACAATATGTTGTACCTGGGGAGTTACGTTTAAGATATAAATTAAAATAGCCTCTATCCGAAAAATTCAGCGACCATCATCGTCTACACATGCAGTTAAGCGTAGCCGTCACCCCCTATTTATAATTTGTCTGAGGACACTTGGTGTGCGCTTAAACTATACGCAACACTAAACTTGCAACGAAATGCGCTTACCTAAAAATTTGATCCAACTACTGATTAGCGTACTAGCGATAACACCCTATAGTGCCTATGCACATATCCAGGTGGTAGACGATGTCGGCGCAGTCGTCACGCTGACCACACCGGCCAAACGGGTGATTAGCCTAGCACCGCATCTCACTGAGTTAATTTACGCAGCAGGTGGCGGAGCTGTATTGCGCGGTACGGTCAAACATAGCGATTACCCACATGCGGCGAGACAGTTACCACGAGTGGGCGATTACCAAGCACTTGATTTGGAGCAAATCATTGCGTTGCGACCTGATTTGGTGGTGGCTTGGCAGCATGGCAATGTGGAGCGTCAGTTGCACGCCCTGCGCAAATTACATATTCCGATTTTTTATAATGCGCCACGCCAACTCGACGATATTTCTATCACGCTTGAAAAATTTGGCATTTTATTTGACACCCGCGCCACCGCCGATTTAGCCGCAGCTCGATTGCGGGCAGACATTACAGCGTTACGCACACGCTATGCGCACCGCGCACCGGTACAGGTGTTTTATCAAGTCTCTGATCAGCCTTTAATCACGCTGAACGGCAAGCAAATTGCCAGCGATGTGATTAGAGTATGCGGCGGCCATAATGTGTTTGCTGATTTAGCACCCGAGGCCCCTGTTATTTCGCTAGAAGCGGTGTTGGCAGCTGACCCGCAGGCAATTATTGTATCGCGCCCTAGCGCAATCGCAACCGGTCAAGCCCTACCCAGCTTAGAGCGCTGGCGCAATTGGCCGCAACTGAGCGCCACTCAGCATAATGCTCTTTTTGCGATTGATGCAGATTTACTTGACCGCCCGGCCCCACGCATTGCGCAAGGTGCCGCACGACTGTGCGAAGCACTTGATGCCGCACGCAATCAGCTTAAGCAGGAATAGGATTTATCGCGGTGGTTAATTTAATCATGGTCAGCCGGTTTATCGATCAGCGCACCTGGGCGCTAAAGCAGCAATCCGTGGCGTAAACACCTGCACGTCGCCGCACTGTGCGCGATGACGCAGGACATGATCGATCAACACCAAGGCGAGCATTGCTTCAGCAATTGGCGTGGCGCGAATGCCAACACAGGGGTCATGCCGTCCAAAGGTCTCAACCATCGCCGGCGCACCGGCTTTATCAATCGACTGGCGTGGCGTGCGAATGCTTGAAGTCGGCTTAATGGCAAGAGAGACGGTGATATCTTGGCCGCTCGTAATGCCGCCAAGAATACCCCCTGCATGATTACTCCTAAAGCCAGCCGGGGTCAGTTCATCGCCATGCTGCGAGCCACGCTGGGCGATGCTGGCGAAGCCAGCGCCAATTTCAACCCCTTTAACGGCATTAATGCCCATCATCGCGTGCGCGATATCCGCGTCTAGCTTATCAAAAATGGGCTCACCCAGGCCAACGGGTACGCCACTTGCGATGACCGTGATACGTGCACCGATTGAATCGCCTTCTTTACGCAGTTGGTCCATATAAGCTTCTAGCTGCGGCACAATCTCTGCATTAGGGGAAAAAAATGGATTTTCTGCCACATAGGCCCAATCAATGAATGGAATATCGATCTCGCCAAGCGCGGCCATATAGGCTTGTATTTTGATCTTTAGATGCTCGTGCAGCCATTTTTTTGCGACTGCGCCTGCCGCTACCAAGGGCGCGGTTAAGCGTGCCGATGAACGGCCGCCACCGCGATAGTCGCGCAGACCATATTTGTGCCAGTAAGTATAATCTGCGTGGCCAGGACGAAAGGTATCGACAAGATTGCCGTAATCTTTGCTCCGTTGATCCGTATTGCGGATCAACAGCCCAATTGGCGCACCCGTGGTGATGCCCTCGAAAACACCGGAAAGAATTTCAACGCTATCGTCTTCTTTGCGTTGCGTCACATGACGCGACGTGCCAGGTTTACGGCGATCTAGCTCAAGCTGAATATCATTGTGCGTCAGGGCCAGTCCAGGCGGACAACCATCGATGACACAGCCAATCGCCGGACCGTGGGATTCGCCAAAGGTGGTAACCGTGAAAAGCGTACCAAGAGTGTTACCGGACATATCCGCTGGCCTAAAAAATTAAACGGAGAATTGAGAAAAGCGGCATTGCCGGCTCAGTGTACATCGTCCCAAGGCAGCTACTTCATCGGCTTCCGGTTTCAGGCCAATCCCGAATATAGGCTTTGAGCATGCGGTTTTCAAAACCTTGCTCCTCAACCACGGCTTTAGCCACATCGTAAAACGAAATCACCCCCATTAAGGTGCGCTCATTTAACACCGGCAAATAGCGTGCATGTCGTTCTAGCATCATGCGGCGGACCACATTAACATCCGTCTCAGGCGCACAAACCAATGGACTGCTATTCATAACGTCACGGATAGGGGTGACGCCAATCACGCCGCCACTTGCTCGCAAAGTCAGAATAATCTCTCGGAAGGTGAGAAGCCCCACCAGATTCCCCTCTTCCATCACGACCAACGAACCAATATCGTGCGTCGCCATGGTATCCACCGCTTCGAGCAACGGTGTTTCAGGCCTTACCGTGAAAAGCGTATTCCCTTTGACTTTCAGTATGTCACAGACTTGCATAGATCCCTTCCTTGGGCTGACTCAATGTCTGGATGCTAACGGAAAGCTTAGCAAAGATAAAGTAGGCTGTTCGGCCAAGGTTATTTCTTTCGCTGCGCAGGTAAGTCCGTGCAGACGCCTTCAAACAGTTCGGCCGCCAGGCCAATTGATTCGCTGAGCGTCGGATGAGGATGGATCGTTTTACCTATATCGGCGGCGTCTGCCCCCATCTCAATCGCCAGGCAAAGCTCACCAATCAGATCTCCCGCACTGGTACCGACAATCCCGCCACCAATCACACGGTGCGTAGTTTGGTCAAAAATCAGTTTGGTGAGGCCTTCATCGCGGCCATTGGCAATCGCTCGGCCGGAAGCGGCCCACGGAAACACGGCTTTGCCGTATTGAATGCCTGCTGCTTGACACTGGGCTTCGGTTTTGCCCGTCCACGCCACTTCTGGATCCGTATAGGCCACCGAAGGAATCTGATAGGCATCAAAATAAGCTTTCTGGCCGGCGGCGACTTCCGCCGCAATATGCCCTTCGTGCACAGCTTTATGGGCCAACATAGGCTGACCTACGATATCACCAATCGCAAAAATATGCGGCACATTGGTGCGTTGCTGTTGGTCAACGAGGATAAAGCCGCGCTCATTGACCTGGACCCCGGCTTTATCGGCGCCGACTTGATGGCCATTAGGCTTACGCCCTACGGCTAGCAATACGAGGTCATAACATTGGGCACTGCTAGGCGCCTGCGCACCTTCAAAACTAACATGAATCCCATCATTTTTGGCTTCGGCTTGAACCGTTTTGGTTTTGAGCATGATCTGCCCAAAGCGAGGCGCATTAAATTTTTCCCATACTTTGACCAAATCACGATCGGCCCCAGCCATCAGGGTATCCGACATTTCAACAATATCAACTTGCGCGCCAAGCGCGGAATAAACGGTTGCCATTTCAAGGCCGATGATGCCACCGCCAATCACCAACATGCGCTGTGGCATCTGCCGCAATTCAAGTGCGCCGGTTGAATCAACGATGCGCGGGTCAGCCGGCATAAAAGGCAACGGTATTGACTGCGAGCCCGCCGCAATAATGGCGTGCTTGAATTTGACCTGGCGCACCTGACCGGCTTCGGCTTGGACGGCCAGTTGGTGAGGGCCAGTAAATTCACCGACCCCATTTATCACTTGCACTTTACGCGCTTTGGCCATCTGCGCTAAGCCACCGGTTAGCTTGGCAATCACCCCAGATTTAAAGGCACGCAGTTTATTTAAATCGATTTGTGCTTCGCCAAAGGAGATACCGTGCGCCGCCAAGGCTTTCACTTCCGCGCTAATTTGCGCGGTATGGAGCAAGGCTTTGGACGGAATGCAGCCGACATTTAAACAGACCCCACCAAGCGTTGGGTAACGTTCAACCAGTACCGTGTTCAAGCCAAGGTCAGCGGCTCGAAACGCTGCCGCATAGCCACCGGGCCCAGCGCCTAGTACCAGTAAATCACACGCCACCGGATCCGCTGCTGGCGGCTGTTTAGTTTCAATTGAACTCATCTATCAAACCTTTACTACAGGGTTACACGGCGGAAATCGGCTAGCACAGCAGCCAGATAGGCGTTAAAACGAGCCGCTTCAGCGCCATCGATCACCCGATGGTCATACGATAAAGAAAGCGGTAGCATAAGACGTGGCATGAACTGCTGACCATCCCATACCGGGCTTAGCGCACTACGGCAAACGCCCAAGATAGCCACTTCAGGTGCGTTGATAATGGGCGTGAAGTAGGTGCCGCCAATACCGCCTAACGAAGAAATTGAAAAACAGCCACCCTGCATCTGGTCAGATTTTAGCTTGCCTTCGCGGGCAAGTTGAGCCAGTTCTGCGGTCTCTTGTGCAATCTCTTGCACCCCTTTTTGATCGGCGTCTCGAATCACCGGCACCACCAGACCATTCGGGGTATCTACCGCAAAGCCAATGTGATAGTACTGTTTATAAATTAAGTTATCGCCATCCAGACTGGTATTAAAGCTGGGGTATTGTTTAAGCGCCGCAACGCTGGCTTTGATTAAAAAAGCCAGCATGGTGACCTTGGCGGCAGTTTTATTATTTTCTTGGTTTAGCTTTACCCGGAAAGCTTCGAGCTCTGTAATATCGGCATCTTCATGGCTCGTCACATGGGGAATCAGGACCCAATTGCGATGCAGGTTAGCCCCTGCAATTTTTTTGATGCGCGATAAGGGCTTGGCTTCGACTGGGCCAAATTTTGTGAAGGCAACTTGTGGCCAGGGGAGTAAATTGAGGCCCCCAGCGGCGCTGCTCGCTACCGCGCCCGAGACCGGCAAGCCACCTTGCAATACAGCCTTTACGTAAGCACGCACATCGTCTTGTGTGATACGTCCTTTAGGCCCGCTGCCGCTAATCTGCTGCACATCGACCCCAAGCTCGCGCGCAAATTGGCGTACTGAAGGACTGGCATGGCTTGCCGTGCGGTCTGCTGGCGGGCTGGCTAGGCCAGTTAGAGCCGTGGCCTCTGCTGGCGTTGGTGCTAACGCGGGGCGAGGCGGCGAGCTCAAGTTGGCTGAGGCAACTCCCGGCTGCTCAGTGGCACCTACTGTATTCTGCGCTACCGGCAATTGGGGGGGATGCGTGGCCGCTGCTTGAGCCGGTGATGCTGGCTCAACTGGCGACACAGGCTCGGCTGGCGGCGCTTCAGCCACGCTCTCAAGCAAGACAATCACGGTGCCCTGAGAAACACGCTCGCCGGGTTTCACTTTGATTTCTTTGACCCGACCAGCGCTGGGACTCGGGATATCCATCGTGGCTTTGTCCGACTCGAGACTCAGCAAAGACTGCTCCTCCTCAACCATGTCTCCTGGACTCACCAGCACTTCAATAACTGGCACGTCAGCGTAGTCGCCAATGTCCGGTACTTTAATTTCAATGATTTGACTCATTATGTGTTCTCTAAGAGGAGGATATGCAACCCGTATAAGGGGCTGCACTATATCCTATCCATACATCGATATGGATAGGCCTACTAAACAGTCATTGGGTTAGGTTTAGCCGGATCGAGTTGATATTTGGCTAATGCTTCAGCCACCAACTGTGGCTTAATCGTGCCTTCATTTGCCAAGGCTTTGAGCGCCGCCACAGTGATCCAATAGCGGTCAACCTCAAAGAAGTGGCGCAGCTGCTCGCGTGTATCCGAGCGGCCAAAACCATCTGTCCCCAACACCACATAGCGACCTGGCACAAAAGCCCGGATTTGCTCAGCAAAGGCGCGGACATAATCCGTGGCCGCAATCACTGGGCCTTTGGCGTCTTTTAGCAATGTCTCAACGTGAGAGTGCTTTGGCGCCTCAGCAGGGTGGAGTAGATTGTGTCGCTCAGTGGCTTGTCCATCTCGAGCAAGCTCGGTAAAGCTTGGGCACCCCCATAGATCGGCCACCACCCCCCAATCTTTTGCTAGTAGGTCGGCAGCCGCAATCACTTCATTGAAAATCGTACCTGAACCGAGCAGTTGCACGCGGGGCATGGTGTCCTGCTGAGGATCGGCTTGCTTAAAGCAATACATGCCTTTCACAATATCTTGCTCAATGCCTGCCGGCAATGCCGGATGCTCGTAGTTTTCATTCATTACCGTAATATAGTAATAAACGTCTTCTTGCTCCTGCACCATCCGGCGCAAGCCATCTTGCATAATCACCGCGAGCTCATAGCCAAATGTCGGATCATAGCTTACACAGTTTGGAATCCCGGCTGAAAACAGATGCGAATGGCCATCTTCGTGTTGCAACCCTTCGCCATTGAGCGTCGTGCGCCCAGCTGTCGCGCCCAGCAAAAAGCCACGCGAGCGCATATCGGCCGCAGCCCATGCCAAATCGCCCACCCGCTGAAAGCCAAACATCGAATAAAAGATATAGAAGGGAATCATCTGCTCGCCGTGCGTTGAGTACGCCGTTGCCGCCGCGATCCAGTCGCACATCCCGCCTGCTTCGTTAATCCCTTCTTGTAAAATTTGGCCGGTTTTTGATTCTTTATAAAACATCAGCTGATCAGAATCCTCCGGCACATATTTTTGGCCGTCCTGATTCCAAATACCAATCTGCCGGAACAAGCCTTCCATACCGAACGTCCGCGACTCATCCGGCACAATTGGCACGATCCGCTTACCCAACGCTTTATCTTTGAGCAGGATATTTAAAATCCGCACAAAAGCCATCGTCGTTGAAATCTCGCGGCCTTCTCCGGTGCCTTTTAAAACCGGCTCAAAACTGCTTAACGCGGGCACTGGCAACGGCTCAGCCTTAGCCCGGCGAGCCGGCAAATAACCGCCTAACGCCGTGCGCTGCTGCCGCATATAGGTCAGCTCTTTTGAACCCTCTTCAAATTTCAGGTAAGGGACCTCGGTTAGGGCTTCATCTGTAATCGGTAAGCGGAATTGATCGCGGAATTTTTTCAGGGCATCAATCGGCATTTTCTTTTGCTGATGAGTGATATTCATCGCTTGACCGGCTTCACCCATGCCGTAGCCTTTAATGGTTTTGGCTAAAATCACGGTCGGCTGGCCACACGCTTGCGATGCGGCGGAGAAAGCCGCATAAATTTTATGCGGATCATGACCACCACGATTTAAATTCCAAATATCGTCATCTGACCAATCTGAGACTAATGCTTTGAGCGCTGGGGTATTGAAAAAATGCTCGCGCACAAAAGCGCCGCTTTCCGATTTGTAGGTTTGGTATTCGCCATCGACGACTTCTCTCATGCGGCGCATCAGTACACCCGTTTTATCACGGGCAAACAAAGCATCCCAACGGCTGCCCCAAACCACCTTAATCACATTCCAGCCCGCACCACGAAAGGAAGACTCCAATTCCTGGATAATCGAGCCACTGCCACGCACAGGACCATCGAGCCGCTGTAGATTGCAGTTCACTACAAACACCAAATTATCGAGTCGTTCGCGGCCGGCCATGCCAATCGCACCAAGGGACTCGGGCTCATCGGTCTCGCCATCGCCCAAAAAGGCCCATACTTTGCGCCCTTCGGTTTGAACGATGCCACGCATCGCTAGGTACTTCATGAAGCGCGCCTGATAAATAGACATAATTGGCCCCAACCCCATCGACACGGTTGGAAATTGCCAAAAATCCGGCATTAACCATGGATGCGGGTAAGACGAAATGCCGTTGCCCCCCACTTCTTGGCGGAAATTGTCCAGTTGCTCTTGCGTCAGCCGGCCCAACAAAAAGGCTCGCGAATAAATGCCCGGCGACGAATGGCCCTGCATAAAAATCAAATCGCCCCCATGCTCCTTAGAAGGCGCATGCCAGAAATGGTTAAAGCCTACGTCATACAGCGTAGCGGCGGAGGCAAAGGAGGCGATATGGCCACCTACGTTCGTCTCTTTACCTGCGCGCAAGACCATCGCAACGGCATTCCAGCGCGTATAGGATCGAATCCGGTGTTCAATGTCCGAGTCCCCAGGATATTGCACTTGCTGCTCAACTGGAATCGTATTGATATAAGGCGTGGTTGCCGAAAATGGCAAATGAGCGCCGCGCAAGCGGGCGAGTTCAATCTGTTTTTCAATCAAATAGTGAGCACGTTGCGGGCCAACACTGGCCAGCACACCTTCAAGCGCCTCTAGCCACTCACCCGTTTCTTCGGGATCTTCATCGTGTTCGACAGCAATATATTTCAACACTTCCTTGGGTACGGCAGACATTTTGTCTCCTGATGAAAGAACTGTTTCCCTGTTTGACGATTTCGCTTTAGCAAGCGATTTAAGCCGAAACAGGTCTCAACGTCCAAATTGTAAAGAGCGCACATTCAGCAATGCAAGAAGAATTTCCAAATTACGGGACTTATTCCCATAATATGAAAAATTATTGCATTGCAACATAAAATTGGGGATAAAACAATGCTCGGTGAGCGCCGCCCGTGACAAAGATCAAACACGCGTTGAGAATAACCAGGTCTCTTTGCAGCAATGATATAGCCAGTATAATGTGTTGCTTTCCATCAACCAGGTATTTGTTGTGTAGCCTCATCGACACTCTACAATTTTACCGGACTACACAACTCGCCCTCTACGATCATCATGACCGCTACTTTAATTAACGGCAACGCCCTCTCAAAAATTGTCCGCGCTGACGTCGCCACGCGCGCGGCTACTCTTGCCCAACAAGGATGCCGGCCTGGGCTGGCGGTGATATTAGTCGGCGACAATCCAGCCAGTGCGGTCTATGTCCGCAATAAAGTGAAAGCCTGCGAGGAACATGGCCTGCATTCTTCATGCGACCGTTACCCCGCAAATTTTAGTGAAGCCGAGTTGCTAGCGCGCATTGAGATGCTCAATCGCGACCCAGCCATTCACGGCATTTTGGTGCAATTGCCTCTGCCGGCACACATTAACAGCCATAAAGTGATTGAAGCCATTGCCGCCGCTAAAGACGTGGATGGCTTTCATGTGGCAAACGCCGGCGCCTTACTCACTGGCCAACCGCGCTTTCGACCTTGTACGCCATATGGTGTCATGATCATGCTGCAAGCTGCAAAGATTCCGCTAAGCGGCGCCGAGGCGGTCGTGATTGGCCGCTCAAATATTGTCGGCAAACCAATGGCGCTGCTGTTACTTGAGGCTGGCGCCACGGTCACCCTCTGCCATAGCAAAACGCGGGACCTGGCCGCTCATACGCGCACCGCGGATATCGTGATTGCAGCAGTTGGTCAGCGCAATCTCCTGACGGCCGATATGGTTAAACCCGGTGCGACCGTGATTGATGTTGGCATGAACCGTGATGAAGCAGGTAAACTTTGCGGCGATGTTGATTTTGAACAGGTCAAAGAAGTGGCTGGCCACATCACGCCGGTACCTGGCGGCGTCGGTCCAATGACCATTACCATGTTGCTTGTGAATACCGTTGAAGCGGCCGAACAAGCATGTACAGATCACCTCAATTCACAGATCGCTTAAAAATTTTATGAAATCTGATAATCCGCTGCTCGACTTTTCCGATTTACCACGCTTTGCGCAGATTCGCGCCGAACACGTCACCCCCGCGTTGGATGAGTTGCTCGCCAATGCAACCGCCGCCATTGAACGTGCCAGCGCAGCTGACACGCCGACTGATTGGCAAAATATAGTGGCGGCCGTCGAGCGCGCAACCGAGCCGCTGGCCCGCGCGTGGGGCGTAATTGGTCACCTCAATGCAGTGGCTGACACCCCAGAACTACGCGCCGCGCATAGCGAAAACCTCCCACGTGTCACTGAATTCTGGACCCACGTCGGCCAAAATTTAGCGCTCTACGAAAAATATAAAGCGATTGCGGCAAACCCCGACAACTCAGACTTATCTGCGGCCCGTAAAAAAATCCTCGATAACGCGCTACGCGAATTCAGGCTGGCCGGCGCTGAGCTAGATGACGCCAGCAAGCCACGTTTTGCGGCCTTGCAAGAGCGTCAAGCGAATTTATCAAAAGCCTTTTCTGACCACGTGCTGGATGCCACCAATGCCTATTCATATTTGGTGACCAATGAGGCTGAGTTGACCGGCTTGCCCGCTGATGTGCGCGAGAGTGCGCGTCACCTGGCGACTAAAAATGGTCAAACAGGCTGGGCCTTTAGCTTACATTTCCCGTCATATTTCCCGGTGATGCAATCGGCTCAACATCGGCCACTGCGCGAGGCAATGTACCGGGCATATCATAGCCGGGCATCAGAATTGGGCGTCCAATACAGCAACGGTAAGCTTGAGTGGGACAATACCCAAAATATCATCGAACAGCTTACCCTGCGCGCCGAAGAAGCGCAGATGCTCGGTTACGCCAATTTCGCTGAAGTGTCACTGGCCTCCAAAATGGCCGAGTCCCCGGCACAAGTCAAACAGTTTCTTGATGATCTAGCGCAACGCGCCCGCCCCTATGCAGAAAAAGACTGGCAGCAATTACAAGATTTTGCCGCCAGTGAGCTTGGCTTGGCCGAACTGGCGCCATGGGATATTACCTTTGCCTCTGAAAAATTGCGTGAGCAGCGCTACGCGTTTTCTGAAAATGAAGTCAAACAGTATTTCCCTGAAAATACCGTACTTGACGGTCTATTCAAAGTTGCCGAAACGCTTTTTAATATTACTTTGCGCGCTGACCACGCGCCGGCCTGGCACCCCGATGTACGATTTTTCCGCATCGAAAATGCCAGTGGTCAGCTCATTGCACACTTCTACCTAGATCTTTACGCCCGCGAAGGCAAACGTGGCGGCGCCTGGATGGATGATGCCCGGGCTCGTTGTCGCCAGGAAGATGGCGCCATTCAAACGCCGGCTGCCTACCTGGTGTGTAATTTCTCAGCACCGATTGGCGACAAACCTGCCTGCTTCACGCACGATGACGTGATTACCCTGTTCCATGAATTCGGCCACGGGCTGCACCATATGCTCACGCGCATTGATGAACTCGCCGTCTCCGGCATTAATGGCGTTGAATGGGATGCGGTTGAATTGCCATCACAATTTATGGAAAACTTCTGCTGGGAATGGGAAGTACTGCACGCCATGAGCGCGCATATTGATACTGGCGAGCCACTACCTCGAACTCTGTTTGACAAAATGCTGGCCGCCAAAAATTTTCAAAGTGGTTTAGGCACGCTCAGGCAGGTTGTTTTGTCGATGTTTGATTTGCATTTACATACTGACTTTGACCCGACTGGTACCACCCGCATCGACGAACTGGCACGCGCTCTGAATGACACCTACCATGTCATCTCGCAAGCCCCGTTCTCGCGCTGGCCAAATACCTTCAGCCATATTTTTGCAGGCGGCTATGCGGCTGGCTATTACAGCTATAAATGGGCCGAAGTGTTATCCGCCGATGCTTATGCGGCGTTCGAAGAAGCCGCGCAAGCCCAAAATGGCAACGTCCTTGACCCGATTATCGGCGCTCGCTACCGCACAGAAATACTTGAAACCGGGGGTAGCCGGCCCGCAATGGCGTCATTCACCGCGTTTCGCGGTCGTGAACCCACGCTTGATGCGCTGTTGCGCCACCACGGGATGAATGCTTAAAGATAGCCAAGACAGCCTCTAAAATCGGAGGCTGTTTGGCGCATTGAACAATGGTATGCGCCCCCCAAAAAACCACTCGCCCCTGTAACAAATCAATTCATCTACCGCCTTTTTTTGATTCAACTCAAGTCTTGGCGAAAACTCTATAGCAAAAATCATACACAAAAATTGCATCAATAAGCTTGCACCCTCAGTTAAAACCAAATAGAATAAATATAACTTTAATAGGTTAAATATATGGAGATTAAATAATGCAAGTAGTCGATATTTATGAAGCACAAATCAAGTTATGCGGCCTCATTGAGGCGGCGCTGGCGGGCGAGCAAATTGTGATTGCCGATGGCAATCGTTTTTTAGTAAAGCTCGTGCCGTGGAAGCAACATGCCAACATGCACTATAAACCTGCCTTAATGCCTCAAAAGCCTTCGCCTCTGAGAAGATTACCCGAACAGATATATGCACTGTTTAAACCGAAAGAGGTTGCATAATGATCGCCAGAAAAAACCCTAAAGGTGGGGAGAAGCTGAGGACGGTATGCGCTCGCCCGTAATTCACCTAATTTCAAGAAGCGACCTACAAGACATAAAGATTCCTCCGTCGGAGATCATTTCCTTAGTTGAAGAGGCGTTTTTGGTTTTCGCAAATGGCGATTCAGTTTGCCCCGTGAAGCTAATGGCAACTCCCCCGCATTCCTGAAGTTGCCCCCCTCTCACGGACAGAAAATGGTTTCCATTAATCAATTGGAAAT
>JASSUC010000049.1:0-5034 GCA_031963245.1 Mycoavidus cysteinexigens
ATTCTGAAAACAGCGGTCACGATAAATCTATAATGACCGGTCACGATGCTGAAATGGGCGGTCACGATGATCTGAAATACGCAGCCGAGCCCGTGGAAGCGAGCGCTTTGACAATGTTGAACAGCCGTCAGAAAAGCCGGATCGCACTCGACAACCAAAATATCAGTTGATTACGTTAGCCCCCAGTGTGGAACACTCTCCGTTAATCAGCATGCTCTATTTCTCTATTGTAAGCACGCCATGATCCCCAGGCTTGTGGCTTGAAGTGATTGAATTTATACTTACCCTATCTAAATATCGATGGAGCGAGCATAAAGATGGGGACGGAATTTTGGCCAGGCCATATGGCGATAGCTAAATTCGATGGGAATAAATACGAGCTAACTGATATTGGGCACGGTATTAAAATTCCAAGGTAACAGCGCCTCGACATCCTCGACGGTCTTTGCTGCTGGCAAGTCACGCAGAGCACAACGCAACCAGGTGTAGGGCTCCAGGCCATTAGCCTTAGCTGTTTCGACCAGCGAATAGATGACGGCACTAGCATGGGCTCCGGCTGTCGTCTTACTGAATAGCCACGCCTTGCGGCCGATCACGAACGGGCGGATGGCATTCTCACAGCGGTTATTGTCGATCGGCAGATCGCCTCGCTCGGTATAACGCTTGAGCATGCTCCAGTTATTCGACATATACTTCAGTGCTACACCAAGAGCGCTTTTCGGCGTAACGCGAGGCAGTAACTTTTCCATCCAAGCGTGCAATTTATCCAGGATCGGTACGCTCAGCTTCTTGCGCGCCTTCAGGCGTGCTTCGTCATCGGCGTCTTTATACGTACGTTCGACGAGGTATAACCTACATTCCGCTACCCCCTCTCATTCTTCAATAAATAAAAAACCTTTTTATATCAATAAGTTACATTTTTATTGAAAAAAGGTAGAAGTAGTAGCAAGCGGGATCCAACACGGGAATCAAGCTGCTAGGAATGAAATAAGCAGCTTGTCAGCCGCAAGGACTGCCAAAGGACTTTGGCATAAATATAAAAATCCTTATATATCAATGGGTTAAAAATCCTACTTTTTGAAGGAAGGGTAGCGGAATGTCGGGTATAACTCTCTAATCATAGTGACAGCCTCGTCGGCATGACCCCTTTTGCCTTTGGGCTGTACCTTGACAGCCTCGACGTAGTACCGTCTCACATGCGCCCAGCACATGAGACGCTCGATACCCTCGGTCTTAGCTAATTCGTTATATGCATCGTATCCGTCGGTCATCAGATAACCACGATAGTCGTGCAATAAGCGCACGGGCACCTCCTTGTTACGGCGCGGATCGTAGTCGTAAATGACAACCGGCTTGCCTGGCGGTCCGCCGGTTTGTACCCACATATACGAATCGGTGGTAGGCGCTTTGTTCAGTTCTTTAAGCACTTGCAACACCGTTTCATCCATATGCAGCACAGAGCCTTCAAGCAAGGTGTCGCGTAGCAGATTGTGCAAGGGCTGCAACACAGAGCCACAACTGATTACCCAGCGTGCCAATGTTTGGGTGGGCACGGACATGCCGTGGCGATCCAGTACCTTGGCGAAACGGGTGAGAGGCAAGCCATCGACAAACTTAACCGTCAACAGCATGGCCAGGAAGTTGGCGCTCGCGTTACTCTTAGGCAGAGGCTGCGGCGGCAATGGCGCAGTGACCGGAGCATGAAGACTGCTGGAGCAGCCATAGCGCATACGAATGTGGCGTAGTACGCGCACCTGCATGGGCACGATGTCGAGTTGCTCGCTGACATCCTGCCCGATGACCACCATCGGTGTACCGCAAGCACAGGTGCGTTCGGCTTCGGGAACCTCGTGCACGATCTCAACTCGTTTCAACTCTGCTGGTAATGGGCCCCGCTTGCCGCGCGCAGGTTTCTCTCGGCCTTCCGACTTGGGGGCCAGTGGGGCGATATCCTCTGCCTCGGTGGTCGCTTCGGCCAATACCTCCGCTTCATCGAACAAACGGCCTTGGCCACTCATCTGCTCTGAACTTGGTCCAAACAGGCGACGCCGCGCCAGTATAATTTGTTCGATCAGGCGCCTGATCTGATCGCGTGCTTGGCTAATCTCGTTGTGTGCCTGACTGATCTCGTCGCGTGCCTGACTGATCGCATTGCGTGCTTCCATCTGGCATGCCTCATACGCTTGCTGTTGCGTATATAACAGCGCTGTGAGCGCAGCCACATCAGTTGGCAAAACGGCCGGTAGCGTGACCTCTGGCAGAGCGAAGTCTATGGGTAAAATGAATTCTTTTTTGGCACTTTCAAGCATGCTGTATTTTATCAAATCTCTCTATGAAACAGTATTAAAATACAGTGTTTTATGCGGTTTATTTCGCCATAAATCGAACCCTTCTAGCAGCCATTCAAATTCCTGTAAGCTCAATGTTTGTGTGGCTTCTTGGGCACCCTTAGGCCACGCAAATTTCTCCGATTCAAGGCGCTTGAGCCACAGGCAAAATCCATTGCGATGCCAGTACAATACCTTGAGCTTGTTGCGCTGGCGATTGATAAAAACATACAGCGCACTGCCGAACGGGTTTAGCCCCAATTCCTGCTCGACCAGCGCACTCAAACCGTTGATCGCTTTCCTAAAATCAACGGGCGCCTGGCACAAGTAAACCTGCCCAATCTCACAGCCCCGATGCATCAGTGTTCCCCTTGCGCCGCACGACCAAGGGCCACCAGCCATTCTGGCGACGGCAGGTCAGATAGCTCTAACCGCATTCCTGAGGGCAAGACTAAACTGCAACCGCAAGCGCGTGGCTCATCAACTGCCTCTCTCACCCGCAGCGCTACGAATTTGCTTGCCTGCCTCGATTCGACACTTTCATCTGTCGCTTTTAATTTGTTTTGCCAATAATATAGGCCTTTCACAGATATACTATGCCGCTTCGCATAGTCACTCAATGGACCGCCTTCGTGTTTGGCTGCCATCAAATGCGTTGACCAAAATTTTTCTCCCAATCTCATCTTTGCTCTATCGCTCCATCTGAATTTAGATGTGAGAAAGTATGAGGACTCCAACTTTAAGCCACAAGTCTGGGGATCATGGACTTGCAATTACCCACATCTCTGGATACGGTTATGGTCCCCAATTTTTGTCAAGAACCCTTACGAATAAAGTCGTGGAGTGCTTTTTTGCAGCGCTTGACTGATCAGCGAAGTAATTTTTCTAACTGCAAAAAGATGACTTTCAGAGCTTTTTCATCCTTGGTTGCATCCCTGTTACATTGGCCGATATGGTATTAAGCCTTGTGCAGTAATAAATTTCATAAGAAATATGTTCGTACAAAATGTGGGTAATTGCAAGGATCATGGACTTGCAATTACCCACATCTCTGGATACGGTTATGGTCCCCAATTTTTGTCAAGAACCCTTACGAATAAAGTCGTGGAGTGCTTTTTTGCAGCGCTTGACTGATCAGCGAAGTAATTTTTCTAACTGCAAAAAGATGACTTTCAGAGCTTTTTCATCCTTGGTTGCATCCCTGTTACATTGGCCGATATGGTATTAAGCCTTGTGCAGTAATAAATTTCATAAGAAATATGTTCGTACAAAATGTGGGTAATTGCAAGGATCATGGAGTGCTTACTGTCACTCATCCCCGCAGAGCAGGTTGATGACATTCGTCAACCGGATAACGCCGCCCCTTCGCTCCACCTTCGTTACAAAGGCTTCGTCACTACTACGAGCGGCTCCGCCCCTCGTTCTGGCATCGGTATTCATCCTTATGGTTTCTGCCATTTGTCTTTTCCCTTCACATCCAGAACAAGGTTCTCACGTTCCATACTAGAGCCTGTGTTGAGTTCATGCCGCCTATACACCGACTGTCATCGGGTCCGTAAACAGGTGTCGTCCCGACTGATCCCGGAGTGGCTTCACGACCCCGGTTTTGACAGTTCTTTAGGGTTAACGATGCGTCATCGGACGGTTTGCTTTCGCTCATCTTCTCAACACGTACCTGACATCTTCATGATGCCTTTTCCACAGTCGCTCACGACCACATCTTTTGAACGCAGCCGCACCGGGCGGTTTGATTTCTGCTCCTGCAAGCCGATTTCGGGAGGCCTACTCCCATCTCTAGTACAGCACCGCAAGCTCACGCCTGCGTTCGTGACACACTGAAGCCTACCCCTGAAGGTCGGCTTCGGAGGGCCTACCTCCATCTTTTATGCAGCTTAGCCACATTGCCTTAGCTCTAACATACGAGCTTCAGCTTTGTGTGTCTACGACACACTCGCGCCACGTTGTTTCAACAGCGCTCGATTCACGTCGCTTAACCCCACTATTTCTTCTATTAATGTTTCATTCACGTTCAACTCCGCATGCGGGGACATCCAACTCAGGCGAAATCGCACTTTATCTACCTCTCCTATTTCCCACTGACGAACGAACTTATCACCACTGCTTGCCAACAGATACGATCCCTCCGACGTCGCTTTCCAGGCTAGGCTATAGACAGCCTCAGTAAAATCTCGAATCTCTCTTAGACACTCTCCCGATACGACATCCCACAGCCGCACCGTATTGTCATCACTTCCCGAAGCGATCTGCGCCCCGCTAGGCGAATACACCACGTTAACAACAGGTTTGGTATGGCCCCTCAAGGTGAGGCCGGGCGCGCGGCTGTTTGCGTCCCACAGCTGCACCGTATTGTCCTCACCTCCCGAGGCGATCTGCGCCCCGCTAGGCGAATACACCACACTCCTAACAGAGTCGGTATGGCGTCTGAAGGTGAGGCCGCGCGCGCCGCTGTTCGCGTCCCACAGCCGCACCGTATTGTCAGAACTTCCCGAAGCGATCTGCGCGCCGCTCGGCGAATACACCACGCTATTAACAGAGGAGGAGGTACGGCGCCTCAAAGTAAGGCCGGGCGCGCCTCTGTTCGCGTCCCACAGCCGCACCGTATTGTCAGAACTTCCTGAAGCGATCTGCGACCCGCTGGGCGAATACACCACGCTACTAACAGAGTCGGTATGGCCCCTCAAGGTGA
>JASSUC010000050.1:0-4999 GCA_031963245.1 Mycoavidus cysteinexigens
GTCCTTCTAAGGTGTGCCCAGCCGCTCCGCTGTGCGCGTCCCACAGACGCACCGTCTTGTCTACACTGCCCGAGGCGACCTGCGAACCGCTCGGCGAATACACCACGCTCAAAACAATGTTGGTATGTCTCTCTAAAATGTGCCCAGCCGCTTCGCTGTGCGCCTCCCACAGACGTACCGTCTTGTCCAAACTCCCCGAGGCGAGCTGCGAGCCGCTCGGCGAATACACCACACTATAAACCCAGTTGGTATGTCCTTCTAAGGTGTGCCCAGCCGCTCCGCTGTGCGCGTCCCACAGCCGCACCGTATTGTCATCACTCCCCGAGGCGATCTGCGAACCGCTCGGCGAATACACCACGCTCCTAACAGTTCTGGTATGTCCTTCTAAGGTGTGCCCAGCCGCTCCGCTGTGCGCGTCCCACAGACGCACCGTATCGTCAGAACTCCCCGAGGCGATCTGCGAACCGCTCGGCGAATACACCACGCTCAAAACAGCTCTGGTATGTCCTTCTAAGGTGTGCCTAGCCGCTCCGCTGTGCACGTCCCACAGACGCACAGTATCGTCAGAACTCCCCGAGGCGATCTGCGAGCCGCTCGGCGAATACACCACGCTCCAAACAATGTCGGTATGTCCGCGTAAGGTGTGCCCAGCCGCTCCGCTGTGCGCGTCCCACAGCCGCACCGTCTTGTCCCAACTCCCCGAGGCGAGCTGCGAACCGCTCGGCGAATACACCACGCTATAAACCTTGTCGGTATGTCCTTCTAAGGTGTGCCCAGCCGCTCCGCTGTGCGCGTCCCACAGCCGCACCGTATTGTCCTCACTCCCCGAGGCGATCTGCGAACCGCTCGGCGAATACACCACGCTATAAACCCAGTTGGTATGTCCTTCTAAGGTGTGCATTTTTTCCCAATTCGAGGTCATATACACGCTGATCTTACCGTTTTTAAGCCCTACCGCGCAGCTCTTTCCATCCGGCGAATAGGCACAGGAAGTGACCATGCTCTCTTCTTCCAGATACGCCCATTCGCCAAACTGCACCCCGGCCATCTGCGCGCCGCTTAAATTGGCGTGGCGTAGCCAACTCGTGCGAAGCGTGGCCTTTCTTAAATCCGACCCTTGCAACTGCGCTGAATCAAATACCCCAAAACTCAGATCGGCTCCGGGTATCCGGATGCCTTTTAAATCCGCGCCATTAAACTGTACTCCCGCTCTGACCAAAATCGTCATTGCATTCGCCGCCGTTTGGCGTACGGTTTTATCCGCTTTCGAACGCTCTATAATCGCTAACAGTTGTTTCTTAAATAGTGGCTCTTGCTGAACACGATCGGTCAACAAACGCACAACGCCAAGGTCGCCCAACCAATCCTTTGGGGTTAACGATACGTCTCGTAGCGTTCGGCGCGCCAGTACAGGTTGGTTTTCAAAACTATAGACTGAAGCGTCACTACCTCGACGGCGACCCGTATCCAGCAACATGCACTCATCGAATGAATCGAAGAGCGTCCGCGCCACAAAATATTCCAACAGCGATTTATGGATAAATCGATATTGAGCCCCGCTTCGGCTCAACGGCCACGCTTCTCGTAGCAGTTGCTGCTTCGCTTCACGCCCAAAAAAAAATTCTTTCCAATTCCCCTCGTCTTTAAACAACGAATACTCGACTACCGGGTTACCTCTATTCTCTGCATAGAGATGCGCCGCTAACCCTTTCACAAATCCAATTCCGTGCTGGACAAAACCATCATCACACAGTTCTCTAAAAATCTCTTTTTGAGTTCCCGTTAGACCCCGTAGACTTAAGCGCTGCTGGTTGCGCTCGAACCAACTTCTAACGAACTGGTCATATAAGTCTAAGCGTAACTGGACCTCACTTCGCGCACGCCCTTCCTTTTCCAGATATGGCAACGCTTCTAGCACTACTCGCAGCAAAAAGGGGTTGCTGACCAAGACTTTTAAATGCGGCTGTTCGAGAGCTTCTTTATATTGTTGCACCGTACCGCTCGTTGGGTTGTGCTCCACATATTTTTCTAGATACTGAGTGCGCTCTTCCTCTGAAAACGGCTCGATCACCACTTCTTGAAACAACGTGTCCTTATCCTGCAGAATCGGATTCGGTTGAAAACGGCTTCGATAGTCCTGGCCAAGGTATTCGCTCCGACAACTGATCACCATTTGACCCTGCCAGCCATTGGACTGGTTGATCGAATTGCTCACATACAGATTCTGCGTCTGGCTTATCTCATCATAGCCATCCAAGATAAACACGAACCTGTGCTCTTCTTTCTTTAATTTCTGAATCTGAAATTCTGATAGCCCTCTTTTCCTTAACGCTTTGGCGATTAGATCATGCTCAGGCTTGTCAATACTCGCCAGAGAAATAAACAACGGTATTACATCAGGGTCTTTTTCATCATGTTCCTTTTTAGTGCTCCATAATTGCTCTTCTAGCAGGCGATTCAAGGTTGTTTTGCCCGCCCCAGAGTCCCCAGTCAGTAACACTACTTGTTTCTCGCTTAAAAGCGCTTTAACTTTGGATAAAAGGCCAAAGGTCTCCGCCCTCCCCTCTAACATCGCTTTGCCGCGCGGTTCAACATAGAGTTGTAGGGTTTCATTAAATGCCTCATCTTGCGTTAAGGCAGCCAAATACTGCCCTCTCAGCGCCGCTCTGGGGTCTGCACGGTACACTTGCAGTTGTTCGTGTTCTTGCTGCACGGTGGACGCAAGCTGCTTGTGCAGCGTTGTCCGTATGTCGTCAAAGATACCGTCTAATAGCTTCGCAAATTCTAGCTTGCCAAAATTTGAATCACTCTTTAAACGAGATATAATGTTGCTGTGTCCATACCAAAATTTGTCCAGAAACGTTTTAGCTTCATTGCTGCCCGCTAACAGCCGCTCTATCACCTTAAACAGCACACCATGTGAACCTTGGTTCAGATAGATTTCCTCTCCCTTTTTGGCTTGCAAATCAAAGCGCAGAGGATCCTCCATCCGAACCGTCGTCGATTTAATAAAAGCCTTCAGGCAGTAGTCATAGCTATCGGGCGTTAACGAAACCGGGATAATCCCGTGCTGACCTTCGCGATACTTTGCACGAATTTCCAAAAAGGCCATTTCCGTCAACACATGATGGAACTCCGCCATATATTTTTCTTCTTCGGAAAATTTTTTGACTACCTCGCGTAAAGCTGTAGTACCCTTTTGTTGGTTGTCTTGGCGATAGGCTTCTCGATCTTTTTCATAGGCTACTTTAAGCTCATCGCAAAACTCTTTATAGGACAGTCCTTTTAGGTAGCTTCCTAAGACATCAGAACAACACACGATCACCTTATCGACCGGTTTAACATCCGCTCGCAACTGGTGGGGCAGCAAACAGAGCTGATTGGTTAAGATGTCTTCTAGCTTCCCATCCTCTTTCAGATTTTCAACCGAGTTTGAATACGGTTGCCCCGTCGGCGTTTGATCCGAATAGAGCGTCACGCCCCGGATGTGAGATAGCTTATTGATTAAATATTTAGACGTCGAGGCCTTGGCATCTCCGTGAACTGAATTTAGATTGTCGTGGGCATACACTAGAAAAAGGCTAGGTTTCTTGGAAACCTCTAAGGAGCTAAGCGTCAACAATGCTTTTTCAAACAGATAATCCACCAACTCACTTTTTTTCTCGATAGACATTGAGGTAGGCTTGGCTGCCTGAGTCACAGCCGACGCACTATTCATAAACCGCGACATGACCGGCATAGTAATGGTCGACTTAGCCTCCTCACAGCCCCATTTTTGCGCCTTTTTATAGCTAGCCTGAGCCCTATCGTGTTGCCCTAACTGGTCTAATATTTTGCCTTGCTCAAAGTAAGCGGTGCCGATGTTATTGCGCAGCGTTTGATCGGCCAGTGTCTCGGGGGAACGTGCTTTTTTGAAGGCTTGCTTTGCTTGGGACAACGAGATTTCCGCATCGTCACAGAAGATTGAAGCGAGATGGATATCCTGGTTATTTCGGGCGCTTTTTAAATAGACGTTGGCGAGGTCAAGTGCTTGCTCTGCAGAGAGCGCCCTCCGTGGTGACGATAAGATGCTACCCAACATAATGTTCCCTTATTATTATCTGCTAGAGCCAAGTGAGCTAGAAGTAAATTGAACCGGATAATGCGCCAACTCCTTAGTCAGCGGTTCCGGCACGCACAGCGAAGTATATTGGCACTTTGAGGATGTTGTCACTCATTCGTTGCTAGGATCAAAATGGCAGAGGGTGGCACCGCGTTCGCCTGCCTGTCGGCTGAGGGTCCGGTAGACAGGCGGCCTGGAATGATGATTAAGGCAGTTGGTTCGATAAAACGTTCGCTTTGGCGAACGCCATCTGAATAATCGGTACATAGTCACGGTGCGCCACGCCGTGGGCTACTTCCTGTGCAGAATACTCGTTTAGCAAATCTGCGTTCGATTTACTTCGTATCATTGACTATAGTGAACGAAACAAGCAACGGTGGATGGGCATGAACATCGGCTACGCGCGCGTCAGTAGTGCTTCGGCCGAACGGGGCCCATACTCTAGGGCGCTGCGAAACCTGCGGCGGTGAAGTCACACGCGTGATTGAAGATCCTGATTCATGAGAACAAACAAAACACGGCACAATGTGCCGTCGAGGACGTTTTTAGTGAATGTGGTTCTTGGCCGATGTAATCGGGCCGTTTTCAAGCAATGTGGGCCCGTTCTCATTTAATTTAATCCGGCGCAAGCGGATATTCTCAATTAATCTGGTCCCAAAACGACCTATGTTATCGGGTCCGAGCTCGGATGTAATCGGGCCGCTACATCTAAGGAGCTCAGTGTCAACAGCGCCTTTTCAAACAGATAATCCACCAGATCACTTTTTTCCTCGGCAAACGAAGCAGGCAGTACAGTCTGAGCCAAAGCCGGCGCACTTGAGTGAGCGTTATGCCCTGATGGAAGCTCAGGATTACCCACAAATCTTAGTCACTCTGGTGCATGATTTGAAACATTTT
>JASSUC010000029.1:0-32923 GCA_031963245.1 Mycoavidus cysteinexigens
TCTTTTTGGATCAAGCTTTTATTATCCCTTTTTTAAGAGACTCCAAACAGGCTCTAAGGCCATATTGAGCATAAAGGGATTGCGCACCAGATCTTTTAATTCCGGCGCACCTTTAAAAGCCTGTTGATATTCTTGAACGCCCCATTTCGGCTTGACATATTTCACATACTGATGAATATAGTGTTCTATCGACGCATCCGAAAATGGCGCCAGCCGACACTCCTCGAATAAACGAGGCTTACCTTGTGGCTGGAATTTACTTTGATAGCCGCTGCCTAAATATTCTGGCCGGCTACTCATGATCACATGCGCTTGCCACCGATCCAATCGGTTATCTGCATAAAAAGCACGTGAGCGCTGGGCCAGCTCATCATAACCGTCTAGGATAAAGATAAAGCAACGTGCCTGACGTAACGCCTCTATCTGAGCCTTTGACAAACCCTGTCCTGCCAGATATTGCTCGATCAAGTTCTTACTTGAATCATCCAAGGTAGAAAGTGGAATAAATAAGGGTATAGGACATTCCTGCGATGACTGAGCTTGATGATAGTCATCCCATAAACGACGGGCAAGGTGCCGGTTAAAGGTTGATTTGCCCGAGCCAGCCTCGCCCAACAACAAAAATACCTTTTTCTCTGACGCCAGAAATGTGCTCACTTTACGTTCTAAATCGAAGTGCTCAGACGCATCAACGGTCAGCTTGCCCTGTGGCGCGACATACATCGCGAGGGCATCTTTAACCTCATCCACTTCGTCAAGCTCTTTTGCATAGTGCGCCTCTAATGCCAAGATATCTTTCTCTAGACCTAAAAACGCCAGCGGGGCCTTGCTGCTTTGCAACATAACGCTTTGCGACTGGGTTAAAAGACGATCATCTCCCCGCGCCCGCTGCAGTAACTGAGTCCCCACTTGCTGCCAAGCCGGATCCCATACTGGCACAACGTAGTGATCTATCTCATGCGCTGTGTTAGCTTGCTCAAGCCTAGGGGGCAACTGCTCTAACAGTGCTCTGACTTGCGCTTGCATGCCTTCAGATAAAGTTTGGGTCTTTGCCAAGCGGCTTAAGGCGTGGTGGACAGCTTGCTGTACACGGTCATACTGCCCCCACTGGCGGCCCTTGTTTTGCACCAGATCACCTAAAAACTGAAGGGCTGCGGCTTGTGTGGTGTCCTCTGTTTGGATGCGAGCTATTTGCTCTAAGCGTTGGCACAACCCTAATAAGAAGGCTTCATTGCGGCTATATAGACTATGCCGAGCAAATTGCTCAAATGGCACCAGTTGGCCCTCTTCTAAACAGGTATCTAAGAATTGCAGTGCTGCATACCAACGTTGCTGTTTATTTTTTGTTAAGCGATCACGAATTGCCGTGCCGGTTACCAGCACAGTGGCGCCAAAATCGTTCATTTCATCGGCTAACTCGGCTAAACGCTTGACGGTCTCGCTCGCGCCAGAAAATGCCTCGCTAAAATGATCAAAAGCATGCAGCAATTTTCTCGGGTCAAAAGTCTGCACCACATGAGCTAAATTCGTCGCGCCTAAAATGACGCTTGAACTCCGGCGCCATGTTTCTTGCCAACGGCTTTCGTCATTTGGAATATGTGCCAAGGCTTGACGCGCATAGTACGCTTGAAAACGCAACTCTGGCGTTTGGCTTAATTTTGCTAAGACCTTATCTAGCGGCTCCTGAACCTGGATACGGTTGATTCCGGTCACGCTCGCTTTGGCCATCGCGTCTAAGATCTGTGAGGTGGTGTGCAGCAGCAACTGAAATTGCTGCACATTACCTTCTATATGCTCATTAGATAAACGCCTCGTCAAGGTTTGCAACAGTTTGACTAAATCTCCTGCACTATTCTTAAAGAGCGCTTCCGGCAAGTTGTGAATCATCACAGCCAAACTCTGGAGAGCAGATAGATCCAAGAGTTTTTCTTGTGTCACGAGTGCATCATGAGCTTTGCCAATCAAATAGCGGCATTTCTGTGGATCTGCGATGGCCGCTAATGGCACAACTTCTCGCCAGAGAGCTAAATCTTTGAAATCTCTTTGGGCGAAGGCCTCTAAGATATTACGCGCTAATTCGTTTAATTCTTGAGTTGGAGGGGATTGAGTAGCTTGCAGACAGCGGGCTAAGTGGCGAGTATTTTTAATATCTCGCGCGGCCGTTGCATGATCCGCATCCACCACCATAGGCGGTAAATTATGCTTAAAGCAGGTTGCACTGAGCGGAACAGACTGTAGAAGTAAGCGGGTGTCTAACTTGACGGAAGAGGCAATTAGGTTTTGAAATACGAGTTTTTGAGGAAAGCCTGACGTCTTAATCGCGCTCAATGCTTGCAGTTTCTCATCTGCGGCAGGTTGATCAAACGCTCGGGCAGCTTCATAACTGGCACGCGCCTCTTTGATAAAGCCCATATCTCGCAGTCGACTACCGTGCTCAAGATGAGCTTGCGCTATCTTTCTGTTAATTTCTGTATTTTTTTCGGCAGGGGGGATTTGATTAAAGAAGGTTTGCGCTTTGCTGAATAAGCGCCGGGCTTCAAGCAGATTTTGCGTTTGCTGCTGATAAGCCCGATCTAAGTATTTTTTGCCTTCTTTGAGGTAATGAAGCTGGCTATAGCCTAAAGCATTGCGCCTGAAATTCGCAACCCCGGAGATTTTTTGCATTGTGGTACCTATGAGCCCTTCCCGGTTCACCAAGCAACACCTTCCATTTCAAGCTGATGAGGCGACTCCTTGCCTTAACCTTGCCGCCTCATCGCCACTTGCTTGAGCCACCTATCACGAACCCACATCCTATTCAAAATGAATGATGAATTCTATACAGGTTTGAAATATGTATAGTCTCTGTAACTTCTATTTATGCCACGAAATTAGCCGTTTAACTCACAATGTACTGATGATCCCAGCTACGCTATGGATACTAATCGGGCTCAGCGTCATTCGTCAACTCTACCGTCTGGATTTGCCATGAACAAATACACATGCCGGCTTGGGGTTCGCGACCGCAGACTGAGATAAAGCAGGGCCGCATAAAATAATACAATCACTCTTCATCGGAGCGGCGCTCGCGCATTGAACCCATCACCAGATCAAAGCGGAATAGCCGGCACTCAATTGGGCCATTAAAAAGCGGGGTTCGTTTTGCTGCCCGTAAACGCATTTGGCCGGGCAAACCGCGGTCAGAAGTTAAAACAAAGGCTTGCCAACCCGTAAAACGTTGCTTCAGGGCGTCACCAAAAGCACGGAAAAATTCAGCACTAGCCTCGTCTGGCTGCACGTCGCGAAAAAATTCGTTCTGGTCGCGGCGTCCAGTCTGCATCTCATGGCCTTGGCCACGTGCTCGCGGCGCCTGGCCACGCACCTCGACCCGCTCGCCATAAGGCGGATTAGCGACAATGATGCCTGGCGTTTCCGTAGGCGCTACCATAGCACACGCATCAACCTGCTTTAACCACAGCTGACGAAGCCCAGCGCGCTCTAGATTAGCCTGGGCTTTAACCAGCATATCACCCGAAATATCACTACCGAATATATTTAGCTCACTATGCTGACTACGCGCTATCTGTTGCGCCTCAAACGCTGCTGCCTTTAACATGGGCCATGCGCTCATATCGTAGGATTGGAGTTTTTCAAACGCAAAATGGCGCTCGCCTCCAGCCGCTAAACCAAGCGCCATCTGGGCCGCCTCGATAATAAAAGTACCGCTGCCACACATTGGATCATAAAGCGGTACCGCAGGCGTCCAACCGCTTAAGCGCAAAATACCCGCGGCTAGATTTTCGCGCAGTGGCGCCGCGCCCTTATCAAGCCGCCACCCGCGTTTAAACAGCGCTTCGCCAGTTGTATCTAAGTACAGCGTGCACTCTGTGGCACTCAGAAAAACGAATACCCGCACATCCGGTGTGGCGGTATCAATATTAGGTCGTGCGCCGGTTACTGCGCGCAGACGATCGCAGATCGCATCCTTGACACGCAAAGCCGCGAAACCTACATTGCGCACGGGTGCGGTCTTCACCGCGGTAATATCCACGCGCAATGTTTGTTGTGCCGTGAACCAATCTTCCCAAGCCTGCTCAGACGCAAACGCAAAGAGATCATTCTCATTGTGATAAGATTGCTGGGCTACTTTCAATAAGACACGGCTGGCAATACGCGAGTGCAAATTCACGGCCATGGCAGCGGCGGGCCCGCCGGTGAAATATACGCCTCCCGGTACAGAAGCGCCTACTTCAAGAGGGGCACGTAAGGCAATCTCGTGCAATTCGTCAACAAATACTGCCTCAAGGCCGCGCGGGCAGGGTGAAAAGAACTCGAATGAAGGCATAATTTTTGTTAGACTTGGCGCTTTTTGCGCGAAGTCTTCATTTTAATAGGTTCTTAACTAGAATAGAGGGGAATCTACTGGTTTTTTACGCTTTTTCAGGTGAATATAGCTAAGTTAGAGCATTGTATTTTCCAGAACCGAAGGTATCGTTTTGGAAAGCTCTGGTTAATTTAACGTTAGAAAAATAGCTAATGTTCTAACGAGATGTTCAAAATATTGGAGTAAAAATTGAAAAAAGGCATGACCAAACCATTGGGCAGTCGAGTTGCTGCACCAGCAGTTCGCGGTGTTCTCGATACTGGGCTAAAGGAACGCCACGTTGCAATGCTTTCGATTGGCGGCGTGATTGGCGCCGGCTTATTCGTTGGTTCTGGACATGCGATTGCCGCGGCTGGGCCGGCTGTGATCATTGCGTATTTGCTTTCAGGAATCATCGTTTTATTGGTCATGCGGATGTTAGGCGAAATGGCAGTCGCTTTACCGGATACGGGCTCTTTTTCAACTTACGCCGATCATGCCATTGGCCGTTGGGCCGGTTTTACAATCGGCTGGCTTTATTGGTGGCGCAAGGTTTTAGTCATCCCGCTAGAAGCGACTGCAGCAGCAATTATTTTGCATTCATGGTTCCCAGATATTGCCACTTGGGTCTTTGCTCTAACGATTACTGCGGCGCTAACTTCAAGCAATTTATTGAAAGTCGCGTACTACGGCGAGCTTGAATTCTGGTTTGCCCTCACCAAAATTACCGCAATTATTATCTTTATTTGCATTGGCGCGGCCGCGATTATGGGCTTTCTGCCAAATAGCAGCGTCAGCGGCGTAGGCGCGCTTTCTAATGCAGTGGGTGGTCTGATGCCCAACGGTCTGGAGGCGGTGATCGGAGCCATGGTGATTGCCATGTTTAGCTTATTTGGCGCGGAAGTCGCGACGATTGCTGCGGTTGAATCCAAAAATCCCGTCCGGCAAATCACCCGAGCGACTAATTCCGCTATCTGGCGTATCAGTATCTTTTATTTAGCCTCACTTTTGATCGTAATTTCGTTAGTGCCATGGGATGATCCGCTATTACCAGAGATGGGTGCATATCAACGTGTGCTTGAGTTAGTTAATATCCCTTATGCGAAAGCGCTGGTGGATATTGTTGTCCTGATCGCTTTAATTAGTTGCTTAAATTCTGCTCTATACACTGCCTCAAGGATGATTTTTTCGCTTAGCCAGCGTGGCGATGCCCCGGCTGCAATTCAACGCACAACGCGCAATGGCGTGCCAGTATTCGCCGTGCTTGCTTCTACCGCCGTCGGTTTTTTAACGGTCATTGCCAACTATATAATGCCCAAGCAAGTATTTACCTTCTTGCTCGCAACTTCAGGCGCGATCGGGTTGTTAGTGTATTTAGTCATTGCTGTCTCGCAGTTGCGTTTACGCAAGCGCTTACTCGCCAACGGTGAGCAACTAAAACTTAAGATGTGGCTCTTCCCATGGCTCACTTGGATTGTCATTGTAGCTATCGTTGGGATCTTACTCGCCATGTTTATCCAGCCTCACCACCGCACGGAAATGCTGATCACGTCAGCGTTAGCAGTGATTGTGGCGGTAACAGGCTTAGTCATCAATCGCCACCGCAAGGAGCCTGAACTCCCATCTAATCGTTAAACTGAGAGTTAAGCGCAATTCTTAAGAAAATCAGACTGAATAGAGGTATATAAAGTGACTCAAGAGGTTCTCGCTGCACCGAAATTTAAGCCTTATACCCGGCAATCCATCCAGCAAGCGCCGCAGTGGGAAAAAATCCCAGCCGAACTGCGTGAAGCAGTACTCGTAGTTTCGCGTGTCCTGCCCTTTCGGACGAATCAATATGTGATGAGCGAGCTGATTGATTGGGATCGCGTGCCAGACGATCCAATGTATCGTCTCACCTTTCCTCATCAGGACATGTTGCCACCCGCAGAGTATGCTAATCTGAGAGATTTAGTGCTCATCAAAAAAGATGAGGCGGCGATTGAAATGCAAGTTAAAAAAATCCGCTTGCAAATGAATCCGCATCCAGCCGGCCAAATGACACACAACGTACCTATGCTAGATGGAGCCCCTGTTCAGGGCCTACAGCATAAGTATAAAGAGACCGTATTGTTCTTTCCAAGCGCCGGACAAACCTGCCACGCTTATTGCACATTCTGCTTTCGCTGGCCACAATTTGTGGGCATGGAAGGCCTCAAGTTCGATGCGAGAGAATCAAACGAATTAGTTTCCTATCTTAAGCAACATAAAGAAATCACGGATGTACTGATTACTGGGGGGGATCCCCTCATTATGAACACCCGCTCGCTAACTGGGTACATTGAGCCACTACTCGATCCAGAACTCGAGCATATTCAAAATATTCGTATTGGGACTAAATCGGTTGCTTACTGGCCACAGCGGTTTGTAACTGATAAAGATGCCGACGATTTATTGCGCCTTTTCGAGAGGGTCGTCAAGGCAGGCAAAAACTTGGCGCTCATGGGCCATTACAATCACCCGGTTGAATTGCGCCAAGAGATGGCGCAAAAAGCGCTTAAGCGTATTCTGTCAACCGGCGCTACGGTGCGGATGCAATCTCCGTTAATCCGCCACATCAATGACGACGCTAAAGCATGGGCCGAATTATGGACACTCGGCGTTCGCCTCGGGGCCATTCCGTACTATATGTTTGTTGAGCGCGATACCGGACCCCATGAATATTTTCAAATGCCGCTGGCCAAAGCGTATGAGATTTTTCAGGCAGCTTATCAAACCGTCTCTGGCCTAGCTCGCACCGTGCGCGGCCCTTCAATGAGCGCGTTTCCGGGTAAAGTGGTGGTAGATGGTATCGTGAATATTCGCGACGAAAAGGTGTTTGCGCTACAGTTTCTGCAAGCCCGCAACCCAGATTGGGTACGTCGGCCTTTCTATGCGAAATTCGATCCAAAGGCAACTTGGTTAGATGGCTTAGTGCCGGCTTTTGGCGAGAAACGCTTTTTCTTTGAGACAGAAGAAAAGGCCCCTACAGATATTAGCTCAAACACAGGCCACCCGACGCACTCGGTGATCAAATTTAGCCCGCGCGAACTACGCAAAGCATCTTAAGCAATTTAAAATAATTGCTCAAAAACGACTCTAATCAGCGACGGCATAAGGCCCATTCACCCTTTTGAGATAAAGCAGGGTGAATGGGTGTTTTTTTTTAAAATCCATCAACTCTGGACGTTGCCAGCATAATCCAAAGTTGACCTGAGTAATAGTGAGTGCACCCTAAGCAAGTTGCTATTTGTGAGAATGGCATGGGGATAAGCAGGGGGATATCTGCGCGCCCCTTAAATTCACCTCACGCAGCCAACTATTACGAAGTTTGACCTGGCTTAAATCCGCCCCTTACAACTGCGCTGAGGCATTTTCTGCTCTATGCGGCCACTACCTACAGCTTTATTTGAAGACTGGCAGCCAACCAAACATATTCATAATCACCGTAAGGTAAACGATAAAGCCGCAGACAATAATCAGGTTAAGCATCAGATTATTGCAGGGTGCAGTATAGATTGCCTGCGCGTAACGCTTGCGCGCGCTTTTCACCAAAAACGGCGGTAAAATCACGCTCCAGATAGTAAAAGCGAGCCCGGCATAACCAATAGCATAAATAAAACCATTAGGATAAAAAGCACAGATTACCGCCGGAGGTAAATAGGTGATAACCGCGGTTTTAAATCGTCCGACCCGATCATTTTTGAAATTAAAGAGGTCGGCGATATAATCAAACAACCCTAATGTTGCCGCCAACATTGAACTGGCTACAGCAAAATTCCCAAAAAACGTCAAAATCAAATCCATGTACTTGCTGTTCAAGGCACCGTCGAGCGCTCCGACAAAGGTATCGACGTTGCCGCCTTTGGCAATAATCTGGGGAAACTCGGCGCGGCTAATATTGCCCATGGTAACTAGCAGCCAGAAGATATAAAGCAGAAGAGAAACTGCCATGCCGATAATAATAGAACGCGTGATGTTACGGATGCCGGATTTGCCATACAACCTCAATAAGCTAGGCATGTTACCGTGAAAACCAAACGAAATAATACAGAAGGGCAAGGTCATCAACACATACGGAAAATAGTGAGTATCTTTGAGCGCGACCGAGGCCGAATCTAAAACTTTAGCTATTTCAATATGACTGACCATACCGGAAAAGGTAGCAAAAAAGGCAATAAACTTACCAAAAGTCAGTACGGTAACAATCCGGCCAACCCACAGCGAGCTATACCAAGCAATCAGACCAACCATAAAACTGACGATCATCACCAAGAAACTCACCGGCAGCGATATATTAGTATATTTAATTAGGGTCTGAGAGAGTACTGCCGAAGAGCCGGAAATATAAGCATAGGTCAGAATATACAGCACGAAAATAAAAGAGGCGCCAACCAGTACACTGCATTTTTTACCCAGCAATTCGGTGGTAAAAGTATTAAAACTGGCACCGGGCTCGAAATGAAGATTGACTTCCAGTAAAAGCAAGCCAGTCATCAGCATCATTAAGGCAACTAAAATAAGGATAATTGCCCCGTTAACAAACCAGACGCCGGCCATGGCGATCGGCAAGGAAAACATACCGCCGCCTACTACCGTGGCGATCACCAACATCACCCCGCTGGTCAAGCCAGGTGATTTTCTGGGATTAACGCTATACATACCCATAACCCATTCTCCTTTTTAGTTCTGTGCCATATAAATTATTTAGAGTTCATACTCATTTTTGAATTTTTATTGTGGTTATTTCTAGGCACGTAAAATACACAATAGCCTCACCATACGATGATTCCGACTGAATCGAAACGCGCTCGGATGGTGGGGCTCTGATCTAGCCTGAGAGAGGATGCTATGATGCAATAGTCAGAGGCTTGGTGAGGATGGCTCAGTGGGAGCGATGCTACAATACGCTTTAAAATGGTTTGAAAACCACTAAAAGTACGGCTGCCAGCAAGCCCAACACCGGCAACTCACTAAACCCCCGATACCAGCATTGGCTACGTTTATTACGCCCTTGCTCGAAGACCGCTAGCAACTTGCCACAGGTAATATGATAAGCAATCAGCAGCGCAACAATGCTTAGCTTCGTATGCATCCAGCCATTACCTGGGCCTTCCAGGCCAATCCCAACCACCAGCCATAACCAAAGGCCAAAGCCAAGCGCGGGTACGGCAATAATCGTCATAAAGCGAAACAGCTTACGCGCCATCATCAACAAGCGTTTGATCGCTGCCGGCTCGGTTTCTTGCGCCAGATTCATATAAATCCGTGGCAGGTAAGCCAGGCCCGCAAACCACGATGCAACAAAAACAATATGTAACGATTTAATCCAAAGCATGAGTATCTTTTAAAAAAGACGCCAACTGACAGGCCTTGCAACATGCAAAGTTTGTCAGACACCAAACGTCAAAAAATAAATATCGGGAATCACTAGGCCGGTTATTATGCCAGACCTGACTAAATATCTCTCTTCTTTTTAGCGCCTGCCTTCGCCGTGGCCTAACACAATATATTTCAACGAAGTTAAACCCTCTAAGCCAACCGGTCCGCGCGCGTGCAGCTTGTCGTTTGAGATGCCGATTTCCGCGCCAAGTCCATATTCAAAACCATCGGCGAACCGCGTTGAAGCATTCACCAGAACACTGGCCGAGTCCACTTCGCGCAAAAAGCGTTGCGCATGGTCATAATGCTCGGTCACGATGGCATCTGTGTGGGCTGAACCGTAAGTATTAATGTGGTCAATGGCAGCATCTAGATCATCGACAATACGAATCGCCAGAATAGGGGCGAGGTATTCGGCACGCCAATCTGCTTCAGTTGCATCGGCCAGAGAAGCAATCCCGGCTTGCTCAAGCACGGTACGACTGCGAGCACAGACGCGTAAGGCGACGGCTTTATCCTGATACAGTCGGCATAGCGGCGGCAGAACGGTGGCCGCTATGCTAGCGGCAACTAATAGCGTTTCCATCGTGTTACAGGTGCCGTAGCGCTGCGTCTTTGCATTGTCGCAAACCGCTAGGGCTTTGGTCAGGTCGGCCGCACTATCGACGTATACATGGCACACACCATCTAGGTGCTTGATCATAGGCACGCGCGCTTCGCGCATTAAGCGCTCAATCAAACTCTTGCCGCCACGTGGTACCAGCACGTCGATATATTCAGTCATCGTCGCCAATTTGCCCACCGCAGCCCGATCAGCCGTCGCGACCACTTGCACGGCATCGGCCGGCAAGCCGGCGGCTGCGAGCCCGCTGCTAATTGAACGGGCCAGCGCCAGATTGCTATTGAGCGCCTCCGAGCCCCCCCGCAAAATCACCGCATTACCGGCTTTCAGGCACAGTGCCGCGGCGTCGATGGTGACATTCGGCCGAGCTTCATAAATGATGCCAATCACGCCAAGTGGCACGCGCATCCGGCCAACCTGAATGCCACTTGGGCGGGATTTGAGTTCGCTGATTTCGCCAATCGGGTCTGGCAACGAGAGTACCTGCCGCAGACCAGCAATCATTGTGCGCAGCGCTGCATCGGACAGGGTTAGGCGATCAATAAAGGCTGCATCCAAGGCTTTTTCTTGCGCCTGCGCACAATCGCGTGCATTGGCTTCTTTTAGCACCGTAATGTCTTGCTCAAGCGCCGAGGCAATCGTCGCTAGGGCATTATTCTTGGCCGCCGTTGTGGCTCGCGCCATGGCACGTGAAGCGGTGCGAGCGCGTTGACCGAGATCGGTCATATAGTGATCAATATTCATATTATTCCCGGCTTTGGCCTACCCTTGATTGATTCGGCAGCGCTACCATCATAGCCAACTCAAAGAGGCCATGCCACAGGTCCGCAGGTGGCAAAGCCTGCGGCGGTTCATTGGCAAAAAGACGCGTGAGTCCTTTCATTTGACGATCTAGGCGCGCCGCAAAAGCTAAGCCCGCGACCAGCGCTTCTTCGCTCAAACGCGCTAACGCAGGACCTATGAGCTTCTCGCGCGGCCCCCATACGCGCTGCTCACGCAGCAGGGTATTGAGCGGCCGACCAGCGGCCACACCGCGCTTAAGCTGCAGCAGCACCCGCAATTCCTCAACTAATGCCCATAATACCAGCATAGAAGCTTCGCCTTCGCCGCGTAAACCATCCAACATGGTGGCGAGCCGCCGCACATCGCCTACGAGCATGGCCTCATTCAGCTTAAAGACATCATAACGAGCCACATTTAATACTGCCTCGCGGATTTGCTCGACGCTAAGCTCGCCTGGAGGGTAGAGCAGCCCAAGTTTTTGAATTTCTTGATGAGCCGCCAGCAAATTACCTTCGACTCGCTCCGCAATCAGTTGCAATGCCTGCCGCCCTGCGTCACCAGGCGGCATCTGTTGGCCCTGAGCGGTCAGCCGCTGGCTGATCCAGTTCGGCAGCAACGCTCGCTCAACACGATCAATGCGGATGGCGACCCCGGCTGCGAGCAAAGCCGTAAACCACGCGGTTTTTTGCGTGGCGGCATCCAGCCTAGGTAAGGTAATCAAGACCACTCTATCAGGATGAGATTCAGCCGCTAGTGTTTTTAGCGCTTCGGCGCCCTCCTTGCCTGGCTTACCGCTTGGAATGCGCACCTCAAGCAATTGGCGCTCACCAAACAGCGACATGGCTTGGCTGGTGCCGAGCAACGCGCTCCAATCAAAGCCACGCTCCACCGTAAAAATAGAGCGATCCGTATGAGCTGCCGCGCGCGCAACTGCGCGAATAGCATCCAGTGTTTCTTGAATGAGAAGATGCTCATCGCCATATACAATGTAAAGCTTTGCAAGCTCCTTGCGTAAATGGCTAGCGAGCGAATCAGCGCGCAGTTGCATGGGTTTCTTGTTGAGTCAAGCAGGTATCGAGCTATTGTGCAGGCTTCAGAGTATGTACCAAGGCCAAACGACGCATTAATTGATCCGTCGCATCATTTTCCATATCGCGATACAGCAATTCAGATTCAGCTTGTTTGGCCAATGCATACCGATCATTATAGGTCATCGCACGATTCAATCGAATCATACTGGCTGGGATCAGAACCGTGCCGTCCGTGCTGGTGAGTGCATAAACCACCGACGTAGCCAGTTCATATTCTTCAACCACCCCTTGAGCAGTCAAGCTTAGGGCGCGCTGATTGCGCGCGGCGGAGACCGACAGGATCGCATCGGCATCATGGGTTGCAGCGACGATCACCGTATCGCTGCCAGTCTGAATCATCCGCTTCACGCGCACGATCATCGACGGACTGGCGGTGCCAGAGGGCTCGATATACAGGCGCTTGAAAGCGTAATCCTGCTGACCTTTAAGCTGAAAGCCACACGCCGCTAGCAAGATCGAGATAAGGAGGATGGGCACAGCGGCCACGCGGGTGCTCAACATAAAAAGCCCCTTAAATCACCAGATTGACAAGACGCCCAGGCACCACCACCACTTTCTTTGGCATCTGGCCATTAGCAAAACGCTGAAACACCTCATGCGCGAGCGCTGCTTGCTCAATCTCATCACGGCAGGCCTCTTTGGCAACGGTGAGCGCGCCTCGTACCTTACCGTTAATCTGCAACACCAACTCAATCTCGCTTTCCTCAAGCGCGGCCTGATCAATCTTAGGCCAAGGCGCATCTAATAGCGCGCAGCCAAATTCAGCGTTAAATCCAAGCGCATCCCACAAGGTGCAAGCAATATGCGGTACCACTGGGTACAATACGCGCAGCAAAATGCTATATCCCTCGCGCACCACTAGGCCCCACATTTCGGTGGCCTCACCCGCTTGGGCCTCGGTTGCAGCTTCAAGTGCCTTGAGCATTTTCATGGCAGCCGAGACAACGGTATTATACTGAACGCGCTGATAGTCAAATTCAGCTTGCGTCAAAATGCGATGAATGTCGCGGCGCAATGCCTTTTGCGCTTCAGTTAAACGCGCCAAATAGGTGCTGGAGGCCACGCTCAACGAGGTGGCACGCGCCATCGATTCAGCCTGCGCATAACCAAATGTCCAAAGCCGGCGTAAAAAGCGACTCGCACCCTCGACCCCGGCACTCGACCATTCAAGCTGTTGCTCAGGAGGCGCGGCAAACATGATAAATAAACGTGCCGTATCTGCGCCGTATTGGTCAATCAATAATTGTGGATCAACGCCGTTATGTTTTGATTTGGACATTTTCTCAATGCCCCCCACGACCACCGGTAAGCCATCTGCGTTGAGCACGGCGCCACAAGGCCGACCTTTACTATCACGGCTTAAGGTGACTTCAGTCGGGTTAAACCAGGTGCGTTTGCCAGCAGCATTTTCACGATAAAAAGTTTCGTTGAGCACCATGCCCTGTGTCAGTAAATTTTTTATCGGCTCAGAAAACGTCACCAGGCCGAGATCGCGCATCACTTTGGCCCAAAAACGAGAATACAGCAAATGCAAAATCGCATGCTCAATACCGCCGATATATTGGTCCATCGGCATCCAGTACTCAGTGCGCGCATCGACAATCGACGGTTGGCCATTGATTTGCGCAGCCGGACAGGTATAGCGCGAGAAATACCAGGATGAATCGACGAAGGTATCCATCGTATCGGTTTCGCGACGGGCAGGCGCACCGCATTTAGGGCAGCTGCAATTCACAAAAGCCGCTGATTTGGCCAGCGGATTGCCGCTGCCATCTGGCATTAAATCTTCCGGTAAGACAACTGGCAAATCCGCCTCTGGCACAGGGACTTCACCACATGCAGCGCAATGAATCAGCGGAATCGGCGTGCCCCAATAGCGCTGCCGCGAAATCCCCCAATCGCGCAAACGCCATACCACACGTTGCTCACCAAGACCGAGTGCGGCTAAGTCAGCAACAATCGCCTTGACCGCCTGCTCATAGCCCAAGCCATTGTATTTTCCGCTATTTACGCAGACGCCATTGTCTTTATCTGTATACCAATCGGCCCAGTCGGTATGAGAGTAAGGTTGCTCATTGACCGCAATCACTTGCTTAATCGGCAGACCATATTTAAGCGCAAACGCAAAATCACGCTCATCATGCGCTGGCACCCCCATCACCGCGCCTTCGCCGTAGCTCATTAACACGTAATTACCCAGCCATACTTCGATGTCTTGCCCGGTCAGTGGATGCTGCACGAAAAAACCTGTGGCGACACCTTTCTTTTCAAGGGTTGCCAGATCGGCTTCAGCACTGCCGCCTAATTTGCAGGTATCAATAAAAGTCTGCAATTCTGGCCGGTTTTGCGCTAAGTGCAGCGCCAGCGGATGTTCGGCAGCTATCGCACAAAAGGTCACGCCCATCAGCGTATCGGCGCGCGTGGTAAAAACCCGTAACAGCTTTTGTTCCCCATCGAGTTGATAGGGAAAGCTGATATTCACCCCGCTACTTTTACCTAGCCAATTCCGCTGCATCAGCTTAACCCGCTCTGGCCAGCCCAGATCATCGAGTGCGGCTAATAACTCGCCCGCATAGTGCGTAATCCGCATGTAGTACATTGGGATTTCACGTTTTTCAACCACCGCGCCTGAGCGCCAGCCGCGGCCATCGATAACTTGTTCATTCGCCAAGACGGTTTGATCAACCGGATCCCAATTAACGGTACCGGTTTTTTTGTAGACGATGCCCGCCTCAAGCATCTTCAAAAACAGCCACTGATTCCATTTGTAGTAATCCGGCTCGCAGGTTGCAAATTCGCGCGACCAATCTATGGCCAAGCCCATCGCCTGCATTTGCTGTTTCATGTAGGCGATATTGTCATAGGTCCATTGCGCCGGCGCCACGCCATTTGCCATCGCCGCATTTTCTGCGGGCATACCGAATGCATCCCAGCCCATCGGCATTAATACATTGAAGCCTTTCATCCGTAGATAGCGGGCCATCACATCATTGATTGTATAGTTGCGCACATGCCCCATATGCAACTTGCCAGAAGGGTAAGGCAGCATCGACACGCAATAAAATTTCTTATCCCGAGGGGCCGCTTCGCTTGCCTGATATACATTGTGTTGAGCCCAATGACGTTGCATCGCCGCTTCAACTTCGGTAGGAATATATTTTTCTTGCATAACAGGTAAGGGATTCAATAAAGTAACCGGGAAATTCTATGAAATAGCGTAACCGCTGCGCGGTAGATAATTATACTGCTTGCGTTCTAATCAACGCAAACCAAGCACATCTTGCATATCAAATAGGCCATTTGGCTTATCCGCCAAAAAATGCGCCGCCCGTAGCGCACCTTGCGCATAGCTCAGACGGCTAGATGATTTATGAGTAATTTCAATACGCTCGCCGAGGCCCGCAAACAGTACCGTATGATCGCCCACAATATCACCGCCGCGCACGGTTGCAAAACCAATCGTCGCAGGGTCCCGCGCTCCGGTGACCCCTTCGCGGCCATACACCGCCACTTCCGCTAAGTCACGGCCCAATGCATGCGCCACGATTTCGCCCATCTTCAGGGCAGTGCCTGATGGCGCATCGACTTTATGCCGGTGATGCGCCTCAATAATTTCAATATCATAACCGCTGGCGAAAGAACGCGCAGCCAGCTCCAGCAGCTTAAAAGTCACATTTACGCCAACACTCATATTCGGCGCTAACACAAGCGGCACTCTAGTCGCGGCCGCGGCCAGTTCGGCCTGCTGAGCGGGCGTAAACCCGGTCGTGCCAATCACCAACTTTACCCCGTACTGACAGGCTAGGCTCAAATTGGCGAGGGTCCCTTCTGGACGTGTAAAGTCAATCAAGTATTCAGCCGGCGCTAATACCGCGTCGAGATCATTAGAGACGGCCACCCCTGTAGATTGACCTAAGAAAGCCCCAGCATCTTGCCCTACCAACGCATTATTAGTACGCTCATACACGCCCACGAGCTGCACACTGGGCGTAGCCAGGATTGTCTCAATCAGCATGCGGCCCATGCGCCCAGAAGCGCCCGTCAAGGCAATTTTAAGCGCGCTCATTAGCTGCCTGCACGGAGTGAGCCAGCAGCCGCGCCTTGTTTGCTACGCGTATTTGCATGTCGATCACCATCGATCTCAGCCAGCAACTCATATTCAGAGGGTAAATCTTCTCCGCCAGCCCAGCGCAACAAGCGATCACGCTCAAAATAAACCACCAAATGGCGTTGTTGCACCACTGTATTGGTACCACGCTTAAAGTAAAAAATATAATCCCACTGCTCTGAGTGGAACATATCGGTGACAAGTGGCGTACCCAACACTGCGCGCACCTGCTCTCGCTCCATGCCGGCGTGTAGCTTGGCAATTGCCTCGCGGGAAATAAAATTGCCCTGTACAATCGTAATCTGGTAGGGTGTAATGCGCTGGACGATACGTTGAGTTGTGCTGTCATAGGTCGAGCAAGCCGTCAACAGCGTAGTGCACGCTATTGCCAGCGACCACCTCATGATCTGGGGCAAATCAAATCGGCGTTGGCGAGTGGACGTGAAAAGAAACGATTTCATGTTAAAAACTTTGACTAAATAGAGAGATTGAGCTGATGATCGGCTAAAGGCTATAAGAGACTTATCCCTTTATGCATCCTGCAAAAAGAAGCTTCTTTCACTGGTCATAAATTACCTTGCTTGGCTCAAAAATCTATTATTATTAAAGATACGCATTGTACTCTCTACTCCTGACTGATATCCAATAATGACCAATCATTCCGATCTAAAGAGCATCGGCCTCAAAGCGACCTTACCACGCCTGAAGATCCTCGAGATCTTTCAAAACAGTGAGATCCGGCATTTGAGCGCTGAAGATGTGTATCGCGCGCTTCTTAACGAGGAGCTTGATATCGGTCTCGCCACCGTTTATCGCGTGCTCACGCAGTTTGAACAAGCCGGGTTGTTGATTCGCAGCAACTTTGAATCAGGTAAATCCGTATTTGAACTTAATGAAGGCACGCATCATGATCATTTGCTTTGTGTCGACTGTGGTTTAGTCGAGGAATTTTACGATCCTGAAATTGAGCGACGCCAGCAGATGATTGCCAAAAGCCGGGGGTTTGTCCTGCACGAGCATTCGCTTTCCTTATATGGTTCATGCCGTAAAGAAAACTGCCCACACAAGAAATTTTCATCTGTTTAGTTGGCCGTGATGGGCCAACTTATTCAGGATACTTGAGCTTTAAACGGCTTTACTTCGCCTTTGCAAACGCCACTGCTGTATCTAGCATGCGATTTGAAAAGCCCCATTCATTGTCATACCAACTCGAGACTTTAACCAGCCGGCCTGATACTTTAGTCAGGGTTGCATCAAAAATTGATGAGGCGGGATGGTGATTGAAATCTGTCGAAACTAGCGGCAATGTGTTGTAGGCCAGGATGCCCTTGAGTGGACCATCAGCAGCTTCTTTTAGAATTGCGTTGACCTCATCCACTGTCGTGTCGCGTGCTGCCACAAAAGATAAATCCACAATCGATACATTGATCGTCGGCACACGGATGGCAAAGCCATCAAGCTTGCCGTTCAGTTCAGGTAGGACTAAGCCAACCGCTGCGGCAGCACCGGTTTTAGCTGGGATCATGCTCTGCGTGGCCGAACGCGCGCGCCGCAGGTCTTCATGATACACATCGGTCAGTACCTGGTCATTGGTATAAGAATGAATGGTTGTCATCAAACCGTTGACCACCCCAATCTTGTCATGTAATGGCTTAACCAAAGGGGCCAGACAATTGGTCGTGCACGATGCATTTGAAATCACAGTATGCTCTTTTTTTAGCGTCTGATGGTTCACGCCATACACAATCGTGGCATCCATATCTTTGCCGCCAGGCGCTGAAATAATGACTTTCTTCGCGCCCCCTTGCAAATGGGCGCTGGCCTTTTCTTTGCTGGTAAAAAACCCAGTGCATTCAAGCACCACATCGACCCCAAGCTCGCCCCATGGCAAAGCCGCTGGGTTACGATTAGCCAACACTCGAATCCGGTCGCCATTGACGATTAGGTTTTCGCCATCGACTTCTACCGTACCCGGAAATTGACGGTGGGTTGTATCGTATTGCGTCAAATGAGCATTGGTCTTGGCATCGCCTAGATCATTAATCGCCACAATCTCGAGATCGTGCTTTTTGCCTGCCTCATAAAATGCGCGTAGCGTATTGCGGCCAATCCGGCCATAGCCATTAATTGCGACGCGAACCGTCATTTTTTCTCTCCTGATTACCTAAGTGAATAATGAGCGCGTACGCCATCGCCTACTCTATGAATTAACCGACTCGCAAGCGATCTGTTCAGTAAGCGCTGGCATACGCACAAACCATTGTGTCAGTGCCGCTAGCTCAACAAAGCGCGCGCCTTTTTGACAATATTTTCTACCGTAAAACCGAAATGCTCAAAGAGGGTCGCCGCCGGCGCTGACTCGCCAAACGTATCAAGGCCAATCACGTCACCTTCCAGGCCAACGTATTTGCGCCAGTAATCGCTTACGCCCGCCTCAATCGCCATACGCATCACCCCTTTGGGTAATACAAATTCGCGCCAATCTGCCGTTTGCCGGTCAAATACGGTGGTTGCAGGCATGGATACGATACGCGCCGCAATGCCGACGCGCGCAAGTGGCTCAATAGCCGCTAACGCTAGCTCAACTTCTGAACCAGTAGCCAGCAGAATCAACTTGTGTGCAACGATCTCTTCATTCCAATCACGCAGCACATAGCCACCTTTAGCGATGTTCTCAATCTGCGCATCGCTACGCGCAATAAAGGGTAAATTCTGACGGCTAAATACCAGACAACTGGGTCCTTGTCTCTCAATGGCATGTACCCATGCTACTGCGGTCTCAACGGTATCAGCTGCACGCCACACATCCAACTGCGGAATCAAGCGCAGGCTGGCGAGGTGCTCGACTGGCTGATGCGTTGGGCCATCTTCACCTAAACCGATTGAGTCATGCGTAAACACGAAGATCGAACGCGCCTTCATTAAGGCCGCGACACGAAGCGCATTGCGACTGTAGTCGGAAAAGGTCAAGAAAGTGCCGCCAAACGGCCGATAACCGCCATGCAAGGCAATGCCATTCAAGACTGCGCTCATGCCGAATTCACGCACGCCATAATTGATATGATGGCCGAATTGCACGCCATGTTCAGTCGCACGCACGGGTATTGCAGCTTTCCAGTTGGTCAGATTTGACCCGGTCAAGTCTGCTGAGCCGCCGAGCAATTCGGGCAGGATCGCAGCCAGGCCGTCAATGGTCTGCTGTGACGCTTTGCGCGTCGCGATGGTTTCGGCTTTGGCATACGTACCGGCGATGAAGGCGCGGGTTGCCTCAGGCCAGTTAGCCGGCAGTTCGCCGTTGATGCGGCGCATAAATTCAAGCGCTTGCTGCGGGTACTTCGCGCGATAAGCGTCAAAGCGCTCGCGCCAGTTAGCTTCTGCTGCAGCGCCACGGTCACGCGCGCCCCAAGCGGCGTAAACTTCAGCAGGTATGGCAAAAGGCTCAAACGGCCAGTCAAGCGCTATCCGGGTGGCCGCGATCTCAACTGCGCCTAACGGAGCGCCGTGGACATCATGCCCACCCGCTTTAGTGGGAGCGCCCTTGCCGATCACTGTGCGGCAACAAATCAAAGTTGGCTTACCGGCTTTTTTCGCGGCAGCAATGGCGGTATCTACCGCCTCGACATCGTGTCCATCAACTTGGCGAATAACGTGCCAGCCATAGGCTTCAAAGCGCTGTGGCGTATTATCCGCAAACCAGTGTTCAACGTTCCCGTCAATTGAGATCCCATTGTCGTCATACAATACGATCAATTTGGCGAGCTTTAAGGTGCCAGCCAATGAACAGGCTTCATGCGAAATGCCTTCCATCAGGCAACCATCACCAACGAAAGCATAGGTGTAATGGTCGACGATTTTGATCTCGTCATGATTGAATTCTTGTGCCAGCAGCGCCTCAGCAAGCGCCATCCCAACTGCGTTGGCGAGCCCTTGTCCAAGTGGGCCAGTGGTGGTCTCTACCCCTGACGTAATACCGACTTCTGGGTGCCCAGGGGTCTTGCTATGCAATTGCCTAAAGCGTTTTAACTCTTCGATTGGCAGATTATCATAGCCGGTCAAATGGAGCAGCGCATACAGCAACATTGAACCATGTCCATTTGACAACACAAAGCGGTCACGGTCAGGCCAATAGGGATTCGTTGGATTATGTTTCAAATGACGATGCCAAAGCGCAACGGCAATTTCAGCCATGCCCATTGGCATGCCAGGGTGACCAGAATTCGCTTGCTGCACTGCATCTATAGCTAACACACGGATCGCATTCGCCATCCGTGTGGCCTGAGAAGTTGAAGACATTACTTTTTTAGATTTAAAACAACACTTAGATAGGCATCAGACAGAAAATGAAGAGCCACAACCGCAACTGGTCGATGCATTCGGATTTTTGATCACAAACTGCGCACCACTCAGATCATCTTTATAATCAATTTCAGCCCCTACCAAATATTGATAGCTCATCGCATCAATCAGTAGCTGAACACCGTTTTTATCCATGACGGTATCGTCTTCTCCGATTTCTTCGTCAAAAGTAAAACCGTATTGAAAGCCCGAACAACCACCACCTTGCACAAAAACGCGCAGCTTGAGTGCTGTATTGCCTTCTTCATCAATTAATTGCTTGACCTTATTCGCCGCGCTATCGGTAAAAATTAGTGGCGCTGAAGGGATGTCCGCTGTAGAAACTTCAATTGCCGCGCTCATCATTTTCTCCAAATAAAACAGGGTTCCGACATTATAGAGCCGCGAGGCAGCTCAAGTCGACCGCAATGCTGCTGATATTACAATACGCTAGTGTAGCTGGCTTCTGTAAGAATAGGTAAAGTCCACTATTTGAAAAAAGCCGCATAAGCGGCTTTTTTCGAGCAATATCCACCAGCACTTGCGTGCCAACAAATAAATTAACGCTTCGAGAATTGCTTACGACGGCGGGCTTTATGAAAGCCGACCTTCTTACGCTCAACTTCGCGGGCATCTCGGGTCACAAAGCCGGCTTTCGACAAAGCAGGCTTTAACGTCAGATCATAATCGATTAACGCACGAGTAATGCCATGACGCACCGCACCCGCTTGGCCGGTTTCGCCACCGCCGCTTACGTTGACTTTAACATCAAACGTTTTACCATGTTGGGTCAGCTCAAGTGGCTGGCGCACAATCATCAGCGATGTTTCACGCGAGAAATAATCCGCAATTGGCTTGTCATTCACAATGATAGCGCCGCTACCCTGCTTAATAAAGACGCGCGCAACCGCACTTTTGCGGCGGCCGGTGCCATAGTTCCAGTTTCCAATCATAACGGTCTCTTTAGATTTCTAGGGCTTGCGGCTGCTGTGCCGTATGCGGGTGGGAATCGTTTGCATAGATCTTAAGTTTCTTGATCATTGCATACCCTAGCGGGCCTTTAGGCAACATCCCTTTAACGGCCTTTTCTAGCGCGCGCCCCGGGAAACGCTCTTGCATCTTGCTGAAAGTTGTTTCATAAATACCACCCGGGTAACCCGAGTGACGAAAATACTTTTTGTCAGTAGCTTTATTGCCAGTGACTTTCAACTGACCAGCGTTAACGATAACGATAAAATCGCCGGTATCGACGTGCGGAGTGAACTCGGGTTTGTGCTTACCGCGCAAACGGCGCGCCACTTCACTGGCGACACGACCGAGAATCTTATCCTTCACGTCAACCACATACCATTTATGCGTAACCTCAGCAGGTTTAGCAGAAAATGTTTTCATGATTGGTCCAAAATAAACCGCCCCTTGTTTTTCCTGCTTATATTTTTAGCGCAGGCTCTCCCTATCATTTTCCGCGGAGGCGTAAACGGAAAACCCTAGATTATAAAGGATTTTTGCATTTAAAAGAATTTCCCGAAAGGGGGAGTGGTGAAGACAACGATCGCGGGTTATTTTTTGGCGCATGAAAACAGTGTACACAGACGTAGATTTGCATCTGAACACACAGCTACCCCGTCACCTTAATGCGTTTGCTTAAGAATCGTGGCGATTTCTTCCTCACTCAGCCCAGTGGCTTTTTCAATGAAAGCATGGTCTGATCCCATCGCTCTCAAATTCTGAACAATGGTACTCGCTTCTTCTCGGCGACCTTGTTCTATACCTTCTTTCAGACCTTCCTGTCTGCCTTGACGTTCAATGCTAGTTACGTATCGCATATTGCGCTCCTGCTCTAATTCCTTGATAAATGAATTATAACGAATTTCTAAATTTTCTGGTAAAGTCAAGACCCCATTGATAAAAATGTATAAATTACTAATCGCTTCTCGATCTAAACCTTTGTCGTAAAGCTTGCGGGTCAAAGCAAGCTTTACAGCATAACGCGCCTCTGGCCTAGAACGGGTTTCCAGTCCAGCTAGATGAACCGCTACGATAGTGCCAAATGGATTGACTGTTTCAAGTAACCGTGCTTCCTGGCCGCGATAATCAAGCAATTTGTTTGTCAAAAATTGAAAGTTGCAAACGGGATAACCCCAAACCTCCTCTAAATAATTGCTCGGCCGCCAGTGAGCGTTTTTGTCTGACAAAATAGCTAACGTCAGGGTAGGTAGGCAGTGCAGGTCATGCAGTCTATAGAAATATTGAAATAACCGTTTTTCAAAGTGCGGGTCTTTTGTGCCTTGAACCTCAACGTGCAGTAAGACCAGGCAATTTTGCCCATCTAAAGATCGGATCTTCACCAGCTTATCAACCCGTCGTGTGCCGACGATGGACTCCGAGGTAATTTTGAACAGCTCTTGATCGAGCGTCTCATAACCCGCAGTCCAATCGATTTTTTTGGCAAGATCAGGGTAAAAGAAGAGCATAAATTTTTTGAAATAAACGCTCAAAACATGTTTCCATGCTTCATCAGCATGGGCGGGTGGATTAGTTTGAAGGAGGGCCATTACCGACAATCGCCAACAGGTTGAGAATGCTAAATATTCTGTCACGACACCCCTATAATGAATACTAGGCTGAATGGCTAATTTATTGTCCCTGAAATAGCTCTTTTTAATTCAATGATATTTTTTTGATCGCGCGTTTTGGCTTGCTGTGCAAACCTGATGTGGGCTCCTACGGCGCCATAAGCAAGAGTTCTTAAAGCCAGCACTTCCCGGGTGTTTGAGCTATCCTAAATGAGGAGTACCAACGAATCGGAGAGAAGATTGTCTACGCGCTGAGTAGACAATTAAGCTGGACTCACTTGCGTAGCCTAAAACTGGAACACTTTCTGCATGAGTTAGGTACGGGATTTATACTTTTAAATAGTTCTCTCGCCCCTCTAACCAGCGCTTTAAATGTTGCATCACAATCTCTGGATGCTTACGCAGCAAATAGTCAGCGGCATGCTGAGCGGGTTCAATCAGCCAGAGATCTTCCTGCAGATCGGCAAAACGCAGCATCGCTGTACCAGATTGACGCGCGCCCAGAAATTCACCCGGACCGCGGATTTCAAGATCACGCCGCGCAATTTCAAAGCCATCATTCGTTTCGCGCAATGTATTTAAACGCGCTCGCGCGGTATAGGACAATGGCCCAGCATATAACAAAACACAGGCAGAAGCTGCACTTCCCCGGCCGGTGCGGCCGCGCAATTGGTGTAGCTGAGACAGCCCAAAACGCTCAGCATGCTCAATCACCATCAGTGATGCATTCGGTATATCAACGCCCACTTCGATGACCGTGGTGGCCACTAACAACTGAACTTCATTCCGGCTGAAGGCAGCCATCACCTCAGCCTTGTCTGCTGGCTTAAGCCGGCCATGGACTAAGCCAATCTGTAGTTCAGGCAACGCCGCAGATAACATCGCAAAAGTATCCTCTGCCGTTTGCAATTGCAAGGTTTCGCTTTCTTCGATCAATGGGCAAACCCAATATACCTGCCGGCCAGCCAGCGCTGCTTGCCGTACGCGCACAATCACTTCTTCGCGCCGCGCTTGTGAAACCAACTTCGTCACAATCGGCTGGCGGCCAGGCGGAAGCTCATCTAGCGTAGACACATCAAGATCTGCGTAATAGCTCATGGCAAGCGTACGCGGGATCGGTGTGGCGCTCATCATTAATTGATGGGGCTGCCAGTTTAAACCAGCAACCTCATGCTGCGCCTTGCTCCGCAATGCCAGCCGCTGCTCAACACCAAAACGATGCTGCTCATCGATAATCACCAGTCCAAGCCGGGCAAACTCAACTTTATCTTGAATGATCGCGTGCGTGCCGACAATCAACTGCGCCTCGCCAGTTGCGGCCGCCGTCAATGCGGCGCGTTTTTCTTTGGCTTTTAGGCTTGCGGTCAACCATACGAGATGGATGCCAAGCGGCTCAAACCAACCCCGTAGCTTGCGCACATGTTGCTCAGCCAGCAGTTCTGTGGGAACCATCAGCGCAACTTGATAGCCGGCGTCGATGGCCTGCGCTGCCGCAAGTGCTGCCAGCACCGTTTTGCCGCTGCCGACATCGCCTTGCAAGAGCCGCTGCATTGGATGGGGCAGCGCTAAATCCGCGCTAATTTCTTTTTGCACACGCTGCTGAGCGCAGGTTAGCGCAAACGGCAGCGCAGATAATAAGCGCGCCACCAAGGTTTGCTCTGCCGCTAAAAGACCCGCGACTAACGCCGGCGCTGAACGCGTGCGCCGTTGCATGTGAGCGCGCTTTAATGACAATTGTTGCGCTAAGAGTTCTTCAAATTTGATGCGGATCCAAGCAGGATGCGTACGCTCAAGCAAGGCGGTGGCATCAACCTCAGCCGGTGGATGGTGTAGCGTGCGCACCGCAGCCGCCAGCGGTGGCAATTGCAGCGGCGCGATAATCTCGGCATGCAACTCATCCGGAAACAATTCTGGCAACGGGGTCTCAGCCAGCGCATGATTGATCGCTCGGCGTAGATAGGCTTGACTTAAACCCGCGCAGGTTGGATAGATAGGCGTCAGCGCTTGCGGTAATGCTTCATCTTGGGTGACGATCCGATACGCTGGATGCACCATTTCCATCCCCAAAAAACCATCCCGCACCTCACCACGGGCACGCAGTCGCACGCCCACAGCGAGCTGCTTGACTTGCGAACCGTAAAAATTCAAAAAGCGCAGCAGCAGCGGAGCGCCATTTTCATCCGTCAACGTAAGGCACAATTGGCGGCGCCCTCGATACGTAATTTCATGGTGCGTGATCACGCCTTCAACCTGAGCGCTTGCACCAGGAGGCAGATCGCGAATTGCCGTGAGCGTGGTTTCGTCGTCATAGCGCAACGGCAAATGCAAGACCAAATCAAGCGCGCACCTCAGCCCAAGCTTAATCAGCTTTTCCGCTTGAGGTCCAGAAGAGAACTTGGGGAGACTCACGGGCGTTGCGGCAGGCGCCGCATCCGCCAGCGGTTCGTTTAACAAAGTTTTAGATGCCGGCATCGCCGCCTTTTCTGTAGAACTTTAACCAGATACAAGTACAATATTGGGCTTCATGCCCTATCCTACCCTGGCCTTTATGTGGCTTAGGCCCCTTCATGTATACACTTTCTGACTTCGATTTTAAACTGCCAACTGAATTAATTGCCCAAACGGCCCTCGCTAATCGTAGCGCCAGCCGTTTGCTTGAAGTCGATAATTCACGCACACCAGCGCACTGTATTGACCGACACTTTACCGAATTACCTGCTTGTATTGCAGCAGGCGATCTGCTTGTATTTAATGACACTAAAGTACTTAAAGCCCGTTTTTTCGGGCACAAGGCAAGTGGCGGTAAGGTCGAAGTGCTCATTGAGCGTATTATTGGCACGCATACGGCTCTGGCGCAAGTGCGTGCCAGTAAGCGCCCCGCGGTAGGCAGCACACTACGCCTGGCCGATGCCTTTGACGTGACCATCGGCGAGCCAATTAAAGCTCACGCTGATGAGTCTAAGCCGCCATCGCAGCTGGATGTTTATGCGCCTTTTTATACACTGCACTTTCCTGCCGACTGTCTGAGCCTCATCGAGCGCTATGGGCGGTTACCGCTGCCACCTTATATTACGCATGATGCCGATGCAACGGATGCAGCCCGTTACCAGACCGTTTATGCCACCAATCCAGGCGCGGTGGCGGCGCCCACTGCCGGCTTGCATTTTGATGAGGCGCTGCTGGCCCAGCTTGACGCGCGCGGCGTACAGCGCGCCACCCTTACGCTGCACGTTGGCGCTGGCACGTTTCAGCCTGTACGCACGGAAAATCTTGCGCAACACCGCATGCATAGCGAGTGGTATCACATACCGCAGTCGCTGGTCGATGCCATTGCGCACACTCGCGCCGCCAGACGGCGGGTGATTGCCGTGGGCACCACCTCACTGCGCGCACTTGAAGCCGCGGCTCATGCCAGCGACCAGGAAGAAGCCGGCGCCCATCTGCTGCGCGCCGGCAGTGGCGAAACAAATATCTTTATCACGCCGGGCTATCGCTTTCGCTTAGTCGATCAACTGGTGACGAATTTTCATTTACCTAAATCGACTTTACTCATGCTAGTGAGTGCCTTTGCCGGCATTGACACCGTGCGCCTGGCCTACCAGCATGCCATCAGCCAACAATATCGTTTCTTCAGCTATGGTGATGCCATGTTTTTAACTCGACTACCATGCTAAATTTTAACTTACTGAGTACCGACGGCCATGCGCGCCGCGGCCGCCTACAATTGAATCACGGCACGATTGAGACACCCATTTTTATGCCAGTGGGCACCTATGGAGCAGTTAAGTCCCTCTCACCGCATGAGCTTGACGACATCGAAGCACAAATTATTCTTGGCAACACGTTTCATTTATGGCTACGACCAGGGTTAGAGGCAATCGCCGCCCATGATGGTTTGCACCGCTTTATCGGTTGGCAAAAACCGATCCTTACCGACTCCGGCGGCTTTCAGGTGTTTAGTCTAGGCGCCTTACGCAAAATTACCGAAGAGGGGGTCGCCTTTGCCTCACCGATTAACGGCGATCGCCTTTTTTTATCGCCTGAAGTATCGATGCAAGTGCAACACAAACTGAATTCAGACATCGCGATGCAATTCGATGAATGTACGCCATATGCGACTGCCGGCGTGCTCACGACTCAAGCGGAAGCCGCCGACTCAATGCGCTTGTCGTTGCGTTGGGCGCGCCGTTCAATCAACGAATTTAAGCAACTCAACAACCCCAATGCATTATTTGGGATTGTCCAAGGCGGCATGCATGAAGCTTTGCGCGACGAATCACTTGCAGGATTAACTGAACTGGACTTTGATGGCTATGCGATTGGTGGGCTCTCCGTAGGTGAGCCCAAAGAGGAAATGAAGCGCATCCTGAATCATGTCGGCCCGCGCTTGCCCGCCAATAAACCGCATTATTTGATGGGCGTGGGGACACCGGAAGATTTAGTCGCTGGCGTCGCCGCAGGAATTGATATGTTCGATTGTGTAATGCCAACTCGCAACGCGCGTAATGGCTGGCTCTTCACTCGCTTTGGCGACCTAAAAATCAAGAATGCCGCGCATCGCCACGATCCACGTCCGCTCGACGAAAGCTGCGCCTGCTATACCTGTCGCCATTTTTCGCGCGCCTATTTACATCATTTACATCGCGTTGGCGAAATCCTGGGCGCCCGGCTCAACACGCTCCATAATTTGCATTATTACCTTGAGTTAATGCATGAAATGCGCACCGCCATTGGCACACGCACATTTAGCGCGTTTGTGCAAAAATTTCACGCAGAACGCGCGCGTGGCGTGTTATAAAGCGTTTGCTTAAGATTTTTGCCATCTAATCATAAGCACAGCATGGCTGTCACAACAATGCTTGCTTAAAACTAGAGGTGAAGTGATACGCGCATACAACATCGGTGCATTTTATATACAAATGTATATAAAATGCACACTCGATGGTAGAATGCCCAACCATTTTGACCACCCATTTATTGGAGATTTAGCATGTTTATTACCCATGCTTTCGCTCAAGGCGCAAGCGCCGGCGCTACCGGCATCGAATCTAGTCTGATGAACTTTTTGCCTCTCATCGCGATGTTTGCTGTCTTGTATTTCATCATGATCCGCCCGCAAATGAAGCGGCAGAAAGAGCATCGTAATTTGCTAGCAGCCATGGCAAAAGGCGATGAAGTCGTCACCAATGGCGGTATTCTCGGCAAAGTTTCCAAAGTCAACGACGCTTATGTTGACCTTGAGATTGCTAACGGTGTTGAAATTACAGTACAAAAAAATGCCGTGACGGCGACCTTGCCTAAAGGTACGATCAAGTCGCTATAAAAGCATTCGCTTCAAAAGGCTGCCACAAACTCCACCTGCCTATGCAGGTGTTTTGTGACAGTCTTGCAATCAAATGCAGCGCTAAGCAGATGGCTGTGTATTGTGTTTTTCCCTATTCTCACCACGCCCCTCAATGAACCGCTACCCTCTGTGGAAATATATCGTGATGTTGATGGCACTCGCCATCGGCCTGCTATATACATTGCCTAATTTCTTTGGTGAAACGCCTGCAGTGCAGATCTCAAGCGGCAGGGCAACCGTCAAGATCGATCATGACGTCTTAAAAAAAGTAGAAGACGCGCTCGTTTTAAATCAAATTACAGCGATTAACACGACGTTCGATAACAGCGCCAATAACGCTAGCGTACGCATCCGGTTAGCGGATACAGATACTCAGCTGCGCGCCAAGGATCTACTTGCTAAAGCCCTCAATCACGATCCTTCTAATCCAGCTTATATTGTTGCTCTAAATTTGCAAAGCGCTTCGCCTAAATGGCTGACAGCGCTACATGCGCTACCCATGTATCTGGGTCTAGATTTGCGTGGCGGCGTGCATTTCTTGTTACAAGTTGACATGGCCGGCGCACTCGCTAAAAAACTCGATACCAGCGCAAGCGATATCCGTACCCTGCTGCGTGAGCGCACGATTCGTAGTGGCGGCATCAGCCGCGTTGAGCACACCATCCGCATCAATTTTGCCACAGCGGCGCCTGCCGAAGCTACGCGCACCTTGCTCGCAGACAAGTTCAGAGAATTACAATGGAACGTGCAAACAGCGGCAGACGGCTATCAGGTGATTGGCGTTTTTTCTCCGAGCGCCCTGCGTACCGTTCAAGAAAACGCTCTGAAGCAGAATATCGCAACACTGCATAATCGTGTCAATGAACTCGGTGTGGCTGAACCCGTGATCCAACAACAAGGGGTGGATCGCATCATTGTCGAGCTCCCGGGCGTACAAGACACGGCTAAAGCTAAAGACATCATAGGTCGCACGGCAACCCTCGAAGCTCGCTTAGTCGATGCCAATGCGCCGCGCTTCCCCAATCCACGTGATCCGGTGCCGGCGGGCGCTGAACTCTTCACCGAGGGCAACAGCGCTCCTGTGCTCCTCAAAAAACAGATTATCTTTACTGGCGATCGCATCACCGATGCGGCGGCAGGCTTCGATGAGCACCAGCACGCTGCGGTTAAAATTCGCCTAGATGCAGCCGGCGGCCGCGTGTTGCGCAGCGTTTCGCGCGACAACATCGGCAAGCCAATGGCGATTGTGCTATTTGAAAAAGGCAAAGGCGAAGTCCTGACCGTCGCTACGATTCAATCCGAGCTTGGCGAAAATTTTCAGATCACCGGCTCCGCCTCCACTGCGGCAGCCAATGATCTCGCCTTGCTGTTGCGCGCAGGCTCACTGGCCGCACCGATGGAAATCATTGAAGAACGCACCATCGGCCCTAGTTTAGGCGCGGATAATATCAAGAAAGGTTTTGATTCCGTACTCTATGGCTTTGCCGCTATCGCCCTCTTTATGTTGGCGTATTACATGCTGTTCGGCTTGGTTTCAGTGCTGGCCCTATCGCTTAACCTGCTGCTCTTAATCGCCGTGCTATCGATGCTGCAAGCCACGCTGACGCTGCCAGGCATTGCCGCGATTGCCCTCACCCTTGGCATGGCCATCGATGCGAACGTATTAATCAACGAGCGTATCCGTGAAGAACTGCGTCATGGCGCATCACCGCAAACGGCCATTTCTTCTGGCTTTCAGCATGCCTGGTCGACCATTCTCGATTCAAACGTGACCACCTTGATTGCGGGTCTTGCCTTGCTAGCCTTTGGCTCCGGGCCAGTACGAGGCTTTGCCGTGGTGCATTGCATCGGTATTTTGACGTCAATGTTCTCGGCCGTATTCTTTGCCCGCGGTTTAGTCAACCTCTGGTACGGTGGCCGGCGCAAGCTGAAGTCACTGTCAATTGGCCAGATATGGCGTCCGGCAACGCCCGCCGCCCTCTTCCCGTCTACCGACAATCTGAGTGACGGCAAAAAGGCCAACCCATCGTCGGCTAACCACACTACGTCACGCTGATTCGGAGAGCAAGATGGAATTTTTTCGCATCCACAAAGACATCCCATTTATGCAGCGTGCGTTGATCTTCAACGCAATCTCATTGCTGACGTTCATCGCTGCGGTGTTTTTTTTACTCAGTCGCGGACTGCATTTGTCGGTTGAATTTACCGGCGGGACGGTGCTTGAAGTCAATTATCCTCAGCAGGTTCAGCTCGAGCCAGTGCGCGCCACGCTTGGCAAGCTCGGCTATCACGATGCGCAAGTGCAAACTTTTGGCACCTCACGCGACGTCTTGATCCGCCTGCCACTGAAAGCCGGGATGTCATCTGCGCAGCAAAGCGAGTACGTCATCAATGCGCTCAGTGCGCACACGCCGCAAGCTCGCCTACAACGGGTTGAGTTTGTTGGCCCGCAAGTCGGCAAAGAGCTTGCAGCCCATGGGCTACTCGCCTTACTCTGCGTGGTCCTCGGCATTATTGTGTATCTCTCATTTCGCTTCGAGTGGAAATACGCAATCGCAGGCGTTGTTGCCAATTTGCATGATGTGATTATTATTCTTGGCTTCTTTGCCTTTTTCCAGTGGGAGTTTTCGCTCTCAGTCCTAGCCGCGGTGCTTGCTGTGCTAGGCTATTCGGTGAATGAATCTGTCGTAGTCTTTGACCGGATCCGTGAAACCTTTCGTAAAACGCGTAAACTCACCGTCATTGAGGTGATTAACCACGCCATCACCAGCACCATCTCGCGCACGATTATTACGCATGGCAGCACCCAGATGATGGTATTAGCGATGCTGTTATTTGGTGGGCCTACGCTGCACTTTTTCTCATTAGCGCTCACGATCGGGATTTTGTTCGGGATTTACTCATCGGTCTTTGTCGCCGCCGCAATTGCCATGTGGCTTGGCGTGAAACGCGAAGATCTGATTAAACCGGCTAAGCCTAAATATGATCTAAATGATCCGAATGCTGGGGCGCAGGTTTAAGGTTTAGCAGATTCTTATCTATAGAACCGCCAAAAAAATATCTGAACATTGAAGCTCAGATCGATTTTATGTGGAAAATTTAGGGCCATGTTGAAGCGGCAAAGATTTATCAACAGACGATGAACTCGTGGAATGCCTAAGGCTGTACAAAGCAGTCGTACACGTTCAGCATAGGCGTGACTTTGTACAGAGTTCTTGATGTTAGGATTGGTTTTTAGGAGGTTGCTGTTCGTCTTGCTTTTTAGCGTACAGCGCAGCAGAAACCGCAAGAGATAGCATAACTGCCATCGTGGCATATACAATAATCATTTGTCTTCTCCTTTTAACTTGAAATTCCGCTCATTGAAAGCGGGGGTAGCGGAATGTAAGATCAAACATTCGTCCCGACTAAATTTTGCAAAGTCACTGTCATCACCAATCAGAAAAATTTGGGGTTTATTTAAGACATCTTGTACGAATGAGTCACCTGCTTCCATTTTGGTTCTCCACTCTTTTACGGTAAATACCTTTGGACTGATCTCCCGCCCTATAGTGGCCTGCACCGGATAGAGCAACCGAACAGCTTCTGCAAAACCAAGGGCGCCAATTATCATTACATCCACATCACTATTTTCGTTCTCTTGCGCCCTTGCAACAGAACCAAACACAAAAGCAATGGCGATTTGTGCCGCTACTGGCACCAGCGCTTGTGCAATCACGTGCGCTAACCCTGAGGTCTTACGCATAATAGCGGCTAGCTCGGCATAGATAGGGCTCGCCTGATTAGCGCTATAGACAAGTTGATTGCCACGCTGCTGACGCAGCAAAATACCTGCGCTTGCCAGTTTTCTCAGCTCTTTGTGAAGCGTACCCGCCACCGTCCCCGTAAGACGCGCAATTTCCCGAACATGATAAGACTGGTCCGGGTGCAGCAAAAGCAAGCCTAAAACACGGCGACGATATTCACCAAAAAGAGTTTGAGATATAAGTTGAAGCATAATTAGCTTCAAATACAGCCTAATTGACTACGATATGCAATACTGAGAATCCTTGGTTATTGCCCATTAGCAAAATCAGCGCTCTGAATAGCAAGATTCTGAGTAACTACCAATGCAATGGTAATCAGAGTTCAACCCTTAAATTAAATCAATTGGATGAAATATAAATCAACCATAAAGGATGCGCAAGTGCTTTCAGCCATGCTTGTGGGAGCGAATGAATTGTCCGGTCCTTAGCACGTAAATTGTCCAATTTTTGGGTGGGTTATGGGTATCTTCTCAATAATCCGGGGCACCCATCGCACAACGCTGCGCCGTTTGGTCG
>JASSUC010000051.1:0-4275 GCA_031963245.1 Mycoavidus cysteinexigens
TCGGCGAATACACCACGCTATTAACAGCGGAGGTATGTCCTTCTAAGGTGTGGCCAAGGACTCCGCTTTCCGCGTCCCACAGCCGCACCGTATCGTCATGACTGCCCGAGGCGATCTGCGTTCCGCTCGGCGAATACACCACGCTATTAACACCGGAGGTATGTCCTTCTAAGGTGTGGCCAAGGGCTCCGTTGTGCGCCTCCCACAGCCGCACCGTCTTGTCATAACTGCCCGAGGCGATCTGCGTTCCGCTCGGCGAATACACCACGCTCCTAACCTCCTCGGTATGTCCTTCTAAGGTGTGCTCAAGGGCTCCGCTGTGCGCGTCCCACAGCCGCACTGTATGGTCGGCAGTATGTCCTTTTAAGATGCGCTCAAGGGCTCCGTTGTGCGCCTCCCACAGCTGCACCGTAGTGTCCTGACTGGAGGCGATCTGCGTTCTGCTCGCCGAATACACCACGTTAGTAACAGGGCGTCTTTCTAAGGTGTGGCCAAGGGCTCCACGGTGCGCGCCCCACAGCCGCACCGTGCCGTCACCGCTGCCCGAGGCGATCTGCGTTCCGCTCGGCGAATACACCACGCTAGTAACAGGATCGGTGTGTCCTTCTAAGGTGTGGCCAAGGGCTCCGCTGTGCGCGTCCCACAGCCGCACCGTATTGTCCCAACTGCCCGATGCGATCTGCGTTCCGCTCGGCGAATACGCCACGCTAGTAACAGGGTCGGTGTGTCCTTCTAAGGTGTGGTCAAGGGCTCCGCTTTTCGCGTCCCACAGCCGCACCGTATGGTCATGACTACCCGAGGCAATCTGCGTTCCGCTCGGCGAATACACCACGCTCCTAACAAAGTCGGTATGTCCTTCTAAGGTGTGCACAAGGACTCCGCTTTCCGCGTCCCACAGGCACACCGTAGTGTCCTCACTGCCCGAGGCGATCTGCGTTCCGCTCGGCGAATACACCACGCTCCTAACAGAGGCGGCATGTCCTTCTAAGGTGTGGCCAAGGGCTCCGCTTTCCGCGTCCCACAGCCGCACCGTATTATCCCAACTACCCGAGGCGATCTGCGTTCCGCTCGGCGAATACACCACGCTATAAACAGGCCGGGTATGTCCTTCTAAGGTGTGGCCAAGGGCTCCGCTTTCCGCGTCCCACAGCCGCACCGTATCGTCATGACTCCCCGAGGCGATCTGCGTTCCGCTCGGCGAATACACCACGCTATAAACAATGGAGGTATGTCCTTTTAAGGTGTGCATTTTTTTCCAATTCGACGTCGCATACACACGGATCGTACCGTTTTGAAGTCCTATGGCACAGGCTTTCCCATCCGGGGAATACGCACACGAAATCACCCTGCTCTTTTCTTTGAGATACGGCCATTCGCCAAACTGTACTCCGGACATCTGCGCTCCGCTTAAATTCGCATTGCGCAGCCATATACGGCGAAGATGGACTTTTCTTAAATCCGCCCCTTGTAACTGCGCTGAATCGAATACGCCAAAACTTAAATCGGCACCCGGTATCTGGATTCCCTTTAAATCCACTCCGTTAAACTGAACCCGGGCTCTGACCAAAATCGTCATTGCATTGGCCGCCGTTTGGCGTACGGTTTTATCGGCTTTGGAGCGCTCGATGATCGCTAACAGCTTTTCCTTAAATGCGGGTTCTTGCCAAACGCGTTCAGTCAACAAGCGCACAACGCCTAGATCGCCAATCCAATGCTTTGGGCTTAACGATAAATCTTGCTGCGTTTTGGCAGGCAAAACAGCTTGCGCTTCAAAACTATAAACTGAAGCAGCGCTACCACGACGCTGGCGAGTGCTTAAATTCATACACCCATCGAACGACTCAAACAGCGACCGTGCCACAAAATATTCCAGCAGTGATTTATGGATAAAACGGTATTCAGTGCCACTTCGGATCAGCGGCCACGCTTCCCGCAGCAATTGATTTTCTTCTTCTCGACCGAAAAAAGCATCCTTCCAACTCCCCTTGTCTTTGCGCAATGAGTATTCAACAACCGGCTTACCTGCATTCTCTGTATACAGATGCACCGCTAGCTCTTGCGCAAATGCGATACCGTGCTTAGCAAAGTCATCATCGGACAACTCTCTAAAAATTTCTCTTTTGGTTCCCGTTAACTCTTGTGTGCTTAAGCGCTGCTGGTTGCGCTCGAACCAGCTTCTGACGAACTGATCATAAAGGTCCAGACGTAACTGGATAGCAGATACCGCGTTCCCCTTTTTTTCGACGTGCGGCAACGCATCTAGCACCACCCGCAGCAAAAATGGGTTGCTAATCAAGTCTTTTAAATTAGATTGTTTGGAGAACGCTTCTCGGTAGGCTTGCGCCGTCCAGCCATTTGAATGGTGCGCCACATATTTTTTGAGATAGTGATCGCTCTCTTCTTCTGAAAACGGCAGAACCACGACTTCTTGAAACGCTGTGTCTTTGTCCTTCTCAATCGGATTCGGTTGAAAACGGCTTTGATAGTCCTGGCCCAGATATTCGCTGCGACAACTGATCACCATCTGACCCTGCCAGCCGTCGGATTGGTTGATGGCGTTGCTCACATATAGATTCTGCGTCTGACGTATCTCATCATAGCCGTCCAAAATAAAGACAAACTGTTCTTTCTTTAATTTCTGAATCTGTAATTCTGACAGGCCTCTTTTCTTTAACGCTTTGGCGATGAGATCGTGCTCAGGCTTCTCAATACTTGGCAGAGATACAAACAGCGGAATCGCATCGTCTGCCTTTTTGTGCTCCCATAAGTGCTTTTCTAGGCGGCGGTTGAAGGTCGTTTTACCCGCTCCAGAATCTCCCGTCAACAAGATCACTTTTTTATCTTTTAGAAAGGCTTGAACTTGGGGTAAGAGTTCAAAGGTTTGGCTTTCCTCATTAATACTCGCTCGGCAGCGCGGCTCAACATAGAGCTTTAGGGTCTCTTGAAACGCCTCATTTTGCGTTAAGGCAGCCAAATACTGCCCTTTAAGCGCGTCTATGGGATCTGCCTTGAGTACCCATAGTTCCTGGTCTTGTTGATTCAAGATAGAGGCAAGCTGGCTGTACTGCGCTCTTTGTATGCCATCGAAGATGCCATCTAATAACTGGGCAAACTCAAGTCCGCCAAGCATTGAATTCTGATTTAAAAGGGAAATACATTCACCGTGCCCATTCCAAAACTTGTCCAAAAACGTTTTCGCCTCATTGCTGCCGACCAACAGCCGCTCGATCAGCTTAAACAGCACTCCATGCCGACTTTGATTCTGATGCACTTCTCGTCCTGCTTGGGCTTGGCCCTCCAATCTGGGTATGTCCTCCATCCGAACCGTGGTCGCTGGAATAAAATGCGCCAGGCACTTTTCATAACTATTTGGCGTTAACGATACTGGGATAATGCCGTGTTCACCTGTCATATGTTTTTCCCGGATCTGCAAAAAAGCGATTTCCGTCAACACATGATGAAACCCTGCCTTATATTCTGGCTCTTGAGAAAATTTATTGACCACCTGACGGATTGCCAAAGCGTCCTTTTGTTCACCATCGTTGCGATAGGCTGCTAGATCTTTGGCATAGGCTTCTTGAAGTTCCTGATGAAACTTTTTATAGTCCTTCCATTCTAGGTAGCTTGCTAATACCTCAGAAGAACACACCACGACCTTATCGACTGGTGTCACCTCTTTGATTAACTGAGTCGGCAATAAACAGAGTTGATTGGTGACGATATCGCCTAGTTTGCCATCCTTTTTTAGTTCTTCCGGCGAGCTTGAGTACGGACGTCCCATCGGCGCTTGATCCGAATGCAACTTGAATCCTTGGATTTGAAATAATTTATCAATTAAATATTTAGATGTCTCGGCGTCCGCCTTTCCGTGAGCAGGATTGTCGTGGGCATACACCAGGAAAAGGCTAGGATTATTGGAAATCTTTAAGGAACTCAGCGTCAATAGTGCTTTTTCAAATAGATAATCCACCAGATCGCTTTTTGCCTGAGCAGACATTGGGATAGAGGTGGCCGCCTGAATCATAGCCGGCGCACTGCTCGTAAACAGTGACGGCATAGTAGTGGCCGACTTAGTCTCCTCATAGCCCCACTTTTGCGCTTTTTTATAGCTCGCCTGCGCTTTATCGGGTTGCCCTAACTGGTCCAACACCTTGCCATGCTCGAAATATACGGTGGCGATCTTATCTCGCAGGGTTTGATCTGCTAGAGTTTCAGGAGCGTGCGCCTTTTTCACGGCTTTTTTCATCTGGGATAACGAGGCTTCTGCGTCGTCGC
>JASSUC010000052.1:0-4251 GCA_031963245.1 Mycoavidus cysteinexigens
CTTGGAGCGGAGTCCAGCTTGCCAAAAGAGCAGATAAAGAGCGAGGCGGCGCAAGCTCAATAGTCAACCGATTATTTTCACGGCGCATGATTGCATTAGACCCGTCTAACTCAAATTCAATCGGGATGCGCACAGCTTGATTTTTTCCATTCCTGAATAGTTTAACGTGGCGTCCTGGATAAGTAGCAACCATGATAACCTCCTTAGCATATGTTTAGGCATATGCTAAAACACTCTTTGGCATTTGTCAAAGTGCATATGCCCTTTCTGTATTCAAATAAAGGAGAGTGGGCACTCGGCATTCCGAAGAGATTGAGAAGGGAAACAACATGAAGTCGAAACACTAAGCACCCAGTTCTTATTCTACTCCAATTTACTGTTTAAGTTAAATTTTGTCAAAAAAGCATAAAAACAAAGGGGCGCAAGCTACACCAGCCTTGGCTGTCCAATCAACGGACACCACTCAAGATAGCCTAACCAATTTGATTGCTGGCTTAATGGATGGCCGCGACAAGATGGCTTATAACCAATACGCGTGGCGCAAGGTCGTTGGACGAGAAGAGCTCACCACCATGTACCGCTCAAACTGGCTCGCCCGCAAAATCGTGGATGCGCCAGCTGAGGATATGACTCGTGAATGGCTAACGCTCGAGACCAAAGATGAAAGCAGTAAGGACAAGCTAGAAGTCGCCGAAAAGCGTTTTAAGCTGGTTACGCTACTCACGACTAATTTGAAATGGGGGAGGCTCTTTGGCGGCTCGGCGCTGTATATCAGCTTAGCTGGTGAAGACCCCGCGACGCCGTTAGAGGTTAAACGCATCCGACCTGGCGCATTGCAAGGCTTTATCGCACTGGATCGCCACCAACTCACGGTAGATAAGCAATCACTTCCTGTCGACTTAAACCGTCCCGACTACTGGCGGCCTGAGCAGTATCGAATCCCTCGCACCCAGCAAATCATTCATGCAAGCCGCCTCATTTTCTCCGATGGCGCATTGGTGCCGTGGGACATCCTAAATAAAGAAAGCTTTTGGCACGACAGTGTTTTACAGCCCATCTACGATGAGCTACAACGCGGCGATACGGTCGCCAGTGGCACGGCCAGCATGTTCTTTGAAATGTGCGTCGATATCTTAAAAATCGAAGGGCTCACGACCAAGCTGAATAGCGATGAAGGTACCCGCCAAGTCCAAAAGCGCTTTGAGATTGTCAATCTCGCCAAATCTTTTAACCGGATGGTGCTGCTCGATAGCGCCGATGACTATCAGCAAAAAACGATTAATTTTGGCGGAGTCGGTGAAGTCGCTACGATGTTCTTACAACGTATCTCAGGCGCTGCCGACATTCCGGCGACACGGCTATTGGGCCAATCACCAACTGGGATGAGTGCCACTGGCGAGAGCGACATTCGAAATTACTACGATGCGCTCAAAGCCAAACAAGAAACCATTCTACGTCCTCAAGTCGAAAAGATTTACGACGTGATGGCCATGTCCGAGCTTGGTCATACGCTCAAAGATTTGGTGATTGAATTTAAGCCACTCTGGCAATTGAGCGAAGCAGAACAAGCCACCGCTGAAAAAATCCGCGCTGAGACCGATCAAATCTATCTGATGCAAGGAGTTATTCACGAAGCGCATAGTTTAAAACGACTCAAAGCCAATGACACCTACGCCATTACCGATGAAGATTTAGACGAAGCACAAGCCTTGGCACAGGAACTGGATAAATCCGATGGAAATGACGCTGCCCTCTCTACTGAGAGCGCACCTCAAGAACACGACTCACCACAAGCCTAAACGTGCTCGCGTACTGCGACTAGCACGACCCAGCCGACGAGCTGAGGTTGCCTACCGCAATCAGCTACTGAGCTTAGTCAAGCAGATGCAGCGCTTTGTAGCAGAAGACATCCTGCCAGTGCTTCAAAACGCTCAACATGACGATACGTCTGATGGATTCACTCAAGATGATCTGTCTGACGCGTTTATTGAAGCCGTTCAAGCAGCCATAGAGCGGGCGGCAAAAGCAATTCAAGTCATGCTTGTCCGAGCTCGAGGATGGGCACAACGGATGGTTGAGGACGTCGATAAGCATAACCGAACAGCATTGGCGAATAGCATTCACTACGCCTTTGGCATCGATATTGGTCCTCTGCTGAGTGCTCAGAATATAAGAGCGCCCTTGCAATTAGCGATGGCAACCAACGTCAATCTGATCCAGTCGATTCCACAGCGCTACTTTGAGCAATTACACACGTCTATTTTGACCAGCGTCACTCAAGGACAGCGCTATAAAGAGCTAGCCGCAGACATTCAGAAATTAACCGGAGCAACCGAAAAGCGCGCCCGGCTCATTGCCAGAGACCAAACCGCTAAAACCCATTCGGCGATTGCTCAAGCCAGGCAAACCGCCTTAGGCATCATCGAATACGAGTGGCAAACCAGTGGCGATGAGAGAGTACGAAACAGCCACACAGAACACGATGGACACAAATTTAGATGGGACTCCCCACCGACCGAGACCGGTCACCCTGGCCACGATATCGCCTGCCGCTGTGTAGCGCTCCCTGTAATTGATTTAACTCAGTAATGACAGAAATTTTAGATTGCATGCCCTCTGAGCGCAGTTATACGCCAGAGGGTTTTTTAATTGCCACTGCCAAGCTTGCACGGAGTGGCATTCAGCCTTATAGGGCGTCGGAGTTCTCTGACACGTCTGGTGACCCCATGCGCATTCTCAGCATCTATCGCCCGCCCGAAGAAGTCTTTGCGCCTGAATCCTTAGCCTCTTTTGAGAATGCGCCGCTGACCAATGACCATCCGTCTTCTTCTTTTGTCACGGCGGATAACTGGCGGCATCTAGCGTTGGGCTCTGTGCGCAATATCCGACAGCAGGATGGATACGTCATCGGAGACTTGATCGTACAGGACAAAAGCACCATTGCCCTCATTGAAAGCGGCAAAGTAGGCCTCTCCGCAGGCTATCAATCCCAAAAAGAGATGACCCCTGGCGTCACACCCGATGGACAGTCCTATGACGGCATTCAAAGAAATATTCGCGTAAACCACATTGCGCTTGTGCGCTCGCCCCGTTGCGGACCTACCTGCCGCATTGAAGATTCCAACCCTAATGGAGAAATGATGACCTCTGATTCTAATAAAACAACGACTCAAAGCACCGACACAACAGCCACTGTTCAGACAGTCAGTACAACATGCCATGACTGCACCAACGTGCAAAATCAAATGGATGCGCTGACTCAAACCATTAAGAAGCTTGAAGCCGAAAACCAAGCCCTACAGGATGCAGCGCCTGCAGTGCGCGATGCCTGGGTCACCGATTGGGCCGAAACAGTGACAGACGCCAAGCAATTGATGCCTGGTATCAACACCACCGATAAAAATCCTCCTGCGATTCGGCACGAAGTGGTCAAGCAGCTTTATCCGAAGCACAAACCCGTTGTAGACGCTCTCTTAGCGGGACAAACACTCGATAGCGCCGACGAGGCAATGATTCAGCGGGCTTTTAAGGTGTTAAGCGCTATGGCGCCAGCCCAGCAACAGCCCAAGCGGAGTGATCCAGTCCTTGATGCGCTCAATACCGCGGTCTCTCAAACCATCGCCGATAGCGCCTTCACTGGTCCACAGGCCGCACGCGCTCAATACATTCAGCAGCTACAAACGACCTACACCGCTTAACTCATTTTATTCAATCAGGAGTTCTTTATGTCTATTCAATTATCCGAGTATGGCGATACGCAGCTTGACCGCGGTATCCCCGGACTCGAAGCCGATACAGGCCCCAATAGCATTGTCAACCGCCGTAATGCTGGCGCCACCGAAATTGATTTTGGTGTGGCCGTAGCAGCAGGCGCTGACGAGGATACAGCGATGCTCCCTTCTTCTGGCTGCCGCATCATTGGCCTGACCGTGCGCCACGCCACGATGCAGTCTGATAAAGCCGGCAACGTCAGCTACGCTCCACAAGCGACTGTTCCAGTGATGGAAATGGGACGACTCTGGGCAATTGCAAAAGAAGCCGTGAGCCCAGGTGACCCGGTTACGACTGACGCCACTGGCGCACTGTCAACAGGCGGTGAGATCACGGTGCCTGGTGCACTGTGGGAAACCAGGACGGCGGCAGAGGCGATTGGACGTGTACGGATTAACCTTATGCCAGCGGCGAATGTAACAACGGCGACTGAAGCCGCCGATCTATAAACCTTCCATTCACTTTATTTTTACAGCACTA
>JASSUC010000053.1:0-4227 GCA_031963245.1 Mycoavidus cysteinexigens
AGAACTGCCCGATGCGAGCTGCTCTCCGCTCGGCGAATACACCACGCTACTAACAGAGCCGGTATGGCCCTTCAAGGTCGGACCCGGCGCTCCGCTTTTCACCTCCCACAGTCGTACCGTCTTGTCAGAACTGCCCGATGCGATCTGCTCTCCGTTCGGCGAATACACCACGCTACTAACAAAGTCGGTATGGCCCTTCAAGGTCGGGCCCAGCGCGCCGCTTTTCACGTCCCACAGTCGTACCGTTCTATCCCAACTGCCCGATGCGATCTGCTCTCCGCTCGGCGAATACACCACGCTACTAACCCAGTTGGTATGGCCCTGCAAGGTCGGGCCCGGCGCGCCGCTTTTCACGTCCCACAGTCGTACCGTATGGTCACCACTCCCCGATGCGATCTGCTCTCCGCTCGGCGAATACACCACGCTACTAACAGAGGCGGTATGGCCCTTCAAGGTCGGGCCGGGCGCGCCGCTTTTCACCTCCCACAGTCGTACCGTTCTATCCCAACTGCCCGATGCGATCTGCTCTCCGCTCGGCGAATACACCACGCTATAAACAGAGTCGGTATGGCCCGTCAAGATCGGGCCGGGTACCCCGCTTTTCACGTCCCACAGACGTACCGTCTTGTCCAAGCCTCCCGATGCGAGCTGCTCTCCGCTCGGCGAATACACCACGCTCAAAACAGAGGCGGTATGGCCCGTCAAGGTGTGGATTTTTGTCCAGCTTGACGTGTCATACACGCGAATCTCGTTGTTTCTAAGACCCATCGCACACCTTTGCCCATCCGGAGAATAGGCACACGAGTTCACCCCACTCTCCGCTTCCAGATACGCCCATTCACCAAACTGCACCCCCGACATCTGCGCTCCACTTAAATTCGCCCAACGCAGCCAGCTTGTACGAAATTTGGCCCCGGTCAAATCCGCTCCTTGCAGCTGCGCTGAATCAAACATCCCAAAACTTAAATCCGCGCCAGGTATTCGGATTCCCTTCAAATCCGCCCCATTAAACTGCACTCTAGCTCTCACCAACACCGTGATCGCATTCGCCGCCCCTACCGTTACAGGAGCATTTGGGTCTTTAGAGGCCTCTATCCATGCATGAAGGTACGCCTTAAACTGCGGTTGCCCTTTAGCCCGTTCAGCTAAAAAATCTAAAATCACCGGCTCTTTAATGAGCGGCAGCTGATTTAGAACATCTTCTATATGGGGTTCTATCGCTTCAAAATCAGGCGCACAAATAGCTCGCGCTACTAAATACTCCTGCATTGACTTATGCGAAAACTCATAGTGTTGCCTCTGCTTCATTTGGAAGGGCGCGTTAAAACGCAGTAGCCGTGCCTTCGCCCCCCCCCATAAAAAAAACTTCGTGCACTTCCCGGTTTCGTTTTTTAAAATTGGGGTGATCCCGAGCAGATGTCAGCCCCGCTTTAGTCAGCTCCACGGCGCAACTTTCTATATAAGTAAAACCTTCCTGTATAAACCCGCCGTCGCATTCAGAAAGCTCTTGATTCGCTTTTTTCTCCTCTTTTGTTAGCTGAATACTTCCCAAACGGGTCTGCCAGTTGCCCCACCAGTTCTGAAAGTAGTGTTCATAAATCGCTCCTAGCGTTAACCCCTTCTCGACTTGATCCTTTCCCCCCAACTCAGGCAGTATCTGTAACAGCATCCGCAACACGATCGGACGCTCCAGCTCCTTGCCTAAAGTACTCAACTGATTTAATGCTTGTTCATATTGCTCTACCGTCCACAGCGAATTCGTTTTCTTCACATAATTTTGAATATAGTGAGACCTCTGCTCTACAGAAAACGGCGCCATCCAGGCCTCTTTCAATCCATCTCGAGCCCTTTTAGGACAAAAATACGTTTGATAATTCGCATCCAGATACTCGGGGCGACTCGTGATAACAAATTTCGCTCTTTCCCATCGCCATAATTCATTAAAATAATGAAAATCACGATTTCTCTCTTTGATCTCATCATATCCATCAAATATAAAAATACAGCGCTGGTGTGAATGCGTTCGTAAGGCTTCAATCTGTTCAAGCGCAAATCCTTTACTTTGCAAAAATTGTTCGATTACCAGTTTATTCGGATTGTCAATGCTTCTAAGCTCGACAAAAAATACTAACGGTGGATCGTTTTGCGTTTCGGACAAATGTTGATACCCCTCTAGCTTTTTAAGGGCCAAATGTCGATTAAACGTCGATTTCCCGGTCCCTGCTACACCTTGCAATAAAAATACGGTCGCTTCTGAGGCAAAGAATCGCTCTAATTCCGCCTCAAGATCGACGGTCTCTTCGCCCTCTGGGCCTTTCTTGATTCCCTGTACCGGCACATACATCGACAGTACATCTCGTTCGCCCGTGCCTTCTAAACTCTTTTCATAGGCTTGCTTGAATTGCTCGATATTTTCACCCAGTCTAGCAAGAGGCTGCGATACTGTCTGGAGCGCTTTTTTTTGTTCTTCCTGGCTCATAACCTCTATCAGGCGCTGCATAAATCCTTGCTGCCAGGTGGGTTCACAAAACTGCTGCGCGGTCGATACAATCTTTCTGTGCAGCTCCAACGAGATGCTGCCGAAAATATCATTTATCTGCCGAGCGAACTCAAGCGGACCCAATTTGCAAGGCGCTTCATTCAACCGCTGAATACAATTGCTGTATCCATGCCAGAATTTGTCCAGAAATACCTGAACCTTATCGTCCCCCACGAGCAGCCGCTCGATTAGCTTAAACAATGCAATGTGCAAACCTTGATTCGGATACAGTTTTTGTCCCGCTTGGACTGGCTCAGAGTGTACAAGCGCTTTCATTCGAACTGCGGTTGTGGGAATAAAATGCCCCAGGCAAGGTTCATAGCTATTGAGCGTTAACGAAATCGGAATAATCCCGTGATCCTCCAAGTGTTGCGCTCGGATTTGTAAAAAGGCGATTTCCGTTAACACATGGTGAAACCCTGCTTTATATTTTTCCTCTTGTGAGTATTTTCTGACCACTTCACGAATGGCCGACGTGCCCCGCCTCTCACGGTCTTGGCGATACGCTTTTTGAAGTGCCTGATAAAAATCTTCATAGTGTGACCACTCCAGGTATTTTCCTAATACCTCAGAACAACACACCGCCACTTTATCCACCGGCTTGACATCTTCTCTCAACTGATCCGGCAATAAGCACAATTGACTGGTTAAAATATCTTCCAGTTTGCCATCTTTCTGCCGATCGGCCACAAAATTTGAATACGGTTGCCCCATCGGGGTCTGATCAGAATACAGATTCACCCGAATTTGAGATAGCTTCTCAATCAAATATTTCGATGTCTCCGCTCCTGCCTGCCCATAAGCACGATTATTGTGTGCGTACACTAAAAACAGGCTCGGTTTATTGGACTGTTCTAAAGCGCCCAGCGTCGATAGTGCCATTTCAAACAGATGATCTATCAGCCCATTTTTTTCTTGGAGAGACAAAGCGACGGGCTTTCCCTGCGCCATTGAAGAAAGTGCAGCCGTTTGGAACACATTCGACGCATCACTTGCAAACAGCGACACCGTGGGGGCCATCGCCGTATTCTCGACATTTGTCGAAACAACTTTTGCAGGGTCTGATAACGCTAAGGTTTCATCAGAATTCCGCGCCTTCTTTTGCTCGCTGGCACGATCTAAATAATTTTGCGCACGCTTTTGTGCTTGACTGCCTTGCATCGCTTGAGAAACAGGATTACCCAACATCATCAACTCTCCTTTTTGTTATTCGGTTTATTCGGTTCTAAACAATCGTTTCAGGTTACAAACTCTCAATCATTCTTGCTGTGACTTTTGACCCACGTCCTGACTACCTTGGCCTCGACGCTCTTCTATCGAATATTTATTCGCGCAATTCTACTTCAAAATTTGCTTCAGAAAGCTCATGCTTAATTCGCCTTAATAAGGCTTAAAAACCCTTAATTTGGCTATTACTCCGAAGCAGAAAATCGGCTATCCTGTTGTTTATATTAAATTTTTTCTATTTTTTCTCCGGATTCGAAATCCGGCGCAAGCTACACGATCTTACTAGCAAGATTGATTCTGCTACCCCTGTGCTCAAAAAGCAACTTTTGTTCTACAAAGCCTCCCAAAAACTCTATGAATCCTTGTAATATGCACCCGGTTTTTTTGTGTTTTGTAGAACAACACATGTATCTTCTCAATAACCCGGGGCGAACGTCGGCCAACTGCTCAAGCAGAGGCAG